>NZ_JAIGNI010000148.1 GCF_026130175.1 Lyngbya sp. CCAP 1446/10 | reverse complement strand
TATTGCCAAATCTCAACGGTCGACAGAAATGGTTGAAAAAAGTCGAATAAAATAATTTGTTCGCCTCGTCATCCACCCGTCATCGGTCAAAACATAGTTTTGAGTGGGTTGACAGGTGGAATCCTCGCCTCACCGCGTCTTTCATCCCACACTAATCGAAGCGATATAGTGTGGGGATTCCCGTCTGTTTAGCTAAATTTGACTGTAGCCGATAAAGTAATTCTAGCGCAATAATCCGTAACGGATCGTCCACAGCTAAAGCCGTCAATTGGGCGATGGCACGCTGCTGCACTCCCCCTTTGCCTAAAATCCTCAACCACAGGGTTTCGGGAGTTTCCGGCAACTGGTGAATCGCCACAATCGCAGTGCGTAACGATGCCCCCAAAAAATAGATTTCCGGCAACCAATTCTCAGTATCCGGTATCGCATTAAAACTATCTACCACAGCTTTCGATGCTGTGGGCATCAGAATCCACAGCCTCGGCAATTGATCGTCATCATACCGAGTATTTTCTCGTCTGAATTTTCGTTCCAATTCGCCGCGCACGTCCAATAATTTGCCCAGACAGCTACAAATTTCGGTGACACTTGCCGGATTCCGAAAAGGTTCAAACATTGCCGTCGTGCTTGCCATTTTACCCAGCAACCCAGCGTTTCCGAGTATTCAGGGATGGCGGTGCCGGGAGTGAAATAAACATCAATTTCTCGGACTTCGGAACTCACATCTTTGCCGATATCGACAGTTCCGATCGGCGAGAGAAATTCCTCCAGGTATTCTTTGGCAAATAGATCGTGAATGAATCGCGTCATATAAATTATTTCAAATATTAAATAATTTTTTCAGCCGTTCCCTCACCCATTCTACAGGATTTTCATTATCTTCATCTGCATCTACTAATTCCATTTCTCGAAGTTGCTGCTGTCTCTCGCTTAACTCTTCTTTGTGTTTGACTATTTCTTGAATAATCTGCTCCGATAAATCCGGTCGTTCCGTTAAAACTTTTTGGAAACCTTCTTTATTAATCGCAAACAAAATTGTTTCTTCCAAAGCTCTTACCGAAGCAGTTCTGGGGATTCCCAACATCAAAGAAAGTTCCCCTAAAAACTGACCAGTACCGAGGTTATTCAGATGTTTGTCAATAGCTTCTACAAAAACTTCTACTGAACCTGAAAGAATCATGTAAAAAGCATCTCCGGGGTCGTTTTCGTGAAACAAATATTCTTGCGATCGCAGCCGTTTGCGGTATCCAACTTCAATCAATTGCCGCAATTCAAGATCAGTCAGATTTTCAAAGTATTCCACCTCTCGCAGCAAACAGCTAAGGGACGATGGCTTTTGCAGTTTCTCTGCAAAAATTGGCTGTTTTTGCTCATTTTTATAGTAACTGTTCGGGAGGTCAATTGCAGTTTCTTTTTTGTTGAAGATTGATAACAGAACTTCGGGGTTTTGCAAATAAATTTCTCTGTCATTGAACGGAAATTCGATTTTTTGCTGGCGAAAATTGTATTCAATTGCAAAATTCAAAGAACTTTTAATTACTTCTCTTTCAGTCGGCCTGTCCGTCCAAACTAAAAGTTCAAATTTAAAACTATCATCACCAAACTCGACAAACAATACTTTCGGATGCGGTTCGTATAAAACTCCCGCTTCTGCGTAAGCAATATTTAACAGAGTTTCTGTCACTAACAGCGGGTTACTATTCTCGGCTACTTCTACGGGAACTCGCAAACAGAGTAGCGAGTTTTCGTAACTCCAGTTAACAATTTTGTTGCTAATCATTTTGCTGTTGGGAACTATGACGCTGGAGTCCTCAGTGGTTTGGATGATGGTCGATCGAATCGAGATTTTTTTGACGATTCCCATTAATCCTTCTAATTCCACAAAGTCTCCGACTTTCACAGGCCTGTCTAAAAGCAGCGTTAAGCCACTGACGAAATTAGTTGTTAAATCTTGGATTCCGAAGCCAATTCCGACTCCCAATCCCCCCGCAACTACTGCAAAAGAAGCGAGGTTGAATCCGATGCTTTGGATGGCGACTATCACACCCAAAGCTACTATTAAATACCCAATAATTACTGCGATCGCTTCCCGATTTCCCTCGTCAATTCCTAGTCTGACTAACAAGCGTTCCTTGAGAAAGTTTGTAAAAAATCGTGCTATCACAAGGATAGCCATAAACAATACAATCAGTTCCACCAGGGACTGCAAGGATACAGGATTTTCACCTATTTTAAATAGGGTAGCGGTAAATATTTTCGAGACCTGTGTCAATACTTCTTCTTGTATTGTATACAATTCAAATTCAGGCACTAAAGTTTTTTGTGTGGTCATTTTTGAAGGGGAGTATTCAGTTAACAGTTGACAGTTGACAGTTGATAGCGACCTCTATATGGAAGGAAGAGGATTGGAGTAATAAATATTCTTCTTTTAATTTCTCCCTAGAAGGGTTCCGGCTTTAAACCAATTCTTTCTGGTAAAAAATCAAGTCCTCAGTACCCAATGTAAAAATAAAATACTGAACTCGTAATCATAAATTTTAACCTATTTTTAGGGTAAAAAAAGTGAATTCGTTACATAGAGATGTGGTTCCTCATACTACGCAGTTCTCCCTATTGCCAATTTTTTAGATATAGCAACCCCAACATTGGTAAGGACAGAAATAAGCTCATGAATAGATCCATGACCCTTGTAGCATCAACGGTTTGATGCCCGTCTAAAAACTGTCAATTGTCAACTGTCAACTGTCAACTGTCAACTGCTATACC
This sequence comes from Lyngbya sp. CCAP 1446/10, assembly GCF_026130175.1. Lineage (GTDB taxonomy): Bacteria > Cyanobacteriota > Cyanobacteriia > Cyanobacteriales > Microcoleaceae > Microcoleus. Next base: position 51,806 of record NZ_JAIGNI010000148.1, on the reverse strand, counting down.
TGGTCTTCGCAGGCCTGCGGTTAGTGTGCCACTTTTTCGCGATCCGAGAGCAGACTCATCTACTGCTAAAGATATCACTCTACTAACTTTAGTCAACATTAATTTTATTGGATTTTATCATAATCTCCACTAATTTTTTTTTGAAGTCCCGTTATCAATTTAAGCAGGGGTTATGCAATGACTCTTTAAGTGGACAAGTCAAATATCCAAGTATTACAATGAGTTTAACTGGTGGGAGAGATATTGCTATTACTCTGCTAGTTGCGTCTGTTTTGTGTCTATTTAAGTGAAAATTTAACGGATATAGCTAAAATTGATAACGTTCCAAGAATACTTGACATTCTACCGACATGGGGGAAAAACTATAACTCAATCACATTTGTCAATCCGTAATTTTACTTAAAATACTGCTTGTTTAGGAGTAGAAAATTGGCGATTTGGGGGTGGGTGGGCATAAATATGCCGATCGCCAGAATTGCCCGATCGCCCAAATCTTAGTTTCCCCCCGCCCAATCTGAGTAAATTATGAGCATAATTGCTGATTGACAAACGCTTCCCTAGCTGATGTTGTCACTAATGTTCTACCGATAGGATTGATTAGGAATAGAATTGATGAGAAATAGAAATACTTGGCGATACATCCGAAGAATTAAGGGAAATAGTGTCGCAAGGGATACAGAATATCGCAGATTGAAAGCCTAACGATCGCCCTACTGAACGTTTTCTTCAGTACCCAAATAGGAGGGAATGAAAACCTTGCGATCGCCCAATTGGACACAAGTTGTAGAATAAAAGCTGAAATGCACGAGCCAACATGAGCAAATTCCCACCAGACAAAACCCAACCGCCACAGCAAGAGAACACAACAGCAGAGGTATTGCGACAGGCTCACTTCGAGGCTTTTTTTGCAGGTGCCAACGCCGGAATGATGATTTATGACAGCCAACTTCGGTACGTCTCAATTAACGAAGTTCTGGCCCAGATCAATGGCATTCCTGTGGCAGACCATATTGGTAGGTCGCTGGGTGAAATGCTGCCCGACTTGGCTCCGACTCTGGAACCAATGCTGCAAGGGATTCTGGATACGGGCAAGCCAATTCTCGACTATGAAGTAGCGGGTGAAACGCCGAAACAACCAGGCATCCTCCGCTACTGGGAAACATCTTACTATCCTTTGGTGGATGAAAATGGCAGGGTTTTTGGTGTGGGTGTCATTGTGATTGAAATTAGCGATCGCAAGCGGGCAGAACAAAAGCAGGCACGACTTACGGCAATTTTGGAAGCAACTTCCGACTTAGTAGGAGTTTGTGATGCGGCTGGGCATAACGTCTATCTCAACCAAGCCGGACAGGAAATGCTGGGGATGTCTCCAGAGGAAGCACGATCGCCGTTTAGTCTAGATTCTGTGTTAGCTCCCTCGGTAACGGCAAAATTTCACGACGAAGCCTTTTCCACCGCTTTACGAGAGGGTAGCTGGGCTGGTGAAACTCTATTATTGTCACGCGATGGGCAAGAAATTCCAGTCTCCCAGGTTTTGATCGTTCACAAAACGGAAGCGGGCGAAGTCGAGTTTATTTCCACTATTGTGCGGGATATTCGCGATCGCAAAAAAGCTGAAGAAGAGCTGCGCGAACAGGAGGCTGCACTGCGCGATCGTAACGCACTGCTAAACTCTATTTTGGAAAGTACGCCAGACATAATTGTTGTTAAAGATCGGGAAGGGCGTTATGTTGCCATCAACTCCACTTTGGCAAACTTCCTAGGCAAGCCAATTGAGGAAATCATCGGCAAGAATGATTTGGAATTACTGCCGCCTGACACTGCCCATGAAATGATGGCAAAAGAGCGCCAAATCATGGCAGCAGGAATCACTGAGAGTTACGAGGAAGATGTCTCTGGCGGTGAAAAAACCGCGACTTTTTTCACTACAAAATCTCCTTGGCGGGATACTAATGGCAATATCCTCGGCATCATCGCCACAACACGAGATATTACCGATCGCAAACAAGCCGAAGATGCTCTAAAACAAAGTGAAGAACGTTATCGATCGCTCATCGCTGCCACATCTCAAATTGTCTGGGCGACGGATGCTGAGGGGCAAGGCACTGATTTACAGAGTTGGAGAGCTTATACTGGACAAACCGAAGCGGAAGTGGCTGGTTCTGGCTGGTTAGATGTAATGCACCCGGACGATCGCGAACGAACGGTTCAAGTCTGGATGGAAGCATTGCGAACTAAAAGCCTGTATGACATAGAATATCGAATCCGAGGGGCGGATAGAAACTATCGTTATTTTCAATGTAGAGGTGTGCCAATTCTGAATGAAGATGGCAGCATCCGGGAGTGGGTTGGCACTTGCATCGATATCCACGATCGCAAACAAGCAGAAGATGCTATAAAACAAAGCGAAGAACGCTATCGATCGCTAATCCTTGCCACGTCCCAAATTGTCTGGACAGCCGATTCTGAAGGGCGATCGCCCGATTTACCAACTTGGAGAGCTTATACTGGACAAACCGTAGCTGAGGTGGTTGGTTTGGGCTGGTTAGATACAATTCACTCGGACGATCGCGAACGAACGGCTCAGGTGTGGATGGAAGCAGTGCAAACGAAAAGCCTGTATGACATAGAATATCGGATTCGGGGAGCAGATGGAAACTATCGTTATTTTCAAGTTAGAGGGGTACCCATTCTGAATGAAGATGGCAGCATTCGCGAGTGGGTTGGCACTTGCACCGATATCCACGATCGCAAACAAGCAGAATTCCTAATGGCAAAAGCCAAGGAAGCCGCAGAAGCAGCTAATCGGGCAAAAAGTGAATTCCTTGCTAACATGAGCCACGAATTGCGGACTCCCCTGAATGGCATCATGGGATACGCGCAGATTCTTCAGCGTTCCAAAGTCTTGAATGAAGAAGAGCGATCGCGCATTGATGTCATTTATCAGTGCGGTTCCCATTTATTAACCTTAATCAATGACATTCTCGATTTGTCGAAGATTGAAGCACAGAAAGTGGAACTCCAGCCCACCGATTTTCATTTCCCAGCCTTCCTGCAAGGTGTAGCAGAGATGTGTCGCATCCGAGCTGAAATTAAGGGAATTGACTTCCATTTTCCATCAAGTCCCGAACTCCCGATCGGCATTCGTGCAGATGAAAAACGCTTGCGACAAGTGTTAATTAATCTTTTAAGCAACGCTATTAAATTTACGGATGAGGGCACTGTCACTTTTATAGTCAGTTTTGCCACAGAAGAAAAAATTCGCTTTGAAATACGCGATACAGGTACCGGCATTGCCCAAGATCAACTCCAAGCTATCTTTCAGCCCTTCGAGCAGGTAGGAGATCGCAGACGGCAGACGGAAGGCACGGGGCTGGGATTGGCAATTAGCAAAAGGATTGTAGAATTAATGGGTAGTACCATTCAGGTTCAAAGTGAGATGAATGTTGGCAGTATTTTCTGGTTTGATGTCGATCTGTATCAAGCCGAGGAATGGGTGAAAACGTCTCAAATCGACCATCGCGGGCAGATAATCGGCATCAAAGACCGCCAACCTAAAATTGTGGTGATCGATGACAAATGGGCTAACCGTTCAGTAATTAGCAATTTGCTTAGTCCGATCGGCTTTGAGGTGTCTGAAGCCAACGATGGGCAAGAAGGCTGGGAAAAAATTGTAGAGGTGCAGCCCGATTTAATCGTTACCGACCTATTAATGCCCGAACTAGATGGCTACGAGCTGATTAAGCGGGTTCGAGACTCGGAAAATTTCAAAGACATCGTGATTATTGTCTCTTCTGCCAGCGTATTTGAAACCGATCAATACAGAAGTTTAGAAGCAGGAGGCAACACCTTTATTCCCAAACCTGTTCAAGCCACGGAACTCCTGGAAAAATTGCAAAAGTATCTTGATTTGGAATGGGTTTACGAAGCCAATGAAGCTCCACTGGCGATCGCCTCAGACACCACTGAGCTAATTTCCCCGCCTGCTACAGAAATGGAAATCCTATACGAGCTGGCGATGAAAGGCAATTTCCTAGAAATAGTTAAACAGGCGGTATTACTTGAAGAAATAGATCCCAAATACATTCCCTTTGCTAAAAAATTGCATCAGATGGCAAAGGACTTTCAAGACGAAGAGATTTTAACGTTTATTCACTCCTACAAGTAAGGTCTATGAATTCAACAATTCAAGCCAATGGTACGATTCTTATAGTTGATGATAATTCAGCCAACTTGGGTGTCTTATCTGATGCCTTAAGTCAGGAAGGATTTGAAGTTCGGGTCGCGAAATCTGGAAAAATGGCACTAGATCGGGTCAAATATGCTCTACCGGATCTAATCTTGCTAGATGTCATGATGCCAGAAATTGATGGATTTGAAACCTGTCGTCGATTACAGGCTAATCCAGAAACTAAACAGATTCCCATTATATTTATGACAGCTCTCTCGGATACGGCTAATAAAGTTGAGGGCTTTAAGCTTGGGGCTGTAGATTATATTACCAAACCCTTCCAACAGGAGGAAGTATTAGCTCGCGTCAAGCTGCATTTAAAGCTTTATGTTCTAGCTGATAAATTAGAAGAAAAAAATACCTTATTGGAGCAAAAAGTTTTAGAAGTCAGCCAAGCCTATGAAGATTCACAACAAATGCAACTTAAGTTAATCCAAAGCGAGAAAATGTCCGGCTTAGGGCAAATGGCGGCTGGGATTGCTCATGAAATAAACAACCCTATAAATTTCATATCTGGCAATCTGGGTTATGCCCAAGAATACGCGGAAAACTTATTAAAAGTTTTACACCTGTATCAAGAAGATTATCCAAATCCAACTCCTCGGATTCAATCAGCAATGGATGAAGTAGAACTGGACTTTTTGGAGGAAGATTTTATCAAAGTTCTTAAATCAATCAACTTAGGAACGCAACGCATTGAGGAGATTGTCAAGTCTATGCGAATCTTTTCTCGTGTGGATGAAGCAGAGGTGAAAGCAGTAAATATCCATGAAGGAATTGATAGTACACTCACGATTCTGCATCATCGTTTAAAAGCAAAACCAGAGCATCCTGAAATAGAACTAATAAAAGAGTACAGTCAGCTTCCACCAGTAGAATGCCATGCCGGACAACTCAATCAAGTGTTCATGAATGTTCTTTCAAATGCCATTGATGCTTTGGATGAATCTAATCAGCAGCGTTCCTTTGCAGAAATCAAACAACACCCGAACCGCATTCAGATTTGTACAAAAGTAATTGACGAAAATTGGGTTGCTATTAATATTAGTGACAACGGTCGGGGAGTTTGCGAAACCATAGAACCAAAGCTATTTGACCCCTTTTTTACCACTAAACCTATCGGTAAAGGAACTGGATTGGGGTTATCTATCAGTTACCAAATTATCGTTGAAAAGCATGGGGGAAGATTATACTGTAAACCTGTATTAGTAGGAAAGGGGGTAGAATTTGTCATTGAAATTCCAATTCGGCAACAAGTTGGTCAAGTTGCTTAGTTTCCGGTGCAATGTCTCTTACGAACTTTGGTTAATTTCTCGCTGATAGCGGGGACGACAGGGATTACCCGTACAAACAAAGCCTGCGGGCATATTTTTAAAGACGCTGCTGCGAGCTCCAATTAAAGCGTTGGCACCGATTTCGACACCGGGGCCAATGAAGCAGTCGGCGGCAATCCAAACGCCATGATTAATGATCACAGATGCTGTAATTAAGCCAAAGGCTGGGTCTTGAGGGTCGTGGGTGCCGGTGCAAAGGTAACTTTTTTGGGAAATGACGCAGTGTTTACCGATCGCAATTCGCTCCAAACTGTACAATACAACATCGTCGCCGATCCAACTGTAGTCTCCGATTTCAATTTTCCACGGATAGGTAAAACGAGCCGTGGGGCGAATTACCGCACCTCGACCTATTTTTGCTCCAAATAACCGCAACAGCCCGCTCCTGATGCTATTACAAGGGTGTGGAGTGAGGGGAAAGGCGATCGCCTGGACGAACCACCACAGCAAAATTAGCCAACCAGGCCTTCCGCGATCGAACTTTGATTGATCGTAGCGGCGCAAATCAACTAAAGATTCGCCTGTCAAAGTATTTGCGTGATTGTCGCTAATTGGACGATCGTTTATTTGAGAATTTGGGGAATTTGCGATCAAATTTTCCTGATCTTGGTTCGTATTTGGTATATAATCGGTCACTGATAGTTAATTTATTATTTAATTTAAAATCGAGTTTAACCTTAAGGACTGCTGCATGACATTTCTAGTTAGGGACAATTTTGACTCGAAAAACGCCAAGGATATCGCACAATGCGAGAATATAAATCCCAGAATTGGCAAAATTCGACTTTTACAAACAGCATTGGTACTGCTTAGCAGCTTTTTTGTAGCAGAGTTAATCGCCGCACTTAATTCTCATAGTTTGTCCCTATTAGCAGATGCGGGTCACGTTTTTTCAGATGTAGCAGCTTTAGCAATAACTTTGACAGCGACTTGGTACTCCTCAGTCAAACGCAAAAGTAAATCCGTAGATTGTACGATCGCACAATCGCCAATTCCCGATCGCCCAGAAATCATTGCTGCCTTAGTTAATAGTATCAGTTTAGTGGCGATCGCCCTGTGGATTGCAGTAGAGTCGATCGACCGATTGCTGTCCCCAACTCCCGAAGTAGAAGGACTCCCGATGTTAATTACCGCCATAGTCGGTTTAAGCATCAACTCAATTAATGCTTTTTGTCTGCATTCTTGCTGTCACGGCGACCTCAACCTTAAAAGCGCCTTTCTGCACGCAGTTGCGGACATTTGTTCCTCGGTTGGGGTAATTGTCGCAGCCATCGCCGTGGCTTGGCTGCACTGGAATTGGGCCGACGGCTTGATTAGCTTGCTGGTGTCTGGGGCGATCGTTTTATTAACTCTACCACTATTAATTGAAAGCATCCGTTTACTGTTAGGTAATGTCTCTGCTATTGCCGCCATTCAACAGCCTTGCGATTGCGAAAAAATCAGCGCCGAAAAATTACTTTTTCCCTCACTAGAAGAACTTATTAAATAAAAACAAGACGGTGGTTGAGACCAGGTTTACTGAAACGAAGTACACTTCAATCCGACTGAAGAAATAAAGTAATTTTTACTGCTCGATCTTCAACCCGCGTCGGCGGGTTTTGTTTTTATAGACGCGGTTTCAACTGCTCGGTCTTCTTCTTCCATCTCCTGATTGATCGCTACAGGCGGCGATATAGGAGCTTCAGGTTCTGCCACATTCAACTGACCGCCACAACAACGCAACTCGTAAAGTTTTGCATTAATTTGATACTCGTACTGACTCAATAGTCTTGCATAAATATAGCCAGCTTTTCCATCCAAAAAGCCTAACTGAATGAAGTAAAATAAAATAAATCTGAGCAGTGGTTTAAAAGGCAGCCGCACCCAAACTTTTTTGAGAAATCGCTTCCGCTGTACGGCATCTCCAAATAAGTGAGCACCAATAGTGCCGCTGTCGTCGCGCCCTTCAATAATATTGTAATAAACGCGAGCTTCCCAATTAGAATAGCGGTTGTGCCGTTCTATCCAGTGAAATAAATCGCGGTAATCCTCGTGGATCATGTCATTTTTTAAGTAGCCGACTTGACCACCTAAAATGACGTGTTCGTGAACTTCATTGTCGCCAGTATTGGGGACGGATTCAGTGCCGAGATTTTCGTAACGGCCTTTTTGATGCTTGAACAAACGCAAATTCCAGTCGGGATATCGACCGCCGTAACGCAGCCATTGACCTAAAAAGAAGACTTTGCGGTTGAGGTAGTAGCCGTCAAAATTGGGGTCTTCGATCGCCTGCGCGATTTCGTCCCAAAGTTCCGGCGGAATGCGCTCGTCGCAATCGACAATTAATACCCATTCGTTGCGAAAGGGTAGGTTGTCCAAAGACCAGTTTTTCTTTTTTGGCCAGCGGTTGTCGAAGTAGAATTGCACTACTTTTGCACCACTGCTGATGGCAATTTCTACGGTGCGATCGCTGCTTTGGGAATCTACCAGAAAAACTTCATCCGCCCTGGCAATGCTGGCCAGACACGCAGGTAGATTAAGTTCTTCGTCTTTGGCCGGAATGAGAACTGAAACCGGAATCTTGGATGAACTAGATGTCATAATCGAGTGCTTGAATCTGAATGCGGTCGAGTTATTGTGGATGAAGTGCGATCGGCACAGTTGAGCCGACGACTGGAACAGTGAGGGATATTGCTTATAGCCTAATGCCTGCTGGTCGATTTCGGTAGAAAAATCAGGCCGCGGAGGGCTGCACTCAAATAACCGATTTGACCCCAAGCAAAAACGAAATTTTCAAAGCGCAGCCCTGGATCTCTGATGTATTTCAAAGATTTGTAGACACCCCTCAGTATTCTTTCACCGCCCCGTCCAAGCTGAGCAATACCCGCTCGATCGCACAATTGTTCCCGATAGCACTCGCTGATGCCTTGCCACCAACCGCGCTCTAGAAACCAAGCTTTGTTGAGCCGTTCTGGGGCAACATTGTGCATCACCAACGCGGACGGCAGATAAATTACTTGCCAACCTAACTCTAATGCTAATTCTGTGGCGCGCAATTCTTCATTTGACAGCAACTTTTTGCCGACTCTACCGAGTTTGACATCGAAGCCGCCAATTTGTTCGAGAAAAGCGCGCCGGATTGAGTAGTTTACACCCCTGGGAGTCAAACCGGCAGCAGTTACATACACGCAAGTATCGCCTAAATCGTAAACTCCCAAATTCTGGGCCAATCCGGGCGACAGCCAGTCTGGCGGGGAGACTCCAGCAGGCCACAGCAAGTTAACTTTGCCGCCGGCTATGGCTAGTTTTTGATTGCTTTGATAAGCCGCGTGCAGCACCCTGAGCCAATTCGACTCAGCAATAGCGTCGTCATCGAGATAAGCCAATATTTGGCTACGAGCTGCCTTTGCGCCAGTGTTCCGGGCTACTGACAGACCGATTTCGGGTTCCCATACGTACTTGAGCCGTCGATCGCCTAGTCTCGCTTCTACCACCTCACGGGTGCGCGAAATGGAACTTTCGGCAGTCGCATAATCGCTAGAACCGTTATCGACTATTACTACTTCAAAGTTGTCGGGAAAATCCTGTACCAGCAAGCTGTCGATCGCCCCAGCTAAATAGGCGGCGCGATTGTGGGTGCAAATAATCGCTGATATCTGAGGATGCTTTGGCATAAATAACAGCTTGGGAAATACTGGGCATTGGGCATTGGCCAAACATGGCATTGGGCGAAGCGAAGCGGAGGCATTGGGCATTGAGCATTGGGAATAGTTTCAGATTCTTGCTTCTTCTACCTGAATTGCGAATTAGTAGTACCTCACTTGAAAAGAAAACGGCTATGCTTGGAAGCTCGATCGACTGACTCTGATATAGCCTTTCTCAGAAAGATCAGGTACGCATCGGGGATATGGCATCGGGGATATGGCATCGGGGATATGGCATCGGGGATATGGCATCGGGGATATGGCATACCTCACTTTTTTGAGAACCGCTATATTGTCCCATTAATGCTATTATCGCCTTAACATAATTGGCAATCAAATAACCAATAACCAATAACCAACAACCAATAACCAACAACCAATAACCAACAACCAATAACCAACAACCAATAACCAACCATAAATGACTAAAATAATCTTAGTAACTGGGCCGGCCCGCAGTGGCAAAAGTGAATGGGCGGAAACTCTGGCTGAGGGTTCTGGAAAACAAGTAATCTATGTGGCTACCGGCTTGGTTGATGAAGCGGATTTGGAGTGGGTTCGTCGCCTCGAACAGCACCGAAATCGCCGTCCAGTTAATTGGAAAACTCTCGAAGTGCCGATCGAATTACCGACAGTTGTGCGCGCCGGCCAACCGTCGGATTGCTTATTAATTGATTCCCTGGGAACTTGGACAGCAAATCTTTTGGAACAAGAAGCGGCAGTTTGGGCGACTACGCAGCAAGATTTGCTCGCTAGTTTGAAGTCAACGGCGGCCGATGTAATTTTTGTAGGAGAAGAAACCGGATGGGGTGTTGTGCCTGCTTATCCGGCGGGGCGGCTGTTTCGCGATCGCCTCGGCACTCTCGTGCGGCACATTGGGGCGATCGCCGATGCTGTTTATCTCGCTACCGGAGGTTACGCCTTGAATCTCAGCACTTTGGGTACGCGACTGCCACTAGCCAAGAATTAATCAGCCGGAAGTGCGATCGACTTTCTGAGAAAAAATCCAGGTTTCCCGGTAGACAATTTTAGCTAAAAATTAGGTATAATTCTAACCAAGATTGAAAACTCAAAACTTACATAAATTACTCCAAGGAACTACTCTATTGGGAAACCCACACCACAATTGGACACGGAAAATAGCCAAGTTTTGAAAATATGTAAAATATAAAATGTCTTTTTGGATAGAGTGTAGGTTTAAAGTTTAAAGTCTAAAATTGCTAATCAATTGCAGGATTGACTAAAAGTTATGGCATCCAATAATGAAGTGAGAAAATATATTGCTTACTGGTTTCAGTTAGGCAAAAAAGTATTAATTCGCAACGGTTCCGCAGCGCTGCTACCAAAATCGGTAATTGCGGGCGATCGCTACAGCAACGAATTTGAAGACTGCTGGCAAAAAATCATCTCCCCCGACAGCGGAGACTGCTACCTGGAATGCACAAACGAAACAATTGCCGAACTACTGACATCAGGATGGGAAATCAGTCCCTGCGCCCGCTGCGCCATGCCCGTAGTCTTTCACGAAAACGGAATGCCGCCGGAGTCCTGTCCCTGTCACGACTTAGCGAACTGGCCCAATACTGAAATGCCCCAACCTCGATCGCCCGTCAGTACAAAATCACAACTTTCAGGCATTCGCGATCGACTCCTCAGAACCGGAATGACTAATGACCAATGACCAATGACTAATGACTAATGAATTCGGTTTTCTCTATCTAAAAGCAGTGGTGAGAAGGCGACAAATTGTTACAATTAGTTTACAATGCTTCACACTAGGTCTGAGTTTATGGATGTCAAGACAGTATCGCCAGCCACCCCGCTAACTTACTCAAATTCAGGGACTCACACTGCACTCGGCAATCTCCAAGAGGTAGAAACCGTTCCCCTGCAAGCAATACAAGTAGAACTAGAGACAGTGGCGGTGACTCCCGAACCGCTCAAATCAGCCAAAGATATCGCTTACGAGTTGGCAGGAGAAGCCGTGCGCTACGATCCAGTGGCGATCGCAGCCCAGTATCGCGATCGTCCCCTGCAAGTCTGGGGACGGCTGTCGAGTGTTGTTTGGACATTTTTTAGCTTTGCCCTCAGTTTGTGGTGGGACAAAAAAAGAGGGCGCACCGCAGCCAACCAAAAGCGCCGCGCCGCCCGCCTGCGAGACATTCTCAGCCAACTCGGCCCAGCTTTCATCAAAATCGGACAAGCACTCTCCACCCGCCCCGACTTAGTACCCCCCGCATATTTAGAAGAACTAACAACGCTGCAAGACCAATTGCCAGCATTTCCCAACGAAGTAGCATATCAATTTATACAAGAAGAATTGGGCGCACCCCCCAACGAAATTTACGCCGAAATCACCGCAGATCCGATCGCAGCAGCATCCCTCGGACAAGTCTACAAAGGGAAACTCAAAACAGGGGAAATCGTCGCCATCAAAGTACAGCGACCGGGTTTAGCCGAAAACATCGGCTTAGATATTTATATCCTGCGGCGCGTCGCAGTTTGGGCACAAAATAACTTCAAAATAATTCGCAGCGATTTAGCAGGAATTATGGACGAGTTGGGCGAGCGCATTTACGAAGAAATGGATTATACCCACGAAGGACAAAACGCCGAACGCTTTGCCGAACTTTACGGGAATTTGAAGGATATTTACGTTCCCAAAATCTACTGGGAATATACCCGCCGTCGCGTCTTGACAATGGAATGGATCACCGGCGTCAAACTCACTAATTTGGAAGCCGTCAAGGCTCAAGGAATCGACGCTCCTTACTTAATTGAAGTGGGGGTGCAGTGTTCCCTCAGACAGCTTCTAGAACACGGTTTTTTTCACGCAGACCCGCATCCCGGCAATCTTTTGGCAACTCCTGACGGTCACTTGGCTTATCTCGATTTCGGGATGATGAGCGAAGTAAAACCTTATCAGCGGTACGGCTTGTTGGAAGCTGTGGTGCATTTGGTAAACCGCGACTTTGAAGGTTTGGCAAAAGATTACGTCAAGTTGGAGTTTTTAACGCCAGACACCGATTTAACGCCAATTATTCCAGCTTTGGCCGGCGTGTTTAACAATGCTTTGGGTGCTAGCGTTGCCGAACTCAATTTCAAAAGCATTACTGACGAACTTTCGGCGGTGATGTACGAATATCCTTTCCGAGTTCCAGCTTACTATGCTTTGATTATTCGATCGCTCGTCACCCTAGAAGGGATTGCGATTAATGTCGATCCAGAATTCAAAGTGCTCAGCAAAGCCTATCCTTACGTAGCAAAACGGCTGTTGAGCGACCCCGCACCGGAATTGAGAGCATCTTTGCAAGATTTATTGTTCAAACAAGGCGAATTCCGCTGGAACCGCTTAGAAAACTTACTGAACAATGCCCGCGAAAGCGACGATTACGATGTCAGCAAAATCCTCAACCAAGCGCTAGATTATTTATTCTCTCAGAGAGGAGATTATATTCGCGATCGGATTGTTGTTGAATTGGTAAAAAGTCTCGACACACTTTCCAGCAAAGCTTTTGATAATGCCAAAGCAGTTGTCGGCGAATGGTTTGGAGTCAAAGCGAGTCTACCCGTTGTTTCACCAACCGAACAACAAAACTTGGAACATATCAAGCGAATTTGGGATATTTTGCAATCAACTCCGGGTTTTGACAGCATGAAAGTATTGCAGCTAATTCCGCAGTTATTAGTAAAACCAGAAGTGCAGAACATGGGCCAGCAAGTCGTAGGCGGTTTAGCTCAAAGAGCAGTTGCTAGGTTAATTAGGGAGTTTTTGCTTTCCGAGAAACCGGCAGCAATTCCTGAGAGTGCAGCTTATCCTAAAACTTCGCCTCAGTTGTCTTTACCTGCTGCTAAGTAGTGAGATTGGGAGTTGAGATCCGCAGATGTTAGCGGATGAACAGGGATGAATGCAGATATAATTATATCTGCATTCATCTGTTCGAGTATTTCAGTAACTACTGAAGTTTAAATCCTTTAGCAGCTAATTGTTGGCGGAGACTTTGAATGATGACGCTATCGACCGTATTCTCGCCTTTATTGGCACTAGCTTTACGTTGTTGTTCAACATATTCATTTCGCTTTTGAGACAATTCGCGAATCGTCTTTTTAATGCTCTCCCTTTCGGCTTTCTTAGCAGCTACATATGCTTTTTTTTCGGCTAAAGCCATACTACGCATCACTTCTGGCAAAGCATCATTGGAGAGTGACTCAATTGTAACTCTGCCGTTTTCGAGAGCATCGAGCAAATCCCAAGAAGCATTATCATAGTATTCAGAAGCTTTGGAGCTACTACGCATAACCAAATTTCCGCCAGCATTACTATCTTCAACTGCTTGACGCTGTTGTCCTACTTTGCCTTCTCTACCATAGGGAATGTAGGTTTGATTTAGTTTAGTATTCAAAGTCGAAATCTGGTCGTCGAAAGGGGATTTAATTACCACAATTGCTTGATTTTGATTGATATTAAAGTGACTGCCTTTTGCTACAGTAGCTCCAGATGCCCAAAGTTGTCGCTCCTGACTTTCTGCTGAACCACAGTAAATAGTATTAACGAGAGTATCTCCTTTCACAGCAAGATTGACAGATTGAGTCCAAACAATTGGGCCTTGATCGAAGGGTTCATTACCCGCAATAAAAATCACGCGAAAATCAGCAGGATCTTTACTCCAGTTTAATTGTTGCATGGCGGAGCGAATTACCCAGCCAGCATATTCTTGGCCGCCATTAGTTTTGATACTAAATAGCTTTTCGGAAACTACATCTAATTCAGGAGTAAATCCAGTTAACAATCTGACAAAACCTTCCTCAGAAGGTAAGCTGTCATTACCATAATGGTAGAGAGCGACTTGTAACTCTGGCACTTCGCCATCTTTGGTGACTTTAGTTAAAAAATTCACAATTTGCCAAAGTTGATTGCGAGTCTGGTCAATCAGTCCATCCATGCTATTACTAGAATCTAAAAGGATGGCAATCTGAATTTTAGCTTTGGCGAAAGCGGCTGTGGGAAAACACAAAATACTTAGGGTTAAAGCTGTAGTGAATAAAAATCGAGCTAGTTTCTGCATGGATTTTTCCCTATGAAATTATTTTTTATCTAATTATAGTCAGTGATAATAGAGATTTAGTTCCTGGTCTCAAGTAATTTATAACAATATTTTACATTTGGGTTCGATTCATTACATAACTTATCAACTCCGATCGAAGAAACCGGGTTTTTACCGAATTTGTGGACTGCAACGCGTCTTTTGGTAAAAAACCCGGTTTCTGGTCATTCATGGGTAACTCAGACCAAAGAAACCGAGTTTTTTACCAAATCTGCGGACTGCAACGAAGTCTTTTCGCAAAAACTTGGTTTCTGGGCATCCATGCGTAAGTCCTAATTTAAGCTGCTACTGTAGCTGGTGACAGAGACTTGCTATAATTGACGTGCCCCAGATCGTTCATCATGAAGTATCCCCTTCACACCCAATCTCAGCCCGTCGTTGGCGAAGCAGCAAAAAAGCTAATAGAAGCGATCGAATCCGGTCGAGCCATCACCAATCAACCTGCCCTTAACCTTGCCAAACGGATTGCGGCTCGTCGTCGCCAAGCCAAGAAGAATGCCCAGTCAAAAAATTGTATTTTGCATAATGCAAGGTGAATTTCCATGAATACAAACTCCCCCTCCGCTCGAAGGGTTGATCAGAATGAAGCTAGTTCGGGACTTTCTTCTTCTTTAAAAAATAAATACTTGATTAGTATTGTTACCCTAATAATATTAAGTGTATTAAATATTTCACTTAAGTCGGATAAGGTTAACAGCAATATTTGGAGTTTTGCTGTTGAGTTGAAGGTTACATCAGTAACTTTAGTTCTTGTCTTTCTTTTTTGGCTTCCTGCTTTAGTTCCCTGGTTTATTACTCAGTTCCCACAATTGCAAGGCTCTTTAAACTGGTTGCGCGAGCAGGGTATTGAAGAGGTTGAAACCAATCTACTTAGAATTAAATTAAGATACGGTGTACAAGAAGCATCACAAAACTACGAAGAGCAAATCTGGAATCCTGGAGCTACAAGTGCGGGACTAAATGCTCAAGAAACGCATCAACAGATCGACAAACGATATCAAGATGCTATAACTCTCATTGACGCTACAAGCAATATTGATTCGGCGGAAGCCCTTCAAAGGATAGATCAGCTAGCTATTTACTATGACAGAGTGAGAGAGGAAATGCCTTCTGGAGCTAACCGTACAACATTGATGAGTGATATTTCCTCAACAATGTGGTCATTAGTTACTAAAACTGTCAATTTCCCTGTGCAGGATAGACTGAATAGCTGCAAGGCAGGAGAGCGTTTATCTGCTTATAAGTATCTTGAATGGCAACCGTCAATCGAGTATATAGATTTGCTACTTTCGAGAGCAGTTGGTATTCAAGAGATGCCTTTCGGGCAGTATAGTGCTTTACTGGCACTCAGACGAGTTGTGACAACCAACGAGTTGGCTTCAACTCAATCAATAGAAACTCTAGCTATCCTAAATTGGTCTGCAAATCTTGAGTACATAAAAGAAGATCTAAGTCGTCACAAATTAATGATTGAGATTGCATCAATACTAAAAACGAATCCATAAAAGTGACTAAAAATGAATCCCTTAAAGCGGTGTTTAGGCAACCTAACAATCGCCTTGCAACGGACGCGCACAAGTCTTTGGTGCTGAGTTCAAGGTTACTTGCCGCCGCTGAAGGGGAACGTTAGACCGCTAGGTTATCTGTCAGGGGGCAGTCGAAAATTGTCGTTGAGGTGTGATTTACGGAGTGGGTTTGCATCACGTTTAATGCGCGATCGCAAAGTTACTTGTGAAAATCCTGAGCCAATTTATCAGACTAATTGGTAGAATAAGTAGATGCTAGCGATCGCCCCCATGCGACAAGCTAACACCCCCAATATTTTCATTTATCCTCAGACAAGGAGACGATCGAATCAAGCCTGCGAGGGAACTCGTGAATGCTGAATTTTTAGAGGTATAATTAATATTATTACTTTTGGATTAGGGAGTTTATGGTTGTGATAGCAGCACAAGATAACGATCGCTCTTTTACACCAGAAGAGTATTTTAGTTGGGAAGAAAAGCAGCTAGAAAGACACGAACTGATCGATGGTCGGGTTTATGCGATGAGTGGTGGCACTCAAAATCATAGTGCGATTAAATTAAATTTTTGTAGTTTAATCAGATCGCACTTACGGGGAAATCCTTGTCGTGTTTTTAATTCAGATTTAAAGGTTAACATTCTCAATACACCCAACTATACGTATCCCGATCTAAGCGTGACTTGTGACGATCGAGATAGGGAGCATCCTCTCTATATTACCTATCCCTGTTTAATTGTCGAGGTTTTATCGAATAGCACCGAAGCTTACGATCGAGGGAAGAAGTTTGAGAAGTATCGCCGCAATCCGAATCTGGTTGATTATGTGTTAGTCAGTTCTGATGAAATTGCGATCGATATTTATCATAAAAATGATGCTGGTGAATGGGTGATTCTTAGCTATCGATCGGGCGATATGGTTGAGTTTCAAAGTATCAATCTAAGTTTGCCGATCGAGCAATTATATGAAGAAATTGTTTTCGATCTACAGCCATAGATATACGATTCTTACAGGTTAGATTGTCGAATATCTGGTTTGAATGTACTAAAAGTTGTAGCTAATTCAACGGCTGCATCCCTTGCTTATAGAAGCCATTTGACATCTTTGAGTTTTTGGATTGGGTGACGAGAAATATAGAGATAAACCAGTTTTTGAGATTTACAGGGCCGAGAAACCGGGTTTCTACGAGTTTTGGGTTGGGTGACGCGAAATATATAGAGAAACCCGGTTTCTGAGATTTACGCAAAATAGAACTCAAATGGGTTCTATAATAAGAAAAACTATCTCAGTTGAGACCTCCTTAATAATGTCTGAGAAAAATTTGTTACATGAAATTACTCACTGCCCTCATGCACTGATGTGTCTAGAAAATCCTTCTACAGATAATCCCTGTCGTGACATAGTTAATTCTCAACAATCGCTCGATTTAAACAATTTCCAAATACCTGAACCTTGGAGTGGACAGATCGAGCAAGCGCCTATTCTTTTTTTGAGTTCAAATCCATCAATTGGTTCTGATGAAGTCTACCCCACTTGGCGTTGGTCAGATAACGATATAAGCAATTACTTTAATTATCGTTTTGGAGGAGGGCAAAAGGATTGGATTATCAATGGTAAACAATCCTTGATGAAGGATGGGACGTATAGCCATGCTGTTAAGTTTTGGGCAGCAGTCCGTCAACGTGCGATTGAATTATTGCAACGGGATGTTAATCCAGGAATTGATTATGCTCTCACCGAAATAGTACATTGTAAATCCCATTCTGAAATTGGCGTAGAACAAGCTCAGGATCAATGCGTAAAAGCCTATTTATTGAGGACTTTAGAACTATCAAAAGCAAAAGTAATTGTGGTTTTAGGATCTCGTGCGCGCCAAGCGATTCAATGTCAATTCAATATTTCCTCAACAGTTTCGATATCCGAGTCCATTAAAATCGGGGACTATGAAAGATTTTTTGCTTTTCTTCCACATCCAAATGCGCGAAAGCATCGTTCTTTTATTACGTGCTTACAGGATGATGAACTTGAAAGTATACGTGCTTCTTTGCGATAGCATCAAAACATAGGGAGAGACACGGGCAGTCGCACAAGCCCATGTACACGAAGCGCCGCAAGTCTATCGGTGAAGTAAGTAGCCGAAATTAGGAGACGGCAGTGCCGTGTCCCTACAATAAATCGAGGTAGGGACACGGCACTGCCGTCTCCTCTATATCATAAGGAGTGTTACCGAAATTGATATGATATTACAACAAAAAACGCAAAAAACTCGGTTCCTTAAAGAAACCGAGTTTTTTTATATTCGATCGCCCTCAATCAAATCTACAATTACTACATGATAGAAGTGCCACTCAAATCGCTATTTGCTAGTGGGTTACTGGGACTTGCAGCCGGAGTAATTAAGAGGCTGCTGTCGCTGGCAAAAGTATTCGGAATTGGGGAGATTGAACTACTAGCGATCGTGCCGCTTAAAGGAATAATTGGCTGAGTTTGAGCGCTGATTAGAGAGTTCAACAAGCTGTTAGTGTCGTAGATCAGGATGTCATCATCGGTTTCGCTAAAGGTCATCATGCTGGGAATTGCACCGCCATTCAGCAAGATATCGTTGGCGATAGTATTGGCAGGAGTTGCTGTCAAACTAGCTGGATTAGTCGGTGTTGTTAATGGTTCCAAGGAGAGACTTGCTGGTGCAGAAGTCGTGCTGGTTGACAAACTAATTGGTGCAGTTGCTGTTGCTGGATTAGTATCTGTTGTCAATGGTTGCAGAATCAGACTTGCTGGTGCAGCAGTTGTGCTGGTTGACAAACTAATTGGTGCAGTTGCTGTTGCTGGATTAGTATCTGTTGTCAATGGTTGCAGAATCAGACTTGCTGGTGCAGTAGTTGTGCTGGTTGACAAACTAATTGGTGCAGCAGTTGTGTTTAATAAGGCAGTGCTAGAACCGCTGTCGATCGCACTTAGAACATCATCACTCTCAACAGGTTCACCGGTTAAATCATCGATCGTCGAGGGAGTATTGAAAGCTGCGGGCAGCGGGCCTCCGGGAGTGATGGAGATAAAGCGAGAACTGTCGATCGCACTGAATTGAGTATCTTTTAGCCAAGCTAAGTGTTCGCCGGTGCCTGCGATGCTAATTAAGGCATCGTTAGTATAATTTTCACAGCCTTGAACGATTTGCAATTGGTCAAAAGTGAGATCCTGTGCGAGTCCGAGGTAATCGCGATCGGCTTGGAAGTAGAAAATGTTATCCAGTCCCGAATTTGGTGATATCACAAATATGTCGGAACTGCTGCCTCCAATCAGCGTATCTTGGCCATTGCCACCTTTGAGGATGTTGTTGCCTTCGCCACCGTAGAGACTGTCATCGCCTTCGTTACCGTTCAGGCTGTCATTGCCACTGCCACCATTTAAGAAGTCGTTGCCGTTACCGCCGTCAAGGGTGTCATCGCTGCTGCCACCATCGAGACTGTCATCGCCTTCGTTGCCCAACAGATTGTCGCTGCCGGCTTCTCCGGTTAGCAAGTCGTTGCCGCAACCGCCGTCAAGGGTGTCTTTACCCGCGCCGCCCAGCATCGTGTCGTCGTCGCATTCGCCGAACATCAAGTCATCGCCGTTGCCGCCTCCCATCCAGTCGTTGCCGCTGCCGCCGACGAGGGTGTCGTCGCCAGAATCGCCGGTGATGGTGTCGTCGCCGGAGTCGCCGACAACCAAGTCGTTGCTGGCCCCGCCGTCCATCAAGTCAGTTTCGTCGCCGCCGTAGAGGGTGTCTTCTCCGACTTCGCCTAACATCGTGTCTTGCCCTTGACTGCCAAACATTAAGTCGTTGCCGGCCCCGCCGAAGAGTTTGTCATCGTCCATGCTGCCGTCGATTTGGTCGTTGCCAGCGCCGCCGATTAATTGGTCGTTGCCGGTACCGCCGAACAATTCGTCGTTACCTGCGCCGCCATCAATTTTGTCGTAGCCGGAACCGCCGTCGATTTTGTCGTTGCCGGCTTCTCCGAGAATGGTGTCGTCGTCTTCGTTACCCCAAATGTTGTCGTTGCCCGCGCCGCCGTTGATGAAGTCATCGCCTGCTTGCGCCCAAATGTTGTCGTTGCCGTCGCCGCCGGAAATCGAGTCACCGCCGGAACCGCCATCGATGTTGTCGTTGCCGGTTTGTCCGAAGATGGTGTCGGCTGCATCTCCGCCGTAAATGTCGTCGTTGCCGCGGCCGCCGTCGATCGAATCTCGGTCTTCGCGGCCGTAGATTTCGTCGTCGCCGTCGTTACCCCACAGGGTGTCGCTGCCGGTTCCGCCGTCGATGAAGTCGTTGTCTTCGTTGCCTTCGAGGCTGTCGTTGCCCGCTTGTCCGAAAATTTGATCGACTCCTTCACCACCAGACAAAGTATCGTTGTTCGCGCCGCCGTCGATGTAATCGTCGCCGCCGTCGCCTGTGGCGATATCGTTGCCGTCGTTGCCGTAAATGCGATCGCGCCCTTCACCACCACTCAAGCTATCATCGCCTGCGTTGCCTTCTAGGTAGTCGTCTCCGTTGTCACCGGAGAGGGTGTCAGTACCGGCTTGACCGAAAAGTCGATCGTCCCCTTCGCCACCATCCAGGCTGTCGTTGCCCGATTCACCTCGGAGAATGTCATCTCCGGTTTGTCCCAACAGCGTATCGTTGTCATCGCCGCCCCAGAGTTCGTCATTGTCGGCATTGCCTTCTAACAAATCATCGCCTGCGCGGCCGTACAATTTATCGCGGCCGTCGTTGCCGAAGAGAGTATCGTTCTCAGTACCGCCGTCAACCATGTCGTCACCGCTACCGCCGGAGAGGGTGTCTTTATCGGCTTCACCGTACAGGCTGTCGCTGTCATCGCCGCCGTCTAGAACGTCGTCGCCGGTGCCGCCGAACAGGGTATCGCGGCCGGATTCTCCTAGCAAGCTGTCGCCGTCATCGCCTCCCCAGAGGGTGTCGCTGTCGTCGCCACCGAGGATTGTATCGAGGCCAGCTTGTCCGTAGAGGCGATCGCGCCCTTCATTGCCCTGTAGCAAATCATTCCCTAAACCGCCGTCGGCAATGTCATCGCCGCGACTGCCGAGAACCGTATCATCACCAGCCTGTCCGAACAAACTGTCATTATTTTCGCCGCCATCTAGGAAGTCGTTACCGTCGCCGCCTTCAAGCGTGTCATTTTCGCTACCACCATCCAGGGAGTCATTACCTAGTTCGCCGAAAAGTCGGTCTGTTCCTGAGTTGCCTTCGAGGATGTCATCGCCACCGCCTCCGTAGAGGGTGTCGCTGTCAGATTGACCGAGAAGGGTATCGTTGCCTTCGCCCGCCAACAGCGAGTCATTGCCGGAACCGCCCTCTAATAAGTCATCGCCAGCTAGGCCTTCGAGGGTGTCTTTGTCGTTCCCGCCGTAGAGACTGTCATTGCCATCGCCTGCATTCAGGATGTCATCGCCGTTTTCGCCGTAGAGGTAATCATCGCCACCTTGGGCAAATAAGGTGTCATTGTCTTGACCACCCCAGAGATAGTCGTTGCCACTTCCAGCATCCAGTAAGTCTTTGCCGTTGTCGCCGTAGAGGGAATCGTTGCCATCGCCAGCTTGGAGGCTATCGTTGCCGTTTTCGCCAAACAGGTAGTCATCGCCAGTTTGGGCTAACAAGGTGTCGTCATCTTGACCACCCCACAGATAGTCATTGCCACTTCCGGCATCGAGAATGTCTTTGCCGTCGCCACCGTAAAGGGAATCGTTACCTTCTGCCGCTAAGAGTGAGTCGTTGCCGTTTTCGCCGTAGAGGTAGTCATCGCCAGCTTTGGCTAATAACGTGTCATCATCTTGGCCTCCCCAGAGATAGTCGTTGCCGATTCCGGCATCGAGGATGTCTTTGCCGTCGCCGCCGTAGAGACTGTCGTTGCCTTCGGCTGCATCAAGGCTGTCGTTGCCACCTTCGCCAAACAGATTGTCATCGCCGGCTTTGCCGAGTAAGGTGTCATCGTCTTGGCCTCCCCAGAGTTGGTCGTTGCCAATGCCAGCATCCAGGAAGTCTTTGCCGTCGCCACCGTAGAGGTTGTCGTTGCCTTCGGCTGCATCGAGGGTGTCGTCGCCGGCTTCGCCAAACAGGTTGTCGTCGCCTTCTTTTCCTAGGAGGATGTCGGCATCGTCGCCGCCGTAAAGGTTGTCGTTGCCGTCGCCTGCATCAAGGGTGTCTTTGCCGTCGCCACCGTAGAGGTAATCGTTGCCGATGCCTGCGTCTAGGATGTCGTCGCCTGCATCGCCGCTGAGGGTGTCGTTGCCGGCTTCGCCGTAGAGGGTGTCTTTGTCGTCGCCGCCGGACATTTCGTCGTCGCCGGTGCCGCCGTATATGAGGTCGGTGTCTCCTTCTCCGTAGAGTTTGTCGTTGTCGCTTTCGCCGTAGATTGTGTCTTTGTCGTCGCCGCCGTAGATGTAGTCATTGCCGGCACCGCCTTCGAGGCTGTCGTTGCCTGTTTCGCCGTAGATTGTGTCGTTGCCGTAGCCCGCGTCTCCGGCTACCGTGTCGTCATCGCTACCTGCGTAGATTAGGTCGTCGGCATCGCCACCTCGGATGTAGTCTCGGCCTGCTTCGCCGTAAAGGGTGTCTCGGCCTTGGTTGCCGTAGATGCTGTCGCCGCCGTCGCCTCCGTAAATTTCGTCGTTGCCGAATTCGCCGTAGAGTTTGTCGTCGCCTCCGAGTCCGTTGATGCGATCGTCCCCAGCATCTCCAGTGATAACGTTAACGCGATCGTCGCCAGTAATATCATCGTTGTGAGTAGAACCAGCGACGTTTTCAATGCCAGTAATTTGGTCTTGGCCTTTCCAGCCGTCGGTAGCATCGCCTGTTTGTAAGTTGACAGTAACGCCGTTGGGGTCGCGGCGGTAGCTGAGAATATCGATGCCTTCTCCGCCGTAAAATGAGTCATTGCCGGCATTGCCAATTAATAAATCGTTGCCTTCTAATGCCCAAATTCGGTTATCTTTTTCGTTGCCAATCAAGATGTCTTCAAAGCGAGTACCGATTATATCTTCGAGATTTCTGAGGGCATCGGTAGTGCCAAAACCATCTTTACCAGTACCGGCGGCAATTTCAAAATCCCGTTCGAGTTCTGTGTAGTATTCGGTGGGATTAGCTGCGTTAACAAATTGTTTGAAACGCTGACTGGTGTTGTTTTCGTAGTCGCTACTTTCGTCAATATTAACGATAACGCCGCTGGGAGAATTGATGTAGTTAACCAGGTCGATTCCTTCACCGCCGTCAATTAAGTCATCGCCGATTTCTCCGATTAACGAGTCGTTGCCGGTGCCGCCGTAAAGTTCGTCGTTGCCAGCATTGCCGTTGAGAGTGTCATCGCCGGCTTGTCCTAAAAGTACGTCATCGTCGGTGCCGCCAAACAGAGTATCTTTGCCGTCGCCACCATCGATGTAGTCTTGGCCTTGACTGCCGAAAAGGTAGTCTTCGCCAGCTTGTCCGTAAATATCGTCATCGTCGGCACCTCCATCAATGATGTCTTGGCCGTCGCCGCCTTCTAGCCAGTCATTGTTTTCGTCACCGGAGATGACATCGTTGCCGGCTTGTCCGTAAATTATGTCATCTCCGGTATTGCCGGAAAGCGAGTCTTGGCCGTTGCCGCCATCGATGAAGTCATCGTCTGCGTTGCCTTCTATGGTGTCGCTGCCGTCTTGTCCGTAGAGGATGTCGTCGCCTTCGTTGCCTTGGATGAAGTCGCGGCCGCTGCCACCTTCGGCGTAGTCTTCACCTGCGTTGCCTTGGATGAAGTCGTTGCCGGATTGGCCGTAGAGTTGGTCGTTGCCTTCGTTGCCGTAGAGTATGTCGTTTTCGCTGCCGCCGTCGATGAAGTCGTCGCCTTCGCGGCCGTAGAGTATGTCGTTGCCGGCGTTGCCGTAGAGGAGGTCGCTATCGATGCCACCATCGAGGATATCTTCGCCTGCATTACCGTAGAGGGTGTCGTTACCTGCATCACCTTTGAGAGTATCATTTCCCTGATCGCCATAAAGAGTATCTTGGTCATTTCCCCCTTCTAAATAATCGTTTCCGAGTTCTCCATGCAGTTCATCATTGTTGTCCCCGCCATACAGAGAATCACTAGAATCATCTTCTGTACCACCATAGAGAGTATCGTTACCACCATCCCCTTTAAGAATATCTGAACCTGCTTGACCGCGTAAATCATCATTTTCGCTACCGCCTTCTAAGGTGTCGTCACCTGACCCCCCGTAAAGAGTATCATCGCCTCCATCACCTTTGAGTTTGTCATTTCCCGAATCGCCATAAAGAATATCTTGATCGTTTCCTCCTTCTAGATAATCGTTTCCGAGTTCTCCATGCAGTTCATCATTGTTGTCCCCGCCATACAGAGAATCACTAGAATCATCTTCTGTACCACCGTAGAGAGTATCATCGCCACCATCGCCTTTGAGAATATCTGAACCTGCTTGACCACGTAGATCGTCATTGCCATATCCACCTTCGACTGTATCTGAACCTTGGCCACCATATACGGTATCGTTACCCCCGTTACCTTGAATCTCATTTGCTTTATCGTTACCAATAATCTCGTCATTGCCTTGAGATCCAGTCAAGTTCTCAATACTTGCATCAAATCCCCCCTGATTGGGAGTGTAAGCAAGTACAATTGCATATGAAACATTTGTTTCTGTTTTACTAGGATCCCAACCACCTTTCTTGCCATCTGAATCGACAAAATTTTCGTCGTATGGGTTGTATGTTGCGCCATAGGCAGATCTGGTAGTAAGGATACCACCCGGATTCATATTGAAGACATAATCACCTGATAAAATAGTTGAAAAATCTAGCGTATCTGTTCCACCACTGTCCCAAATAGTACGCTTTACTTCTTCTCCATCTTCTTTTTCATCTGTTTTGTAAAAATCACTTTTAAATGTATAGGTATCGTTTCCTTGATTGTAGTTTTTTGCGCCATAAATTGATTGCAGTGCTAAAATGTCATAGGGCATTAAAGATACAGCATACTTAGTACGGTTGTATGTCATTACAGTATTAGTGTTGTTCGCTTTGTCGGCTGGGAGTCGCTCTGGTGAATTATAAGCACCACCATCATGAGGATGTTTTAGCCCCATAGCGTGACCAATTTCATGGATTAGAGTTTCATACGCAAAAGTTCCCTTTTTCACATATTCTGATTTAAAGTTCTCGTTGAAAAATACGTCGCCAGCTACTTCGGGTTTAGCACCTGAAAAGACAACATCACTTGTTGGCCAGGCAGCCTCACCACCACCAGAAGTTCCCGGATGATCCGAATACATGAAACGTAAATCTCCGTATTGAGTCGTTTTATTCGGATAAAAGTTTCCAGTAAAAGTTCCATTTAATAAATCAAAAACAGGTTCTACTTTCTCAGTAACTTTTTCAAATCCAAGCGGGATGACCGAGCCATATACATCTTTTAAAATGTCTCGAATGTTATCCTGAATTCCTGATTCCAAAGGCTTAATATCTCCTCCATATCCAAATTCTTTTTTGTACTGTTTAGCAGAATCCTCAGTAAGGAAACTGTAATTAAGTTGAGATTTACTCCAATAAGAGCCACTTAGCAGTGCCTTAATATCATCTGAGTTAGCCATGATTCTGTTCCTCTTTTGGTAGATACAATGTGTGCTGAAAATTGACAAAAAGACTCCGCCGACACGCACAGACGTGTCACATTCACCGAATTTGCTCGCCTGAAAATTAGGGTCGATCGCCCTTCAAGTCAGTTAAGGTATAGTGAAAAACTTTGTGAAGCTAAGCTATCCCCCAGGGAATCGCCCGCCAACACCGCAAACAACCGCTAAAGCCCGATTCAAAATCCATAGATTAATGCACCCCTGAAATTAATAAAGTCGATCGCGCCACAGGATTTATGCGGGGCCAGAAACCGGGTTTTTGCGAAACTATTCGCTGTTAGCAGGAGATTCTGCGAAAAACCCGGTTTCTTGAGCTTGGTGCGTAAGTCCTTACTTATATATCAGGACTAACTCGGTAGTTTTATGCAAAACTCTACGTTTTTTTTGTAAAGCTTTGTAAAGACTGCGTGAAAGTACCGAAAGAGCCGGTTTTGGGAGTTGAAGGGCGATCGACCCTAAAGGCCGTGAGGGCGATCGCGCCACAGGATTTATGCGATGCCAGAAACCGGGTTTTTGCGAAAATTATGCGCTGTTACCAGGAGATTCTGCGAAAAACCCGGTTTCTTGAGCTTGGTGCGTAAGTCCTTATTTATATATCAGGACTAACTCGGTAGTTTTATGCAAAACTCTACGATTTTTTTTGTAAAGCTTTGTAAAGACTGCGTGAAAGTACCGAAAGAGTTGGTTTTGGGAGTTGAAGGGCGATCGACCCTATTGGCCGTGAGGGCGATCGCGCCACAGGATTTATGCGGGGCCAGAAACCGGGTTTTTGCGAAATTATGCGCTGTTAGCGGGAGATTCGGCGAAAAACCCGGTTTCTTGAGCTTGGTGCGTAACTCCTTATTTATATATCAGGGCTAACTCGGTAGTTTTATGCAAAACTCTACGATTTTTTTTGTAAAGCTTTGTAAAGACTGCGTGAAAGTACCGAAAGAGTTGGTTTTGGGAGTTGACGGGCGATCGACCCTATTGGCCGTGAGGGCGATCGCGCCACAGGATTTATGCGGGGCCAGAAACCGGGTTTTTGCGAAAATTATGCGCTGTTAGCAGGAGATTCGGCGAAAAACCCGGTTTCTTGAGCTTGGTGCGTAAGTCCTTATTTATCTATCAGGGCTAACTCGGTAGTTTTATGCAAAACTCTACGGTTTTTTTTGTAAAGCTTTGTAAACACTGCGTGAAAGCACCGAAAGAGTTGGTTTTGGGAGTTGAAGGGCGATCGACCCAACCGCCTAACTGTCCCTCATACTTATCTATCAGGGCTGACTCGGTAGTTTTATGCAAAATTTCACTTTATTTTGAGAAATTCTGTAAAGACTGCGTGAAAGCACTGAAAAAAGTTGGTTTTGGGAGTTGAAGGGCGATCGCCCCAACCGCCTAACTGTCCCTCATACTTATCTATCAGGACCGACTCGGTAGTTTTATGCAAAACTCAACTTTTTTTTGGCAAAGTTTTGTAAAGACTACGTGAAAGCACTGCAAAAAGCGGATTTTGGGAGTTGAAGGGCGATCGAATAATGCGCTTTCCCCCCAGCCCGGTAGGTAATTAATTACCTCCCGGACTTTCGGACTGCGGGATTGCGCGATCGACTTCGTTGTGCGAAAAATAGCCCCAACTGCCTAACTGTCTCGTACATTTACTTATCAGGGCTAACTCGGTAGTTTTATGCAAAATTTCAATTTTTTTTCAGAAATTCTGTAAAGACTGCGTGAAAGTACCGAAAGAGTTGGTTTTGGAAGTTGAAGGGCGATCGACCCAACCGCCTAACTGTCCCTCATACTTATCTATCGGGGCCGACTCGGTAGTTTTATGCAAAATCTCACTTTATTTTTCAGAAATTCTGTAAAGACTCCGTGAAAGCATCGAAAAGAGATGGTTTCGGGAGTTGAACGGTCTTTGGGCTTCGCAAATGCAGTTCCCCACAAGGATATTTTAGGTTTGATCTCTTGCTGGTCTTGCATTCGTGGGGATTCTCAACGGATGTTTTGAATCTGACCAGAATCGGCTTGGGATTCATGACCATAATTAAACACAAAAAAAATCTGAAGCTGGAAAATTCCAACTTCAGACTTTTACTAACTCCCCGGGTAGGATTTGAACCTACGACCAATCGGTTACACTTATCCCAACGTTTCCGAAGGGCGTGGACTATTTCATCATCCCTAGAACGCAGATTTAATATCTGTCGCTGGATGTCGGGCGCTGTGAGATTTATTGGTTAGGCTCCTCATCTCTAGTCTCTGCACCTTTATGGCTACTTGTGGTCAAAACCACTGCCTTTCGCCAGACTTGGCTCAAGATTGCCGCCACCCGAAGTGCTGCGGTTTCCTTGAATTCACCCGATTTTTCAGTACCCGTTACCGGATAAAGCTGCTATGTCACTAGGGCTTTTGGTTAATACCAAAGGCTTGCATTCATTACAGCCGATCGCTCTGCCACTGAGCTACCGAGGATTGCGTGGTTTTTGTCACCCACATTTACTAATAGTAGCTGAACCGATTCGATTTGGCAAGGCCTTTTGCAAACTTTTTTTTTTCTCATACACCAAGCGGGTTTAGGCAGCTAATGCAGCCCCATTCTCATTCTGGCGAGGCGCTGCTGGGATTCTGGATCGAGGGAACTGGCCAGAAAGCGACTAGAAGTTTTTTTGCGGGATTTGTGCTGGCGCTCGCTGCGGCGGGCGGTGGATTCTACGTCAGCCGCTAGTTGTTCGGCGGACATCCATTCGGCGCCGTAGCCGACTACTGTCAATTGCTGCGCTCTGTCTGAGGTGGCGACAATCATGCGCCCTTTACCTTTGATCGATCGCAACTCATACCGCAAATTAGCACAAGACTTTTCAATATAAGTATCTGCTGTCTGACCGAAGTCAGTGTAGTGCACTGATAAATTTTTAGTAATAATTTCTTTAACGCTGGGAGTATCTCGATAGTGAGCGTCAAACACGAGTCGAGCCTCAAAATCTTGAACGGCGCTGTAGTTAACTAAAACCTCAATTAACTCACGGCGAGCTGTTTCGAGTTCGTCGCGATCGCGCTTCTCTCGGAGTCGAGGCCACAGTCCAATCATGTTATAGCCGTCTACAAGTAACACTGCTTGCGATATATAGGTTGACATGGTTCAAGGCTGAAGATCTCCAGCAGATATAGGACGTTATTTGCATTGTTCATCAAAGCTTTTGTTGCATTTTATTACAGATCGTAGATTGATTGCTACCTTCGATCGCCATAATTAAACCCCCAAATCCCTAAGTGTCTGGGATGTGGGGGTAATATTTGTGCGATCCTCGAATGCAAGCAACGCGCTCCGTGCGATCGATAAATTGGCCGGCTTATTCGACAGATTCCAGGGATACGGGCGATGGCTTACGCCCCGCTTCGCTACGTACAACGGCCGGCAGAGATACTTTTTCAACCGCAGGAGTACAGCCCAGCCACTGCACCGACAAGTCCGCAAACTGCTGCGGAGGGCCACTCACACAAAAACGAGTCGGCAGCGCCACACCAGCATTCCGCAGCCCCAAAACCTCCAATTCTCTCGCCGCAGCAGCCACCACGCGCACCGCAGGATCGATCAAATTTACCCCAGCAGGCAAGAGCGATCGCAACACGGGAGCCAACAGCGGATAATGAGTACAGCCGTAAATCAGCGTATCAATCCGCTGCTGAATCAAAGGAGCCAAATATTCTCGCGCCACCTCAGAAGTATAAGGATCGTGAATCCGGTTTTGCTCCACCAGCGGCACAAAAGCCGGACAGCTAACCTGCCATACTCGGCAAGAATCGTCCATTTCCAAAATCGCATTTCGATAAGCATTGCTAGCAGCAGTAGCAGGAGTTGCAATGACTCCGATCCGCTTACCTTGCTGCACCGCAGCCTGCGCCCCCGGCAGAATTACTCCCAGCACCGGAATATCAAACTCAGCCTGCACCATCTCCATCGCCAAAGCAGAACTGGTGTTGCAGGCCATAATCACCATTTTCACATCCTGTTCCACCAGCCAGGCCATAATTTCCCGGACAAAATGTACAATTTCCGACGCCGCCCGAGTGCCGTAAGGCAGCCTCGCCGTATCTCCAAAATAAAGTATTGATTCGTTCGGCAATTGTTTGTATAACTGCGTCAAAACAGTCAAACCGCCCACACCGCTGTCAAAAATACCGATTCTTTGTTGACTGTTGTCTGTTGTCTGTTGTCTGTTGTCTGTTGTCTGTTGTCTGTTGTCTGTTGTCTGTTGACTGTTGTCTGTTGACTGTTGTCTGTTGACTGTTGTCTGTTGACTGTTGTCTGTTGTCATTAGTTACCAATTCCCAATTACCAATTCCCAATTACCAATTCCCAATTACCAATTACCAATGCCCGATGCCCTGTTTGGCCAATGCCCTGTTTGGCCCATGCCCATTATCTTTGTTGAAGATAAAGTAAAATGCCGCGAGCGATCGAAGCGGCCATTTGACTGCGGTAAGCTGGATCGGAAAGTCTAGCAGCATCCTCAGCACCTGTTACAAAACCGACTTCCAACAACACAGAAGGCATAGAACTCTTCCTCAAAACATAAAATCTCGCCTGCCGCACCCGGCGGTCAGTCGCCCCCGTCCCGTCCAAAATACTGGCGTGAATCACGCGAGCTAAATCTTGCCCGCTATCGAAATAATAAGTCTCAATCCCGCTAATATCCGGCCGACTCATATTAATCGCATTAGCGTGAATGCTGACAAACAAAGTAGCATTCACCCGTGCCGCCAAAGAAACTCTCGGTTCCAGGTCGATTTCGCTGTCGTCAGTCCGAGTCATCACCGCTTGCACGCCCTGCTGTTCCAGCAGCCTCGCCACCTGATACGAGATATCCAAAACAATCTCTTTCTCCTGAATGCCTTGAATCCCGACTGCACCCGGATCGCGGCCGCCGTGACCTGGATCGATCGCTACGACGAAACGGCGGTTAGAACCTTGGGGCAAATCACCCGCTCCGATAGTCCTTCTCGGCAACGGCTGCGGATTGGGATCGCGAGTCACAGGTGGCTGCGCGCTAGCACTCGATCGCAACTGCAAAGACAGTAACTGCGGGTTAGGTCTCGTCACCCTGCCTACCTGTACCCCCGATCGCGGCTGCACCCAAATCACCACAGTCTCCGCGTCTTCCTGACTGGCAGTAAACGATACAGGACTGTTCCCATCAAGCTGAGGAATTTGCCCAGTCAGAGAACTAGAAGCGAGCCGAATCCAGTAAGATTTCGACGACTGATCCCACCCGCTGGTATAGGAGACTTGGCGATCAGTTCTCACCACAAATTGCGTGCCATTACTGGCTAAATCAATGGACTGAACTCTCGCTAAACTTGCTTGAGCTGGTCTCCCAACAGGTACAGGTTGGGAGCCCGTGAGGATTGGCGGCCTCGTGCCTCCTGGCGATAGCACAACAGAGCCCGAATTGCTCACAGAAGCGCGCCACTGAGTATTAGAACTCTTCATCCGCAAAGTCACGCGGGTAACGGGCGGATCTGTTGGCAGTTGCCGGACTTCAATCTTGTCAACTCCGTACTTGCCGTTCGTTTGAGGCTGTTGGCCGCCCGCGCCCGGAGCTAAAGTAGCTCCTTCAATATCGAGGGTGGCGATGTCCCCGGCCCGACTTTGTTGAAAATTAATTTGGGGGCGCCCGCCCGCAGTGCGGACTAAAAAACCGTCCGCCGTCACCTGAACGTTCTGAACTACAGTCGCTTCAGCAGATTGGGTTTCCGTTGCTGAAGGTTCAACCGATAATCTTTCTCCCCCTGGTTCTGAAATCGGATTTTGAGTTGCTCCCTGCACTGGCGTTGGCAAATCTACTGTCCACTCGCTCGGAGAAATTCCCCGGAATTTTACTTGCTGCGGATCTAGGGTAAATCCGTCTCTGAGTTCGACGACTATTCTGGTGGTATCGTCGTCAAACTGTCCTACTCGCACAGATTCGATCGCGCCTGAGAGCGGTTGACTGACCGCAGAACGGCCCAGACTCGTCCCCGGTAAGTCGATTACCAACCGCGTGGGGTTGAAAATCAGTTGAGCTTTGGGTTGAACTCCCCCCTCTGTTCTAATGTAAAGCCGGTTCTCTGAAGCATCAAACCGCCAAGATTGCAGTCTCGCTGCTTCGGCGGCTCCAGCGAGCAAAAATACACTTAAGAAACTCGGTAGTAGCCAGTGGAATTTCACGACAGTTTTTTCCTCGTTTGCGTTACTGCTAAAAGGTGGAAGGGTGCCGCTTGCCCGATCGGCTTTCAGCGGTGAGCCATTAGCCGACTGGGGACTTCCGACCGTCAGTTGTTGGCTCTCATTGACTTTATTTATGCGTTAACAGCCTACAAAATGCCCAATCATGGCATTTTGAAACTTGCCCGTATATTTGGGGGCGATCGGTTATAAGCTGACTGAAAAATTGTTGGCACAAGCGAAGGTATTTATTTTTAGGAGTAAGAAACAATGTCTTTCTTGAAGTTAAAAGGTACAAGTTATAAGGTCAAATTTTACCAGAAAGAATTGGTTTAAAGCCGGAACCCTGATCGGGAGAAATTTAAAAAAAACTATTCATTACTCCACTCCTCTTCCTTTTAAGTAGAGGTCGCTGTCAACTGTCAACTGTCAACTGTCAACTGAATGAAGGTTCTTCAAGGGAGCGGTTTCATCGCTATTTAATATTGGCGAAGCTCGTTACTGCAAGGGTAATAATCCGCTTGACTGTTGTGTTTTGTTCTAATTTTTTATACCATACCGACAACTTAACAACGGATCTTGAAAACAATCCATATTTTCAAGATTTAGCTGACTTTTGATGGATGCAAAATATTAGTCTCCGACAAACTGGCATATTTTGGGGGGACAAGCATTTTTGCTGACAGCTTGACAGTTAAATACAATTACATAGCGTCCCTGCTCTCTTTTTTTCTGGATTTTTTTTTACTCATGAATTTTCGGCGATGATCGAAAATTAGTAGGGCGATCGCGATTTTCCTGACACTACGATCGCTAGTCGATGCTGTCAGCAGTAACCGGAGAGTTTTTTCTGTTACCTTTGCGGGCAATGCTTTGTCATTATTAACACTCTTTTTGAGTGCACGATGGACAGCCAGAGCATTGGTTGATTGATGACGCGGATAAAATTTTTGGCGGCAAATATAGTTAGGGCAGTTGTCAAGCTTTTGGGACGGTAAAAACAGTCGATGGGCTGCTCGATAAAACCTGTAATTTGGTTTGATGACTTGCTTTTCGACTAACTACATATAGCGGTTCTCAAAAAAGTGAGGTATGCCATATCCCATATCCCATATCCCATATCCCATATCCCATATCCCGTTCGCGTACCTGATCTTTCTGAGAAAGGCTATAACTTGTATGTATGCTACCAGTTAGAAAAGATACACTATCTTGGCGATTGTGTCAACGAGTAAGGGAAATTCTGTAATACCATACCACCGCGTGCGATCGAATTATCACAACTTTATTTTTGAGTGGGATCGATACCTGCAAGTTATTTTGGTTAATTAGCAACGCACTGCCCGTGTCTAATCAACAGCGCTGCAATTGACTCTTGCCCCTAGCTGCAAAATTCCGGCTCATCCAGTTCAAAATTGCTTGATTTACTTGTTCCGGGCATTCATCCTGGGGACAGTGGCCGGCATTGTCTAATTCAACTAACTCTACATACTGGGGATTGCATTCGACAAATTGGTGGGGGCGGGCGAAGCGAGGGGGAATCATCCGGTCTTGTTTTCCCCAAATTAACAGCATTGGGATTGTGGAATTTCGCAGTATAGTCTTGACACCAGGGCCAACTTGTGCACTTCCTACAGCTTTGAATACAGCGCAGAAGGCACGGGCGGCTCCCCGATCGCCCGCAGGCCCTGCTAGAATTTCCACTAATTCGTCGGTAATAGCTTCCGGGTTGGCGTAGGCAAAGCCAACCCAGCGGCGGACAACGGCAGGTTTGCGGACTAAAGCAAACAGAGGTCTGAGGATGAGCGGGGAAACAAACCAGCTTTCCACAGCTTCGATCGCCGGTAACAGCCATCCGGGCACCGCCTCGGCTCGCACAGAGGGGTCTGGGAGGCTAATCATTACCGTACCAGCCACCATGTCCGGGTGAGCGGCGGCGGCGGCCAGACAAATCAGGGAGCCGATCGAATTTCCTGCCAATACTACGGGCTCTTTGATAAAAGTCAGCCAAAAATCATAAACTTGATCGACCCACAAAGACACATCGTAGTTGACGGGAGCTTTTTGGGAAGCGCCAAACCCCAGCAAATCTAAGGCGTAAACTGTATGGTTTTCGGCGAGTTGGGTGAGATTTTGCCGCCAATGCCCGATCGAAGCTCCAAATCCGTGCAGTAAAATAATCGGGGTGCTTGATGTGGCGGAGGTGATTGGTTTGTCCGCAGAATCGGGAAATGCGATCGCGCCTTGATTTTGTCCCAAAGCTGGCCGTAAATAAGTGTAGCGAGTTTGCCAACCCCGCCACACCCAGTCTCGTTGAGTTCCCACCCGTTGGTGCCAGTGCAGAGAATTTGTCAATTTTTCCTCAGCTCGCAACATAAATTTACACTTGGTTATACCTATTCTACAAGGCAAATCAGGGGACTTCGGGGACTTGTCAGACTGGGCTATATGCGGTAATAAAAGCTTTTTTGCTTCAGTTTTCAAGATTTACCGGGAATTTTCGACCGTTTTGTCATCAATCTGACACGGGGGCGGACGCTCGTGTGTGAAGTTAAAATAAAACTACGCAGAAACTTAGCCAGACTGAGTAGAATAACAGGTATTGTAAGAATTCATTTACGATCGTCCAAATATTCCCTAACGCTTGAGCGGAGGGGAGAGAGGGCGCGGTAGTACGTCCGGTAAGGGCAACACCTTACAAAATGGCTCGCTCGGACAATTGAAATATTGGTCGATCGAACCTGTAACTATCAAGAAACTTCAATATTAAACTACTGCTTGTAAAACAATTCATGCCTGTGATTGAAAGAAGACAAAATCGCAACCTACCCCAGATCAACGAAAATATTCGATACCCCAAAATCCGGGTGATCGATACCGACGGCGCGCAACTAGGGATATTGACACCCGCAGAAGCGCTGCGTCTGGCAGAAGAAAAAGAACTCGACCTCGTACTTGTCAGTGACAAAGCTGACCCGCCTGTATGTCGCGTCATGGACTACGGGAAGTACAAATTCGAGCAGGAAAAGAAAGCGCGAGAAGCCAAGCGGAAGCAACACACTGCTGACGTGAAGGAAGTGAAGATGCGCTACAAAATTGAAGAACACGACTACCAAGTGCGCCTCAAACTAGCAGACCGCTTTATCAAATCTGGGGACAAAGTAAAAGCCACGATCATGTTCAGAGGTCGGGAAATCCAACACAGTAACCTAGCAGAGGACTTGCTCAAGCGCATGGCCACAGATTTACAGGAAATCGCAGAGGTGCAGCAAGCGCCGAAAAAAGAAGGCCGCAGTATGATGATGCTGCTGTCGCCGAAAAAATAGTTATGAGTGATTAGTCATCAGTCATCAGTCATCAGTCATCAGTCAATAGACTGGTGACTGATGACTAATTACCCCGCCCAAAAACGGATACAGGTTTCCGAGTATAGTCGTGGAGGGTAAAAACAAAAATTTTAGACCCTTCGACAAGCTCAGAGCAACGCCAAAGTTCCAGCTCCTAGATGGCATCTGTGGAGCAAATCTCAAATCTCAAATCTCAAATCTCAAATCGGGATATCTACGCACCAGAAGCATGGAAAATTTTCAAATCAGCGCTTGGGCGGGAGCAGGAAAAGGAGTGCTGCGATCGCTTAATCTGCGATCGGAAGAAGTAGAGCGAACCGTACTGATGTTCCTCGTCTACACTCTAACCTCCGTCGGGCTGATCTGGCTGGAACTCAGCACGGTAGGTCTGTTTTTAGACGAATTCGGTGCCGACAAAATGCCCTATATCTATATAGCCAGCGCCTTTATCGGTTCTGGTTTGGGATTTGTCTACTCGTGGCTGCAAAAAATCCTGCCGCTAAGGCGCACCGTCGTAGTGGTTCTGGCAATGATGTCGGTACCGCTATTTTTGTTTAGATTCGGCATCGGCTACGAAAATACTAAGATAGCTGGCATCAGCATCGCTTTTATTACTATTTTTTTGATGTGGCTGTGGGTGGAAGCTTGCTATGTCCTCAATGACCTGAATACTTCCATTACTTCCAACCAACTGTTTAATATTAGAGAAATCAAGCGCACCTATCCGCTAGTCAGTAGTGGTTATCTAGTGGCTGGAGTAGTCAGCGGGTTTTCTCTGCCGGTTTTGCTCTACGTAGTCGGACTCAAAAACGTTACTCTGATATCGGGGTTAATGGTGGCGACAGGCTCGCTGTTACTGTACTACCTCACGGAAAAATACCGCCAAGCATTCCCGGAAACGGCTCACTGGACAGATGACGAGGACGAAGACGACCAACAAGAATTTGCCGCCCGCAAAGTTACAGGCCCTCTGCAAAAATATGCCATACCTCTAGTCAGTTTTTTCGTCCTTGCAGAAGTCCTCTATGTGTTGGTAGATTTTCAATTTTACAGCCAGCTAGAATACCAAAACCCTTCGGACGGTGCCAGTGGAGCTAGCTGGATTGCTAGCTTTTTGGGGATTTACGAAGGTATACAAGGTCTGTTTCAAGTGGCGACTCAGTGGTTCGCTTCCAGTCGCTTGGTGGAACGAATCGGTGTGTTTGTGACGGCGATGATTTTGCCCGCGGGTATCGCCATCCTCGGCGTGCTGACCATAGGAGCATCTCTGGGCCAGCTAGTGTCTGTGTTCATCGGACTGATATTGCTGAGATTTCTGGACGAATTGCTGCACTACACGCTGTTGGAAACTGTCAGCCCGGTTTTATTCCAACCGATTCCTGACAATATTCGATCGGGTATTCAAACTCTAGTCAACGGTGTGGGCGAACCTCTGTCCTGCGGAGTGACAGGAGTTGGCATCCTGATTATGCTGTGGGTGACAGACAAGATACTGCCCCACCAAGACGAAAAGGACAAGCTATTTCACGACAACCAAAGTTTGATATTTATTGGCGTGATCGTACTTTTAGCTTTGGTGTGGGTGTTTGTAGTCTGGCTGATCCGCTCTCAATACGTGGGTTTGTTGGTCAAAAGCGCGGAACGGGGGCGCTTGGGTGTCACCGACGTTGACCTGAAAGCTCTGAAGCGCGCAGTGGTGGAAACTCTGGAAAAGCCGGGGGGCGAAGATGAAAAGCGCTCCTGCATAGAACTGCTGACGCAAATTGACCCGAAAAATGTCGGAGAAGTTTTGGCACCTATCCTGGAAGTGTTACCTTCGGCTTTGCAGCGCCAGAGCTTGGAAACAATGCTGCAACATCCGAACCCGGAATATTTAGAAGCTGTCCGCGCGCTTTCGGAGCAATCTTTGCCGCCGGAGGTGCTGGCCTTGGCTTTGCGCTACATCTGGCTGACGGAGGCTGAACCGAATATCGAAAGCTTGCGGCCTTATTTGCAGCCGATCGTCGATCCGGTGGTACGAGGTACGGCGGCTGCTTTAATTATGAGAAGGGGCGATCGCCAGCAAAAGGCAGAAGCTACTAATACGCTGCGCCAAATGCTCACCCACAAGCTGGAACGAGAACGGGTGATGGGAACGCGGGCTCTAGGAGAGGCTGATTATTTGCAAGGACTGCGGCTGTACATCCCCAATCTGTTGCAAGATGAATCTCTGCGAGTGCGCTGCGCTCTGTTAGACGTGATTTCTTCTACTCATTCGGAAGAATATTATCCTTCGTTGCTGCGCGGACTTGGTTATAAATCGACTAGGGAAGCCGCTTTGCAGGCGATCGTCAAACTTCACAATGATGCGATTCCTTTGCTCGTCTATTTGGCTGAGGACATCCACAAGTCGGATTTGGTCAGATTGCAAGCTTGGACGGCTCTCGGTCAAATTGGGACTGTGGAGGCGATCGACATTTTAGTCAGCAATTTGATGACGGCTTGGGGAACTACCAGGCGCAACATCCTCCGCATCCTATTGAAAATGCCCTCGGAAGCGGGGATAGAAGGGGTTCTAGACCGCATTGGCCGCAGCGGATTGGAAACTCTCATCGAACAGGAGTTGATGTTTATCGGTCAAATTTATGCGGCTCTGGTAGATTTGTCTGGGGTAACAACCTACAGCAATTTCTCAGAGCGAGATGTAAATAGCCCCGCACCTGCGAAGGATAACGATACGGCTCAATTGTTGCAGCGGGCTTTGGCTGGGCTGGAAGCTGATGCTAAGGAGCGATGTTTTTTGCTGATGAAGTTTCTTTATGCGTTGGACACCGTACAAGCTGCTGCTTTCAACATTGCTTCTGGCCAACCTTCTTTGGTGGCTAGGGGATTGGAAATTCTCGACAATACTGTGGATATCGCTAAGAAGCGATCGCTGATTAATTTGTTGGATCAGCACTCAGAAACAGAGAAGTTGAGCAATCTCTCCGAATTGATGGTGTACAAACCTCTATCCCCTAGCGATCGTTTGCGCCGCTTGCTAGAATTGCGCCATTTCCTTTCGGATTGGGCCTTAGCCTGCTGCTTTCACTTGGCGAGGGAAGCGCGTTGGAGTCTTACCGCCCAACAAACTCTTGTCTGTCTGCAACACCCGACGGGCTTTGTGCGCGAAGCAGTGTTAGCCTATTTGAAAATAGCTTCGCCGCGGGCTTTGCTCGAATTGTTGCCGAGGCTGCAAAATGACCCGGATAATTTGGTATCAGCTCAAGTTGAAGAGATGATGGCAGAGTTGGGGAATAGCACAAAAAGGTAAAGTTATCATTCTGAAGG
This sequence comes from Lyngbya sp. CCAP 1446/10, assembly GCF_026130175.1. Classification (GTDB taxonomy): domain Bacteria; phylum Cyanobacteriota; class Cyanobacteriia; order Cyanobacteriales; family Microcoleaceae; genus Microcoleus. The sequence goes on along the minus strand of NZ_JAIGNI010000148.1, from coordinate 13,422 downwards.
AAGAAGGAAGAGGGAAGAAGGAAGAAGGAAGAGGGAAGAAAGAAAAGGGAAGAGGGAAGAAAGAAAAGGGAAGAGGGAAGAAAGAAAAAACAAGAACAACTCCTCACTCTCCCCCTCTCCCCCTCTCCCCCTCTCCCACTCTCCCCTTTTTCTTCTCCTTTGAAAGTTTAAATTAATCACTGCATCGCATTATGTTAACCAGCGTCGAACGCCTATTGTTTGTCAGGGAAGTTCCCATTTTTAAGGAACTGCGGGATGATTTTCTCGTGCGTCTAGCATCGGTGATGGATGAACTTTCGTTTCCTTCTAAGCATAGGATTTTTACGGAAGGACAGGAAGGTCGATCGCTCTATATCTTGGTATCGGGTACGGTGCGGGTGCATATAGGCGATCGGGATTTGGCACAGTTGAAAGCCGGGGCTTGTTTCGGGGAAATGTCGCTGTTTGATGCGGAACCTCGATCGGCTTCTATTTCTACTCTGGAACAATCGGAGTGTTTGATGCTGACTCAAATGCAGCTCTATGATGCGATCGATGAAACGCCGGGAATTGCTGTTAATATTATTCGCTTGCTGTCGCGCCGGATTCGTGAGTTGAATATCAAGTTGAATGCTAAAGAAGCGGTTATGCCACCGACAGAGACTGCTAGAGTTGCTGAAATGCGATGAAAGTTGGGAATTGGGAATTGGGAATTGGGAATTGGGAATTGGGAATTGGGAATTGTGTTTTATTCGAGCGACAATTAGGTAGGCAAAATTTTTCTCCCGTAAAATGCGTACTGCGCCTTACGAATTGCTAAAACCGTTTCTTTTCTTCCTTACGAATTGCTAAGCTAAAACCGTTTCTTTTCTTCCTTCTTCCTTCTTCCTTCTTCCTTCTTCCTTCTTCCTTCTTCTATCAAACAATTAAAAACCCGGTTTCTACAAGAAATCGGGTTGTTTAAATCGATGGTGAAGAGCGATTTGCTGTCTAAACTATTCGGAAAATAAAAGGGTAGCGGTAAGGTTGGTTAGGATCTTGTAAAACGTGGAGGATAGCCATGATTGTCAGTCCCCAGTGCAGGAGATAACCTAGCGGCACGAGGATAAAGCCTGCAAGCCCAAAAGTGACGACAGTTAACACCACAATCACGGTGCTGTACAGCCATACATTCAGGTGAAAATTGATGGCTTCTGTGGCGTTTTCTTTGACAACGGGGTCATCTGATACTAACAATACAGCGATCGGCGCTCCGATCGAGAACACTAAGGTACTGAAAAAAATTGCCCCGTGACACACCAGTGATAGCAGCTTCCGCTTGTCGGAGTCGTACATATTAGTTTTATTCCTTGACTTTAGTGATAATTTTACCTTTAATAGCAACTGTAGCACAGGCTATAATGGCGATCGGGTGATGATTCCCCTACCTAATTTGTGATGACAACAGAACTCGAAACTGAACTGCTAGCTGCCGTTGAGCGCCGGCGCAACTTTGCGATTATCTCGCACCCTGACGCGGGGAAAACTACTTTGACAGAAAAGCTGCTGCTTTACGGAGGTGCAATTCACGAAGCCGGTTCTGTAAAAGCGCGGCGGGCTCAGCGACACGCTACCTCTGACTGGATGGCGATGGAACAGCAGCGGGGAATTTCGATTACTTCTACTGTTTTGCAGTTTGAATATCAAAATTATCACATTAATCTGCTCGATACTCCGGGACACCAAGATTTTAGCGAAGATACTTATCGAACTCTGGCGGCGGCTGATAATGCGGTGATGCTTGAGGATGCTGCTAAGGGTTTGGAACCGCAAACTCGGAAGTTATTTGAAGTTTGTAAGCTGCGAAGTTTGCCTATTTTTACTTTCTTTAATAAGCTCGATCGCCCTAGCAGAGATCCTTTGGATTTGTTGGACGAAATTGAGAAGGAATTGGGCTTGCAGACTTATGCGGTGAATTGGCCGATCGGTACGGGCGATCGCTTTAAAGGTGTTTTCGATCGCAGAGGACGCAAAATTCACTTATTCGAGCGGACTAAACACGGTTCTCGCGCGGCTGTTGATACAGTAGTTGAATTGGGCGATCCGCGCATTGAGGATTTGTTGGAACAAGACCTTTACTATCAGCTCAAAGAAGAGTTGGAACTGTTGGATGAGTTAGGAACTGAACTCGATTTAGACTTGGTTCGCGCTGGGAAAATGACTCCGGTTTTCTTTGGTAGTGCGATGAGCAATTTTGGGGTCGAACTGTTTTTGGATGCGTTTTTAGATTACGCGATGAAGCCGATCGCCCGCAAGAGCACCGCCGGAGATTTGCCACCAACTTACGAAGATTTTACCGGGTTTGTGTTTAAATTGCAAGCGAATATGGATCCGAGACATCGCGATCGGGTGGCGTTTATTCGGGTTTGTACGGGTAAGTTTGAAAAGGACATGAACGTGACTCACGCTCGGACTGGTAAAACGGTGCGTTTGTCAAGGCCTCAAAAGTTATTTGCTCAGGATCGGGAGTCGATCGAGGTTGCGTATCCGGGCGATGTGATCGGTTTGAACAATCCGGGGGTTTTTGCGATCGGGGATACTATTTACACTGGTCAAAAGCTGGAATATGAAGGGATTCCCTGTTTTTCGCCGGAACTTTTTGCTGTTTTGAGAAATCCGAATCCTTCTAAGTTTAAGCAGTTCCGCAAAGGTGTTTCGGAGTTGCAGGAAGAGGGCGCTGTGCAAATTATGTATTCGGTGGATGAGTCGAAACGGGATCCGATTTTGGCGGCTGTGGGACAGTTGCAATTTGAGGTGGTGCAGTTCCGAATGCAGTCGGAATATAATGTGGAAACTGCGATCGAAATGTTGCCTTATAGTGTAGCTCGTTGGGTTGACGGCGGTTGGGATGCGCTGGCTAAGGTTGGACGGTTGTTTAATACTGTGACGGTGAAAGATAGTTGGGGCCGGCCGGTTTTGCTGTTTAGAAATGACTGGAATTGCCGTCAGGTGGAAGGTGAGCATCCTATTTTGAAGCTAAATGCGATCGCCCCTGTGGTTTCTGGTTTGGCTGTTAGCGCGGAGTAGGGAAACCCTGATAAGACCGGGCGAATGGAATTCGCGGCGACACAAACAAAACCCGCCTCCGCGGGTTGAGGAGAATAATCAGACCGGGCGAATGGAATTCGCGGCGACACAAACAAAACCCGCCTCCGCGGGTTGAGGAGAATAATTAGACCCGGCGGTTGAAACCGCGTCTACACAAACAAAACCCGCCTCCGCGGGTTGAAGAAAACACGATCGTTGAAATTACATTATTTTCTTTAGTCCGCGGAGGCGGACATCGTTTGTGTAGACGCGGTTTCAACCGCCGTCTCATCTTTCCAGCCACTGACGCTGGTAAGGAGTAAATCTAAAATCCCAAATTGGTTGACGGCGGGCCCCATCTGCGGCTACGCTTTTAAGTGAGAGGTTGCTTTGCTTGCACAGGAGGCAACCCGCGTCGCCCGAAAATCTAGTTGCACTGCCCAAAGCTGCGCTAACAGCAATGAGCAGCATAACCGCCAAACTGAAACCAGCAGTCTGGAGGCTAACGGAGTATCTTAACACTCTCTGTGGCCGCCCTGCTATCTGTTGAAATGCGGGGCGGCTGGATTTTTGGGTTTCCTTAGAAAACCCAAAGTCAGGAGAACATAATATGTCACAGGAATTCGTGCCCGACGAAAACTCATCCGACTGTCCAAATTCGGATTCAGCGGCGGTATCGGAACAGGATGTGCTGCTGGTAACGCTTGTGGGTTCGCCCCAAGGTGTCCGGGAGACGATTCTCACTTTGTATCGGCTGGGATTTGCTGAGGTTGGTGATTGGAGTCCCGTACAGCGGGCGGCAAATGCTGGCCAGGTGATGAGTGTGCTGATTCGTCGGAAAGTGCGATCCTCTTCGTTGGCGTAGCCCCCGTAGGGGCGGGCTGCGCTAACGGACAGTACGCCGCCAGGAAGGTAAGCTGGGAGGTTAAGTTCTGTTTAGGACTTACGCACGCGTGGCCAGAAACCGGGTTTTTTCGAGAATTCTTCGTTGTGATGCGTAGATTCGGCCAAAAACCCGGTTTCTTTGTCGGAGTGCGTCAGTCCTGCTAATCTTATTCCAAACGTTTTAATAACTCTTTAGGTGATAGAATTGGTAAGGTCGCACCGACGAAATCTCCTGCATCGCGGGTGACGATCGCCTCCAGGTTATCTGACAGCGCACAAGCTAACTGTACGGCATCTTCAAAATCGGTTAAATTAGATGCAAATGCTATTTCCAAAACTTCGCGATCGACTGCTGATACTTTCATTAATGCTAGTGTCTCAGAAATAGCTTGCCTAGCGCGATCGAGGCTGCGAGTTTGTCTTCTGACAATGTAGAAGATATTTGTTAAGGTTGTTGCTGTTACATATCCATCTATTTCCTCATTTTCGATCGCCTCAAATAAAGCATCAGCATCCTCTACAAAGGGTTCTCGCTCTAGCAAACTATCCAGGATAATGTTGGTGTCTATTAATACCTTCATTTTAGGTATTTCTCCACCAAACGTTCTTCTAACATGGCTGCAACTTCGGCATCTGTTGGAGGTGGCGTATCGGTTTTTGCTAGCCCTCTGAGTCGCTTGGCCGCACCTTTGCGATCGTTCCCAAATCTAATTTTAACTTCATTTGTTGGGGGTGGTGTATCAGTTTTTGGTAGCCCCGTCATCGGTTCCACGAAGTTATCTGGTAAAGATTGTGGGGGTTTTAGTTCCCGTCTGATGGACTCAACAATCGCATTGACTAGAGCTAATCTGTCGGTAACTGATAGTTTGTGCGCTTCTCGGCTTAAGGGCACCCAAGGTATTTGGGGTATTTGGGATTCGTTCATATTTTTGATATTTTGATATTTTATGGGTCTATTTTAGCAGATAAGACCCGGCGGTTGAAACCGCGTCTACACAAACAAAACCCGCCTCCGCGGGTTGAAGAAAATGCGATCGTTTAAATTACCTTATTTTCTTTAGTCCGCGGAGGCGGACATCGTTTGTGTAGACGCGGTTTCAACCGCCTACGCGCGTAGCCAGAAACCGGGTTTTTCCCTTGAATACTCGTTGTGATGCGTAGATGCGGCCAAAAACCCGGTTTCTTTAAACGTTTTTATTAAAACAAACTGATAATACCGCTATTAGGAGTGTCACTTAAAGCTGCGATCGCATCATAGTTCTCTCTTAGTAGCCGCTCGATATCCCGCGTCGAGCAATTTCCCCGCCGTATTCAAATTACCTTGGGAGGAAACCCCAACAATAGACTCAATTCGCTAAAATCCACATTCTTGGTAACGACAATATAGTCATGCTGACGAGCATAATCCCAAACTTCGCGATCTGGTGCGGTAGGTAATCCAATTGCATCAACATGAGCGGAATCTGGATAAATGTCAGCCAGGAGATTGATGAGACGAGGAAAGAGATTTTGGTCAAACAACAGTAGTTTCATCACCCAACAACTAACATAAACTGCTCTCGTTTAGCTGCGAAACTTAAGCAAGCTAAAATATCCTGTTGCGTGAGATAGGGAAAATCATCTAGGATTTCTTGATAAGTCATGCCAGAAGCGAGATATTCCAACACGTCGTAAACCGTAATTCTCATACCTCGAATACAAGGTTTACCACCTCGCTTACCCGGTTCGATCGTAATGATCTTAGCGATGTCTTGTTCTGACATGGCATTTTTCCTTTAACTACTGTTCTCAATTTTAGCATCAAAAGATAAGACCCGGCGGTTGAAACCGCGTCTACACAAACAAAACCCGCCTCCGCGGGTTGAAGAAAACACGATCGTTGAAATGCCGTTGAAATTACGTTATTTTCTTTAGTCTGCGGAGGCGGACATCGTTTGTGTAGACGCGGTTTCAACCGCCGTTTACGGACGCGCGGGTGGCCAGAAACCGGGTTTTTTCGAGAATACTTGGTTGTGATGCGTAGATTTGGGAAAAAACCCGGTTTCTTTGTGGGAGTGGGTAAGTTTTGCATGGGTGGCCAGAAACCGGGTTTTTATCTGGGGCCAGTAGTTTGTGTGACGACTCGTTATCCTTATTGTGTGTTGAATTTGGAGTGATTAGTCTGCGAGACTGATGTGTGGCGCTAGACAAACGAAGTCCGCACAGGCGGACTTTCTGTTTTTAAGTCTTGGAGGAGGTACGGGAAGTGCGATCAGTCTTTGATGCACTATTCGTGTGGTTGTGATAGAATGCAAGTAAACTAACTTTGATTAGTGAAAGTCAGCCAACTGCTGCGAGGTTAAATACTATGACACAGTTTGTTTTGGATAGATTTCAAGCTTTCAGCTCTAGTTTTAAAAGCGAAATAGAGGAAGCTCGGCAAAAGTTTGAAGCGGAATTTGTTACTTCTGAATTTTACACTTTAAATTTGAAAGTTTATATCAAAATAGATGAAATAAATCGTTTAGTAGATGAAGGTTTCAATTCTAAAGATCCATTTCTGATTTCAAAGAAGTTTCAAGAAGCGCATGAACTCCTACTTGATATAGCCAACAATTATCAAAAAGTTGATTCAGATGAAAAAGTAAACAATATAATCAAAGATTTTAGCAATGATTTAAAGGCTCTTCAAATGTCTTTTGAGGCTTTTAACTTGATGATTTTAGGTGGGAATAAAACTACAAAAGATCCCATAGATAGGTACGTACATTATATTAGAGCATATCAGCTATTTCGAGAAGTTGCTACTAATTATTGGGATCATATTCCGCTTGAGGCTCGAAAATTTATTGCAGATATTGCTTACTTTTTAGTAAAAAACTTATTGATTCCTCATAGGAAAATTCTCAAATCTGAAGCATCTTCACTTCTTTCCGTATTTGAACAAGATCAAGACCTTCAAATACTTAATAAAAAGCAACTAGAAAATCTTTCTATTTCTGTAGGGGAAAGTTCCAAATTAAATTCCTTAGAGGAGATAAGTAACTACCTACCCGGAGTAGAAGGGGTGGTAAATATAGCTGTGGAGCAAACTAGGAAGTGGATGGAATTGGGTATAGATATTAGCGACCCGTGTGTGGTAACACCTTTAGAAGAGATGGCAGACAACTATCCAGAAATTGCTGAATACTGCAACGATCTTTTAATAGAAATGGTGAAAGAACAAATGAATCAAATAAAAAGTTCCTCGCCTGACATAAACGAAGAAATTTTAGATGAGTTTTGATGATAAAATTTTAAAGAAAAAGTATGATTAAGTATTTATGACTTGGGAACAATTTTTAGCTGAAGGAGATTATGCTGTAACACTTATTCGCAATGGACTGAGGAAACGGGGAATTAATGCAGGAGAGTCTTTTGTTACTCAGTTTAATACTGACGAAGATATTCCTGTGTATGATAATTTAGGCAATAAAATTTTTTGGATATCTGTAAAAACAGTGTTTCAGTCTATTACAGATCCGATTCGACAAATGCCGCCCGGTTATAAAGGTTGGATGTGCGGTGAAGTAGAAAGTAAACAATGGGTAAACCCGCCAGCAGTAGTTATTTGGTACTGTCGAAATACCAGCACAGCTTGGGGAGCAATAACGCCAACACGTCCCAGTACCAAGTGGATTATTTATCCAGATAGATACGGTACAAAAATAGACAAACGCAAAACAGCAGCGACAGGTGAAACTCATTATATTTACCCTTCTTATTGTGTGCCAACTTCTGAAATAATTAGTAAAGATGAAGTTATCAACTATATTCAGCAGTTATCCATATCATGTTAATTCACAATGATACAAAGCTTGTCAGGTGTGGAAATAAAAATTGCCGCCAACAACATCAATCAATGTTGGAGTGCGTCAGCCGATAAAATAAGTATTGTTTGTTTTGCGAGTCCTGTTTTCCCGGTGCGTCGCTATGAGATTCTCGATCGCATCCAGGGATTTTTATAAGGCGACGCACCCTACAACTTTGTCGGAGTGGGTAAGTCTGGCGCGGGTGGCCAGAAACCGGGTTTTTATGACAATATTGGTGGTGATTCGCAGATTTGGGAAAAAACCCGGTTTCTTTGTCGGAGTGGGTAAGTCGTGCGCGGGTGGCCAGAAACCGGGTTTTTATGACAATATTGGTGGTGATTCGCAGATTTTGGGAAAAACCCGGTTTCTTTGTCGGAGTGGGTAAATCTTGTTAGTGATTAAGCAATATTGTAGGGGCCCGTGAGCCAACAATATCGGCCAATAATTGACAATCTTAAAAACCCGCCCCCTCTCAACGCAAATACCAATAAACTTTTTATGCAATCGGGGTTGGTTGGTTGGGTGGGGGCGGGTTTATGAATATTTGCGATGTGAATCAAAGATCGTTGGTGAACCCGCCCCTACAGGAATTACGGTCGATCGGACACGATATTACATCAAGTATTTTCACCCAAATTATCGAGAACTTGTTGCAGCGTATCGCGTCTATTGCGAAGACTATCGTTGTTAGGAACAATGGCTAAAGCTCGATTAAACATTTCCAAAGCCTCTTGCCAACTCTTGAGTGCTTCCTGTCTCTCAGATAATTGTTCTTGCAAATCACCCAGACTTCGCAGCGCATTCCCTTTGTTATTGAGATGACTGGGAGAATCCAGTACAATAAGTAAAGCAGAATTATAAGCAGATATCGCATCTGAGTAAGATTGTTTGGCCGCCTCAAACTCACTTAGCTTTGCTTGCAATTTAGCCAGACTGTGCAGCGCAATCCCTTTGCTGTTCAGAGGATTGAGAGAATCCGGTGCAATAACTAAAGCAGAATTCAAGACTGCGATCGCCTCTAAGTAAGACTGTTTTGCCGCCTCAAATTCACTTAGCTCTGCTTGCAATGTACCCAGAAATTCCAGCGCAATCCCTTTGTTATTGAGATCGCCGGTAGAATCCGGTGCAATAATTAAAGCAGAATTATAGGAATCGATCGCATCAAAGTAAGACTGTTTTGCTGCCTCAAATTCACTTAGCCGTGCTTGCAAATCACCCAGACTTCCCAGCGCATTCCCTTTGCTGTTGAGAGCATACTTATTATCCGGTGCAATAAGTAAAGCAGAATTCAAGATTCCGATCGCATCTGAGTAAGACTGTTTGGCAGCCTCAAATTCTCTTAGGCTTGTCTGCACACCACCCAAAGACCACAGCACCAGCCCTTTAGTGTTGAAAACACTAATATAATCCGGTGAAATAAGTAAAACTAAATTACAGGTAGCGAGCGCATCTGAGAAAGACTGTTTTGCAGCCTCAAATTCTCCTATACCTGTCTGTAACTGACCCAGACTTAGCAGCACAAACCCTTTGCTGCGGAGCGTATTTCGATCGTCAGGATTTGTGATGAGTGCGCGATCGTAAGCTGCAACTGCCTCTAAATACTCTTGTTTTGCTTCTGCATATCGATCTAATACAGTATAGTAAAATCCTTCAGCTCGTGAAATCAGTCCCAGCAAATAATCACTTTTAATCCACAACTCCTGTCTAACTCCTAGCAGCGACTTGCATTCCCCATAACGACTCTTGTTCAAAGCTCCATTAAACACCTCTTCCCATTCCTTCACACCCCGCTCCCAATCCAAGCGATTAGCATGATAAATCGCCTCAGCCTTATTCCCCAATTCCCGATAATGCCCCTCTAAAACCCCATGAGCCCTGCGAGTTTTCTCATTATCCCTATCCGCATCCAAGCGCCGCAATATATCGTGAATCCGATACCAATTATCCCCCCACTTTTCCGATTTCCACACAAACGAAAAACTCGTCAAAATCTCAAAATTTGCACTGCTAGCCTGGAAGTGACAACCTACTCCCAATCTCATGTACAAATCCTCATCAAAAGCGCGGCAAGCACTCAAAGAATGCACAGCCGATCGCACTTCGCGATCCACATACATCAACAAACGATCCGTTAACTCCGCCGTCTTATTTTCCAACTTCGGAATCCGCGCAAAATCCGACGACAGCAACTCCATCCCCCTGCGCCTTTCAGCCAGCACCACATCCGCGCACAAACCCAAATAAAACGGATGCACCTGCAAATTCTCCCAACAATCATCGGGATTAACGCTGGCATATTTAATCACAGCATCCGCCAAATCCGGCAGATCAATCTCCACTTTATGCAAATAATCCTTAGCATCAGCCGGAGACAAATGCCAAACCAATTGTGCATCGATATAATGTTCAGGAATTGGAAACCTCGACGCAGTGGGCCACCGCAATTGTGCGACTGGGGAATCACGCCCCGCCACCGCCACCACAATCCCCAATTTGTAATCCAATGCCCTCAGCAACCGCCGAAACCACTCATCTTGATACCAAAACTTTTCACCCTGAGAATTGCGTTTTTCATCCCACAATTTCTCGTGAGTATCAAACAGCATCACAAGGCGTTCTGGTTTGTGTTTTCCAGCCATTGCCGCATTCAAATCGCCCGCAAACAATTTCGGCAAACAGTCGATTAACTCAATATCAATATCTTTACGGCGAATTTCATCAGCTTGTTCATCGCTGACACCGAGGCGCGTTTGAATTAATTTCATCGTGCGCTTAATCCCGCCGAATTTATCAATCAATTTCAGCCCCGCCGCCACTTGCGACACCACGGGAAATCCGGCAAAGGTTTCCACTACAGGTGTCAAAAAATCAATCAAATCGTTGGGGAAAAGTTGGTTGAGAGTTGCGTCAGACTCGCCTTTGTTCAGCAAATACCAAAAGCAAGCAAAGTCATAATTAGGAAAATTAAATTTATATTTCTTGGCTGATTCTGCCAGATTGCGCCGCAGCATCAGCAAACCGTAAAATCTATCTTGCGGTTTATCTTCCTTAATCGGTATCAAGCCGAAGTCGTGCCGCACTACGGGGATGGGAGTGTAGGTTTTGGGTTTTGCGTAGCGGACAAAATCGGCAACTTCGGCGGCTTTTGCTTCTGGGATTTCTCGCAATTCTTGCCACACCTGCGGGGGGAATTTTTTGCAGCAGTGAAACTGCAAGTGTTTTAGCAGCAAGGATTTGCCGTTTCCTCCATCTCCGTAAAAATACAAAATTTGTTCGCGGGGCTGGTCTTCGTTTAAATAAAAGGCAAATCGGCGCGTAAATTCGTGTCTGTCTGTGAAAAGTTGCAGTTTGCGATCGCCCGCGATCGATTCTGTTTCAAAGTCTTCGTCGTCTATTGGCATAGTTGTTCGGGTGTGGTGGTGGGGATTTTGGGTGTGGGCTTTGCTGTTATTTTAACTCGAAAGATAAGACCGGGCGAATGGAATTCGCGTCTACACAAACAAAACCCGCCTCCGCGGGTTGAAGAAAACACGAGCGTTGAAATTACGTTATTTTCTTCAGTCCGCGTCGGCGGACATCGTTTGTGTAGACGCGGTTTCAACCGCCGTCTCATCTTTCCAGCCGCTGACGCTGGTAACGAGTAAATCGAAAATCTAAGATCCAAAATCTAAAATCTAAAATCGTTATCAAACTCTCCCAAACATTGACAATCAATCAAATTTAGACTATTTTTACACAAAATAAAGCCCCCTAAGAAAACTATAATATAATAATTGCTGGCGTTCAAACAAGCTTTTAATTATAATATAAAATTTATTTAGGGAGTTTTTTTCATTTTATCTTTTATTGGTTTTAAGAATAAAAACAAGAGACTAGATGAAGTTCTTAACATTTCCTAGTAGATGTAAAAAGAGTTTTGGGAGATCGTTATTTACTATTAGACAGTAAAAGTCTGAATCTGGTTTGGCGATAATTCAACTCCTCTGACAGTGGCTACAATTGCATCTTGGCGCCCTGTCGGCAGAGCACTTCGGAGAAAGTTTATACCTTGACCTTCTGGAACTCGAGAATTAATTGCGCCAGCGGATCCTGGTGCAAAATACTGATTGACTATTGTACGACCACCAGATACTGGGAATGCCAGCGTGTCTCCTGGATCTATACTCAGGATATTTACACCATCAGTCCCTGCTGTCGCGACTTTATCTCCCACCTGGATTAATTCATTAGTTCCATTACCAAGATTCAGAGACTGGCGAGGTAACGCCACACTAGTCGCTTCTGGAAGCCTGACACTCACAGGAGTAGGAGTTGTAATTGGAGGAATCACTGGAACCACGGGAGTAGGAGTTGTAATTGGAGGTATAACAGGAGTCGGTGTAGTTATAGCTTCTACCACTCCGTTTACGACGATGAAGTTTCCAATCAAACGATCGGATTGTGGATTAAAATCTGGGATTTGGTCTCCTACATTTAACCCATCAAAAGTATCGCTACCTTCGCCTCCGAAGAGAAAATCGATACCTTCACCTCCATCTATCAAATCATCATTTTTACCGCCGTAGAGAGTATCGTTGCCTAAACCACCGCGAACAGTGTCGTTTCCTTGATCGCCCCGCAGAAAATCGTCTCCCGCGTCACCGAAAACATTATCATTATCTTTACCTGCAAAGATAGTATCACTAGAGCCTTCCCCCCCAAGATTATCTTCGCCTTGAAGTCCAAAAATAATGCCCGATGCTTTAATTGTGTCATTGCCGCTGCTTCCGATGAACGCACCGGCGTATTCACCGTCAGGTATAGTGTTAAGTATGCTTGCAACTCGGACATCGTTGCCGCCGATAAGAGTATCAACATCAGAGAATTCTTGAAATGATTCCTTGTTAGGCATGGTTGTTTTTCCTTTTTTGCATCAACTGTCAAAACATCAACTTTTCGGTTAGTTCTTGCTGCCAACTAATCCGATTTAAACCCATCGCTAGGGAGTTCGCCGCAGACCCTATATCGCGAAAGGGTTTGAGGCATCAAATCGACGCACCTACTTTATTAGGATAGCAGAATCGACAAAAAAAAGGGTAGTGCCCGCTCAGGAAAGGCTCAGAACAAAACCGAATTCAAAGAAAAGTAGGCATCTAGAGTTGTAAACTAGCATTATAATGATGCACAAAACTCCAAAGGGAAGCAATATGATTTTCCAATTTCTTAGAGAAGGATAAGCTCTTTCTCACCCATCGAGATGCTCGTTGTCAAATGGTGCAGTTAAATCGCTCGATATAGCTGGTACAACCACTATCGAGAGTCTACACTATGATGACGTTTACTGGGCAATACAGAATCATAGGCACTCCAATGATCAATACTTCGGACAGTTTTGGAATAGGGACGCTCCGCGAGCAGAGCTAAAAAAGTCACTGGTATCTTAACGCAAAAGAAAAAAAAAAGGGTGTAATTTAATTATAAGCAAACATTAGATTGAATGGGCGATTGAAATCGCGTCAATACGAATCAAATTCACTCGGCGATTGAAATCGCGTCGTATCCGCTCAATAAATCGGGGTAACAGCAAAAAAGAAGGTTCACAATCTAGCCACAGCATGGTAAAATACAAAACATGACGCAAAAAACATCTGGTGACAAATTAGTAGAAACCTTACTGCAAAGC
>NZ_JAIGNI010000147.1 GCF_026130175.1 Lyngbya sp. CCAP 1446/10 | reverse complement strand
GCTTTGCAGTAAGGTTTCTACTAATTTGTCACCAGATGTTTTTTGCGTCATGTTTTGTATTTTACCATGCTGTGGCTAGATTGTGAACCTTCTTTTTTGCTGTTACCCCGATTTATTGAGCGGATACCAAATAATCTTCTAGCAATTTGAGGCTAAATCAAACTACAAAAAACAAAACCCGCCGGTGCGGGTTTTATCTTAAAACTAATTGTTAATGGCTCATAGTTTCAACTACTTTTTAGGATCAAGAGCCTGCTTACCAGTAGTGGGATGGGCAGACGCAGCGTTAGTTTTCAAAAGTGCGATCGCCTGCGCGTAAACAGGATCGTCCTTAGTAGCAACCAACGTCGGTTTGTTGGCTAATTTCAGCTTTTGTTCGTCGGTAACTTCCACCTTGACATCGGGAGTAACGCCCTTGTGGCTGATGTCCGTACCGTTGGGAGTATAGTAGTGAGCGATCGTCACCGCCAATCCCGAACCGTCAGACAAAGGATGCGTAGACTGCACCAAAGCTTTGCCAAAAGTTTGGCCGCCCATCACAGTCGCGCGCTTGTTATCCTTCAGCGCACCAGCCAAAATCTCGCTGGCGCTGGCCGAGTTGTTGTCCACGAGCACCACCAAAGGCTTGTCAGTGATGGCAGTGCGGTTAGCCCGCATTTCCTGAGAACCTCCCGCGCGATCGACTGTACGGACGATCGCCCCTGAATCCATCCACATTTGCGCGATATCAATGCTCACCGACAGCAAACCGCCGGGATTACCCCGCAAATCCAACACAAAAGCGTCAGCTTTCTGATCGGAGAGCTTTTTAATCGCCCGCTGCATTTGTTCGCCCGCGTGGGAACTAAACTCTTGCAAGCGGATATAACCGACATTCTTGTTAGCTTCCTTTTTGAGGCTGTAGCGAACCGCTGCTACCTCAATTCTGGCCCTAGTCAGAGTGATGTCAAAGTCGCTTTTGCCCTGACGAGCAATCCGCAGCGTGACTTTCGTGCCTTCAGCGCCCCGAATTATCTGAGCCGCATCCGCGACAGTCATGCCTTTGGTAGCTTTACCGTCAATCATCAAAATTGTATCGCCAGCTTGAACCCCAGCCTTCAGGGCTGGGGAATTTTCCATCGGTTCGACTACCGTGATCGCTTTCGTTTTCTCATCTTCTTCGAGCCTCATCCCCACCCCTGTCAGTTCCCCGGAGATTTGACTCCTGAGGGCTTCGTACTGCTTCGGATCCATGAAGCGCGTGTAGGGGTCTTTTAATTTCTCTAGGGCATTACGGAGGGCGGTGTAAGCGGCTTCGCGAGAAGTATAATTTTTACTCAGCAATTCTTGGCGAGTAACTTGCCAGTCAGTCTTGTTAAAGGTGGGATCGACATAATCTCGGTTCACAATTTGCCAAGCTTCGTCTAAGACAGCTTTGGGGCTATCTTGAAGCTCGGCACGGACTGATTGACTCAGGCCAGGAACGAGTAAAGATATCGAAGCGGTTGTTGCCATCACCCCAGTGAACAGGGCTGCCTGTAACTTAGAAAAGCGTCTGCGGGCTTGATTCATTGAATTTTGGCTCAATTCGATTTTAGATTTTTGATTTGAGATTTTATATTGCTAAAAAATCTCAAACTACCACTTAAACTATGTTGTGGAGGCCATAGCATCCCTTTTGATAGTTTAACGAGATTTATAGCCGATCGCCAACCAATCATGACTCTATTTTAATAAACTTAATTTAAAACTCGGATTTAAAGGTCTCGTGGAAGCTAAAATCGCACAATTTTCCCGTAATTGGTTGAGTCTGCTCCTGAATGGAGTTATCGGTGCAGCAGCGCTGGCTGGCGTCATTACCATGCAGTCGATCGGGCAATTAGGCGGAATGCCCCCAGTTGCCGTTCCTACAGTGCAGAAGCCACTCTCTGCCATATCTGCTGCCAGTTTCAAGCAAGCCTCCCAGCAAGAAGCCCAGCAAGAAGCCCTGCGGCTAAAAATGCTCAAAACTCTCCCTAGTCTTGGGTTTGACAATTTAATTGCCGATTGGACATTTCTCAAATTTTTGCAGTATTTTGGCGACGACGAAGCGCGAGATGTGACCGGCTACAATCTGAGCCAAGAATATTTTGACATCATCACGCGGCGCGATCCTCGGCGAGTGGAAATTTACCCATTTCTGTCAGTTGCTGTTTCCTTTTATCAAGCAAAACCCGAAATCGCCGTGCAGTTAATGGAACGGGGTACTAGCGCCCTTTCGCCGCAAATTGATCCGCAAGCGTGGACAGTGTGGCGAAATAAAGCTCTCGATGAATTGCTGCTGTTGGGGGACATTCCTGACTCAATTCACTCCCACGAAATGGCTGCTGACTGGGTGGAACAAACCCCGAAAGGCCGCGAATTGGCGCAGATTTTTCGAGGAACTGCTGAGTTTTTGCGTCGAGATCCCGATAGCGTGCCGGTGCGGTTTGCAGCTTGGAGCACGGTTTATGCTCAAACAAAGGACAAAATTGTGCGACTAAGGGCGAAACAAGCTCTTGTCAAGTTGGGAGCTCAGGTGCAAAAAGATCGGGATGGAAAGGAGAGTTTTATTTTGCCGGCTAGAAAGTAGTTGATTGTTGACTGTTGACTGTTGACTGTTGACGGTTAACTGTTGGCGGTTAACTGTTTACTGTAATTCCCCAATCTAAAATCTAAAATCTAAAATCAGCTTGAGTTAATTCGCGCCATTCACCGGGTTTGAGGCCTTCGAGACGCAAATGCCCGATCGCACTTCTCACCAACCGCAGCGTCGGGAACCCTACTGCTGCGGTCATCTTACGGACTTGGCGGTTGCGGCCTTCGGTGAGAGTCATTTCCAGCCAAGCTGTCGGAATGTTTTTGCGAACTCGAATCGGGGGATCGCGGGGTGGCAATTCGGGTTCTGCCGACAATAATTGCACTTTTGCCGATCGAGTCCGATAATCTTGAATGGTGACACCAGTTTGCAAAAGGGCGATCGCACCCGCATCTGGAACCCGTTCCACCTGAACCAAGTAAGTGCGGGGATGAGCGAATTTTGGATCACTGAGGCGGTGCTGCATTTGTCCGTCATCGGTTAACAGCAACAAACCTTCACTATCGCGATCGAGCCTTCCAACTGCATAAACATCAGGAATCGGAATATAGTCTTTAAGAGTGCTGCGTTTAGTTTCCCCTGAATTGTCAGTGAATTGAGTTAAAACGTCGTAAGGTTTGTAAAATAGAATGTAGCGATAGGGCATGACCAATTAACAAATAAAGATGTACCAAAATTCCGAGTAGAAAGGATAGAAAATCGTCAAAAAATATTTGATTTATCTCTCTATTTTCTCCCTTCTCTGCGCCCTCTGCGCCCTCTGCGGTTAAAAAAAAATCTTATTAACCAACGATTCAAACCAGCTATAAAATATCCAGCCTTTAAGAGCTGCACAAATCTCAACTACCCAATTTTACCATGCCCGAAGCCACACACCGCGTTTGTATCGTCCTAGGAACTCGCCCAGAAGCGATCAAACTAGCCGCTGTAATTCAACTGTTCAAAAAATCACCAATCTTTGACACCCAAGTAATTTTAACCGGTCAGCACCGGGAAATGGTCGAGCAAGTAATGCGAATGTTCGATCTAAAAGCCGATCGCGATTTAGCAATTATGCAGCACCAGCAAACCCTAACCGACATTACATCCCGCAGCTTGCAGGGTTTGGAAGCCTGCTTTAAGGAATTGCAGCCAGAAATCGTATTAGTTCAGGGCGATACAACAACAGCGTTTGCGGCAACTTTAGCTGCATTTTATCAAAAAATACCAGTAGGTCACGTAGAAGCCGGATTGCGAACCGACGATTTGTTCAATCCCTATCCCGAAGAGGCTAACAGGCGGTTGATATCTCAGCTCACAAAGCTGCATTTTGCTCCGACAGCGCTGGCTGCAGAGAATTTAGGGCGATCGGGCGTTTTGGGAGGAATTCACCTGACAGGCAACACAGTCATCGACGCCTTGTTATCCGTCGCCAAACGCGAACCAGAATGCAACATTCCCAACCTAGATTGGAACAAACATCGCACCATTTTAGCAACAGTCCACCGCCGCGAAAATTGGGGAAAACCCTTAGCAGGAATTGCGCGAGCATTCATCCAAATCTTAGATAAATTTCCCGATACAGCCTTACTCTTACCACTGCACAAAAATCCAACCGTTCGGGAACCTTTAAAATCTCTTTTAGGCGACCATCCCAGAATCTTTTTAACAGAACCGTTGGACTACGCGGAATTAGTAGGAGCCATGCAGAGAAGTCATTTAATCCTCACAGATTCCGGCGGCTTGCAAGAAGAAGCACCGAGTTTGGGCAAGCCAGTTTTAGTATTGCGAGAAACCACAGAAAGACCAGAAGCAATTGCCGCCGGAACCGCTAAACTTGTCGGTACAAATTCTGATACAATTTTCACAGCAGCCGCAGAATTGCTGAGTGATTCTACAGCTTACGACGCAATGGCAATGGCAATCAATCCCTTTGGCGACGGTTTAGCAGCATCCCGGATTTTGAAAATAGTTGAAGAGTATTTTAGTGATTAAAAACCAATCCTAAAATAGGTTTGTAGTGAGGAATTTAGTCCGCATCCATCACAGCACTAAAGTCCTCACTACAAACCTATATGATAGTGGTCATTCTAGGGAAAACGATCTAATTCAAAATTGAATAAAGTGCGCCGAATAGCACCTTAGAACTATTACCAATCTCCACCGCCGCCACCACTACTAGAGTCGCTACTGCTGCTGCTGTAGTCGCTACTGCTGCTGCTGTAGTCGCTACTGCTACTGCTGTAATCGCTGCTGCTACTGCTGCTGTAATCGCTACTGCTACTACTGCCGCAGTCGCTGTTGCTAATGCTGTAATCGCCACCCGCACCGCCACCGCTGGAGTCGCCACCACCAAAGCTACCTCCGCAGTCGCTGTTGCTAATGCTGTAATCGCCACCCGCACCGCCACCGCTGGAGTCGCCACCACCAAAGCTACCTCCGCAGTCGCTGTTGCTCATACTGTAGTCGCTGCTATTAGTGCTGTAGTAGCCACGGCAATCATCGCTGCTACTGTTAATGCTGTAGTCGCTACTGCTACTGTAATCGATGTTGTTACTGCTGTAGTAGCCACCCCCACCGTAATAGTTTTGGCTGTTACTGCTGTAATTGCGATTGTTACTGGTGTAGTTACGCGGATAACGGCGGTGGCGGTAACGAGATATCCGAGAAAATAAGCTGCGAAATATCCTGAATAGAATGAAGCAAGGTATAAAAAATGCTATGAATGCTATGAATAACAACCCTAGTAAGCCATAGATTAAATTCCATGAATCTTCACCTGTGGACTTACTATTGCTAATAACTGGTGATTCAGCAGGTATTGGCGACGGTGTTAGCGCTTGAGATGGTACTATGGGAGCCAAGGGCAGCGCGTTTTGAGATTGCACGTTTGCGATCGGAGTTTGTAAAACATTAACTAACGCCTTTGTCCCCGCCAATGTACCCCCGTCAAAGTCCTGCTGTTTAAATCTGGGCGTAATCTCCGTTTGAATAATACTTACCATTTTCGCATCGGGCAAAAGGCTTTGAATCCCCGAACCAGTCTCAATCTGAACACGGCGTTCTCCAGATGAAATCAACAATAAAACTCCGTTATTTTTACCTTTCTTGCCAATTCCCCAAAAGTTAAATAATTCTGTAGAAAATGCCTTTGGTGTCGCCGATGGCTTGGTATCAGGCACTGTCACCACTGCGATTTCTGAGCCATTTTTTGCCTCCAACTCCGCAATCATCTGATTTAGCTGAGTTTCCGTACTATCACTGAGAATATTGGCTCTATCTGTTACCCAAGTATGATTTACTTGGCGGGGATTCGGTACTTCTTGTACTGTTATAGCTTGACTCGCTACCGGAAATGCAATTGCCGAGAAGCACAGCAAACTGCTAAAAATTATTTGTTTTTTGCTGGATTGTAATTGCATCGTTTCAGTCTCCTGAATAAGTGCCAATCAAAAAATTAAATAGATATGTCCGCCTAATTACAATTAAATAACCAGCTTCCTGTTATGTCAATTCATATTATTCAGAAGTTCGATTCATAAAAGTCATATTTTTAGCGGTTTCTGCACCTTACAGTTATACTCCTAGACGCACGGGTGGGCAGAAACCGGGTTTTTAACCAAGATAATTGCTCACAACCGTGAATTTCGGTTCAAAAACCCGGTTTATTAGTGGGCGAGTGCGATCGCCCACTAATTTAGATATATTTAAGGAGAGGGAATTTGTGGCACAAAATTGCTGCTGCCTTTATAACCGGATAAAAGAGCAAGTTTTTCCAAAGATTGCCTGCCGGTGTAATATTTTCCCCGAATTTCCCAAGTGGGATAAGCTTGAATCTTAGCAGCTTTGCACAAATCCGGTTGAGCATCTTTCCCCCTGGGATCGCACTCAATGTAAGTAATCGCGGTAAATGCTTCTTTGCCGAAAAGTTCTTGTTGCGTGTGACAGTGAGGACACCAATAAGCACCGTACATTTTAGCTTTGATAGTCTGCAAATGGGTTGCTAAAGCTATTTGATCCGGCGCGGATTCGCTAGTAATTGGGGGGCTTTCTTGATCGGTGACAGGCAATTTGACAGGAGCAGGAGGCGGAGGAGGGGGCGTTTGTGCTAAAGTTTGAGTGGATTGGTTGCTGAAACTTAACTGTGCAATTCCTCCGTCTGCTTTGGTACTGCCGAAAATCCCCAGAGTTAGGAAAATTGCGATCGCACAAAAGTTGAATTTGCTTACTTTCATCTTGAATTTCATCTGGGATTTGCTAGGATTTCGCGAGCTTGATTCATAGCCTCTACAGCATTGTGTACCACAAAAATGTTAATTTTGCCTAAATTTTTAAAGAAAAGTTGACTTTCCAAGCTATGATTTAACAAAATAACTTGCTTGTGAGCTTTGAGGGCGAGGGCAATTTCCGAAGCTGTACCCGCGCCCGTACCGCAGGCAATTATCACATCTGAAGAAAGAATATTAATGTTATTTCTGGCGTTTCCCATATCGGTGACAATGGCAATATCGACAGCTTCGGAAATGCCGCGAGTATCGTTTCCCGGAAGGATGCCAATTGTTAAACCGTTAGCTGATTTTGCACCTTTGTTGGCGGCATCCATCACGCCGACATTTCGGCCGCCCGTTAGCAATATCCATCCAGTTTCGGCGATGAGTTGTCCGAGTTTATAGGCGTTTTTTAAGTCGGTTGATGTGGCATTTTCGCCTGGGCCCATGATGCCAATGATAGTTTTTTTCATAGTTTGGGATAATATGGTGTTATTGATATTTGCTATTTTTTTTGCACGATAGACGAAGGTATGTTATCATAAAAATACTTGCATCCTAAACAAAGCTTTTTAAACAACTAACTTGGGTAAAGTTCCTAGTATTGTTACTATGAAAGAGCAAACATTTACACTAGATGAGTCTCAGATCAAATTTTTAGAACTCTGTCAAAACTATGGATTTAAAGATCCTAGTGAATTGGTGAGAATAGCGATTCAACGGTTGGAGTTAGCGTTAGAAGCCCAGCAGTTAGAAGAATCGGCGATGCTTTATGCGGAACTTTATGCAGAAGATACAGAGTTACAGGAATTGGCAGAATTAGGTTTAGAAGAATGTGTGTAGTGTTTTCAATAAAAAGGTGATAGAAGATGAGTATCGCTAAAAGTCCTGAAACCAAGCTGATCGAAAAAATTCGTAGCTTACCGCCCGATAAAATTACGGTATTAGAAGATTTCCTCGACTTCCTTCTAACTCGAAGTGACGATAGTCTTCTAACTTATAGTGCGACTAAACTCTCCGAAGCAGCTTTTGCTAAAATTTGGGATAACCCAGAGGATGCAGAATATGACGAGTTATAATTTTGGTGATGTGGTTTTAGTTCCGTTTCCTTTTACCGATCAAACGACTAATAAAAAGCGTCCAGCCGTTGTGGTTAGTTCCGATGTCTATAATGCAGAATATCCCGATCGCATTCTGATGGGCATAACCAGTCAAGTTAGCAGTAGCCCGAAAGCCGGTGATATCACGATCGCAGATTGGCGAGGGGCTGGGCTTTTAAAAGCTTCTATGATTAAGCCTGTTATTACGACAATTGAGAAACAACTGATTATCAAAAAACTGGGAAGGCTTCAAAATGTAGATATCCAGTCTTTGAAAGAGGGATTGATTGGAATTATAGGTAATAATTGAGCGATCGCCCTTTGCGGATAGTTCCAAAATGGCGCATCCTATTTCCTTTGAGGAGATTCTACCAGTTCTGATTCCTGAAGACGTTGCGATAATAGGCAATCTTCAAAGCTGAAAGCTTCTGAGTCTAGAAAACTAGCGATCGCCATTTCGATCGCAGATTCGAGAGAGCATTCTAGCTGCGTAGCTTTTTCCATCAGGGCGACTTTCACATAGTCAGGCAAATGGGTCATCAGCGAATGAATAGCTTCTGGTGGCAAGTGTTGGATGTTGAGGGTATGATTCATTGTTCTCTGGGATAGCTGAATTTGAATCTCGGAGAGAAAAGAAGAGCGCTCTTTTTAGCAACCGCAACAGATGCCTGATGGACGCGGATGGAATAATGGCGACTAAATGAACTATAATTACTAAAATAAAGATCAGCTGTACTTTATCTATAATCTAATTATGACTGTTCTTGAACAAATCTACGCGATCGTCAAAACCCTTCCCCAAAACCAAGCTAGCGAAATTCTCACTTTCGCTGAGTTTATTCGTGCCAAATACCTGAATGATAACCAATCCACCGATACAGTAGATTCTTTAACTTCTTGGCAGGAATTGATTTATTCCCTCGCTGGAGCATGGGCAGATGACTTTCCTACTCTGGAAGAAATTCGTACCGAGTCGGGGGAAGACATTTTGCGGGAGAGCTTTTAGATGTACATTTTGGATACAAATACATTAATATACTACTTCAAAGGACAAGGACAAGTTGCTCAAAACCTTGTCAATATACCTCCTCAAGAAATTGGTATTTCCACGATCGTCTTGTTTGAATTGCAAGTTGGTATTGCTAAATCTACTTCACCCGCAAAACGCACTGAACAACTTCAGCAACTCTTGAGCCGAGTTAATCTTGTTCCTTTCGATCGCGATTCTGCTGTTGCTGCTGCCACAATCCGCGCTCAATTGGAGCAACAAGGCACTCCCATCGGGCCGATAGATGTTTTGATTGCAGGGACAGCTTTAGCATTTCAAGCAACTCTTGTTACTCACAATGTCAAGGAGTTTTCGAGAGTTGCAGGACTTGCGATCGCGGACTGGTATTGAGTATTTGGCATCATCAAGTACGGCTGGTTGTTGTTCAAAATTAAAGTACATAAATTGTAGAAACAGCTTATATAATTGACTTGCCAAAAGCAGGTATTTGATAACACGGCGATCGCCCTTTGCGGATAGTTCCAAAAGGGCGATGACTATCGAATCTAGCTATCCAGATACTTCCCAGTCGGTAATCGCTTGAGTTTGCCATTCTTCATCCCATCCTAAATCGAGTTCGTCAACTAGCTTGCAAGCTTCTGCTAAAGCTTGGTTTTCTTGCTGTTTTCGCCATTGTTGCAAGAGTGATTCTATCAAAGCGCTGGGGTTTTGCACTTTTTGATTGATGTATGTGAGTAAGTCTTCTGGTAAGCAGATAGAGATGTCGTTCATTGGTTAATAAGAATATTTTTTTTGTGACTATTCTAGCAATAATTGGATGAATCGGCAATTTTTTGTTACTTGAATGCAAAAATGGAAGGGCGAGATCTCTTTCGGATAGTTCCAAAAGGGATCTCGCACTTTCCAATTTTCTCAAAAATGGGTTTATGCTGCTTCCACTTGTAGCCGACTTTCTACTCGTTCGTATTCATCTTCTAACAGCCAGAGTTTAGCTTCTTGATAACTTGAACTGGCAAATACGATCTGATAATTTTGAGCAGGATCGTAGATAGAGCTATTACCTGAATTGTCACCCAGTAAAATTAGGACGTAAGGGGGTGATGCTGTCGGATCTACCCATAATTCTGTGAATTCCCAGTTATCGGCTAGGTTTGGTTCTGGGGATGACATGATATTTATCTCCTTTAAAAATATCTCGCATCTATTTCCTTTGAGGAGATTCTACCAATTCTGATTCCTGAAGACGTTGCGATAATAGGCAATCTTCAAAGCTGAAAGCTTCTGAGTCTAGAAAACTAGCGATCGCCATTTCGATCGCAGATTCGAGAGAGCATTCTAGTTGCGTAGCTTTTTCCATCAGGGCGACTTTCACATAGTCAGGCAAATGAGTCATCAGCGAATGAATAGCTTCTGGTGGTAAGTGTTGGATGTTGAGGGTATGATTCATTGTTCTCTGGAAATTTTTACGTTGTAGGGAGGATGTGCAGCTTGAAGGATGAGGGTTTCTAATTCATATAATAACCCTGGTCTTTGCCATTGGTTGAGGGTAACGAAAAGTAGAATCGAGATACCTTTGCGGATAGTTCCAAAAGGGATCTCGCTTTTATTGTTGGTGAGAGTTAGTGGAGGGCGATCGCACTTTCGTCTCAAATAAAAGGCGAGATCCCTTTGCGGATATTTCCAAAAGGGATCTCGCTCTGGTTAAAGAAGGGATCTCGCTCTTTGACTTACTGAGCATTTTCTTGCCCTAGAAGTCGATCGAGTTTGTTTTCAATTGTAGTGAGCTTTCTCAGCATCGTTGGACGATCTTCATCCAGAGAAGTCAGCAAGTTAGCAATTCCTGACTGAACGTTAATCAATTGCACGACAGCATTTTGCAATTGTACCATTCCGTCTCGAAGCTCCTGTCGTTCGAGTCTTGCTTCTGCCATGTTATCTAACATAGCTTGAGTTGCTCTAGCGTTGCTTTCTATTAGTTGCTTCAGTTCTTCATCGGTCATGTCGATGGCTGTTGGTAAATGAGATATTACTGAAGATTATAGCAGATGGAATCGGGGCGATCGCCCTTTGCGGATAGTTGCAAAAGGGATCTCGCTTTTATTGTTGGTGAGAGTTAGTGTCGGGCGATCGCTCTTCCCGCAAAGAAGTGCGATCGCTCTTGTTTTCAGAATAGCGATTGCTCATGCAACTATCTGGTAATTTTCTTTTGTGCCTCCCAAAAAGCCTGTAAAGGACTCATCGTTTTTGCGGTAACTGCATTAATCGAAGCTTGTTCTTGAGTGACACCAGGCGAGTTTTTGTACCAGTCTTTATTGACATTTAAAGCTGCATTTTCATCTGGTATAGTTGCAACAGTCAAATGAAGGTGAGGAGACATACCTGGTATATTCCCAGGATTACCAATTTTTGTTGTATTAGCTTTCACGTTTGTGTCAATACTTGTACCACTTGCTAGATGTAAATACCACCAAAAACGATTTACTGGCTTTCCGTCTACTTTTTCCTGAACAACAATAGCCCTGCCACTACTATGATAGTTAGGTATGTCTCGAACAACTGTGCCATCGACTGGTGAGTAGATATTATCTGTTGTCTTAGCTGAGATATCTATTCCAGTGTGAATCCAGCCAACTTTACCATCTACTACTGCTTTATCGATGTATACTTTGTCATAAGCATAACCAGAATCTGATTCGATTAAGCGACCTTGAAAAATTGCTTTGGAAAGCTCTACATACACTTGACGTACTTGTTGACTGCGTTCAATCTTCTGAAGTTCAGAGTATAACTTAGAGTTATTCTTCGGCTCTTCTTGATTAGAATAAAGCAAAGAATCACCTGTCTGCAAATCCCACCAACGATCGTCGCTAGAGATTGGCTGATTAGGCTTGGATATAGACGGAACAGATACAGATGGCAAAGCAGTACCTTCTTTGTAAGCGATCGCCTTAACGCCATTCCAGGAAATGTAACCCTTCTCAAAGTATTGGATTAGCGTTCCATCCCCTTGGCCCTTTTCCGCACTCTTCGGAGCACCCAACCAGCCATCCAATCCACCTGTTTTCAAGAATTTCTGACGGATCGCACCATAAAGCGGGAAAGTTCCATTTTTACTGCTAACAATTGATCCTTTATCAAATAGCTGATAGCTGGCACCATTATAGTTGATGACATCAGAAGTGGGATTGCCCAGCGTTCCTTGATAATTCTGGAAAACCGGATAGAAATTGCCGCCGACGTTGTGACCGTTGAGATTAATTGAAGTGGGCGGCACGACAATGGGATTGTCTGTGGGCGGCACGACAACGGGATTGTCTGTGGGCGGCACGACAACGGGATTGTCTGTGGGCGGCACAACAACGGGATTCTCTGTTGGAGGTAGTAAGGGCGGGTTTCCAGGCGGGTAGCCATTCGTGAATGCACTCGGTACCCAGTAAGATTTGCCGTTGTAATTTGTCCGAAACCACAAAGCATCTGGCTCTTGTGTGGTGATATCCTTGACTGCTTCCCCGTAAGTCCAAGCATCGAAAGTGAAAGTCTGACCTTTGTATCCCACATTCACATCGCTTTTATCGCTCAAATTAGTCCCAGTACGAAGATTTACACCAGTAGTTGACCAAATAATCGATGTAAAACTTCCTGTCTTTATGTCATAAGTCGCCCTTTCCCAAGGCGTGACTTTTCCTTCTAAGCCCCAAGTTGTCGGACTCAAGAAAGGACTAGGGGTGTAACTTTGTGGCTTGGTTTCCTTGGCCAAATCCACAGCCTTATTGAAATTCACCACCCCAAAACCCGTTTCTTCATCCCATCCGGGCGCCTTCAAATCGATCGCACTTCCAGTCAAAACATCAATCACTTGAGAAGCATTCAAAGCCGGATTGCTTTCCCAAACCTTAGACAACATCCCCGCCGCAATCGCCGCCGACGCAGAAGTTCCCGCCATTTGGCCGACATCATCACCAACCGTAGATAAAGTCGGATTGTCGATCGAACCACCGGGCACTAAAATATCCAAACCATAGCCGTAACTCGAATAATCCGATCGCCCAACTCCATTAGACGAACCAACCGTGATAATATTCTCAAACTCCTGAGAAGATTGACCCAAAACCGACATCACACCGCCATCATTACCCGCCGCCACAACCAACAGCACACCACTTTGACGCGCATTTTCCAACACAGCCCGCTCTCGCGCTGTAAACTCGTAACGAGTAGTAATGCTACCGTCAGCATTCTTTTGAGTTAAATCGAGGGGAAGCAGGGCGATCGCATTCTTCTTCTTTTGTCCCTTCGCTTCACTCACAAAATCATTTAAAGCTAAATCCCATTCCCCAGAACCAATCGCCCGACTTAGGTAAACATTCGCCTGATCGTTATAGCCATCAATCCCTTTATCATTGCCTTGAATTGCGCTTACCAAACCCCAGCTAAACGTGCCGTGTTCGTTTCCTTCTCCAGCATTTAACAACGGGTTGCTATCTTTGTCGATGCGATCGCGCCCCATCGTCACCTTAGAGTAATCCAAATCGGCATTCTTCGCAGCAAACCCAGTATCGATGATGCCCACAAAAGTGCGATCGGGCGCTGGCGGCAAAATAGTTTCAAAAGGCGGTTTAGTCTCTGGCGATTGTTCAGTGACAGGCGGTTGTGGGTCGATCGCAGGTGGTTCTGAGGGAGTCGTTGGGGCGATCGGAGGTTTTATTAGTACAGGCCCTGTAATCATCACAGGCGGTACAACAGCAACTGGCGGCGTTGTCTCAACTGGCGGTACAACAGCAACTGGCGGTACAGCAGGCGGCGTTGTCTCAACTGGCGGTGTTGTCTCAACTGGCGGTACAACAGCAACTGGCGGTGTTGTCTCAACTGGCGGTACAGCGGGCGGTACAACAGCAACTGGCGGTGTTGTCTCAACTGGCGGTACAACAGCAACTGGCGGTGTTGTCTCAACTGGCGGTACAACAGCAACTGGCGGCGTTGTCTCAACTGGCGGTGTTGCCGGCGGTACAACAGCAACTGGTGGTGTTGTCTCAACTGGCGGTACAACAGCAACTGGCGGCGTTGTCTCAACTGGCGGTGTTGCCGGCGGTACAACAGCAACTGGTGGTGTTGTCTCAACTGGCGGTACAACAGCAACTGGCGGTACAACAGCAGGCGGCGTTGTCTCAACTGGCGGTACAACAGCAGGCGGCGTTGTCGCTACTGGCGGTGTTGCCGGCGGTACAACAGCAACTGGTGGTGTTGTCTCAACTGGCGGTAAAACAGCAGGCGGGGTTGTGGCTACTGGCGGTGTGGGAGTGACATACTCGATCAATTTCTTGCCGCCATCGAGTTTAGTCCAATCCTTACTCGGATTGATTACTTTGTCGATCGACACAGCCTTACCAGTCGCACCGGTCAACTTGAAAACCAAATCGTTGTAATCTTTATCCGAACCCGTATCAACCCGCTGATCCTCCATCGCAAAGGCCTTGCCGGTGCCAGTAACATCAGCTATTTGACCGTACAGCCAAGCATCATCTGGATTAGTGCTAGATAACGACAGCAGCGGGCGTTTGTCACCGCCAGCATTGGGCTTATTAAAGATATCTTGCACAGTAGCGTTCGGCACCAACATCACAGCAAAAGCCTCACCCGGTTTCATCCCAAATGTTTTCGGGCCGCTGTAGGTTCCTTCGTTATAGTTGTCCTCTCCTAAAAGACCGTCAAACAGCGGATTTGCGCCTTCTGTAGGGTCGGAAATTACTACGTGACCAAAGGTAGAATTGCTCAGAGCTCGTCTTGCCGCTTCTTTGATAAACTCCTGAGAACCTGGAGTTAATTTCTCCATGCCCTGCACGCTGAAAATGGCAACTTCTCCTTGATAATTGCCACCGTCGTGCAACCAGTCAAAGCCAACTTGTCCCGTAGAATCTGTAGCGAAAAAGCCGGAATCAACTCCCAAACCTGTCAGCGGGTCAACTTTGCCGTCTGGTGTTAAACTAACTTGATAATTTGTATCGCGCGAAGGTGCAGAAATTTTGAGTGCATAATTTGTTGCACCCAAATTATCGATGCTAAATGTACCGGAATTTGTGCCGTCGGTGGCGATGTCTTTGACGACTTTTCCGTCACTGTCAAGCAGTTGCATCCCCACCACGGAAGTGAAACCTTCGGCGGTGACACGGAAACTTCCTGTATTCAGTCGATTGAAGCGATAGGTATCGATGGGGTCAGTTTTTCCCGCAAAGTCGATCGAGAAATAGTTGTCGTTGAGATTGCCGATAGAAGTAGTAGACATGGTGCACCTCGATTAATCCGATAATTTGGGCTGACATTTATCTATCTGGAGTGCGTCGGAGTTTTTATGCGGTTTGTAATATAACTTCACACAAGGTGTGGGTCAAACTCGCTGAACTTGCGCCGCTACTTATCTATCTGGAGTGCGTCGGAGTTTTTATGCGAAATTTCGGTTTTTGTAATATAACTTCACACAAGGTGTGGGTCAAACTCGCTGAACTTGCGCCGCTACTTATCTATCTGGAGTGCGTCGGAGTTTTTATGCAAAATTTCGGTTTTTGTAATATAACTTTACAAATACTTGGCAAAATCCCCGTTTTTAGGGGATGCAGAATGACGTTGAAAGAGATATAGGGCGGTTGAAACCGCCGTCTGTTCTTCAACCCGCGCACCATCCGGGTTTTGTTTGTATAGACGCGGTTTCAACCGCACGGTATTCTCAAAAAATATCCCCAACAATCATCCCCGCCAATATGACAAACCCAACCCAAACATTTTGGCGAAAGATTTGACCATAAACAGGTGTGGGAATATCATCCTTTCGCAGTTGACTGTACTGCAAAAACCACAAAATCGCCGCCGCACTAATCGCTATCCAAAAACCAACGTGCAACTGCAAATTAATGCCCATTGCTGCTAACAAACCGACCGTACCAACAAAGAAAAAACCCACAGCATTAGCTGCATTATCCCCGAAAAATATCGCGCTGGAATTTACGCCCAAACGCAGGTCATCTTCTCTGTCGCTCATCGCGTAAACTGTGTCAAATCCCATTGTCCAAAACACGACTGCTCCCCACAGCAACCAAGTTGCTATTTCTAATTGATTGACGGCGGCGCTCCAACTAATTAATACTGCAAATCCCCAGGCTATTGATAATACTAATTGCGGCACCGGAAAGAATCTTTTTGCTAGCGGGTAGCAGATAATTACTGGTACGGCTCCAACGCAGAGCCAGAAGCTTAAAGGATTGAGATAAAATGCCAGAATCGCGGCGCTTGCTAAGGAAATTAAGGCAACTCCTATTGCTGTTTGTACGGTGAGGGCGCGGGATGCTAGGGGGCGCGATCGCGTTCTTTCTACTTCGGGATCGATATCGCGATCCCACAAGTCGTTAATCACGCATCCAGCCGCACTCGTGGCTAAGGTGCCCAACACTATCACACCGACTAATGCTGCGGGCGGCGTTCCGTGGGCTGCTAAAAAGACGGCCCAGAGGGCTGGAATCATTAAAATTAGTCGCCCTGCTGGTTTGTCCCACCTCAAAAGCTTTACGATGGTTAGTAATTTGGATTCGGTTGGGCGATCGGGCTCTATAAGCATTTTAATTCTAGATTGGAGATTCTTAATATTTTAAGCCGATGGCTCAGTAAATTCATGGAATAATTAAAAATATCTGTCAACCCCGATACACTCCTATGGTTAATTCACTTGCTTCTGCGGAGTCAAATCGCATTATTGCCGCTATTGATATGGGTACTAACTCGTTTCACATGGTGGTGGCGCGGATCGATCCGAAATTGCCCGCGTTTACGATTATTGCTAGAGAAAAAGATACGGTTCGATTGGGCGATTGCGAGGCTAAAACAGGGTGTTTGAAGTCTGAAGTTATGCAAAGGGCGATCGCAACTTTGCGCCGTTTTCAAGATATTGCTAAAACTTTTAATGCTGAACAAGTCATTGCTGTAGCTACGAGTGCGGTTCGAGAAGCCCCTAACGGGCGCGAGTTTCTCAAACAAGTTGCTGACGAATTAGACCTAAATGTTAGCTTAATTTCCGGTCAAGAAGAAGCGCGGAGAATTTATCTCGGCGTACTTTCGGGAATGGAATTTAACAATCAGTCCCAGGTAATTATTGATATTGGCGGCGGTTCTACTGAGTTGATCTTAGGAGATAGTTCTGAACCGCGCTGTCTCACCAGTACCAAAATTGGTGCTGTACGCCTGACTGGAGAATTTGTCAAAACTGACCCGATTAGCAAGGAGGAGTTTGCCTATTTGCAAGCTTATATTCGGATTTCGCTGGAAAGACCGATCGACGAATTGCGATCGCAATTCAAGGCTGGCGAAACTCTGCGCTTGATTGGCACTGCTGGAACCATCGAAACTCTGGCTGCAATTAACGCTCGCGAAAAGCTGGGAACAGTTCCGAGTCCGCTGGCGGGCTATCAATTAAGTTTAAAAGATTTGCGCGATTTAGTCAATCGCTTTCGCAAACTTTCTTACTCGGAAAGGCTGGCAATTCCCGGAATGTCTGATAAACGGGCGGAAATTATTCTCGCCGGCGCTTTGATTTTGCAGGAGGCGATGGCACTATTAGGGATGGAATCGCTCACTGTGTGCGATCGATCTTTGAGAGAAGGCGTCATTGTTGACTGGATGCTGAGCCGAGGTTTGATTGAAAACCGCTTGCGCTATCAAGGTTCAATCCGCCAGCGCAGCGTTCTACACATGGCTGCAAAATATCAAGTTAACTTAGAACAAAGCGAAAGAACCGCAGAATTTGCGCTGAATTTGTTTGACCAAACCCAAGGAATTTTACACAATTGGGGAACTGAAGAACGCGAGTTGCTGTGGGCGGCGGCGATTCTGCACAACTCCGGTTTGTACGTCAGTCATTCGGCGCACCACAAGCATTCTTACTATTTAATTCGCAATGGTGAGTTATTGGGATACACTGAAACAGAGATTGAAGTAATTGCTAATCTAGCTCGATATCACCGCAAAAATCCTCCCAAAAAGAAGCATGAAAATTTTCAAATTCTCCCGAAAAGATACCGAGAAGTAGTGAGTAAACTGCATCCTTTTCTGCGGTTGGCTGTGGCTTTGGATAGGCGGCAGATTGGCGCTATTGCTGATTTCAAATGCGAACACCGCCCGGAAGTGCGAGAGTTTCACTTGCGGCTGCAACCGCTCAACCCCGCGGACGATTGCGCTCTGGAAATGTGGAGTTTGGATTATAAAAAGCCATGTTTTGAAGATGAGTACAATCTCAAATTAGTGGCAACTTTAGAACCGAGTCTGGTTGGAGTTTAAATACCAGCCAGAGCAACTGTAGGGTGCGCACTGCGCACCTTACGCATATATAGAACGACAATCAGCTAAAATATTTGGATCGATCGCCATTTTCAACATAAAATAGACAAATGTCAAATCCCTTACTTTCCCTCAACTACGAGCCCGCCCTCGAATCCCTCGGCGGCGACTACTTTGATGAAGTCCCGGCGGCCGATTTTCCCCAGCACATCCTCCGCTTCCGCAACGACCAATTATTACCGACATTGGGTTTAGACCCCTCAGAAGTAACCGACGAGCATTTCATCCAAGCATTCGGCAAATTTCACTGCGTGCGTCCATTTCTCGCACTCCGCTACCACGGCTATCAATTCAACGAATACAACCCCAATTTAGGCGACGGTAGAGGCTTTTTATACGGCCAAGTTCGCGGCACTGACGGCAGACTTTATGACTTCGGCACTAAAGGTTCTGGTCGCACTCCCTACTCGCGCAGTGCTGATGGTAGACTCACTCTCAAAGGGGGAATTCGCGAAGTTTTAGCTGCTGAAGCTTTGCAGCGATTGGGAGTTCGGACATCTCGCTGTTTTAGTTTAGTTGAAACCGGCGATGCTTTGTGGCGAGGTGACGAACCTTCTCCGACGCGATCGTCTGTAATGGTTCGTTTTAGTGAATCTCACATTAGGTTTGGCACTTTTGAAAGGCTAAATTATATCCGCCGCCCGGACTTAATTAAAAAACTTTTAGATTTTGTAATTGAATATTACTATCCTGAACTGCATTTAGCAGCTAGCAATTCTGGTGCTTCTTCAGAAGAAAAGTATGCACTATTTTATGCGGATTTAGTCAAGCGAGTAGCTGAATTGGTCGCTCAGTGGATGGCGGCAGGTTTTTGCCACGCGGTGCTGAATACTGATAATATGTCGATTACTGGTGAAAGTTTTGATTATGGGCCTTTTGCTTTTATACCAACTTATAAACCGGAATTTACGGCAGCTTATTTTGACCATTATGGTCTTTATTGTTACGGCAATCAACCGTTTGTTTGCAAGGGGAATTTGGAGAAGCTTCAGCAACCGCTAGCAGCCGCGATTTCTCAAGCTGATATGGATGCTGCTTTGGCAAAGTTTGGTGAGTATTATAATGTTGCTTACCGTCAGTTGATGCTGAATAAATTGGGATTTGAAGATTTGCCAGAGGCGGATGGTGATGAGCTTTTGAAGTTGACAATTAAGATGTTGGCGGAGTCTCAAGTTGATTATCATGATTTCTTTTGGCAATTGCGCAGACAGTTCGATCGCACTTGGCGAGATGATGTCAATCAAATTTTTAGTGACGCGGAACCTGGGGAGTTGTTAGCACCTTGGCGGGAGTTTTATTGTCACGTTTTGCAAAGTTTGTCGGCGGACGATATGGACAAAATGGCCCAAAGGTTGCGGAAGCACAATCCTGAACAATCGCTGTTGAGACCTACGATTGAGGCTGTTTGGGAACCGATCGCTCTTGAGGATAATTGGCAACCTTTTTATGATTTGGTTAAGCGAATTCAAGACTCTTAACGGTAATTTTGCAAGGTGCGCAATGCGCACCCTACGAATAACTATTTGAGCTTTTCAATCTCAAATTGTGTGTCTTTATAACCGCCAGTAAGTCCTTGATCGAGAAAGATTTTGCCCGCTTTTTCTAAGTCGCTAATCGCTCCTGCTTTGTCTCCTAACGATCGCCTAACCATTCCTCTACCGTAGTAAGCACCAGCATAATTTGGATTGATCCGAATGGCTTGCACGTAATCGCCGATCGCACTATTGTAATTATTTAACTGCTGGTAAACCTTGGCCCGATTGGCGTAAGCTTCAGCATCGTTGGGATTCAGCCCGATTGCTGCGGTAAAATCTGCGATCGCCCCTTGGCTGTCGCCCGCTGCGTTGCGAGCCAAACCCCGGTTGCTGAAAGCATTATAATCCTTGGGATTCACTGTCACCGCTTGAGTGCAATCGGCAATTGCTTTCGGATAATCCTTCAAATTTATATAAGCAATACAGCGATTGTTATAGGGAACCCCATCTTCATCGCTCAGCGCAATTGCTTGAGTGCAATCGTCAATTGCGGCTTGATAAGCTCCCAAATTTAACTGCGTACTGCAACGATTCGCGTAAGCATCTCCACTCTTGGGATCGATCGCAATTACCTGAGTATAATCCGCCAATGCTCCCTGATAATCTCCTAGGTGAAAGCGAGCTCTCCCCCGACTGTAAAAAGCATCAACATTCTGAGCATCCAGTTTAATTGCTTCTGTATAATCTCCAATCGCCCCCTGTAAATCGCTGTTACCAGCGCGAGCAATCCCCCGCGAATGATAAGCTTTAACCATGTTCGGCTGCAATCGAATTACTTCGGTAAAATCCTGAATAGCCGTCTTGTAATCTTGTATTTCTAAATAAGTAACTCCTCTTTCATAATATGTATTAATATCGTTGGGCTGGAGCTTCAAAACCTGAGTGTAATCCTCAATTGCTCCGCGCTTGTCGTTGAAATCACGACGGGCAAGAGCCCGGTTAAAATAAGCCTTGAAATATTTAGGATTGAGAGCGATAGTCTGACCATAATCGGCAATTGCTTCTTGATATTTTTTGAGGTCATAATTAGCATTACCCCGCTGATAAAAACTCTCAGCATTTTTAGGGTTTAATTGAATAGATTTATCAAAGGCTTGCAAAGCGGCCGCCGCATCTTGATTTCGAGAGCTTGCTACTCCCTTTTCGTAATATTCCTTAGCTTTGATTGGATTCGGGCGGCTACAATAATTAAACAAAAATACCAGAGCAATCGCCCCACAGCCAGCAAATATCAGCCACCAAAACCGAGTCCCCAACCGTAACCCAAAATTATTAGAAGACAGTAAGCTCGACGGAGATTTTTTTTTGTTTTGAGTCGTATTTCCCGCGTCTGGGCGGTGTCTCAACTTGCTGAGAGCTGCCAAAATTTCCTCAGCCGATAGATAGCGTTTGCTAAATTGGTGGCAGACCATTTTGTCGATTATATTTGCCAATACCGGAGAACATTGAGTTCGGTTGCGCCAAACAATTTCCCCGGTGTGAGAAGGATTCGGATCTTGCAATTTTGGCAAATCCGTACCGGGCAAACCCGTGATAGCTTGGATGGCCATCATCCCCACTGCATAAAGGTCACTGCTAAATTGTGGGTTGCCTTGAAATTGTTCGATCGGCATATAAGCCGGAGTCCCAGTCGCAATGGTGCGCGGAAATTCTGTATCGTAGTCGCTGACATGATTAGCAACTTCTTTAACTGAGCCGAAGTCAATTAAAACTAATTTGCCGTCTGGTTTACGGCGGATTAAGTTGGAGGGATTAACATCGCGGTGAATCACTCCCTGAGAGTGTACAAAAGCCAGAAGTTGTAACACTTCTTCCAATAGCAACAGCACTCGCTCTTCCCGCCAAGGTTGACCGGCCACAATTTCCCGATTTAGGGCGTGTCCGGGTACAAATTCTTCTACGAGGTAGAATTGATTATTTTCTTCAAAATAAGCGAGTAAAAAGGGAATTTGATCGTGTTTTCCCAGTTTTTCTAATATTTCTGCTTCTTGTTTAAATAAGCGGTAAGCTGTTTTGAGAACTGTGGAAGTGTTGCTGGGAGGCCGAAGCTGTTTGACTACACATTGAGGGTGGCCCGGACGGCGAGTATCGACAGCCAAATAAGTTTGTCCGAAAGCTCCCGAACTGAGAATTTGCACTACGCGATAACGCCTGTCTAAAAGTTGACCAACCATGTTCATATCAATAATTGGGAATTGGGAATTGGGAATTGGGAATTGGGGATTGGGGATTGGGAATTGGGAATTGGGGATTGGGAATTGGGAATTGGTAGTGGGTGATTTTGACTTCTTTCTTCTTCCTTGTTGGTTATTCATTTTCCTACCTAATGACTAATGACAGTTGACTAATGACTGATGACTGATGACTGATGACTGATGACTAATAACTGATGACTAATAGTTTATTTAGGGTCGTTGATTTGTGCTTGTGCGTTTTGAAAACCATCGGCTCTTCCTTGTTCTAAAAACAGGGTTGCAGCTTTCTGAAAATCCTCGATCGCCCCAGCCCGATCTTTGAGTTGGCGACGGACAAGGCCTCGGCTGTAAAAAGCGCTAGCATTGTTGGGGTTGATCCGTAGCGAATGAGCGAAATCCTCAACCGCTAAAGGGTAATTTTTTAGTCCTGAGTACAGAGTACCGCGATTGCTGTAAGCTATGGCATCACTGGGATTAAGCCGAATTGCTTGAGTAAAATCTTCCACAGCCCCCTGCTTGTCTCCCGAAGCCGATCGAGCTAATCCTCGATTGCTGTACGCCTTGGGATTGTTGCTGTTGAGTCCGATCGTCAAACTGCAATCTTCGGTAGCCTTTTGAAATTGTTTTAAATTCAGATGAG
Organism: Lyngbya sp. CCAP 1446/10; assembly: GCF_026130175.1. Taxonomy (GTDB): domain Bacteria; phylum Cyanobacteriota; class Cyanobacteriia; order Cyanobacteriales; family Microcoleaceae; genus Microcoleus. The sequence continues at coordinate 43,328 of NZ_JAIGNI010000147.1, read as the reverse complement.
CAATGCAGCGGTTGTTGTAAGCTGCTTCATCTTTGGGATCGAGGCGAATTGCTCGGCTGCAATCTTCAATCGCTTTGTCGTAGGTTGCCAAATTTAAGTAAGCGCTGCACCGATTAGTATAAGCATCAGCTTGGTCTGGTTCCAATTCGATCGCCCTACTGTAATCTTCCATCGCTCCTTGATAATCTGCCAGATTAAATCTCGATCGACCGCGACTGTAGTAAACCCCAGCTTCCTTGGGGCTAATTTGAATCGCCTGGGTAAAATCCGCCATTGCTCCGGTTTTGTCGCCCGATGCCGATCGAGCTAAACCCCGATTGCTGTATGCTGTCGCATCGTTGGGATTAAGCCGAATTGCTTGAGTGTAGTCTTCAATTGCCGTGCGGTAGTCTGCCAAATCGTAGTAGGCTAAACCCCGCTGGTAGTAGGCCTCGCCGTCGTTAGGATTGAGCCGCAATACTTGGGTAAGATCTTCCAATGCCCCCCGCTTGTCGCCGGTGTCGCGGCGCGCCAGAGCTCGATTGTATATGGCTTTGGTGAAGCTGGGATTAACTTTAATTGCTTGGGTGTAATCCTGTATTGCTTGCTCTGTCGCGCCCATATCATAACGAGTATTAGCCCGCTTGTAGAAAGTTTCGGCATCACTGGCATTCAGGGCGATCGCTTGAGTATAATCGGCGATCGCACCTGTTTTGTCACCTTGCTGCGCCTTGGTAGCGCCCCTGGCCAACAATTCTTTTGCCCTCGCCGGATTTTGACTCTGCCAAAAGTAAATTATGACTGCTATCAAAATTAAAGCTGCCGGTATTGCAGCGAACACCAACAGTCTGGTTGGGCGCTGTCTCGGCCGTTGACTCGTAGCCTTCCTGATGATCGTGGCTGGCGACGGCTCAAAATCGTATTTTACGGCGATTTGCTTGAGGTCGGTCAACACTTCGGTGGCATCTTGATAACGTTCCTCGCAGTCGGAGTCCACCATGCGATCGATCATATCTGCTAGGGTCGCCGAACAAGTCGCCCGATCGCGCCAGGGAATTTCGCCTTGGTTTTTTAAGGCACTCAGTTCATCGGGCGAGAGTCCCGTCACCGCAAGCTGGGCGATCGTACCTAGAGCGTAAATGTCGCTATTGTAACGGGGGTTGCCGATCGATTGCTCGATCGGCACATATAATATTTCAGCAGCCAACTCCTGTTTTTTTCCCAAAGGCTTTTTAACAGAGTTCGGGGAGGTTGGCGCCAACAAATGACAATTAGCGAGTTCCGGGTTAATTTCTTTGTCTAAGCTAAAGTCAATCAACACAAATTTGTCATCTGACTCGCGCCGGATCACTCTATCTGGTTGAATTCTGCGATGAATGAACCCGTTATCGTGTATAAACACCAAAACTTCTAATATGGATGATAGCAGAGCAATTACTTTCTCTTCTGCCCAAGGTTCACTGGGTATCAGTTCTTCGCTTAAAGGTTGACCCGCAATAAATTCTTCAATTAAGTATAAACTTTGATTTTCCTCAAAATACGCCAGTAATTCGGGGATTTTGTCGTGTTTACCCAATTTTTCAATTATTTCTGCATTTCTTTGAAATATAATTTTGACTAATTCTGGAGTTTGCGAACTTGTGCCGAGAAGCCGCATTTCTCTAACCGTGCATTGCGGATATCCGGGACGGTGAGTATCTGCTGCTACATAAGTTTTTCCCACTTCACTTGAGTCTGTGACTTTAATGATGCGGTAACGTCTGTCTAGAAGTTGACCAATCATGCTATGCCCTCTGCCCTGTTAATGTTCGATTATCGCATGAAACCAGGATAGCAAAAAGATGTTGCTGACTAATTTAAGTTCGAGCAGGCCGTGAATGGGGCTTTCCGGGCGAGGGCTGTTCTGCAAGCCTCGTTAACAGTTGACAGTTGACAGTTGACAGTTGACAGTGAAGTTTTTAGGCAGGGGATTTAAGCCCCTGCCTAAAAACAATCCACCTAAAGGTGGGGGCTTAAATCCCCTGTGCCTCGGTAACGGATTCGCGAGCGAAGTCAAGCAGGGCGGGCACGCTCTTTTAATATCTTGGAAAAACCTCGCTAAAATTGTTTATCCTGTCAATGAGATCTGTATAACTTTTGAATGTGTGAACAATAAAAATGTCTGAATCCCTAACAAAAGGAGGAACGATCGCAGCGATCGCCACTGCCATAGTACCGCAACAAGGCAGCGTCGGCATTGTGCGAGTTTCAGGTTCCGCAGCCTTAAAAATTGCCGAAACCCTGTTTCGCGCCCCAGGACGGCAAATTTGGGAGTCTCACCGCATTCTTTACGGTCACATCCGCCGCCCCAAAACTCAAGAATTAGTCGATGAAGCCTTGCTGTTAATCATGAAAGCACCACGTTCTTTTACCCGCGAAGATGTGGTGGAATTTCACTGTCACGGTGGCATTATGGCGGTGCAGCAAGTCTTGCAGTTGTGTTTGGAAAATGGCGCGAGATTGGCGCAGCCGGGAGAGTTTTCGCTCAGGGCTTTTTTGAATGGAAGACTAGATTTAACTCAAGCTGAAAGTATCTCGGATTTGGTGGGAGCCCAATCGCCGGCAGCCGCGCAAAGTGCTTTAGCTGGTTTGCAGGGAAAATTAGCTCAACCAATTCGCAAGTTAAGAGCAATTTGTTTGGATGTGTTGGCAGAAATTGAGGCGAGAATTGATTTTGAGGAAGATTTGCCACCTTTAGATGAAGGTCAAACTTGTTTGGAAATAAATCACATTTTGAGCGAATTGTCAAGAATTTTAACGACGGCAGATCGCGGTGAATTGTTGAGAACTGGTTTGAAAGTGGCGATTGTCGGTCGGCCGAATGTGGGAAAGTCGAGTTTGTTGAATGCGTGGAGTAAGAGCGATCGGGCGATCGTCACAGATTTGCCCGGAACGACGCGGGATGTGGTAGAATCGCAGCTAGTTGTGGGCGGCATTCCGGTGCAGGTACTCGATACTGCGGGCATTCGGGAGACGGAGGACAAGGTAGAAAAAATCGGCGTTGAGCGATCGCGCGCCGCAGCAAAACAAGCCGATTTAGTATTATTGACAATTGACGCAGAATCTGGTTGGACACCAGGCGATTGGGAAATTTACGAACAAGTAAAACACCGCCAGCTAATTATAATTATCAACAAAATTGACCTAGTAAAAACAATCCCAGAATTGCCTTTTACCTCTGAAATTCACCCGATAGTCACCGCAGCCGCCGCCCTCGATCGAGGCATAGAAGACTTAGAAACAGCAATCTTAGATGCTGTCAGCGGGGGGAATTTGCAAGCAGCAAACTCGGATTTTGCAATCAACCAGCGACAAGCAGCAGCCTTAACTAGAGCCAAAATTTCTCTGGAACAATGCACGGATACTATTAAAAATAAATTGCCTTTCGATTTTTGGACAATAGATTTGCGCGGCGCAATTCAAGCATTGGGGGAAGTTACGGGGGAAGAAGTGACAGAATCAGTGCTGGACAGAATATTTAGCAGGTTTTGTATTGGGAAATAGATCAGACATACGGTTAAAACCGCGCCTACAAAAACTAAGTCCGCCGACGCGGACTAAAGAAAACAGGTAATTTTAAGCGCCCGGTCTTCTTATCTTCAACCCGCGCACCATCCGGGTTTTGTTTGTGTAGACGCGGTTTCAACCGCTCAGTTTTATGTGGATTATTTCATTTAACGAATATTATATTTACTAGAACGAGTTACGATCGCGGTCTTCCCAGCGTTGTAATATAAAGCACGGCCTCACTCGTAGGAATACCGAGAACGTCATTCACGCGATCGTCAAAAAAGCCCGCAATACCGCTGACACCCAAACGCAGTTGAACCGCTGCTAAATTCAATCTCTGGCCCAAATGACCGGCATCCATGTGCAAATATCGGTAAGCCCGATCGCCATATTTTGCTACAGCCCTGTTCAAATCCGCCGTATGAAACAACAGCGCCCCCGCATCTCTGCCCAAATCTTGCCCCAAACACAAAAAATGTAGCTCCCTGCGGAAATTTTTAAACCGAATTTGCCGCAATTCTTGAGCTTTCGGAGCGTAATAATAACAACCTTCTTCCAACCCATTCACTCCCGAAACAGCAATAAAAGTCTCGATCAAACTCAGATCGAAATAGTCGGGATAACCGTCTAATCCTTGGTCGATATAGTGCTGCGGCTGGTAAGTAAAATCCAGCATTGCCAGCAGTTCACCCAAGCTCAAAGAAGCACCTGTATAAGCACGGGTAGAACGCCTTTTGAGCATTGTATTTTCTAAACCTTCCAGGTTGACTCCCCAAGGAATCGAAGGAGTTACCGTCGAAACTTTAGTACAAAACGGAAAGTTGTATTTATCGTCTAAATCGCCTTCACTTTCATCGAATTTCCACCCATCAAGTCCGGTAGGATCTGATTCTAACTCTGTCGCTTTATGGAGGTATCCTAAGAGTTGACCTTCGGAAATCTGCGGGTAATCTGTCGTGGTGTTTCCAGGCAAAGCTGTTTTGAATTTTGGCAAGTTTTGGTCGATATCTAGCAAGTCGGCTAAAGCAACTAAACAGATCGCTCCTTCTTGTTCCGAGTCGATGTACAGTAATTGATTGATAGCTTCGTCGGCAAATCCTCCAATCAGGTGAGGTCGGTAATCGTTGACGGCGCAAGCTAACTCGATATTGCTCAATAAATGACCAGTGTCTAGGAAAATTCGTCGATAAGCTCGGTCTTCGTAACGCCAAGAAGAACGGAAGAAAACAGTCGTAATTGCGATCGCCAATTGGGTATTTTCTAGCACTGGCGATCCAAAACAAGCTGTTTGCAACGCCGGCCAAACTTGACTGTCCCAAAAATGAACCAGCGTATGAGTTCTACACTGATAATTGTAGAGCCCCGCCGGCAAATGTGGCGTGCCACGGGAGATTAAATAAACTTCTGCTGGGTAGAGCCCGCCCGCCGACGGTGCCGATCGCAAATACAGGTAGCTTTCATCTACCGTCTGCACCTTCGCCGTCAGCCCGTAGCTGCACAGCAACAAGCTAGACAACCGATGCCACCAACCGGCATCGGGAGCGGCATTTGGATCATCTGAGGGGTCTTTTAGGTGAGGCTTGAGGTCAAAATACGCTCCAATTTTATATTCTTTGAAGGGTACGGGTTGCTCTGTCCAATCTAGCTGTCTGCTTTTGGCAGCAATGGTTTCAGGATCGTATTTCGTCCGTTCGTGGTAGTGCTGAGCAATGGAAATGGGAAGTTCTGGCATATTTCAGTAGAGGATGGGCTTTGGTTTGTCGATCGATCTTGACATTACTGACGGCAAGCATGGTCTAGCAACGCAGAAATTTACAAATATAAAAAAAATCTTAGAAAAAATGCGATCGTTGTTACACAAGCTTAACATGAGAAGTGCCTAAGTATAAATACGCAAAATAATAACCATCAATTATCGTTATAGATTGGCTGGTATAGCTGACTTAATAAAGGGATGAAAATGCAAAAGCTAAGCGCTGAGCAATTGCTCGCTCAGTATTCTGAAGGCAAGCGAAATTTTGACGCAGTAGACTTAAGTGGAGATAACTTGTTTCAAGCAGATCTGGCAGAAATAAACCTTTCTGGTAGCGTTTTGAGGCGAACTTATTTGCCCTACGGAAATCTGACTCAAGCCAATCTTTACAAAACTCAGTTGCAGGATGCTGAATTAGGCGATATTCAACTTTATCAAGCCAACTTGTCGGAAGCTAATTTGAGGGGAGCTAATTTATCAAGAGCAAATTTACGCCACGCCAATTTACAAGGTGCTAATTTGCAAAAAGCGAATTTACAAGGTGCGGATTTGTACAATGCAGATTTGAGCAATGCCGATTTGAGATATGCCGATTTGAGTCGAACTAATTTGGAGAAAGCAAAGTTAACCAAAGCTCAATTGGCTGGCTGCAACTTCTTTCGATCGCGCTTGGTGGATTTGTCCGACGCTGAGTGCGATCGCACTACCATCGGCCCCGAAGGATATTGATTTCGCAGCAATGCGTTTGGGCGATCGGCCGAAAAGAGCGTCAAGCGTAGCTATCCCGTAGGGAATCGTCCTTTTTGACATTTTTTAACATTTCTCGACACCGCTGACAATGTGAGTTAGAATCGTAAAGAACTTATCTCTCTGCAATATTGACAATCAACAACACATATTTCCACATAAAAAACGGTCAAATCTATGAATGATCCAGATGAAAAAGCCAGAGAACTCCGACACAAAGAACAACAACTTAGAAAACGAGAACAAGAACTTCGACTTCGCGAACTAGAAGCAGAAATCGAAAAATCGGTGCCAGAACATATAACGAGAAAGTACGAAGAACCAGATAGCGATCCTCAGGCAAAACTTAAAATATGGCGTCGAAAAATTATAGCAATCACTCAATTTACAGGTCTGGCAATTGTCGCGCTGGTTGCGATTCGCGTAGCATCTTGGCTGGGAACTGCGGTACTGGTTGGAGCAATTGCTTTGATTGGTTACAAAATATTGTTTGAAGATAAGAACTCTAAAAAATAACTGGCAGGGTATTGTAGTTATTGCAGGTTTGCACTGCGCACCTTATTGCTATCAATAACGCATCAAACCAATTTTACATAAACCATGACAAAATTATTTTGTTTGGAAATACCCCAGTAGTAAACAATCAGAAAATAACCATGAACCTCAAAGTAGAAACTAGCAGCTTTCTCAACGATTTAGAGCGAGTATCCGCAGTGCGCCGAGAAATTGCCGATCGCCTCAGCAACATCGCCACAGCCATCGAGCGATCGGAAGTAGCAGGAACCGAAGCATCAGGAAAACTCGGCTTAGAAACAGACAACGCCGACATCAATCTCGCCAGCAAAAACTTGCGTCAAGGAGTTTTCCGGCTGCTAGTATTAGGCGACATGAAACGCGGCAAAAGCACTTTTCTAAATGCCTTAATCGGCGAAAACTTGCTCCCCAGCGATGTCAATCCCTGTACGGCTTTGCTGACAATTTTGCGCTACGGTTCCGAAAAAAAAGTCACCGTTTATTTCAACGACGGCAAAAGCCCCAAACAGCTCGATTTTAAAAGTTTTAAACATGACTACACAATTGATCCCGCCGAAGCAAAACGCCTAGAATCAGAAAAGAAACCAGCATTTCCAGATATCGACTGCGCCGTAGTAGAATATCCCTTACCTTTGCTAGAAAAAGGCATAGAAATAGTAGACAGTCCCGGACTGAACGACACAGAAGCCCGCAACGAATTATCTCTCGGTTACATCAACAACTGCCACGCTATTTTGTTCGTACTCAGGGCAACTCAGCCTTGTACAATGGGCGAAAGACGTTATCTAGAAAATTACATCAAAGGCCGCGGCTTGAGCATTTTCTTTCTAATCAATGCTTGGGATCAGGTGCGGGAAAGTTTGATTGACCCGGATGATGCTGAAGAAATGGCAGAAGCAGAACAGAAACTGGGGAGGGTTTTCAAAGCTAATTTGGCTGAATATTGTTTAACAGAAGGACACGATATTTACGACGAGCGAGTGTTTCCAATTACCTCAATTAAGGCGCTCAGGTTGCGGATCAAAAATCAGGATGCAGATTTGGCAGGAACTGGTTTTCCTGAGTTTATGGCGGCACTGAATACATTTTTGACCCAAGAAAGGGCGATTTCGGAATTGCGTCCGGCGAGGACTTTGGCGCGTCAAATTTCTGCTCGCGTCCGCGAAGCTGTTGGACGGCGCTTACCATTGCTCGATCGCGATGTCAATGAGTTGAAGGATAAGATTAATTCAGTTGAACCGGAGTTTAAGAAGCTGACTCAGATTCGCGATGAATTTCAACAAGAAATTAGCCGAGTTAGAGATAGTAAATCGCGGGCGATCGCAGATTCTTTCCGCGCCTACGTTCTCAACTTAGAACATACCTTTGAAACCGACTTTTTGCGGTATCAACCGGAACTGAGATTTCTGGATTTCTTCAGCCAAGACAAGCGAGAAGCCTTTGAAGCATCGCTCAAACGAGCATTCGAGCAGTACATCAACGACAAACTAGCAGCTTGGACTCTCACCGCTGAACAAGAGATGAATTCAGCATTTTCGCAGTTGTCACAAAGTGCAGCAAATTACGGAGCATCTTACACAAAAGTAACTGAAAAAATTACCGAAAAACTGACCGGGCAAACAATCCCCACGCCAGTCAGCAACTCGAACGAAGATAACTCACCAGCTTGGGCAAAATGGGCGATGGGATTGTTTTCGTTAACGACAGGAAACCTGGCAGGCGTAGCAATGGCAGGAGCGGGTTTTGACTGGAAAAATATCCTGCTCAACTTAATTACTGTGTTGGGCGTTAGTACGATTTTTGCTAGTTTTACGGGGATTGTTTTGGGGCCGCTGTATTTGGCTTTGTTGGGAATGGGTATTGGGGTTTTGCAAGCAGATGGAGCTCATAAACAGTTGGTGAAAGCGGCGAAAAAAGAGTTGGTGAAATATCTGCCACAGGTGGCCGAGCAGCAGTGGCAGCCGATTCATGATGCTGTGAAAGAGTGTTTTGATGTTTATGGACGCGAAGTGGGCGATCGCATGAATGATGATATTAACTCTCGGAAAGCTGAATTGGATAATTTGCTAGAACAAAAGCAATCTCGCGAGATTAATTGTCAGGCTGAATCTGAGCGGTTGGAAAAATTGGAGGCTGATGTTTCTGCCGAGTCGCAGAGTATTGAATCGGTTTATCAATGTTTCTTAGCATCCGCTAGTTAAATTTTTCCTAATCGTTCAAAGTTAACCGGTGCGCAGTGCACACCCTACAAACTCAACTCTTGTGGGGTGGGCATCTTGCCCGCCGCAAAACTTAAATTTAAATGTTATAATAGCTTGAAAAAATATGCAACAACCCGAAACTTATCAAGATCTAACTAACAATCTCAAGTCAGCACTCGGCATTCTCGAACTAGATAAAAACTCCCAACTTTACCGAGATACAACCTCAATCTGCGACTATCTTGCCAAACCAACTTTTCAAATCGCTGTCTTCGGCCCGTTTAATTACGGCAAGTCAACTTTGCTGAATGCTTTGCTGGGAAATCGTGCTTTGCCGATCGACCTTGTGCCAACTACAGGTGCCGCCATTTATGTCAACTACGGCGATGAATTGCACGCAAAAATCACGCTCAAAGACGGTACAGAAGTCAGCGAACCGGGGACGGATGTGTTGAAACGCTACGCCATCCTCGACGACGCTAGGCAAATGCGGGATGATGTGGCAGCCGTGAATGTGTACTGTCCCCACCCATTCCTAAAAACGGGCGTGGAATTGCTGGATTTGCCGGGAACTAACGATCGCCAAGAACAGGATAACTTGGTTAGGGATAAATTGCTCACTGCTGATTTAGTGGTGCAGGTTTTGGACGCTCGAAAATTGATGACTTTGGGCGAACGGGAGAACTTGAGAGACTGGTTGAGCGATCGCAACATCAACACAGTCGTTTTTGTTGCCAACTTTATCAATCTACTCGAACCAGACGACCAAAAACAAGTATACAATCGATTGTTGTTTGTTGCCGAAAGTTTTCGCTCCAACTTGCCGAACAACATCAGCAATATTTACCGCGTCGATGCTTTACCCGCGTTGAGGGCGAGATTAAAAGGCGATGTAGCGGCGGCTCAAACTACAGGAATTGCCACGTTTGAATCGGCTTTGCAAAGTATTGTAGTAGCTCAACAGGAACAACTAGCAGTTAAGTTGCCCAGAATAGAAGCCATAGCTATTAAGATTTGTCAATCTCTGCGAGCTAAATCTGAAACTGTCGCCGCCGAAATAGCAGCAGCTCAACAAAAGCAAAAAGACAGAATAGAAATTAAACAAAAAGCTGAAAAACTGATTTCAAAAGGCTTTCAAGCCAGCGTTTCTGACTTCGAGATTTGGCTTTATCAACCCACATTTTTGCAGCGATATCAATCTGAAATGGCTCTGTCGCTTCAGGAAGGCAGTTTTGATGCGTGGAAGATAAAATTTCAGCGAGAGGTCTTAAATCAGCAGCAAACCATCGCAGAATGGGTAAATAAAGCTTGCGAGTTCTTTGACAAAGAACAGCCGATCGCCCTTTTGATCGCATTTCCACCAGCCCCGCAAATCGCTTTACCAGAGCCACCGCCAGCTCCGGCTGCTAAAAGGTCGATCGACAGCGAAGTGACTCCAGTGGCGATCGCCACCGGCTTAGGTTGGCTGTTGGGCGGGCCTGTGGGAGCCGCAGTAGTCGGCGGTGCTAGCTATATTTTGAACAAAAGAACTGGGTATGAAAAGCCGCCTGAATCCTCAGAAGCTTATCTCAATCAAGTCGCAGAAATTTGCAATGATGCTGCTAAAAACTATCTTGCCCGCTTCAGTACAGATACTTTTTCGATGCTGCAACACTACAAGGAAATCGCCGCCAAAGTTATCTGTTTTCAAGACAGCCAAGAGCCATTAAAAGTTAATGTCCAGCAGCATCAATTACAGTTATTAAATACTTTAACGGAGAACTTAGAGCAAGAATTGGCAACCATACAAGTCAGGTTATAGCTGCCATTTGCGGAGCCGGATATCGATCGCCCGCAGCAATACCTTTCGGTGCGACGGCTTCAATTCGCTGCAAGCGTAAAGAGCGCAACCACGAGGGGTTGCCCCTACAATAATTATACAACTGATTTAGGATTGCTATATCTACCAGACAATCTGTGCACTCTAAGCTTTCAACTCTTACAATCCTAGGGAGGCAGCAGGGCGATCGCATCTTTCCAAGGACATAATGCTATTGTTGTATTTAAAATGCTAGGCTGTGAGAAATAATTAAAATTTGAGGCCGAACAAGCGGGGTCGAGCGGCGAGGTATTAGGAAATTTTCCCCAAGTTTTTTCGCATCTGGCTGCAATCTTCGGATCGGCGTGAAATTGAGATAAATGACTCTAAAGTTTATGAATAATTCTCCTCTACAAGTGCAGAAAATTCGAGCTATTGCATTGACGGTGACAAATGCCGATCGCTCCCAGGAGTTTTATACCAAAGCGCTTTGCTTTGAATTTGTTTCGGATATTACGGTTGAAGGGCAAAAATACAGCGAGATCGAAGGTGTTGACGGGGCAAAAATCCGCATTGTTACTTTGCAGCTTGGAGATGAACAAATTGAGTTGATGGAATATCTGAACGTTGAGGGAAAACCCATCCCCAAAGATTCCCAAAGTAATGATTTGTGGTTTCAACATTTGGCAATTGCAGTCAGTGACATCGATCGCGCTTTTGCACACCTGCGCTCTTTTCCCATTCACCCCATCTCCACTGCACCCCAAACAATACCGCCGGAAAATCAAGAAGCTGCTGGCGTGCGAGCTTTTAAATTTAAAGACATTGACGGCCACAATTTAGAGCTAATTTGGTTCCCGGAGGACAAAGGACAAGAAAAGTGGCATCAAAAGGGCGATCGCTGCTTTTTAGGAATCGATCATAGCGCGATCGCGATTAGCAACACCGAGCAAAGTCTCCACTTTTACCGCGACTTACTGGGAATGCAAGTTAAGGGAGGCAGCCTCAACCAAGGCGAAACCCAAGTTCGCCTCGATAATTTGCCAGAAGCTAAAGTCAAAATCACCGCATTGCGGCCGATTCAAGGCGGTTTAGGAATTGAACTATTAGACTATTTAGTTACTCCAAAAGGCCGCCCCATACCGAGGGATTGGAAAAGTTGCGATCTTGCTCATATGCAAGTCGAACTAATGGTTAACGATCTTGAGCAACTATTAGAAAAGTTGCAGGAAAATAAAGTTGAGTTCGTCTCACCGGGACTTGTGCAATTTGGAGATAATTCCAGTTTTTCCCGCCAAAGTTGCCTCGTCAAAGATCCTGACGGACACGCAATCTTACTGACATCTCCTGTCGCTGAGGGCGATCGCCACAGCCACTAATATTCCCGTTCGTAGTGAGGACTTGCATACGCCCCAAATGCGATCGTACCCACCGCAAAAGCCCGATCGCGCTCCCGTTCGTAGTACGGACTTCAGTCCGTTCCATGAAAGCGGACTGAAGTCCGCACTACGAACCATGTTTGTTATGGTAATCGACCGGACAGGATTTCACTAACTAAGCTATTTCAAAATATTGCTAAGATTTAGCCATTAACTATCTGTATTGTCCTTGCTATCTCCTAACATTTGCATCAATTTTCTAGCCACGACAACCCCCACTACAGCACCGCCAACCCATTTAACCACATCAGCAGTGTGAATCGGGTGCAAGTGGCGATGGAAAATTTCATCCTTCAGCCATTCCTCTGTTACTTTTAAATTATGAACAGGAGTGGGCAATAACTCTAAATAAGTACCTTGGCGGATTAAATGACCTACCTCTCCGGTAACTTCAAAGCTATTGTAAATGTTAGCCACACTTTCTTCTATCCCCAGCTTTAACAGCGTTCCCCGCAGATTAACTTCCGCAGGTTTTAGCTCATTTCCCAAAGCCAGAGCATTCAAATTGTGAGCGATTGCAGCTCCCTGCTGATAAGCAACTTGAGCGGTTGGAGGTAAAGAATTGCCTTGCACTGCTGCACAATCTCCCCCAGCAAAAACTTCAGGAAAATCCAGCAATTGTAGTGTAGGGTTCACTAAAGGGCGACCGTGTTTGTCTCGGCTTGCCTCAGAAATCTCTAAACCTTTAATCAGCGAATTAATGTTAGTTCCTGTAGTCCAAATTACTGTAGCTGTTGATAAAGTTTCCGCCTGTCCGTGGCGCTGATATTCTACTTCGTTGGGGCGAATAGCAGTCGCTTTTGCCTCCATAATAAATTCTACGGGTACAGTGCGTTTTTGCAGAGCATTTTTCGCAATTTCGCGCAGGTGACTATTAATATCGTTATCAAGGATTTGCTCGCCGTGATTGACTAAAACGACCCGCACTTCCTCTGCATTGCCACCCATAGCAGCATACCAATTAGGCAGTAAATCGCCTAATGTACCTGCCATTTCCACACCGGAAGCTCCAGCACCTATGACGGTGACAGTCAGGAATTTGCGCCGCTTTTCTGCATCTTGAATCTGAAGAGCTTGTTGCAAGCAGTCGCGCAGGTGTTTGTCAATGGCGATCGCATCTTCTCCGGTACGAAGAGGGAACGCATTTTCTCGCGCGCCCTCAACGCCAAAATATCCTGTAACGCTACCTAACGCCAAAACTAAATTGCTGTAATTGTAGGAATCTCCCGATGTTACTTTGACTAACCGCTGTTGCAAATCAATCGATTGAACGGCATCTTTAACAAAAATTACACCGCTACCTTTTAGCAATTCCTCATAGCGCGGCCAAACTTCTTCTGCACCCATCTCGCCACTAAAATATTCGTAAAGTAACGGCTTAAAGGAAAAGCGATCCTCTTTTTCGATCAAAATTACAGAACGGGGGTAGTGTTGGTGGCTCAAGTGCAAAGCTGTAAATAGTCCAGCAAAGCCGCCACCTACAATTACAGTTTGATAGATTGTGTTGTTCATCATACTGTTTGTTAAATTTGATAATTTTCTTGATGTACTAATTATTATACAAAAATGCTGCTTGATTCTAACTAACTTCAACTTAGATCGCCTTTGGTCGATTACGATCGCAAAAAAGGTTTGCAGTCCGCCCTCCAGCAAGCTCCCTGTGGAGAACCCAACTCCGCAATAGGAACTAATCTTACTGCGGTTAATCGACAGGACATGATATTAGAGGTAATAGTTATTCAAAGGTATCTGCCTTAAGAAAGACATAATTTTAAACTATATACTTCTTAAGGCATAAATAAATTTTTGTTTAAAATGACTAGACGCTATAATTAGCAAGAGTTTGAACTAAAGCAATTTCTTATAGTAGCTATTTTTATTACAAATTTGACAAAAGTTTGTTATCAATTTGACAAATAGAGTCTATATAATAAATGTCTAATAAATTTTCAAAATGACGGAGAAAAAATATGAGCTTTTCCCCTGAGCTTCTTAAAGGCCAAAAAGCTCTGGTAACGGGCGGAAGTTCTGGTATCGGCGAAGCGATCGCCCGTGCTTTAGCTCTAGCAGGCGCATCTGTTGCAGTCAATTACCACTCGGAAGCTGAAGACGCGCAGAAAATTGTCGAGGATATCAAAGCCGGGGGTGCAGAAGCGATCGCCATTGGTGCCGACGTTAGCAAAGAAGACGAAGTTAAGGCTATGTTCCATCAGGCGATCGAGGAATTTGGTACGATCGACATCCTGGTTAATAACGCAGGTCTGCAAAAAGATTCGCCCTTGGTAGACATGACACTCGACCAATGGAACCTAGTCATTGGAATCAACCTAACCGGACAGTTTTTGTGTGCTCGCGAAGCTGCCAAAGAATTTATGCGGCGGGGCGTACAACCTCATATTTCTGCGGCGGCGGGCAAAATTATTTGCATGAGTTCAGTACATGAGGTAATTCCTTGGGCGGGTCACGTCAACTATGCTGCTAGTAAAGGCGGTATAAATATGATGATGCGGAGTATTGCCCAAGAACTTGCACCCCATAGAATTCGAGTTAATAGTATTGCGCCAGGGGCTATAAAAACCCCCATCAATACATCAGCATGGAACACACCAGAAGCAGAAGCAAAGTTATTAAAACTGATTCCTTACGGTCGAGTTGGGGAAGTGGAAGATATCGCTAAAACTGCTGTTTGGCTGGCTTCTGATGACTCGGATTATGTCTGCGGTGCAACGCTATTTGTGGATGGCGGCATGACATTGTATCCAGGGTTTGCAGCAGGAGGCTAATCGAAATTATGCAATCAGAAATATTCTCGGATAACTGCAATGGATGCTGAACAGGAACGAATTCAAGAAAACAGCGAAATGAAAGCGCACTGGAACCGCTGGGGTTCTTATTTAAGCGATCGCCAGTGGGGAACAGTCCGCGAAGATTATTCGCCAAACGGTGAGGCTTGGGAGTATTTCCCTCACGATGTGGCGCGATCGCGCGCCTACCGCTGGGGTGAAGATGGATTAGGCGGATTTTGCGATCGCCACGGTCAAATTTGCTTCGCCCTAGCAATGTGGAACGGCCGAGATCCGATTTTGAAAGAGCGTTTATTTGGACTTACCAACAGTCAAGGAAATCACGGAGAAGATGTCAAAGAATACTACTTTTATTTAGACAATACGCCAACTCATTCTTATATGCGCTGGCTGTACAAATACCCGCAGCAGGAATATCCTTATACTTTGTTGGTTGAGGAAAATGCCAGACGCGACAAATGTCAGCCAGAATATGAGTTGATGGATACGGGAATTTTTGAGGGCGATCGCTATTTCGACATCGTTGCTGAATACGCCAAAGCATCCCCAGAAGATATTTGCATTCGCATCAGCGCTACTAACCGAGGTGCAGAAACAGCAATCCTTGACTTATTGCCGACTTTATGGTTTCGCAATACTTGGTCTTGGACTGATAGCAAAAAATCAGCGTATGTGGCTCGATCGGGCGATGGAGTTATCAAAGCTAACCATCCAAAATATGGCGATCGCTGGCTATTTTGTCAAGACAATCCTCCCCTGTTATTTACTGAAAATGAAACCAACCTACAGCGCCTGTACGGTGTCGCCAATACCTCACCTTATGTTAAAGATGCTTTCCACGAATTAATCGTTCACAATCACCAAGAAGCTATCAATCCCGCTCAAATTGGCACTAAAGCTGCCGCCCGCTATCACCTAAAAATTGAGCCAGGAGAAACCGCAGTTATTCAACTCAGATTTACTGATGTTTATACCGACACTCCTTTTAACCAAGAGTTTGCAGACACCTTCATTCAAAGGCAAAAAGAAGCCGATGAATTTTACGAATCCCTAACTCCAAATCTTGAGGAAGATGTCCGCAACGTACAGCGTCAAGCCTTTGCTGGCTTATTGTGGACTAAACAGTTTTACGCCTACGATGTTTGCACTTGGTTGCGAGGTGATCCAGCAGAACCAACACCGCCGGCGCAGCGTTTAAATGGTCGCAATTCTGACTGGCGAAACTTCTATGCCGAAGAAGTCATTTCCATGCCAGATACATGGGAATATCCTTGGTTTGCGGCCTGGGATTTGGCATTTCACTGCATACCGATCGCCTTAATCGATCCTGACTTTGCCAAGCGCCAATTACTACAGCTAACTCGCCAGTGGTATATGCACCCAAACGGTCAAATTCCGGCCTATGAATGGGCATTTGGAGATGTTAACCCGCCAGTGCAAGCTTGGGCGGCATGGCGAGTTTATAAAATTGAAGAAAAGCGAGTAGGTAAAGGCGATCGCGACTTCCTCGAACGGATGTTTCACAGAATGTTGCTGAACTTTATTTGGTGGGTAAACCGCAAAGATCCGCAAGGTGCAAATTTGTTTCAAGGTGGCTTTTTAGGCTTAGATAATATTGGAGTATTTGACCGCAGCAAACCCTTGCCAACTGGCGGCCATTTGGAACAAGCAGATGGTACTGCATGGATGGGAATGTTTTCGTTAAATATGTTAGCAATCGCCTTAGAACTTGCCCGCGAAGATCAAGTTTACTCAGACATGGCGATCAAATTTTTTGAACACTTCCTTCACATAGCCGATGCTGTCAACCATGTCGGTTCCCAAAAAATCGGTTTGTGGGATGAGGAAGATGGGTTTTATTACGATGCCCTGTCTCAGCCAGACGGTGAATGTTCCTTGCTAAAAGTCCGCTCAATGGTGGGGATGACGCTTTTATTTGCTGTCGATACCCTGGAAGCTGACTTATTACAAACTGTCCCAGGATTCAAAGAGCAAATCGATTGGTTTCTCAAGAACCGCCCAGAACTAGCAAAGAATATTGCTTGTATGGAAATTCCCGGAGTCGGTGAGCGCAGGCTGCTTTCAATTACCACCCCCGAAAAATTGCAGCGCGTCCTCAAAAGGCTGCTAGATGAAAATGAATTTCTCTCACCTTACGGCATCCGCTCCCTCTCTCGCTATCATTTAGAACATCCGTTTATCTTTGAGTGGGATGGCATTAAATATCAGGTAGACTATGAGCCTGCCGAGTCTACAACTGAGCAATTTGGTGGCAACTCAAACTGGCGCGGCCCGATTTGGTTTCCGTTAAATTTCTTATTAATTGAATCCTTGCAAAAATATTACCATTATTTCGGTGATGACTTCAAAGTAGAATTTCCTACGGGTTCTGGAGTTATGATGAATTTATGGGAAGTTGCCTTGCAATTAGAGCAGAGGCTCAATAGCATTTTTCTCAGAGGTAAAGATGGTAAAAGACCAGTCTATGGCGGTTTGGAAAAGTTTCAAAACGATCCTCACTGGCACGATTTGATTTTGTTTCACGAATACTTTCACGGCGACAACGGTGCAGGATTGGGCGCGTCGCACCAGACGGGATGGACTGCTGTGGTGGCGAAACTGATCCAGCAAGTGAGTGACAAACCATGAAATTGACAATGTTTTGGTTAAAGGGATCTATAGATATGAAAATTGAAATTTTTAGCAAACCGAATTGCGTTCTAACCATAAAGACAAAATTGGTTTGTAGTGAGGACTTTAGTCCTTCTGATTGCGGACTAAAGTCCTCACTACAAACCTGTATTGCGCTCTAACCATAAAGACAAGATTGGTTCGTAGTGAGGACTTTAGTCCTTCTGATTGCGGACTAAAGTCCTCACTACGAACCTGTGAATTGTTGATATTTGGTAATTGATTGGACATGATATAATTCATTGATTCCGTAAGGACAAAGCAATGCCTACTCTACCTCTAAATAGCGAAAATCTACCTTACCCAGATCCGCTCCATCCGATTCTTGTCCACTTTGTAATTGCGATGGTAATTTTCTCGTTTTTCTGCGACGTTGTGGGATATTTCACTCGCAATCACCGCTTGTTTGAGGTGAGTTTCTGGAACTTGTTTGTGGCGACAGTTTCCATTTTCCTAGCTGTGATGTTCGGTCAGTTTGAAGCTGGTTTGTCGCAACCTTACGAGGTGGTTAAGCCGATACTGAATTTGCACACGATTACGGGATGGTCACTGGCGGCAATTCTGGCGGGAATTATGGGTTGGCGCTTTGTAATTCGCAGGCGCAATCCCTTGAAAGTACCGCCGGCTTATCTGGGGGCGACAACTTTTTTGAGCTGCTTGGTTTTATTTCAAACATATCTGGGAACTCGGCTGGTTTG
Organism: Lyngbya sp. CCAP 1446/10; assembly: GCF_026130175.1. Lineage (GTDB taxonomy): Bacteria > Cyanobacteriota > Cyanobacteriia > Cyanobacteriales > Microcoleaceae > Microcoleus. The sequence goes on along the minus strand of NZ_JAIGNI010000147.1, from coordinate 25,135 downwards.
GGTTTACGGGTTGCACGTAGAGCCGATCGTTGAAGCGACGAAAAGAGGGATTTTGCAATGAATTCGCAACTTGTGCAGCAACTTGTCGATCAATTGGGGTTCAAGCTAGGTGCAAATAGACTGCCCTACGAAGTGCCAATTCATCCGAATTTGGTGCATTTTACCCTTGGTTTGTTTATAATTGCCATCTTGTTTGATATAGCAGGAAATCTTTTTCCCTTAGAAAGACCGATTTTGAAGTTTTTGGCTGTCCCTGCGCTGCGATCGGGCTTTTATGATGTGGGCTGGTACAATTTGGTGGCAAGTGCGATCGTCACATTTTTTACTGTAGCAGCCGGATTTTTCGAGATTCTGCTCGCAGACCCCCCGGCGAATGTCAAGAGTGCGTGGGGATTGGGTGCTGCGCCGACGATGCTATTGCACGGTTTGGGCGGAGTTTTGCTCTTGGGGGCGATCGTGGCCCTGACCGTGTGGAGGGGGTTTCAGCGCTACCGTTGGCGCAAAGAAGCCAGCAGACAAGTGCAGTGGAGCTATTTGCTAGCAGGGGTTGTCATGCTGGGTTTACTATTTGTTCACGGGACGCTGGGAGCACACATGGGAGACCAGTTTGGCATTCACAATACGGCTGCGGGTTTGCTCCGACAGGGATTAAATCCTAGTTCTGCACTCCAGTAAATAGGTAAATAAATTAGAGTTTTCAGTTACAATACGCATCTTTTCAAACAGCAGGAATTTTATGAAAGTTTTCATGAGCTTGCTATTGGCGATCGCGATCGCCTTAGATATGATAGCCAGCCACTGGGTGGGACAACAGGCCTATACTTGGATGCCCAGTCAGGGAACAGCAGAAGCCCAACAAGTTGACAATCTGTTTAGCTTCTTGGTGTCTATCGGAACGTTTATTTTTGTGGGAATTGTTGCCATTATCCTCTATTCTATTCTCACTTCCCGCGTCCAGAAAGGAGACTTCAGCCACGGTCATCCTGCGAGGGGAAATTGGAAAATTGAGATACTTTGGGTAGTTGTTCCGGTGTTGTTAGTGACGTGGATTGCCGCTCAAAGCTACATGATTTATCAAAAAATCAACATCCAAGGTTTGACGCCGATCGCCCACTTGCACCTGGCTCTAGAAGAACCTGTTTATGCCGCCAGCAAACCCACGGAAAACAACAATAATCCTAAACCAGTTGCTGAAGAGATTGAGGTAATTGCTAAACAGTGGTCTTGGTCTTTCCGCTATCCGCGCCAGAATGTTACCAGTACAGAATTGCACCTACCAGTTAATCAAAACGTGCGGCTGACATTGCAATCACTGGATGTTATTCACGGTTTCTACGTTCCTGAATTCCGCATCAAACAAGATATCATTCCCAACCGCAGTATTAATTTTGTGTTTGCGCCGATCCGAGAAGGCAAATATCGGTTGAGAGATTCTCAATTCAGCGGCACTTACTTTGCCCTGATGGATGCGGATGTGTACGTTGAATCCCCCGCAGCTTACGATCGCTGGCTGACCAAAGCTGCGAAGCAATCGCCAACTCCTGCAAGCAATCGGGCGGTTTCCGAACACACAAAGCAAGTGCAGAACGCCAAAGGCAGCTTCTGGCCAACTGTGAAACCGGCTGCGCCTCCTGTGGTGAATCATCCCAACTGATCGGGAGCATCTCCTGCATTGCAATAAGTTCTACAATACGCGAGCGAGGACGATCGCACTATTATATATAAATCAATACGCTTCACTTAAGACAGATCCCCCCTAACCCCCCTTAAAAAGGGGAGTAGGGGGTGGGACAAGAATGCCCTCAAAGTCCCCCTTCTTAAGGGGGATTTAGGGGGATCTCCGGGGCATAAATATGTTAAGTGAACCGTATTGATATATAAATGCAAAACACCAGATGCTCCCAACTAATCGAACTATTCGGCAAAAAACAGAATTTTCTCTCGATTAATAACTAACAACTGAAAAATGACAAATAACTCGATTGAAAACATAGCCAACGGTGGCGAGATTGAAAGCGATCGCAGCGAAAATCCGATTAATTGGCGGCGCTACATCAGCTTCAGCAAAGATCACAAAGTTATCGGCATTCAGTACCTAATTACTGCTTTTATCTTCTTTTTAATCGCGGGTTTATTCTCGATGATTATGCGCGCCGAACTGATGTCTCCAGCATTAAATCTAGTCGATCGCCCGCTGTACAATGGCTTATTCACCATGCACGGGACAATAATGATCTTCCTGTGGGTTTTCCCCTGCATGGTGGGTCTAGGCAACTACCTGATACCGCTGATGATCGGGGCGCGGGACATGGCGTTTCCCCTCCTCAATGCCCTCTCCTTCTGGATAATTCCCCCCGCAGGCATCCTGCTGATTTCCAGCTTCTTGCTGCCCAGCGGCACCGCCCAGGCCGGCTGGTGGTCTTACCCGCCGGTCAGCATCCAGAACCCGTCAGGCGATTTAATCAACGGCCAATTTATCTGGCTGGTGAGTGTGGCGCTGCTGGGAATCTCGTCGATTATGGGGGGAATTAACTTCGTAACGACGATCGTCAGAATGAGAGCACCGGGCATGACTTGGTTCCGAATGCCAATCTTTGTGTGGACGGTTTTGAGCGCCCAGTTGCTGCAACTTTTTTGCCTGCCAGCCCTGACTGCGGCTGCGGTGCTGATGTTGTTCGATTTAGCCTTGGGGACAACCTTTTTCGATCCTTTTAACGAAGGTAGCCCGATTCTCTACCAGCACTTATTCTGGTTTTACTCGCACCCCGCAGTTTACGTGATGGCGCTGCCGGCCTTCGGTATCTTCTCGGAAATTTTGCCGGCTTTTTCCCGCAACCCTTTGTTTGGCTATAAATCCGTAGCGATCGCATCCTTTGCAATTTCTCTACTCAGCATCTTCGTTTGGGTACACCATATGTTCGCCAGCGGCACTCCCGGCTGGATGCGGATGCTGTTCATGTTCTCCACCATGTTAGTCGCCGTGCCGACTGGCGTTAAGGTATTCGCTTGGACTGCTACCGTTTGGGGCGGAAAGCTGCACCTGGAAACGCCGATGCTGTTTGCCTTGGGTGGCGTAGTCATGTTTCTGTTCGGTGGCATCACGGGCGTTATGCTGGGGGCCGTGCCTTTTAATCTGCACGTAAATAATACTTATTTTATAGTCGGCCACTTCCACTACATTGTGTTCAACACCATCACAATTGCGATTTTTGGAGCAATTTACTACTGGTTTCCCAAGATGACTGGGCGGATGTACGCCGAGGGCTGGGGCAAAATCCACTTCTGGCTGACTTTTATCGGGGCTAATCTGACTTTCTTTCCGATGCACCCGTTGGGCTTGCAAGGGATGGTGCGCCGGGTTGCTTCCTACGATCCGCAATACCAAGGCTTGAATGTCCTTGCCAGTTTGGGGGGATTTCTACTGGGCGTATCGACGCTACCTTTTATCGTCAATATGGTGGTTTCCGCGCTGCAGGGCCCGAAAGCAACTAACAATCCTTGGCACGCTACGGGGTTGGAGTGGACTGTTTCTTCGCCGCCGCCTGTTGAGAATTTTGCCCAGATTCCGATTGTGACTTTGCCGCCCTACCACTATGTCGATTCTCCCGATCGCATTACCCAGGCTTCTACTCAAGAATAGCTGCAATTTCAACCGCTGATTTCAGGCGGATAAACACAGATTAACGCAGATATTTTCAAGCTTGAATGACTGATGAGATGAGGGCGGGTTTTGTCATTTATTTAGTCATAAGTATCAGATATCCTCTTCTAAACCCGCCCCTACAAAATGCTGATGACTAATTGCTAATGACTGATGAGATGAGGGCGGGTTTTGCCATTTATTTAGTCATAAGTATCAAATATTCTCTGCTAAACCCGCCCCTACAAAATGCTGATGACTAATGACTGATGACTGATGAGATGAGGGCGGGTTTTGCCATTTATTTAGTCATAAGTATCAGATATCTTCTGCTAAACCCGCCCCTACAAAATGCTGATGACTAATGACTGATGACTGAGAGGCGGGTTTTGCCATTTATTTAGTCATAAGTATCAGATATCTTCTGCTAAACCCGCCCCTACAAAATGCTGATGACTAATGACTAATAATTTCTTTACTTATGGCAAATCCTACGCATTCAGGCCGATCGCCCCAAGCAAGCAACGAAAATTCTGAAGATCACAAAAAGCGGATGTTTGGCTTTACCGCATTCTTGCTTTCCGAGAGTATGGTCTTCCTCAGTTTTTTCGCCGCCTACATTATCTTGCGGCAGACAACTCCTAACTGGCTCCCTGCTGGTGTCCCGAAATTAGAGGTGCTTAAACCTGCGATTAGCACGGCGGTACTGGTTTCGAGCAGTTTTGTCATTTACTTTGCCGAACGGGCCCTCGATCGCCGGAAAGTGGGTTTATTTCGCTTGCTGTGGCTGACGGCATCCTTGATGGGAACTTACTTTTTAGTTAATCAGGCGATCGAGTGGAACCACCTATCTTTTGGGCTGACTACAGGGTTGTTCGGCGCGACATTTTATCTACTGACTGGGTTTCACGGTTTGCACGTTTTTGTCGGGATTATCTTGCAGCTAATTATGCTTGTCCGTTCTTTCATTCCTGGCAATTACAATGCCGGTCACTTCGGGGTGAGTGCAGCTTCTTTGTTTTGGCACTTTGTTGATGTGATTTGGATTGTTTTGTTTTCGCTAGTTTATCTGTGGTAGTTCTATTTTTTGCCAAAACCCTACCCTTGCGGTTTTGATAGTGCTTGTAATTCTTCCCAAGTGTAGTGTTTTGGCAATTCAATTGGCTCAGCATTAGCGCCTAAACCTAACCCGATCGCAGGCTGAATTTCGGCGATCGCCTCTGAAGCAACATCAGCCACCGCATTGCCGGCAATTCCCCCCGCGATCGCCCCTGCGATGCTACCAATTGCAGCACCAAACTTTCCCCCAACAGAATTACCAATGGCCGCACCGGCTACACCGCCACCGACTGCGCCTAATCCTGTGGCGATCGGGTGAGATTCAAATGTTTCTGATGGTTCTTGATCGTTTTCATTCTGCTGTTTAGGATCATTCATTGCCATTATTTCCTCAAAAATTTTGCTAGTTTTCAATCTCTTCTTAATTGGTTCGTAGTGAGGACTTTAGTCCTTTCCTTCTCAAGGGACAAAAAGAGTTTATTTGATATCAATTCCGTCAGCATCAGAATCATACATATTTCTTCTCTCTCTGTGCCCTCTGCGTTCTCTGCGGTTAAATCATTCCGATACAACCGGAATTTATTTGAGCCGCTCAGCGATGCGATCGCCAACTCGCAGCGCATTTGCCATAATTGTCAGCGTCGGGTTAACGCCAGAATTGGAAGGGAAAAAACTACCATCCACAACGTAGAGATTATCCACATCGTGGGTGCGACAATTCAAGTCGAGGACTGAGGTTTTGGAGTCTGTACCAAACCGACAAGTGCCGCATTGATGGCCGATTGATTGTAGCGGCATCTCGGCGCGGGGATACAGGCTAAAGGGAATAACGTGCTTGGCTGAACGGTTGAGGGATTTGAGGACAGATGTCCAGCGGTGAATTAGCCGATCGCCCGCTTCGACATTATTAGGCGTATAATCCAAGTAAATGCGATCGCCCGCCACCCGAACGCGATTGTTTGAATCTGGCAAATCTTCTGTTTGCAACCACCAACCAACCGATCGCTCAGCAATCAAATCCCGCTCGTATTTAGGAACCAATTTTACCAGCGGAGCCATCAGCGCCGGAGCCTCAGCCGGCAGCATATCAGCTAACACATTGCCTGTATTTTGTATCATCCCCATTGGATAAGGAAAATCCGGCTCTCCCCAATAATAATCATTGATAGCAATGGTTTTTTGAAAGTTAGCTTGATTCACTTCTAGGTGCATCGAAACTAAAGCGGTTGCTAGGTGTTTCATTAAATTTCTGCCCACCTGATCGGAACTATTTCCTAATCCTTTGGGGTGCTGTTCGTTAGCAGATTGCAGTAACAACACAGCCGAATTAATTGCACCGCAGGAAACCACCACAATATCGCCTGTAAATTGCTGTCGTTCCCCTAAAATTTCGGTTTCTACCCCCGTCACTTCTCGCCCGGATTTGCTAGTATGCAGCCTCAAGACTTTGGCATTAGTTATTAGGGTGAAATTGTCATATTTTTCGCGGGTTGGGCGAATCGCATTCACCTCTGCATCGGCTTTCGCACCTACTAAACAAGGATAGCCGTCAAAGGTATCGCAGCGAATGCAAGGGCTGTTTGTGCGATCGGCTTCATTCAGCTTTAATCCTAAAGGCAAATTAAACGGATTGTAACCGAGCGATCGAATATCATCGGCGAGTAACTGCATATCCGGTTCGTGGCTCACAGGAGGATAAGCATAAGGTTGGCTGCACGGCGGTTCAGTTGGATCGGTTCCTCGCGCTCCATGAACGTCATAGAGTGCTTCAGCTTGCGTGTAATAAGGCTCAAAATCTGCGTATTTGAGCGGCCATTCTGGAGAAAATCCTTGTTTGTGAATTACGCGATCGAAATCTCGTTCCCGCAGCCGCAAAAGAGCCGCACCATACACTTTTGTATTGCCGCCAACCCAATAGCCAGTCTGGGGTCGAAACTCCTTTTCTTCCCTATCGTACCAGCGCTCGTCCGTGTGATAGCGCTCTTTTTGATAAACTTCCAGCGCACTCCAATTTGCTTTTTCCCTGGGCAAAAAGTCGCCTCTTTCTAACACCAAAATCTTTTTACCAGTCGGTGCGAGACGGTGAGCAAGCGTACCTCCGCCCGCTCCCGTGCCAATAATAATGATATCGTAGTGGTTCGCCGAATTTACCATTGCCAAGTCTTTACCAAATTGTGCTGGTTTGAGAATAATTTTACCTTAGCTCACTGGTTCAATCTTACCCAAAGATTCAGGAATCAAAACAGTGTCAATGATGTGGATTACACCGTTATCTGCTTCCACATCTGGCGTGACTACCTTAGCATCGTTTATCTTAACTCCATCAGAAGTATCAATCTTCAACGTTGAACCTTCGGAGGTGGTGACGGAATTAGTTTTGCCAATTTCTGCTGCTGTGATTTTCTGCTTGGGAATCACATGATAGGTTAAAACTTTAATCAACTGCGGGATATTTTCCAGCAAAGCTTCTACAGTTCCCGATGGCAGTTTAGAAAACGCTTCATCAGTTGGTGCAAACACGGTAAACGGGCCTTTCTCTTTTAAACCTTCTGCCAAGCCAGCAACATTCAGAGCTGTGACTAAAGTATCGAAGCATCCGGCATTGATTGCAGTATCTACAACATCTGGCATTGTGATTATCCTTAATATTTACAGGTAATTTTGCACTGAAAGTTGAAATTGCCAACGTGATTTTAGCTGCGATCTAGCAACACTTGCCCTGCATCAATTCGGATGCGAAATAGGCTATAAGGTTTCTCGCGCAAGTCTTCTCCATTATGATAGCTGGGATTCCGATTCCACTGATCTACCGTAAAGTAGAGATAGTCGTCTTGCGCCACAAACAGGCAATTCGGCCACAGCATTCGCGCATCGTGGGCGACTGTTTCCCACGTACCATCAGGGAGGCGGCGCAAAATCGAATTGTTTTCGTAGTTAGTCACATAAAGGCGATTTTTTGCATCGGAAACCATGCCGCCAGAAGCACCTTTTTCACCGTGATCGATGACTGTGGCGGCAACTTCTTCATCAGGCATATTTTGATTAACTAATGCTTCAATGCTAACACTGTAAAGGTGCCGACTTGCTAGGGGACAATAGAACAGTCTTTGACCGTCACCGCTGAGGGCAATGCCATCGCTACCGGTGTGGATGTGCTTGGGCGGTTTACCTGGATGTCGCACCATCATCGGTTGACCTTCGACTACTGGTAAAAAGCCGGGAATTGGTTTAGTTGAAGGATGATCGTTGAGTTTGCGCCAACTGTTTCCCGTTGCTAAATCCACGACAACAATGCCGTTCGGGCCTTCTTCCGATGAGTCGGTAATAAATGCAATTCCATCCTCTCCCCAGCGCAAATCGACGCGCACATCATTGAGGGTAGAATTGGCTGAGGCGATGGATTCGGGAAAGAGAATTTTCTTGACAATTCGATCGCCCTCCAGGTCAATTCCCATCAGTTTCGGGCCGCCGGAGGGGACTGAATTTTGCTTAATTTTTGCGTGATCTAGCAGCCACAGGCGATCGCGCGCGTCGATGGTCATCCCTTGAACGCACAGCAACTTTTCTGAGGGCGAAGCTAAATCTAACTTGTGGATTTCTGCATTCGGGTAGGGAACGGGATTACCGTTTTTTTCCTGTGGCTGCTTGAGTTCGGCAACAGTGAATTCTACATCGTCAACCAGCCGCGGGTAGCTGATGAAAATTCGCCCTTGCTTGGATACCGCAACACCGATCGGCATCGCATCCTCGAACAGCGCCACGAGTTCTAGATTACCAGCGGATTTGTCGGTAGGCAGTGAAGGTACAGCAGCAACAGATTGGGTAGTGGCCAAGTTCACCATTGCACCCATCCTCTTGAGAATAGCCACGATTCAAATAACCAAAAAATCAAAGTTTCATTCCCTCTCCGACAGGTCGAGCCTGTTATTTATCAACAAAACTCAACTGTTTTATGAATAATTCAATGCGTTAAAAGTAACAATTTACAATTCAAACATTTATCTATCTAATGGCTTAGTTGTAATTTATATCTCAAGATAGATATGTGGATTACTCATCCTTATCTAACTATATAAATGAGTATTAAATGGTATAGAATACTAATGCCTGAAGCCATCAGTATTTATGACGATCGCCTGAAACCGCTGCTGCGCCCTGATGCTTCACTCCAGAAAGTTGTCAGCGGTGCCGTCTGGAGCGAAGGCCCGGTTTATTTCCATGAAGATGATAGCGTGGTGTGGAGCGACGCTCACGGCAACCGCTTGCTGCGTTGGAGTCCCCGTGAGGGAATGAGCGTTTTGCGCGACCCGTCAGACTATCAAAGTGGCAATTACCGCGATCACGAAGGTCGTCTCGTCTCCTGTTCGTCGGGTTTGCGCGCGATCGTCCGGCGCGAACACGGCGGCGAATGGCAGGTGTTGGTCGATCGCTACCGAGGAAAGCGCCTCAACAGCCCCAATGACTTGGTAGTCAAGAGTGACGGCACGATCTGGTTCACTGACCCCCCCTACGGCCTCACCCAGCCCAACCAAGGATACGGCGGCGAACAGGAACAGCCTGGATGTTTTGTGTACCGCTTCGATCCGGTGACTGGTGCGATCGATGCGGTGGTGACGGATATGTTGCGCCCCAACGGCCTCGCCTTCAGTCCAGACGAACGCATCTTATACGTGTCGGACAGTTCTGCCTTCAATATGCCCCAAGGGTATCACCACATCAGCGCCTATGATGTTGTGGGCGATCGCGATTTGGACAATGGCCGGGTGTTCGCAGTCATCGAACCCGGTGAACCCGACGGGTTGCGAACAGACGAACACGGCAATATTTTTACGACTTCCAAAGATAGCGTGCAGGTGTACGCGCCCGACGGTACTCGTTTGGGGAAAATTCTGGTGCCGGAGACTTGCGCTAACCTGACTTTTGGGGGGAAAAAACGCGATCGCCTCTGGATCGCTGCTGGCACATCTTTATATGCGATCGATCTCAACACTCGCGGGGTGCAATAAGTATCAAGGACAAGGGAAAAGCTTGTAATCGCCGGCTATTTAACTAATCTAAGGATCGCGCGTGCGGAATGCAGGTTCTCCGCAGGAAAGCGGACTTAAGTCCGCACTACAAACGAACTGAAAGTGGACTTAAGTCCGCACTACGAACGAACTGATGTCGAGTTGGAAAGATATCGATGGATTGGAAACCACAAAATGATTTATAAATTTGCTATGGGTGTGGCGATCGCGCTGCTGTTCGCTCAAGTTTCATCTCCTCTACCAGAACTAAGTTTAAAACTGCTCAGTTCACTCAATCCCGTCTATCCGATCGGCATTCTCGGCTGGGCACTTTTATTACTGAGAGTTGGTGTCGGCGCGCTATTTATGCTGCACGGCTACCCAAAAATAACACATCTTCGAGTGTGGTCTGATGCTATGAAAATGCCGCTGTTTCTGTGCTTTCTCTCAGCAGCTTCCATGTTGGCTGGCGGAGTTTGTCTGATTCTGGGATTTCTCACACTATTAGCAAGTTTGCCGATTCTCGGTTCTATGCTATTCGCGATTTATTTAGATTTATCCAAAGGGTTGCCTTTTGTTGCTAGCGATCCCTATTTAATTCCCCAAGGGCAGTATGAAGGGCCAAATGGCAAGGGCGAACCGCCAAGCTGGGAGAAAGCCTTTATGTACTGTTTGATGCTGATGGCGATCGCAGTTTTAGGGCCTGGTGCCTATTCGCTGGATGCTTTCATTTTTCGAGGGTGAATTATTAGCAGACGGCCAGCTTGGATTATTAGCATAGGTTATGGCCGATCGCATCCTGCCTTTAAATCACCAAATCTGTAATTAACGGCAAATGATCAGAACCGACTTTTGGGCCTGTATGAATATTCAAAACACCAATTTCTTTGCTGACTAAGAAATGATCGATCGGAATATAAGCCAGCGGCATAAAAGTCGGCCAAGTCGGTAAAATGCCAAAGCCCGATCGCGCATTGTGCAGTTTTCCAGTTTTTACCATATTTTTGTAGAACGGCGACCACATTGTGGTATTGAAATCCCCAACCACAATCAGCGGATTTTTGACTTGGGCTGCATACTCGCCGATGGCTGCTAGCTGTTGATTGCGATCGATAAAACTCTGCTGTTTGATCGGCACAGTCGGATGAACAAGAATCAAAGAAATAGTTTTACCTTGAAATTTAACATCCGCAGATAAGCTCTTTCTTTGCTGTGAAAAAGCTTTAACAGAGGCGTTTTCTAAAGGCAGCTTGCTGTAGATTGCACTGCCAAATCTCTCCGATTCTTGCAGGTTGGAAGAGTAAGGGAACATCTCGCTTAAAACGGCTAACTTCTTCGCCCAAACTGTGCTAACTTCCACAAAAACCGCGATATCAGGCTGTTCTCTTTTGACCAGTGAGATCACATCAGCATATCGCTGATTACTCGTTAAAACATTTGAATGCAAAATCCGCAAGTTTTGTCCGGGAGCCGCTCCTGCTAATGCTGGCGCTGGAAAATACCAAGGAACAATTTCTGCCAAATTAATGATTATACAAAATGCGCTCACCAGCAACCAGATTTTTTTTGAGCGCACCAGAGCGAAGAATATAAAAATAGATATACCGATTAACATATATTGTAGTTTAAAATGAGAATTTAATTCAAAAAGTAGGTTAAATTCTCCTAAGTAACCTGCGATTGACAATACTGAATCTACAATTGCTGCCAGAATAAACCATTTCAAAAATATGTACTTCAAGCCAATGATTTTGCTATTGCTGTGCAGCACTGCCCATTTAAGCTTAATTTTGAGGTCGTTGGTAATCGGCAATTTGTCAATTTCTATTACCAATTCTTCTGGCTGTTCCAAATCTCGCCGCTTTAGATAAGACCTCACCAGCAAGCTATCTACCACAAAATAACTAAAATAATTGGCAACAAATCCTGCAATTACCAACACACTTAAACCGCTGAGCACACCAAAGGAAGCGCCTACTTTCCTCAAACCAGACCAGACGGCTGCATCACCTGTTTTACCTGTAGCTACTATGGCGATCAATAACATTAAAGCAGGTAATGCGATCGTGATTATATTTCTAGCGAGATAGTCCATTATACAATTTTAGATTTTAGCTTGTAGTGTACACTGCACACAGGTTGACTTAATAGCTGTTTTATAAAATCGGATACTCTTTAAATTTCATAGATTTCTAACGGTAAGTTGTCGGGATCTCTGAAAAATGTAAAGCGTTTTTCTGTAATTTCGTCAAGGCGAATTTCTTCTACTTCTACTTGTTGGGATTTTAAGTAAGCAACTGATGCTTCTATGTCCTCAACTGCAAAAGCTAAATGTCTTAAACCGCAAGCTTCAGGATTGTTCACTCTTGCGGGAGGATGGGGAAATGAGAACAGCTCAATCATCGCGCTGCTGTTTCCGACTTGCAAATCTAGTTTGTAAGAATTCCTTTCGCTGCGGAAAGTTTCTGTGATAATCGAACATCCCAATACTTCTACATAAAACTTTTTTGATGCTTCGTAATCTGAGCAAATAATCGCTACATGATGTATTGCTTTTATTTTCATTTGAAAAAAGTTAGTTATTTTTTTTCAACAGCACAGCAGGTTATTGACAATTATATTGGACTCCGCAACAAAACCTGCTAAATTCAGCGCGATCGCCCTTGATTTTCCCCCATCCAAATTTTAATCTGTAAAATTCTCCAAAAAAAAGCACCCTACTTTGATAAAATGAGAGTTTTGCAGTCAATCACCAAATTTGCATCTCAGGAGACAAGCACTATGGCCCGTATGTATTACGACACCGACGCTAACCTAGACCTCTTAGCCAACAAAACGATTGCTATCATCGGCTACGGTTCCCAAGGACACGCCCACGCCCTCAACCTCAAAGACAGCGGCATGAAAGTCATTGTCGGTTTGTATCCCGGTAGCAAGTCTGCCGCCAAAGCAACCGAGGCGGGTTTAACCGTTCACCCGGTAGACAAAGCCGCCGCCGCCGCTGACTTCATCATGATTTTATTGCCCGATGAAGTTCAAAAAACTATTTACAAAGAACAAATCGAACCGAACCTTTCAGCAGGAAATGTTTTAGCATTTGCTCACGGTTTTAACATTCACTTCGGCCAAGTTGTGCCCCCAGCCGACGTAGACGTAGTAATGGTAGCCCCCAAAGGCCCCGGACATTTGGTGCGCCGGACTTACGAACAAGGGGAAGGTGTTCCGAGTTTGTTTGCAGTATATCAAGATGCTTCCGGTCAAGCGCGCGATCGGGCAATGGCCTATGCTAAAGGTATTGGCGGCACCAGAGCCGGCATCCTAGAAACCACTTTCCGCGAAGAAACAGAAACCGATCTTTTTGGCGAACAAGTAGTTTTGTGCGGCGGTTTGAGCGCCTTAATTAAAGCTGGATTTGAAACCTTAGTTGACGCTGGATATCAACCAGAATTAGCTTATTTTGAATGTTTGCACGAAGTTAAACTTATCGTTGACTTAGTAGTAGAAGGAGGCCTCGCCAAAATGCGCGATAGCATCTCCAATACCGCAGAATACGGCGACTTAACTCGCGGCCCCCGCATCGTCACCGATGACACCCGCGCCGAAATGCGGAAAATTCTCAGCGAAATTCAATCCGGCCAATTTGCCCGCGAATTCGTTCTCGAAAACCAAGCCGGGAAACCTGGTTTTACCTCCATGCGCCGTCAGGAAGCAGAGCATCCGATTGAAGAAGTTGGTAAAGAATTGCGCGCCATGTTTAGCTGGTTGAAAAAGCACGGTTAATCAATTTGAGATTTGAGATTTTTAGTCCAATCCAAAATCTCAAGTGCTAACTAACCGTAGGGTGCGTCAGGAAGAAAATTCTTGAGTAGGTGGTCGCCACATTCAGACCTGACGCACCCTACAATAACTGAGATGCTCCCTTCTTCCTTCTTCCTTCTTCCTTCTTCCTTCTTCCTTCTTCCTTCTTCCTTCTTGCAAAACTATCGACTGGGAGTAGGACTTTTTTGTAATTTCTCAATATCCCGTTCCCTTTGTTCGTTGAAATCTCTCGGTCTCAACCAACTTGGCCACAACCCGACGAAGAACTTTTTACTTGCTACGCTGGTATCTCTTATTGGTTTGGGGAGAAAAGTTAAACTGTCACCGTAAAGGGTAAACAGGGCTATAAACAGAATCAACAGCGGGATAACATTTTTTTTAGGCATGGCAGTTTGGGAGTTGAGTTTGTAAAAGTGCTTTTCTATATTTTGCCCTTGCACGGACAAAAAATATCAGCAACGGCTCAAAAATCTCACTAACCATAGGGTGCAGTTCTTGAGTTGGTACTCGCCACATTTAGCCGACAATGCGCACCCTACAAACTCAACTGGTGCGAATTTCGTACCCTACAAACTAATGACTACTGTCAACTGCCAACTGCCAACTGTCAACTGCCCACTGCCAACTGCCCACTGCCCACTGTCAACTGTCAACTGTCAATTGACTAATGACTAATGACTCTGCTGGATGAAAGTTTGCACGACTGCATTAGTTTCAGGGGAAATTTCTGTTACCAGGCGCACCGGAATTGCATTTGTTGAAGCAAATTGTGCGTATTCTGGCGTTAGAAAAATAGCATATTTGTCAGATTCATCTGTTAGTTGAGCAGCCATTGCCAGACTGATAACTTTAATATAATTGCGTATGCTCGCGGCTTGGTCGCCGACAACTTCATCGCCAGTAATTACTGTGCTCGGCCTACCAACTTGGTCTAAGGTTTTACTCGGATCTTTGACGCTTAAGTGGGTTCCTCCTACAAATCCGACTAGCCATTTGGGTGATGGAATTTTGGGGAATCCGGCAATTTGTTCGACTAAGGCTGGTGTTGTTTTGTCGGCAGAACCTGCTACTATTAATGTGGGAATTTGAATTGCACTTAAACCTGTTTCTCCAAATAATAATGATGTTGTCGGATTCATGACGATCGCCCTTTTAATCCTCGCATCCCGCAATTGATACCGTTCTTCGGGCAATCCAGCCGCCGCGCACTGAATGCCTTCGCCCAAGCTAAACCCAATCAAATCGCCCTGACAGCGCTGTTTGAGCCCGCTCAATTGCAGTTCGGCACCGGCTACGGACAAGGCTGTTGCGCCGCCGAAGGAATAGCCAATGATCATCGATCGCTCGATCGCGATTTTCCCCCGTAAGTTATCATCCGTTTGGTTCAATTTTGCTAGTTCGTCAAGCACAAAACTGATGTCTTTGGGACGCTCTAAAAACTCTTGAGGAGCTAATAACCGAGACTTACCCGCGATCGCAGCATTGGTGTTCGTTTCGTTGCTTCCCGGATGTTCCAAAGCAGCCACAACATAGCCGTAAGACGCTAAATGCTCGGCTAAATAACGCAAATCCGTGCGGACAGAGCCCATACCGTGAGAAAAGACGATCGTCGGTTTGTCAGCAGTCGCAGCTTTAGACCAGTAGACATCAACCGGAATGCGCCGATTGCGGGCGCTGTCGTTCAAATCTAGCTTCAATACCTGCACCGAATTCGGGCCCGGTAGGCTAGGGTCGAAAGGTGGGTTAAACGCGGATTTAGTGGCTGCTAACTGAGGTGCGATCGCCGCCATAAACCTCTGAGTTTGCCAAAAACCAGCGTTCAAATTTCCCAAAACTGCGAAAGCTCGATCGAGATCCACGACTACCCGCGAACTCGGATAAGATTCTATGAAACTCAATACTGATAAGCCTTCCGGGGCGTTCGCACCCAACACCAAAGCCGCTCGCAGCGCTTGGACACCGGCACCGTCGCGCCTCGGTATGACTGTTGTCAAATCCGTCAAAATCGCAGTCCCGATTCCCGTATTTAGCAAGTTGCTCAAACCAACTACATTCAGCGGAATTTTCGCTCGCAGTGCTCCATAGATTTGACTGCGCTGTGCCTCAGACAGCAGATTGGCATAAGCTTGCAGTCTGTCGGGGACTTTTCCGGTTTTTGCGAGTTCGCGCAAATCTGCCACCGAGATTGACGATTCTAAAGGGCCTTTGCGGACAACAACGGTTTCTGCGGCTTTTGCAGGGGATGTGACGCTGCTGAAAGTGCCGATCGCGATCGCGCTACAAACGCTCACCATTGACGAAAACCATTTGAAATTGGGTCTAATGCTCATTTTTACTGATTCAACTACAAACTATATCACTATATTCTCAGAAGTCTCTCAGATACCGAAAAATTGCCCCAGATGTCGATAAATTGTGTTGAAGTGCGATCTAATTTTTGTAGAATTTTTTGTATTAGTGCGATCGGCTTTGCTCGAAGGGCTTCCATAACCGAAAGCCAACAAGGACGATCGCACAACCTTAAAGCAAAACACAGATGATCCCATTGCACTATACCTCTTGTACTCAATCGCACACAAGATCGAAAGCATCTGCGTCCATCAGTGTTTATCAGCTTAAAATCTGCACTTAACCGGCTCTATAAAATATTTATGCAACTCAAGTCTACTTTGCTTGTCGCTGCTAATCCAATACAGTTCAGATAAGCCAGCAAGCGAGAGTAAAACCGCTGTCAAAATAGATTCTCTATCTGATATTTTAACCGCAGATGAATGCAGGTAGATCAGACGATCTGCGGTTAAAATATTAATTAAGATTTGGGGAAATAAACAACAAGCATCGAAAGCTCTTGGTGAGCGCGGGCGATCAATTCCGGTTCTTTAAGAGTTCCCGGTTGTTCCCACAAATTCTGCGGCTGATAAATTGTGGGTAAAATCAGCAAATCATGTTCTAGCAACTGCTGCGAAACCTGCTTGACAAAATTTCCCCGCACCCGATTTATCGGTATCTCAGAAAGAATTTCTACCTCAACGGCACTTTTGTTAGCTTGTTCGCGTTTTGTCGCCACTAACAGCACTTGCAAAGTCGCCTTAAGTTCGTCTGCTAAACTCTTAGCAATATCCACTGTTTCCGCAAATCCAAACCGAGTCAAATCGCTGTCAGTTATCGCCAAAACAACTCTGGCTGTATTCTGGATAGGATGGGGAAATCGAGCAATCAGTACCGGTACGGGCGATCGCCTCACTATATTATCAATGATGCTGCCAAAAAAATTGTCGCGAGTCGTGGAAAATCCCTTCCAACCGCAAACAATTAAACTAGCCTCGCGTTCGGTTGCGCTGCGGAGAATTCCGCGATCGATCGCATCATCTACCCTCGCGATCGGTTCCACCGCACAATCAGCCGCGTTAGCGACAGTTTCCGCCGCCCTCAAAAGTTGAGTTTGCTGCGTTTTTTGTGCCGGCGAAATTGCTTCCCCGCGATCGGACAAAATATGCAGAGGTAGCAAAGTTCCCTGAGATGTTTTAGCTAAAATCAAAGCCAATCGCAGCAAATTATCTTCGGTATTCGGGTTAGCAACAGGTACTAAAACTCGATCTCCCCATGAATGCTTGGACGAAGCAACAGCCGGCAAACTAGACTCCGGCTCCTGCATTTGTTGACCCCACCGAGATACAATCCAAGGAGAAGCGACACAAGTTACTAAAATCATGAAAATGATGCCGTTCACCACTACGCGATCGACCAATTTAATCTCAAAAGCAACCGTAATTGCAGCCAAAGTAGAAGCAGCTTGAGCAGCAGAAAGACCGAACATTACCATAATATTCGGAAACTTAAAACCAAAGATTTTCCCCGGTATCCAAGCTGCCAAAAACTTGCTCAACAATTCTGCTAAAATTATCACCCCCGCCACCAACAAAGACTGCGGCTGCTTCACCAAAATTAGCGGATCAATCAACATCCCCACAGAAATCAGAAAAAACGGCACAAACAGCGTATTCCCAATAAACTCAATCCGATTCATCAGCGGACTCATTTTGGGGATGATTTGAGTAATGGCAATTCCCGATAAAAACGCCCCAATAATTGCCTCAATTTGAATCATTTCGGCTGCGTAAGAAACCAAGAACAGCGTAGCCAGTACAAACATAAATTCGGCGTTTTCGTCGTGACCAAATTTCTTGAAAAACCAGCGGCCAATTTTGGGAACTCCCCACAAAGTAGCAAAAGTGTAGATAGCAAGAGAAGGAATTAAAAACAGCCAAAACTCTAGAGTCAGATTTCCTTTGAAAGCTTTAACAACAATTGCAAGCACCAACAGTCCCAAGACATTTGTAATTAAAGTCCCGCCCAAAGTCGCAGTAATAGTCTGAGTTCGCATCAATCCCAATTTTGTCAGAATCGGTAGGGCTAAAAGGGTATGGGTAGCTAAACAAGAAGCGACTAAAATAGAAGCCAGTAAGCTATATCCCAATAGCAGCATTGCTCCAGTCCCCAATATCATCGGTAGGGCAAAAGTAGCCAGCCCAAATATGATAGCTTTGTCAGCATTTAGTTTGAGGTCATCAAGGCTAGTTTCCAGTCCCGCTAGGAACATCAAAAATAGCAATCCTACGGTTCCTAACAAAACCATAGTAGCGTCCCGTTCCAGCAAATTAATACCGTTGGGCCCGACAATTACGCCTGCAATAATCAAACCGACTATTCCCGGTAGTCGCAAGCGCTCAAATATGAGAGGGGCGATTAGCATGATTGCTAAAAGAACAAGAAAGACGGGAACTGGAGCGGTAATTGGGCCGGTTAGCATAAATTTTTATCCTACATATTCGCACAGAATTCTACCATCTTTTCCTTAAAAACTCTAAATATTTATCAATCTAAAGAGGGATTTTGGAAAAATTGCAGTTTTTATTGTTAATAACTACGATTGACCGGAATTGACCAGGTTTCTTCGCAAAATATCGGTTCGTAGTCAGGACTTTAGTCCTTATCTAAATCTAGCGGACTAAAGTCCTGACTACAAACCTACTTGATGCTCGTTGTTCAAGCATACAGGTTCGTAGTGAGGACTTTAGTCCTTATCTAAATTTGAGGACTAAAGTCTTTACAACAAACCTATTGAAAATCCAAAACCGGGAAAGGTTTTGCTGCTTCCATCTGTGCCGCCAAAGCAATTAAAGTTGCTTCCGCTGCTGGCCGCCCGATAATTTGAATGCCCACGGGTAAACCATTATCATCTAAAATTGCCGGAAGTGCGATCGCAGGCAAACCGCTAGCATTAAACGGCGGACAAGGAGCAACCCAATTAATAATCCGCTGCAAAGTTTCCTCACAACTCAAATCGGCCCACTCACCGATGCCAATGGTTGAGTGCATATAAGTTGGCAAAACTAAGACATCAAAATTTTCAAAGAATCCCACAATCCGCCGTGAAATAACCTGCATTTGATTCACCGCCCGCAGATATTCTCCAGCAGAAACAGTTCTTTCCAACAACCAGCGATTCATCGGTTCCAAAACTTTGCTGGGAATGCCGCTTGCACCCGCCCCAGACTGCCAAATGACTGTAAAGGGTTCGATTAAACCCGTAAAATCAGGGCATCCCGGTTCGACATCGTGACCCAAATCTGCCAGTAATTTTACGGTATCGAGCACCGCTTGCTGACACACAGGCGCTGCCTCACCCACGGGAGCAATATTGGTAGAAAAAGCAATTCGCAGCTTGCCCAATTTTTCACTGGCAGCCTCTAGAAACGTGGGATTTGGGTCTGGTAGCCAGTACGGATCGCCGGTTGTGTACCCTGACATCACGTCTAAAAGTGCGGCCGCGTCAGCCACGGTACGCGCGAGAGGGCCGTTGGCAGAAATGCCGCTGAGATAATCTCCGACTGGTGCCCAGGAAACTCGCCCGCGCGAGGGTTTGATGCCGACTAAACCGCAGGCGGAAGCTGGGCCTCGGATCGAACCGCCGCCGTCTGAACCTTGGGCGATCGCGCATAAACCCGCCGCTACAGCCGCTGCTGAGCCGCCGCTGGAACCTCCGGGCGTGTAGCCTAAATTCCAGGGATTGCGCGCGGGCCGGAAACCTGGGGGCTCGGTGTAAGGCAATGAGCCGATTTGAGAGGTTGCTGTTTTGCCCAGAATGTTAAATCCGGCTGCTTTGATTCGCCAGACTACTGACTCGTTGTAGGGAGATATGTTACTGTGCAACGCCTGAACTCCGTAAGTACAGGGAATGTCGGCAACTGGTGTCAAGTCTTTGATCGCGATCGGCACTCCGAAAAATGGCGGCAATTCCTCTGACTTGTTTAAGCCTGCTAGGTGTTCGGTTTGCGCTGTCGCTAGTTCGATCGCCCGATCGGCCGTTACTGTAAAATAACTACCAAGCTGATGGTTTAATCGATCGATCCGTTCCAAGTACAGATTGACAATTTCTAGAGGCGACACTTCCCGATCGCGGATCGACTTCGCTAATTCTAGGGCTGGAGTAAAAGCCCGATCGACAGAATTCATCGGTTTAAGTCCTTAACAATTTTATTGAGTATCAATTTATACTTTTAGATCGAATGTAAAATATTGGCTGGAAAAAAAATATTTCCCATGTCAAAAATCCATATTCGATAGTAGCTCGATTTGACTCGCATCCTGCAAGGGGCAGAATATTTCCTTACGGGTGCAGCAGTGTGCTCTTCTTTTGGGATAGACTGATCGAAAGAGTCAAGCTTTTGTGCAAGAGAGGCACAATGGCGATCGGCATTGTGCAACTTCCACAAATCCTCTGTTCGAGTCAGCCTTCTCAGCAAATCAAGGTAGCGCATATGACACAACAGCATCCGCCAGCACCTCGCCCACCCCTACCCGGAGCACCCCCACCACCAGGGCTGCCCCGCCCTCCAGCTCCAGGCGTTCCCAGAGCAGCAGGAATGCCGCCGGCCCCCCCACCGCCAGCACCAGCGCCCGCAGCACCAGCGCCCCAATCCTTCGCCACACCTAAAAACCCCAGCTCCAACAGCGGTGGAAATCCGACTTTGAAAGAGCTAGTCATCCGAGCCAAAGAAGAAGGAGTATCGGATCTTCATCTCGGAGTAAACGAATTTCCCCGCTTCCGCAAGCGCGGTGAGATTGGCGACATTGGCTATCCACCAACGGATTTGGATACATTTTTTGCCTGGCTGAGCGAGTGCATGAGCGATGAAGAAATTGAAATTTTCCAAAAAAACCTAGACTTTGACGGCGCTTTCGACTTCGGCTTTGTCCGCATTCGGATCAGTTGTATGGACTCCTTGGCAGGCCCGGCGATGGTGCTGCGGCTAATTCCTGCCAAAATATTGACAATGGAGGAATTGAACCTACCCGAAGTCTTTAAGAAAATATGTGGCTTCCACAAAGGGCTGATTTTGGTTACGGGCCCGACAGGTTCGGGCAAGTCTACCACCTTGGCCGCGATGATCGATTACATCAATAAGAATAAAGCCTACAACATCATTACGATCGAAGACCCGGTAGAATTCGTACACGAAAGCAAAAAATCCTTGATCAAGCACCGGGAAGTCGGCAGGCATACCCTCAAGTTTATTAATGCTCTCAAAGGCGCTCTGCGGCAAGACCCGGATATGCTGCTAGTAGGAGAAATTCGGGACAGAGAGACCGTGGAAATTGCCCTCAAAGCCTCTCAGACGGGTCACTTAGTTGCAGGAACCCTGCACACCAACAGTGCGGTTAAAACCCTGAACCGGATTCTGGATATGTTCGGGGCAGAAGAACAGGACGCCATACGGGTGTCAATTTCCGAATCCCTAGTGGCGATTATTGCTCAACTGCTGTGCAAAACCACAGATGGCAAACGCGCTGCTTTCCACGACGTTATGATTAATACTGACGTGGTTAAGGAATACATTCTGAAAGGGCAGAATGAGGAAATCAATCAAATCATGATCAAAGATACTTATGAAGGCATGACGACGATGAATAAGTCGCTCTATGGTCTTTATCAAGAAGGTCGGATTACCGAAGAACTTGCTGTAGAAAACTCGCCGTTCCCGAACGAAATGGCTCAGATGCTCCGAGGTCGAGTTTAAAAATCGAGTTTAAAAATCGAGAGTTAACAGTTAACAGTTAACTTTTAATTGTTAACCGTTAACTGTTAACTTTAATTGGTGTACTTTATTGAAGGTCGATCGCCCGATTTTGCCGAAAATTTTCAAAGGCATTGCACTATTTACGCCAGGGGGAGACTTAATCTATTGCATAGATCCCCGCAAGCAAACTCAGTGGCATTTGCAGTTGTGCGTAGCTCTACAGGAGATACTCGGTTTGTCGGAACCGCCACATTTTCTGATACCTTGCTATACGGCAACCATTGACTGCTGGCGCGATCGCAGCGATCTACAGTTGCGGGTTGCAGCCGAGGCATACCCCCTGGTGCTGCGACATCAAACACTGCTGAATGCCATTTTTGGCACTGGGGACTTGGTTTGGGAGGCCCGCAGCGACGAAATCTGCGAACCAATGGCGATCGCAACTTATCATGAACAATTCCCCGAACTTTGGGAAAATCACGATTTAGTTGTACAATTTCCGGTCGCCCAAGGTCGATCGGACTCCCATAGTTCCACAATCATACCTCCCTCCCGCTTCCGGCAATCTCCGCTCTTACCGCCCACCAAACCAACAGCACTCACCCCACCGCCACCAACTCAAGGGTACGTTTTACGCCTATTTGTTTCCGGGAGCAACCCCAGCACCGAACGTACCCTCGAAACTTTATACCAATTCCTAGAGCAATGTCTCGATCGCCCCTACACATTGAAAGTAATCGATGTCTTGAAACATCCCGAACAAGCTGAAGCAGATCAGATTTCAGCAACACCTACATTGATTAAAATCTGGCCGAAACCCGTGCGGCGAATTGTCGGCGAATTGAACGATACCGAAAAAATAGTGCGGCTGCTGAGCAATTCAGAATTTTAGATTTGTGCGATTATTAGAAGACCAGGCGGTTGAAACCGCGTCTACACAAACAAAACCCGGATGGTGCGCGGGTTGAAGAGTGCAGGGTTAAAATCACCCGATCTTATTAATTTTCTTCAGATCGGGCGGTTTCAACCGTACGTCCGATCTCAACCAGGAAGACAAACATCCGGCGCGCACAAATCGGCGAAATCTAAAGTTGTGACCTCCAGCGTATCCAACTCAACTCGCCGAATAGCATGATTGTTCGTATCAGCAACAAACAAATGAGACCCGATCGCACTTAAGCCAGAAGGTTCAAAAAATCGAGCCTTGAGACCCGTAGCATCAACCAAACCTGCTTTACCATCTCCAATCATCGTGATACAGGTACCCCCCCGGTGGTCAATCCGCTTAATTTTGTGATTATAAGTATCAGCAACCCACAGATAATTTTGAGCATATTCAACACCTAAACAGTGCTGCAACCTGACTTCATCACCGCGGCCATCTTTATCCCCAAAACCAAACAATTCACCACTACCGCAGACAGTACGAACCTTTGGATCTTCATCAATACCAACAGCCCGAATCGAACTAATTTCGCTGTCAGCCACAAACAACTCCAATCGATCCGTAGCCAGGCCGCTGGGCTGCGAAAAAGCAGATTCTGCCAGATTCCCATCAACACAGGATTCTCGACCAATACCCGCATAAGTGCCGATCGTACCAGTATCTAACTGCATCTCCCAAATTTGGTGCGAGCCCGCCATAGCGATAAAAAGTCGCTCGCCAACTCTTTCTAAATCCCAAGGCGAATTCAATTGCGTCTCTAAAGCCTTGCCACTACGAGGTGAAATTTCCTGACTTTGTTCGCCAGTACCAGCAACAGTTTGCACCCGTTGAGTCGTAAAGTCGATCGTTCTGAGAGCGTGATTTTCCGTATCAGCAACATAGAGAATTTGACTTTCTGCATCAAAAGCCATACCTTGAGGAGCAAAAAACTCAGCCTCTTCAAAGTTGCCATCAGTTAAACCCGGTTTCCCAGTACCAATGACGTGCAACACCTCACCTTCGGTACTACTGACAACAATTCGATTGTGTCCAGAATCTGCAACAAACAAGCAAGAACCGACCAAGCTTTGTTGAACAGAGTTCGCAGGCCCCGGCAGTACAGTTTCATCTACAGATTGATTGTCCTCAGTCATTTCGCCCAAAAGCGCCTCATGTTGGTGAAGCTGTTTTGCCTCCGTTGAAGTAATGGCAAATGCCAGCACTTTACCGGGAAAAGCCAAGGGAGTTGACAGAGGTTTGCGCTGTTTTTCTAAACTGAAACGAAGTTCTTTAAAGGCGATCGCATTTTTATCCTTATATTCAGTAATTAACTTGCCAACTAACTGGTCAAGTGCTTCTCTATTGCCCTCGCCGGAAACAAAGCCGACGACATAACTTTCGGGATCGATCACCATTAAAGTCGGCCAAGCGCGAACAGCGTAGCTTTGCCAAACTTTCATGCCGCTGTCTACAATTACCGGATGTTCAATATCGTAGCGGAGGATAGCTTGACGGATATTTTCTACTTCTTTTTCGTTTTCAAACTTAGCCGAGTGCACGCCGATAACTGTCAGGGAATCTTTATATTTTTGTTCGAGGTATTTTAAGTCTGGGAGGACGTGCAAGCAGTTGATGCAGCAGTACGTCCAGAAGTCTAGGAGGACGACGCGCCCTTTTAACGATGCAATGGATAAAGGTTTCTCGGTGTTAAGCCAGGGGTATTTTACGGGGAATTCTGGTGCTCTGACGCGGGGCATGGGATCTCCTTGGTGGGGCGTGAATGATTTTTACCTTCTTTAATTTAGCGGGAAGTTTCACCGGATGGGGGAAAAGCTGGTTAAAGCTGGGCTTTTGGAGACAGCCAAGATGCCATTGCCACAATAAATAGGAGGAAATTGACATACTCCCCATGCCTAAAGGCGAGGGGATTCTAAACCTAGACTAAAAGAAATTAGATAGGTTTAGGCTTAGCACTTCATCGCCCGATACTACCGAAGTAGTTTTACTCAAGCTCTGTGGTTAGAGTCGATGCCTATGTTGCCACAGGACACCTCTCCTTCAGAACTGTACGTGCAGCTTTCACTGCATACAGCTCCTAGTCGATATCTACTTTTCCTTTTGGGAATTTCGAGCTACACGCGCTTCTCCGTGGATAGGCCGGTGTTGGTGACATTGACGGTGGAGCATCTGTAGATTAGATTTCTGCCAATTATTATGGTTTCCATCCGCATGATGTAGCTCTACCTTGTCGCCACTGAGAAATGACAATCCACAAGCTTTGCATTTATGATTTTGTTGCTTCAGAAGTGATGTGTTGATCGCTGAGTAATTCTTGTTTTCTCTCTTAGCCCAGTAGGTTAAATCGCCATCGAACGGGGATTTATTTCCGGTCACATTGTTATGGGAACAAGCTCTCCAAGGTACCATAGGGAATGCCTTATGGATTACTTCCGTTGTACCTTGACGGTCAAAACTCCCTTGTTTGCGGATATATTTCCATGTCCAATAGGCTTGTGCCCATAGGTCGTGTGAGGTCATATCACAGAATTGATTATAGTTTCTCCAGCCTCTTACCAATGAGCCGCATTTGGCGATTCTTTGAAAG
>NZ_JAIGNI010000018.1 GCF_026130175.1 Lyngbya sp. CCAP 1446/10 | reverse complement strand
ATCATGGGCGACATAAGAAGAACCAAGTAGGTATAATATTTGACATCCATACCGAAACATGAACCTATTCATATTCACTCATTTATTTATTATACATCGCTGAGGTTATTAAATTTTCATTCCTAAGGCCTTAAAATTCCACATCTTCTCGCTCATTTTCGTCGGTTCTGGGAGTATCCAAACCTTTCGCAGCCCAGCGCACTGTTTCAATGTATTTTGCTAGACTCGCCACAGTCGGAGCCTCAAACAAATTGCTGACAGGTAACTCGACTTGCAAAGCGTCTCGGATGCGAGAAATTAACTGAGTTGCTAGCAGGGAATGCCCGCCTAGCGGGACTTAAACAAAAAATACGGCGAAAATACGTTATAATGCTTGCATAGCAAGCATATAACGTTAAAAAATGACCAATGAAAGAGACAACCCCAGCCGCGATGCCCCCCTGCTTCGATAGATGGTGTCAAAGATTTGACGATATTTTTGGTCATCTTGCCCAAAAACGAGAGTTTAGGAACTATTTAGGGGGATTATTGGGAGAAAGTGAGCGAAAAAACTTGTCGCAGATGGCAGCAAACGCCGTCGGAGTAACTTACCACAAATTACATCATTTTTTAACAGCAGCGCCTTGGTCATTCAATGAGGTCAATCAACGTCGCCTAGACGTAATGAATCAGTGTAACCAAACCAAGATTAGTCGAGGATTTAGCCTGATAATAGATGATTCAGGTCACCGAAAAAGTGGTAACTTTACCTCTATGTGTAGGAAGACAATACATCGGACAAATCGGAAAAACTGATAATGGGGTAGTAGTAGTTACAAGTCATCTATATGATGGTAAGAAGAGCCTGCCATTAGATATTGAATTATATAAAAAAGCCGACTCATTACCAGAAGGAAAAGATGACCCAGAATTCAAAAAAAAGCCAGAAATAGCCATAAATTTAATCGACAAAACCTTAGCGAGAGGCTATAAACCAGGAATAGTCTTGATGGATGCAGGGTATGGTAATAACACCAGTTTTTTACAAGAATTAGAAAACCGAAAATTAAAATACATCGGAGGAATCGCCAAAAATCGCAAAGTAATAATTCAAAAAACCGAAAATGAAACAGAGGAAATTCGAGCAGATAACTTAACAAAAGCCTTACCTGTAGAGGCTTTCACAAAAATTCAACTCAATCTCGAACGACCGAGAACAGTATGGGTAGCAATTAAAGAAGTCGAATTATCAAAATGCACGGGTAAGAAAGTAATAGCCATCGTCATGAATGCAGATACTTTCGATACCGCCACTGAAATAGATTATTTGATGAGTAATGTTGACTTATCAACAGCGACAGAGGAGTGGATAGTAAAAACTTATTCACAAAGAAATTGGGTTGAAGTTTTCTATCGGGAAGCCAAGGGCTGGTTGGGGTTAAATGAATATCAAATCAGAGATGAAACTAGCCTTAAAAGACATTTTATTATGGTGTTTTGTGCCTACACTTTCATTCTCTGGCATACCTTAACAGGAGGATTAAGGCGTAGATGGGCAAACAAATCTTTAAACACTTTTAATGATGCACTCGAAGCATTTCGGACAGCCATATCTTTTAGGTTTGTGAAATGGTTGAACCAAAATTGGGACGTATTCTCCGCTTATAAAGCCAGTTTAGGCTTTGTTTGGGCTTAAAATTTGTTTAAGTCCCGTTAGTTACAGCTAGCCGTAGGGAACGTTCTGCTAAATTATTATCTGGAGGAACCGAGGGGTCATTCAGAAAATACCACCATTGTTCTGCCTTATCCCGTAAGGATTTGAGTAACAAACCTGCGGCATGACCAACTTGGTTCAACCAAGTCGCCAAAGCAAGATTCAATCGTATTTTGAAATCATTTGTCCAGGAGTCGTAGGTGAGTTGATCTTTCGTCTTTCGCCAGGACTCATGGGCCTTAAAAGCTTCATCTATTAATGAAAAAAATACTTGGGCGACTGCTGCATTATTATTGTTCCCAGGAAGTTCCAGCACTTTCTTGAAATGCCGTCGTAAATGAGCCAGACACTTCTGTTGGGCTGTGGTTTGGTAACCATTATAGACACTGAAATCGTCTGAGCTTAAGACTCCAGCAAATTCTGTATCCAGCATGGTTTCTAGTTCTACACGCCCCCTGGTATCTGCGGCATGGAATAAACAGAATCCCTCTCCACTAGCTGTCCATAGCCATTCTTTAACTCCCATTACACACTCTTAGGGTTTCATCTACATGAACATTTGATTGAAGAGGTGCCCATTTCCACAGTGCATTGATAGCTGGCTCTACTGCTGCTGCTACTCGTTGATTGGTTTTTTGGAGTGTTCCCACTCCCACTTCTATTGTGCCGAGTTCCCACAACAATTCAGTCAGCTTGGCGTAGGAAAGATGTCCATAATTCCCTAACCAGACGCCGGGTGCTTGGAGATTAACGCTCAAGTCTTGCCCTGGAACTATTCCCAAGGGTGGTTCTCCTCGAATTACTGCACCACATTCGAGGCATTTACACGATTGCGTCTGATATTCAACGACTTCAATTGGTTTCGCTACTAGACTTGCCACTTGCTATCTGTGGATGTTAATTACTCCACCTAATTCTTTACTACCACAATTGAGACAGATGTCGGGTGAGCTAATCTCTGTTCTGTCTACTCGTCCAAACCCTTTGCGAGTTTTTCCCTGATCACCTGGTTGTCCACCTGGTTTCTTTTTTTTGTCTGCTTCTGGTTTGACTGTTGGTTTCTCTGATTTCCCGATCAGATCCGTTGATGGGGGCTTTGATGAAGTCTGACTGGTGGTTCGACTTTTGCCCGTAGCAATGGCTAGTTTTTCTTGCAATTCTTCAAAAATTTTTTGCAGCCCCAGTACCATTTCCACCAGTTCAGCTTGGCTCAACTGCTCGATGAAGGTTTTTTTCTGCTCTTTGGTGGCTGCGGGCTTTTTCATTCGTTTATTTTACCAGCTTTTGCCACTTAAGTTTTTTTTGACCTGAATCCTTACATATATTGTTACGTGCTTTGTCGGATTGGACTTGTTCTGTCACTAATGACGGGATTGCTATCGTTACATCTCCAGCATTGCACAGCTATGCAGAGAAATGTTCAGCGTAAATAAATCAGAAATACACAAATACCTTGAAAGCTACAAGTCTGAATCATAGATAGATAGCTTCTCAGCAGTTTGTTTAAACCGAGACATTAACCGGGAACCACTAGATACCTGATGTTTCCTCACGGCGTTATCTCCGTGAACATTGCGCTAAATTGCGATCGGGGGGAATCTTCATGTCACAAAATTACTACCATTGATATCCTGTCTCACGCAACGACCGCAATAAAAGTCCCGCAGCATAACCAACATAGCTCAGCCAAGTATTTAACAATTCTGCCAGTCTGACTTTAAAGTTCCTCACCCAACTATGATAATCGAATTCTTCAGCCTGTTCACGCCATTTTCGATGTTGTCGAAATGCCTGATCAATCAATTCCAAGAACGCAGAGGCAACCGAGAGCATCCCAGTTTTGCTTTTATAGTGCGAACTCTCTAAACGAGCGCCTAAGATACTGCCTGTGTTTTTTTATGTGCGCCTGTGATCAGTAATGGGAGCCGATCTACACAACAGGTCAAGCGTCTAATGGGTGGGCTAACTGCACCAATTTCTGATGTCCGATAGCAACACTTTGTACTGTCACCTGTACCTTAAGGGGAAAACTTTAATAGTTTCTTTATTTTTACTCGCGTGACAATTCAATTACAACCCTGTCTGCGGTTTGGGGCTTGATATCTTGTCTTTTTCAAAATACCAGAGGCGGGTTTCGCTAACAATCTGTACTTCATATCCACAATATCTATCAACCCGCCCCACCAGGCGACAAAATTTTATAACCAGCAATTCAACGGACATATCGAATGTTTGTTGACAATAACCAACACCGTGTTTTCACTTAGTGTATGTATCCTGTGATTTGTGACCGCAAAATACACTATGGCGATCGCACAACTCAAAATAAGGTAGTATTAGTTTAATGAGAATTAGATGCTTTAATTTTTAAGTAAAATCAAGTTGAGTTAAATTATGTTAACCTTACCACAATATCAAGTCAATTTTACTCTGCACGAAGGCGTCGAAACAATCATCTATCGCGCACAAACACCGACAGACGGACACCCAACAATCCTCAAAGTCCTCAAAGCAGAATATCCCACACTCGAAGCTATTACCAGGCTCAAGCACGAATATCAAATCCGCCAAAATTTAGACAGCCAACAAATCGTCAAAGCCCTCAGCCTCGAAACCTTTGACCACCGATTAGGAATGGTTTTAGAAGACTTTGGCGGCGAATCCCTCGCCAAACTGCTGGAAAGACAGACATTGAGTCTGCAAGCAAATTTAAACATCGCCATCTCAATAGTCAAAGCATTACAATACCTGCATTTTCAGCACATCATCCACAAAGACATCAAGCCCAGCAACATCATAATTAATTCCCAAACAAAAGAAGTAAAACTCACCGACTTCGGCATTGCCACAAAACTCAACAAAGAAAACCCGCAATTCAACAATCCCAACTCAGTCGAAGGCACATTAGCCTATATGTCACCCGAACAAACCGGGAGAATGAACCGCACCCTCGACTACCGCACCGACTTTTATTCCCTCGGCATCACCTTGTATGAAATGCTGACCGGAAAATTGCCTTTCCCCAGCAACGACCCCTTAGAAATAGTTTACAGCCACATCGCAATTCAAGCAATTTTGCCGCATCAAATCAATTCAAAAATTCCCGTAGCCATCTCAGAGATTGTGATGAAATTGATGGCAAAAAATGCCGAAGACAGATATCAAAGTGCGGCCGGATTATTAGCCGACTTAGAAACTTCTTTGCATCAGCTAGAAAGCACAGGCAAAATAGCAGACTTCTTTCCGGGCCGCTTAGACATTCTCAGCCAACTGTTAATTCCCCAAAAATTGTACGGTAGAGAACAACCAGTCAACGAACTATTAGCAGCATTTGAACGTGTTGGGGCGGGTTTGACCAACAATTTGTTAGAAAAACTAACAACTTCAGAACAAAACCCGCCCTTATCAGGAACTAGCGAACTAATGCTAGTTTCTGGTTACTCAGGCATCGGCAAATCAGCCGTAGTCAACGAAGTTAGCAAACCCATTACCAGGTCAAAAGGTTACTTCATCAGCGGCAAATTCGACCAATTCAAACGTAACATTCCCTATGCCTCATTAATCCAAGCATTTAACTCGCTGCTGCGCCAGTTGCTAACAGAAGGCGCAGCTTCTTTAGAAACATGGCGCACGAAAATATTAACAGCATTGGGAAGAGATGGGCAAGTAATTGCCGACGTAATTCCTGAAGTTGAATTAATTATTGGCAAACAGCCAGAAGTGCCGGAAGTCGGCCCGACAGAAGCACAAAATCGCTTCAATCGGCTGTTCAAAGAATTTCTGCGGATTTTTGCGCAAAAAGAACACCCGTTAGTTATATTTTTAGACGATTTGCAGTGGGCTGATTCAGCAACTTTGAAATTAATGCAACTGCTGATTACTGACCCAGAACAGCAGTATCTCTTGGTAATTGGTGCTTATCGAGATAATGAAGTTAGTCCGACTCACCCATTAATTCAGACTGTAGAAGACATTGAAAAAACTGGTACAATTGTCAAAAATATTGTATTGCAACCGCTGGATTTAGCAGATGTGACTGAGTTAGTCGCTGATACACTTAATGATTGCACAGAAAAAGTCACGAATCTAGCGGAGTTAATCTGGAATAAAACGGGCGGTAATCCTTTTTTCTTGACGCAATTACTCCAAGCACTTTATCAAGACAATCTTTTAAAATTTGACTTTGCTGCCATTACTACTGATGGAAGTAAAGGCGCGTGGGATTGGAGTATTGATGAAATTCAAGCGATTGGCATTACCGATAAAAGTGTAGTAGAACTCGTAGCTTCTCGGATTGAAAAATTGCCAGAATCGACGCAAGAAATATTAAAATTAGCAGCTTGCGTGGGTGATAAATTTGCTCTCGATGTGCTGTCAATTGTCAGCGAACAGTCGGCGAGTGTTACAGCTACCGAACTTTATTCAGCTTTGCAATCCGGGTTAATTTTGCCCTTGAGCGATGCTTATCGCATTCCTTTGTTATTTACGCCAGGAGAGGCGGTTAATCTGAGTTTTGACACGTCGCGGGTGGGATTTCGATTTTTGCACGATCGCGTTCAGCAAGCCGCCTATTCGCTAATTCCCGAAGCTCAGAAGCAATCCACTCATTTAAAAATCGGTCAACTACTGTTACAGAACACTCCAGATGAACAGCTAGAAGAAAACATCTTTGATATCGTCAATCAATTGAATGTCGGAATTGACACGATTAGTCAGCCAGTCGAAAAAAATGATTTAGCCAGATTAAATTTAACGGCTGGACGCAAGGCAAAAGCTGCTGCTGCTTATGAATCTGCTGTTAGGTATTTGCGGGTGGCTATGGAATTATTGCCAGCGGATTGTTGGCAAAGTCAGTATGACTTAACATTAGCAATTTACGAGTCAACAGCAGAAGCTGAATACTTAAACATCAACTATGAAGATTCAAAAGAACTGGTCGATATCGTACTGCAAAAAGCTAACAATTTACTGGAAAAAATGAATGTTTATGAACTTCAAATCCAGTCTTACAATGCTCAAATTAGACTTGTAGAAGCACTAAATACAGGACTGGAAGTGCTGGAACTGTTAGGCATTTCTTTTCCTCAAAACCCCACCGCGCTAAATATTGTGGCGGGACTGGTACAGACAAAACTGAGCTTGGGATTGAAACGAATTGAGGATTTAGCTAACTTGCCAGAAATGACAGATCCCAATCAACAAGCAGCCATGCGGATTTTATCAGGGATTATCAGCACTGCTGTTCAGGGAAAACCCCGCCTGGTACCACTGCTGGCATTTAGGATGGTCAAGCTGTGCATTAAATATGGCAATTCGCCTTATGCAAGTATTGCCTACCTTTATTATGGCGTAGTTATGTGCCGGCTAGGGGACATTAGTTTGGCATACCAATGCGGTCAACTGGCCATTAGGATGTTAGACAAATCTCCATCCCGTTCAATGAAAAGTAGAGTTTATACACTCTTGGGTTGTTTTATTCTACACTGGAAAACCGAGCTTTACTCAGGATTAAGCGTTCTCAAGGAAGGTTTTCAAACTGGGATGGAAACTGGAGAATTGGAATATGCGAGTTATTGTATAGGTCAATATTGCTTCAAAAAAATGTCGATAGGAGAGCCTCTAGATTTGGTGGATCAGGAGACTGGTAAATATATGAAACTAATGCAGCAATCTCAACTAGAAATGGCTGTACAGTATCTAAGTATAGGCAGGCAGACAACCCTCAATTTGCTCGGTCAAGCTGTCGAACCCTGCCATTTAGTCGGTGATAAATTTAATGAAGTTAAAACGCTCCCCGTTTTAATAGAATCTAAAAACTTTTTTTTAGTGAGTTTGGTTTATCATGCCAAAACTCAGCTTAATTTTATCTTCAGAAACTACGCGGAATCCTTAGAAAATTCAAGGTTGTTTGAGAAATATGAAGAAGCTGTAGCCGGATTTTATGTAGTTTCCCTGAATAATTTTTACTCTTCTATAAGTCTTCTCGCTTTGTATCCCCAAGCAGAGAAAGGGGAGCAAAAGCAATATCTGAAAAAAGTGCTGCGAAACCAAAAGCAAATGAAAAAATGGGCAGTTGATGCTTCGATGAATTATCAACACAAATACGACTTGGTAGCAGCGGAAACAGCGCGAGTGTTGGGGAAAAATACCGAAGCAATGGGATTGTACGATCGCGCAATTGATGGAGCAGCCAAAAACGGTTACATTCAAGAGGAAGCATTAGCCTATGAATTAGCCGGAGAATTTTATCAAACTTTGGGTAAAGAGATAGTTTCTCAAGCATATCTGACTAAAGCCTATTATGGATATATCCATTGGGGAGCCATAGCTAAAGTTAAACATTTAGAATCAACACATCTTTTCTTAGCAGCACAGACGCGCACAATTCAAACCCCAACTTTCAATGTCACGCGCACTGCCACGGGAAATACTACCAGTAGTAGTTTAGGCGATTTATTAGACTTAGCTACTTTTATTAAGTCGGCGCAAGCCATTAACGGTGAAATTGTTCTCGAAAAATTGTTGACCAAATTAATCAAAATTATTTTAGAAAATGCGGCGGCTCAAAAAGTAGTGCCGCTCCTGCTGAAAAACGATATCCTCTGCATAGAAGCTACTGGCAATTTTGCGGAGGATCAAGTGACACTTTTACCGTCTATTCCCGTAGAAAATCGTCAAGATGTTCCCGTGTCTGTGATTAATTACGTACACCGCAGTCAAAAGCATCTGGTTTTAGACAATGCGACTGTCGCCGAACCTTTTAAGGTAGATACCTACATTCAGAAATATCAACCCAAATCAATTCTCTGTTTGCCGATTATTTATCAATCTCAGCGACGCGGCATTATTTATCTAGAAAATGCTTTGACGGTAGGAGCTTTTACAGCAGAGAGAGTAGAAGTATTCAAAGTGTTAATTTCTCAAGTTGCTATTGCCGTAGAAAATGCTGGTTTATATGCGCGGGAGCAAGAAAAATCTCAACAGTTAGAAAAATCTTTCCATGAATTGCAACAGGCGCAACTGCAACTGATTCAAAGCGAAAAAATGTCGGCTTTGGGTAACTTGATTGCAGGGGTGGCTCACGAAATTAACAATCCGCTGGGTTTTATTGCGGGGAATATTGATGCTGCGGCTGAGGCTAGCTTAGATTTGATTGATTATTTGCATCTTTATCAAGAAAAGTTTCCTAATCCGGGTGATGAGTTGGAGGATAAAGCATCGGAGATTGATTTAGAATATTTGATGGAAGATTTGCCGAAAATGCTGTTGTCGATGAAGTCTGGGACTGAGCGTATTCGCAATATTAGCACGTCTCTCCGTACTTTTTCCCGTTCTGATACTGCGAATAAGGTGTCAGCAAATATTCATGAGGGTATCGACAGCACTTTGCTGATTTTGCAGTATCGCCTGAAGGCTAAGGATACTCGCCCCGCGATTAAAATTATCAAAGAATACGGAAATATTCCGCCTGTTAAGTGTTATTTTGGGCAACTGAATCAGGTGTTTATGAATTTGCTCAGCAATGCGATCGACTGTTTTGACGAATCCAATCAGGGCCGCACTTACGCTGAAATTCAAGCTTTACCGAATACGATCGCCATTATCACCCATGTCTCGCAGGATAACAACAGCGTGGTGATTACCATCAAAGATAACGGCGCAGGGATGTCGCCCCAGGTGCAGGCGAAAATATTTGACCATTTGTTTACGACGAAGGGAGTCGGAAAGGGTACGGGTTTGGGGCTTTCTATCAGTCGGCAAATTGTGGAGGAAACTCACGGCGGTAAGCTGAGTTGCGAGTCTGTGTTGGGTGCAGGTGCGGCATTTGCGATCGCACTTCCTTTGAATTAAGCAATCAAACACGGACTCGGCGGTTGAAACCGCGTCTACACGAACGAAGTCTGCCTCCGCAGACTAAGAGTGATTAACACATATTTTAAAATTTGTCAATGTCTAATTATCTCTTAAAAAGTCCGCTGTTCACAGTTTATATTCGGCAATATACAGTTACATTATTAGCTAAATGTAATAAATGTATTTGATAGGAGTATTTCGAGTGAACGCTGCCGAACAAGCCAGAAATATAGAAGTTGCTAGCAAAATTGCTGCGGTTGTTAATTTATTCAAATCCCAATTCCCGGATGCGAAAGTTGATTTGAAACCTTGGATGAATGATCAGGATACTAGGGAACTTGTTGATCCAGATTCGATCGACATTGGCTTCCATTTTCCCGGTAGAAGTCGCTTGTTACAAAGCCGCAGCATCTTGATCCAAATCCGATTTTACCAAGATCCGGTCGAAGGATCTCGGCGGGCGATCGGGGTTGAGGCCGCTGGTTACGATCATACTGGTCAGCAGTGGCGCTTTTCTACGGTGGAAAATTGGGGTTTTGTGGGTGAAACTGAGCCCGCTGCGGAGTCGGCAGAAAAGCTCAAACACTTTTGCCGCG
Source organism: Lyngbya sp. CCAP 1446/10 (assembly GCF_026130175.1). Classification (GTDB taxonomy): domain Bacteria; phylum Cyanobacteriota; class Cyanobacteriia; order Cyanobacteriales; family Microcoleaceae; genus Microcoleus. The sequence goes on along the minus strand of NZ_JAIGNI010000018.1, from coordinate 73,536 downwards.
AGATATTTGGTTTGTTTAATGGCTGATATTAATTACGGTGTCGGTAAATAAGTCGGCGGTTGAAACCGCCTCTACACAAACGATGTCCGCCTCCGCGGACGAAGAAATAAAGGGGATATTTAGGCCGGATTTGATTTTAGTCTTGATTGTCGCAATTGTCGATCGACCTACAGCCCACTGCATAAACCGATTGGTAAGTTGTCGATCGCTTACCAAACAAAGTATAGCGGTTGTCGCGGACTTGTTCGTACACGCGATCGCCCATCCACTTCATCCCCGGCATCGCGCGGTAAGCAGCCACAAACACCTCGCCAGCAGGCAATATCCGCCCGATTTCTTCGGCGGCATCGCTACCTTGCCAGCGTTTTTCTGGATTGTCCGCATCTATCAAAATTATCCCCATTTCGCAGTCGTCAGAAGTTATCCCAAAGCGCTTTAATTGCTCTAAATCTTGCATGGAAATATACTCAAAATTCTTGCCTTGGTCTAAGTTTTCTAGTAACTGCACCAAGGTGACGCAGAGATTGCAATTGCCGTCGTAAATTACGTTGTAATTCATGGTTGTGGGAAGAATGAATGGGGCATGGGGCATTGGGCATTGGGCATTGGGAATGGGGAATGGGTAATTGGTAGTAAATAAGCTGTTCCACATTTAAACTGCATTATTTGTGGTCTATACCCCATGCTGTAAGGGGTTCAGGCAAGAAATTTAAATGACTAACAGCTTAACTACTGACTACTGACTACTAACTACTGACTACTAACTACTAACTACTAACTACTAACTACTGACTACTGACTACTGACTACTAACTACTGACTACAGGAATCTCGATCGCAAATTCCGTACCTTGACCCGGTGCGGAATTGCACTTCAGCCGCCCGCCGTGCTTTTCCACCACAATTTGATAGCTAATCGATAGCCCCAAACCAGTACCTTTCCCCGGTTCTTTCGTAGTAAAAAACGGATCGAATAGCCGTTGGTGAACATCTACAGGAATTCCAGGGCCGTTGTCAGCAATCCGAATCACAATATGAGAAGGACGGCGAATAGAATCATCAGAAACAGCAGAATCTGCCTGCATCAAAACATCCTGTTCATATTTTACCTCAGTACAAATCCGCAGCGTCGCCGAAGGACAAGAAGGAATAGGCGCCAGTTCCCCGTCGCCCCACTGTCCGGTTTCCATTGCCTCTTCCAAAGCATCAATTGCATTGCCAATAATATTCATAAATACCTGATTCAACTGTCCTGCATAACACTGTAGGCGCGGTAAATTGCCGAACTCTTTGAGCAGCGTAATTTTCGGATGTCCTGCCGTTTCTTTCAGCCTGTGCTGCAAAATCAACAAAGTGCTGTCAATCCCTTCGTGAATATCCACCTGTTTTTGTTCAGCTTCGTCCAAGCGCGAGAAATTCTTCAGCGACAGCACAATCTGGCGAATTCTTTCTGCTCCCATTTTCATCGATTTTAACAAGTTAGGCAAATCTTTGAGCATGAAATTTAAATCTATTTCATCTATTTCTTCTCGAATTGCCTGTGTTGGTTCTGGATATTCCTGCTGATAAAGTTGCAGCATTCTTAGCAAGTCTTGAAAGTAATCGTCCGCGTGCATGACGTTGCCGTAAATAAAGCTAACTGGGTTGTTTATTTCGTGAGCTACGCCAGCTACTAACTGCCCCAAACTTACCATTTTTTCATTTTGGACCATCATGCTTTGAGTTTTATGCACGTCCCGCAGGGCTTTCGCCAATTCTTGATTTTTAGTTCTCAATTGACTTTCGGAAAGCCGCACCGCTTCTTCTGCTTGTTTGCGATCGGTAATATCTTTGCGAATTGCTACATATTGATGGGGTTCTCCACTGCTATTTAAGAAAGGTACAATCGTAGTATCCAACCAGAATAATGTGCCGTCTTTAGCTTGATTTTTCATTTCTCCCCGCCAAACATTTCCCTGGCGGATGGTTGACCAAAGTTGCTTGAAAAAATTGGCTGGGTGATAGCCGGAATTGACAAGTTTGTGGGTTTTACCGATCAATTCCTCCCGCGAATATTTAAAGAGTTCAGAAAATTGGTCGTTGACATAGGTAATAACGCCGAATTCGTCGGTATTTGAGACAATTGCCGATTGATCTAAGGCAAATTTTTCAAATTCTAATTCTTGGAGGGTTTCGCGCAATTCTGCTTCGGCTTGTTTGCGATCGCTAATATCGGTAATCATCCGCAAAACCCCCGAAAATTCGCCCTCAGCGTCGAACATGGGTGTCGCTGAGACGATCGCCCACAAGTGAGAGCCATCAGAGCGAGTAAACTGAAAATCATGGCGTTCGCGGATGCCTTGTCGCCTCCGCTGCACATAGCTTTCAGCTATTTCCCGATCCTCGTCGCCGATAAACTCAAATAGCGATCGCCCCTGCATTTCCTCCACAGTATACCCCAGCATTTCGGCCATCCGAGAGTTAGCAAAAGTCGTGTTGCTGTCGGCGTCAAACATCCAAACGCCCTCCGAAGCAGTTTCGACAATGCAGCGGTAATAACTCTCGCTTTCCCTGACAGATTCAGTAGCTTGTTTGCGATCGGTAATATCAGTTTCTACCGCAATAAAACCTTCGAGTTCCCCAGTCTCTCGATAAATTGGGGCGATCGAAAGCGCCACCCAATAACCCTTTCCATCCTTCCTGTAATTGTAAATTTCCTGATTAAACGGCTCGCCGGCATCCAAAGCCGATCGCAATTGGGCAATAGTTAGCGGGTCTGTTTGAGGGCCTTGCAGCACATCACCCGGTTTTTTCCCCTGCATTTCGGCCAGCACGTAACCGCTAATTCGAGTAAATGCTTCATTCACCCATTCAATGCAGCCTTGAGCATCAGTAATAATCACACCATTTTGCGTTTTTTGAGCCACGATGGCTAGGCGCGACAATTCTGTTTCAGCTTTTTTGCTTTCGGTAATATCTTGAGCAATAGCCAGAATGTATTTAGGCGCGCCAGAAGCGTCAAACAAAGGAACTTTTTTAGTGTGCAAAATCCGCTTTCCCCGGTGCGGAAGTTCGATGATTTCTTCTGGCAAATCAACCTCTTTACCCGTGGTAAATACTTCTAAATCTTGTGCTTGCAAGTAATTCGCCTGATCTGCTTGCAACAAGTCAGCAGCATTATTTCCCAGCACTTCCTCGCTCGTATAGCCAAACAATTCTTCGCTAGCAGCATTCCAATAAATAAATCTTTGTTCCACGGCATCTTTAATAAAGACGCTAACCGGCAGATTTTGCAATACCGCATTCAGAAAATCTTGAGTGTTTCGCAGGTTTTCTTCAACTCGCTTCCGCTCAGTAATATCCAAAATTACTCCGTCGAGATAGACAATGGGAGACAGAGAATTTGCGATCGGCGAAATCGGCGAAACCACAGCAGACAATAATTCCTCAATTTCTCCTTGTCCCTCTTGTTTTCCTCTAGCCTCGTCTGTTTCGCAGCAGACAGCTTGGCCTTTTTCGTAAACCCAGCTAATTTTGCCGTCAGCCCTGACAATCCGGTATTCAAGGATGTACGGAGTTCTGGTTGTCACACTTGTTTGGACGGCATCATCCACATTTTTGCGGTCTTGAGGATGGATAATGCTGGCAAAAGAACGCACGCGATCGTTGATAAAATCCGAGGAGGGATAGCCAGATATTTCTTGAATAGCCTCGCTCAAAAACACCATAGTCCGCATCGATCCGGCGTCGCCCCTACAGTCGCAGGTACAGCGGTAGACAGCACCGGGAATATTAGCTACTAAATTTTTATATCGTTCTTCGCTGCTTAACAAAGATGAGCTGTCTTCGTTAGGGCGATCGCCGTTTTTAAATTTTTTTGAAGAATTAGAGGAAATTTGCATGATTTTGTCACTTGTGAGTGCAGGGGCAAGTGTTGGAGTAGATGACCGTATAAAAATTGAATTTAATTTGCGTAATTATTCGTTATCAACTAATATAGTACAAAATTACTTCTGCGAACATTCATAAAATTTTATTGTGGCTAATAAGCAGAGCTAATCAAGGATATTATGTAGAAGCCAGAAGGCAGTTCGGCAACGGATTTTATAACGGATTTTATAACGGATGCAAACGGATGGATGTTCAGGAAAGATTTTTGCGATTATCCCCATCTCCCCATCTCCCCATCTCCCCATCTCCCCATCTCCCTGTCTCCCCATTTCTCACTCTCGCACTCTCGCACTCTCCCACTCTCGTTACAATAAGATAAGTTGCCTGGCTATCGATCGCCCTCAAACAAAACACCATGACTCAACAACAACCCCGGATTTGCATTCTCGGCGGAGGCTTCGGCGGACTCCACACAGCCCTGCGCTTGAGTCAGTTACCCTTCTCCAAAACCGAAAAACCTGAAATTGTCCTAGTTGACCGTCGCGATCGCTTCCTGTTCGTTCCCCTGCTGTACGAGCTCCTGACTGGCGAGCTCCAAACCTGGGAAATCGCCCCGCCCTTTGCCGAACTTTTGCAAAACACAGGTGTGCGCTTTTGTCAAGGTACTGTTTCCGGCATCGACTTGGAGTCCAAGCGAGTGCAGCTACACGACGGGCCAGAAATTCCGTGCGATCGCCTCGTTTTAGCTTTAGGCGGCGAAACTCCCCTAGATATGGTCAAAGGAGCCGTTGAATACGCTTATTCCTTCCGCAGCCTCGATGACGCCTACCGCTTGGAAGAAAGACTGCGATTTTTAGAAGCTAGTGACACCGATAAAATTCGGGTGGCGATCGTCGGTGCAGGTTATTCGGGAGTAGAATTAGCTTGTAAATTAGCCGATCGACTCGGAGACAAAGGTCGCGTGCGGTTAGTAGAGCAAGGCGACACGATTTTGCGGACATCGCCGGAGTTTAACCGCGAAGCCGCCAACAAAGCATTAGAAAAACGCAAAGTCTGGATCGACTTAGAAACCACAGTAGAGGCGATCGAATCCGACACCATATCCCTACTCTACAAAGGACAACTAGATGTTCTCCCCGTAGACATAGTATTGTGGACAGTAGGAACCCAAGTTAGTCAACCAGTGCGATCGCTCCCCCTCAAACAAAACCACCGCGGTCAACTAATAGTTAACTCCCAGATGCAAATTATCGACCATCCAGACATATTTGCCTTGGGAGACTTAGCCGAATGTCACGACGCAACAGGTCAACAAGTCCCCGGAACAGCGCAAACAGCCATCCAGCAAGCCGACTACACCGCCTGGAACATTTGGGCATCACTCACAGGCCGCCCATTACTACCTTTCCGGTACCAGTCGCTAGGAGAAATGATCACATTAGGAATAGACGAAGCCACCCTCACAGGTTTAGGAATTCAACTCGATGGACAACTAGGACACATTGCTCGCCGCCTAGCCTATCTCTATCGGATGCCAACATTTGATCATCAATTAAAAGTTGGTTTCAACTGGATTAGCAAACCAATTCAGGAGTTGCTTAAAAAGTAATCAATGCTTCTTTAAATAGATCGGTAACAGGCAAGATGCCTGTTCCACAAAGATTTAGTTTTCTTGTGGGATGGGTAACAACAGGCAAGATGCCTGTTCCACAAAGATTTAGTTTTCTTGTGGGATGGGTGACAACAGGCAAGATGCCTGTTCCACAAAGATTTAGTTTTCTTGTGGAATGGGCAAGATGCCCATTCCAATAGAGAATCTTAATCACAATAAAAAATGCAAAATATAACAGTTCAAGATCCAAAAACCGAACTTCCAGTCCTAATCGAGCGGGAAATTCTTTTCGGCAACCCCGAAAAAACTCGCCCCAGCCTTTCACCAGATGGCAAGTATCTCGCCTACATTGCACCCGACGAAAACAACGTCTTGCAAGTGCGACTCCGTACCGTAGGTCAAGTAGATGACCGCCAACTAACAGCCGAGAAAAAACGCGGCATCCGCATCTTTTTCTGGACTTACAGCGGCGAAGATCTCATTTATCAGCAAGATATTGATGGTGATGAAAGCTGGCATTTCTTCTCAGTCAATATCCAGTCAAATCTCGTTCGCGACTTGACACCATTTCAAGGCATTCAAGCTCAGCCGATCGCCCTTGACCGCAACTTCCCCAATGAAATCTTAGTGGGAATGAACATCCGCGATCGGCGCAAACACGATGTTTACCGCATCAACCTGAAAAATGGCGCCGTTGAACTCGACACCAAAAACCCAGGTAACATCCTCAGTCGGACTTGGACTGCTGACGCCCAATTTCAAGTGCGGGCGGCCACAGCTACAACTCCCGATGGCGGCTCAGAATTGTTATGGAGGGAAACTGCGGACAAGTCTTGGGAAAGCCTGCGAAGCTGGGGCGCCGACGACGAAGGCGGTGCCTTCATGTTCTCCGAAAACGGCAAAATTCTTTACATCATTGGCAATCACGATGCTAACGCCGAACGTTTGATCGCATTCGACTTGGAAACCAAACAAGAAACGGAGATTATCTCTGACCCAGAATACGATCTTGGCGGTATTGTCGTACACCCCACCAAGCGAGAGATTCAGGCGGTTTCCTTCTACAAGGACAAGCAAGAGTGGCAGATTTTAGACCAAAGTATAGCAGAGGATTTTGAGGCGATCGGCAAATTCCGTCCCGGCGAATTCGACCTCACCAGCCGCAACCTCGCCGACACTACTTGGCTAGTCGCTTACATCACAGACGACGGCCCATATTACTACTATGTGTTCGATCGCACTTCCAAAACTTTCACCTTCTTGTTCAGCAACCAACCAAAACTCGAAAACCTGCCGCTGTCGTCAATGGAACCGATAGCTTACACAGCAAGAGATGGTTTAACCATTCACGGCTACCTGACAAAACCTGTCGGCGTCTCAACACCCGTACCAACAGTTTTGCTAGTACATGGCGGCCCCTGGGGACGCGATACCTGGGGTTACGATCGAGAAGCCCAATGGCTGGCAAACAGAGGTTACGCCGTCCTGCAAATCAATTTTCGCGGTTCCGCCGGCTACGGCAAAGCCTTTCTCAATGCCGGCAATCGCGAATGGGCAGCTAAAATGCACGACGACTTGCTAGATGGCGTAAATTGGCTGGTAGAAACAGGAATTGCCCAACAGGATAAAATTGCGATTATGGGCGGTTCATACGGCGGTTATGCTGCCTTAGTGGGATTGACTTTTAGTCCCGATGTTTTTGCTTGCGCCGTCGATATTGTCGGGCCAAGCAATTTGATTACGCTGCTGCAAACTATTCCCCCTTACTGGGAACCGAGAAAAGCAAGTCTGTATCACCGCGTCGGCAATTTGGAAATAGAACCAGAGTTTTTGAAATTGCGATCGCCTTTATTTTTTGTCGATCGCATCCAGAAACCTTTACTAATCGGCCAAGGCGCTAACGACCCGCGAGTGAAAGTAGCAGAAAGTGAGCAAATTGTCAATGCCATGAAGCAAGCCGGCAAACCTGTAGAATACGTGCTTTATACAGACGAAGGACACGGATTTGCGCGCCCAGAAAATCGCCTGCACTTTTATGCGATCGCCGAAGAATTCCTCGCCAAATATTTAGGCGGTCGATTTGAACCAGCCGATAATATTGCCAATCATTCCGGTGTGTTAAATCCCCCAACCACTAACAACTGACAACCAACTAACTAATGACTAATGACTAATGCCAACTGCCAACTGCCAACTGCCAACTCCCAACTGACTAATGACAAAACTTATCTTTTTAGATGCCGCCGGCACCTTATTTGACGTTCGCGGCAGCGTCGGCGAAGTCTACGCACAACTAGCCAAAAAAATCGGAGTAACAGTTAAAAGCGAAGACTTAAATGCAGCATTTTACCAAAGCTTCGTCTCAGCAAGTCCGATGACATTTCCAGGAATAGAAGCAGCAAAAATTCCCCAACTAGAATTTGATTGGTGGCTAGCAGTTTCCGCTAAAGCATTCCAAATAGCAGGCGTTTTCCACCAATTTTCAGACTATCCAAAATTCTTTGCCGAACTCTACGCTCATTTTGCCACCGCCGAACCTTGGTTCGTCTATCCAGACGTATTACCAGCATTAGATAAATGGCAACAACAGGGAATCGAATTAGCAGTAGTCTCGAATTTCGATTCGCGACTCTATCCAGTATTGAAAGCCCTCGACTTAGCCAAATATTTCACATCAGTCACAATTTCCACCGAAGTTGGCGCAGCAAAACCCCAGCCGGAAATTTTTACAGCAGCGTTGCAAAAGCACAACTGCACAGCCGAAAATGTCTGGCATATCGGCGACAGTTTCAAAGCAGATTATTGCGGTGCAAAAGCCGCAGGCTTACAAGCAATTTGGTTGAACCGACAACAGGAAAAAGTTGCAGAAAGCAAATTGCCTTTAACTGAAACCAAATTAGAACAGTGCAGCAGTCTTGATTATTTGGCAATTTAACTTGATAATTATCTAGATATAATATTTAGTCCCGTTAATTAACAGGACTTGATATCAATTATGTAAATCACCTCGCCCAACCATGAAAAAAAACTCAATCCAAACTATACTAACAGACACAATGACCGTGTTTTGGGGAGAATGGCTAGATTTGCGAGTCCGAATCCTGCCAATTGCCGCCGCTGGTTTAACCTCTCCATTAATTTACATTCTAGCTTTTGGTTTCGGCTTGGGTAGTTCCATGCCTAAACCTGCAATTGGTGGCAATTATCTAGAATTCATGCTGCCGGGAATGGTGGCACTTTCATCGATGACAGTAAGTTTTACAGGCGCAGTATTTTCTATTTGTGGTGAACGCCTTTTTAGTAAAACATTTGAGGAATTGCTATTGCTGCCGGTACACCCTTTAGCTTTGCACGCAGGCAAAATGCTAGCCGGAATACTGCGGGGATTGCTAACCTCGGTTTCGGTGATTTTAGTAGCAGTTTTGTTTACTCAAAAGCTGGTATTTCTGCATCCGCTATTTTTGTTAGTGATTATTCTAAATTCCGCTGTATTTGCGGGCATGGGAGTGATAGTGGGTTTAAACGTAAAATCTCTCGAATCTGTCGGATTGTACAACAATTTTCTGATAACTCCGATGTCATTTTTGGGAGCGACTTTTTTTGACCCCGCATCTCTACCTGTAGCCATGAAAGGCATAGTTTATCTGTTACCACTGACTTATGCCAGTATTGGATTGAGAGCGGCTGCTTATGATATGGCAAAGTTTCCTTGGTATAGCATACCTGTTTTGTTGGCGGCTGCGATCGCCTTTTCTGCGATCGGTGCCCGCCAGTTTTCTACTCAGCAAGACTGAATAAAGAAGTCATTAGTCATTTGTCATCAGTCATTTGTCATTAACTCTCGTTCCCAGGCTGAGCCTGGGAATAAATACCCAGAAGCTCGGCCTCTAGAAACTCAGAAATGGCTTAAAAAATATTAGAAAGTAACTTATAAATCAAGCGAAAAATAGCTGTTGCTGCGATCGCCCCCAACGCCGCCAACCATCCCACAAACAACACGCTAGTTATAGGAGAACCCGGATAAAGTGGAAGTGCCTTCGCGCACAAAGCTGGGAAAAACCACAGCACAGCCAGAGTACCTGCGCTAATAATCAGCATCTCAGTTTGCTCGATCGCCCTGCGGTACTGGCCAAAAATCAGACCCCCCACAATCATCCCCAACAATCCGATGCTCACGCCTGGATTCGGCAGCAAACTCGTCAGGGCGATCGCCAGCAACCCCCCCTCAAAACCCGTAAACGCAGCCCCTCCCAAAACATCCAAAATCGAAAAAGCCCCTCTCGGCGGAGGTTGCAGATTTCCCGGAGGAGTCACAGGAACAGGCACGGGAGGCGGCAGAGGAGGTGGTAGCTGCACAGGAGGTAGGGGAGGCGGAGTCGGTACTACAGGCGGCTGTACGACCATCGTAGGCTGTTGAGAATTGTATTTCAGAGCCGCTTCCACCTCCGCAGCCGATTGATAGCGCTGGCTGGGAGCCGGCAATAACATTCGATCGAGAACTTCAGCCAAACGCGAACTTACCTGCACGCGAGAATGCCAATTCCACTCATTTTGATAACTATCAAACAACTCCGTCGGCTGCAAACCACTCAGCAAACTAATGCAAGTCACAGCCAAAGCATAAAAATCCGTTGCTGGATAAACTTCTTGTCCGCTCATCTGTTCTGGCGGAGCATAACCCAAAGAATAAATACCAGTCGAAGCCTTAGAAGTGCCCGCAGTTTGCGTCACCTGTTTGACAGCCCCAAAATCTAATAAATAAAGCCGACCATTTTTAGCCCGCATAATATTAGCAGGTTTAATATCCCGGTGAATCGAACCGCGAGAGTGCACAAAATCAAGAACCTTCAAAATTTCCCGCAGCACCTCCATCGTTTCATCCTCAGAAAACTTACCTTTAACAGCAAGTTCTTCCTCCAAATTTTCACCATCAATAAATTCTTGAACCAGATAGAAAAACTGATCGTTTTTCCCCCCTTGCAAACTCGTAACAGTCAGCTCGAAAAACGCCAGCAAACCCGGAATTTGCGAATGTTCATTTCCCAGTTCTTCTAGCACGGCCGCTTCCCGTTCAAACAAAGTTTGAGCAATTTTTAGCTGTGCCGGAGTCAGACTTATCGACGGCTGCAAAAGTTTAGCAACGCACTGCCGCATCCCCGGAGTATAGCGGTCTCTGGCCAAAAACGCCGCTCCAAAACCGCCTTGACCTAACAACCTCACGGGCAAATAGCGGCCGCTCAAAATCATGGGCATCCCGCAAGTCGTGCAAAACTTTTGCTGCACCGTTTTCAGCATCGAACTGTCATCGAGATCGGAAAAATAGTTTTGAGGGCGCGGGCAGCCCGGACGGGTGCAGTAAACTTCCATTTTGGTTTGCTAATTGGTAATTGGGAATTGGTAATTGTAATTGGGAAAAAAGCCAATTTTATCAGGGGTTGTCCAACCAGATTTTGATCTCTCAACTAACCGCTAACTCCTAACTGCCGGCGACTTAACAAATTAACTTCCCCCTGAGTTGGGAGTTGCTATTTCTATGAGACCCAAATCGATCGCCTGGGCTTCTTTCTTCTCCTGGGTAGTCGAATAAGTAGCAAACTGGGGCAGAATTTCATTGCTGAAAGCCTCAGCAGCTTTAGAACGGTAACGGTTGGGGTTGTAAATCAGCGACAAAATCCGAGTTACCAAAACTTCATCCATTTTAGATTTGTGTAAAACGCCCATCATCAACTCTTTTTCGATCGCCGAAACCGACACAAAAGCAGCACCCAGCCCCGACTGAACAGCATTTTTAATTGCTTCGATCGAATTTAGTTCCATCTCAATTTTCAGGCGGCGCGTGTCAATGCCACAGCGAGTCAACACCTGATCGATGACTTTGCGGATAGTAGACTGCGAATCCAGGCAAATAAACTGCAATTTATAAAGGTCTTCTTTTTGGATACTTTCTTGTTGTACCATCGGGTGAGATGGCGGGAGAATCAGAGCCAATTCGTCCTCAGCATAAGGAACAATTTCTAAAGCTTCTACAAGTTCGGTAGGGATTTCTCCGCCAACAATTGCCAAATCGATTTGCCCATTGGCCACACTCCACGCCGTGCGGCGGGTCGAGTGTACGTGAAGTTGTACCGCTACATCCGGGTACTTTTGCCGAAACATCCCAATCATCCGGGGTAGCAAATACGTCCCCGTTGTTTGAGATGCGCCGACAATCAAAGTACCGCCTTGGAGATTTTGCAAGTCTTCCAGAGCTCGACAAGTTTCTTGACAAAGCGATAAAATTTTCTCGCCGTAACTCAGCAGCAGGTGTCCAGCTTCGGTCAGTTGCGCCCTGCGCCCCCCCCGGTCAAACAGCGGTACGTTCAATTGTCTCTCTAAGTTTTGTACCTGCAAGCTAACTGCTGGCTGGGATACGTAGAGGCTGTCGGCGGCGCGTTTGAAGCTTCCTTCAGAGGCGATCGCCTTGAGAATGCGTAACTGGTCTAAAGTGAAAGGAAGGTCAGACATATATCTAAATTGTCAGTTGTCAGTTGTCAGTTGTCAGTTGACGGTTGACGGTTGACTGTAGGCAGCGAACAGCAAACAGCGAACAGTCAACAGCGAACAGTCAACAGCGAACAGCGAACAGCGAACAGTCAACAGTCAACAGCGAACAGTGAACAGTTAACTGACTGATAACCGCTGAATGCTCCCATAGATACTTTGTGACACAAATTGGCAGAGAATCAATAACTTTTCTTAATATTTGCAATGACGATCGACTGGCCACTCGACTCCCACTTAGTTATTCTCGGACTTTTACTGATGTTTGCGATCGCCCACAGCGGTTTAGCAGCCCTCCGCCCGAAAGGTGAAAAGCTAATCGGGCCGAGACTTTACCGCGTTTTGTTTGCCCTTGTCAGTTTGCCGCTGGCGGTGATTTTGGTTGTCTACTTTTTCAACCACCGCTACGACGGCGTGCAGCTTTGGCAAGTACAGGGCGTGCCGGCAGTTAAACCCATAGTTTGGATACTTTCGGCAATTTCCTTTCTGTTTCTGTACCCAGCAACTTTCAACCTTCTAGAAATTGCCGCCATCCAAAAGCCGGAAGTTCACCTCTACGAAGCCGGCATCATTCGCATCACCCGTCACCCGCAAATGGTGGGACAGGTGATTTGGTGTGTGGCCCACACCCTGTGGATTGGCACTAGCTTTACCCTCGTCACTTCCATCGGTTTGATACTTCACCACCTGTTCGGAGTGTGGCACGGCGACAGTCGGCTGCGAGCTCGTTTTGGCGAATCCTTTGAAACCATCAAATCTCGCACCTCAATTATTCCATTTTTGGCAATCCTGCAAAAGCGTCAAACCCTTGATTTGCTTGAGTTTATGCGTCCTTCCTACGTAGGTGTAGTTATTTTTACGGGCCTGTTGTGGAAAATTCATCCTTTTTTGATGCGTGTCACGGGGAACATATACTGGTAGCATGATCCCTAGGATAGAAAAAAATTATTAAATTTTGAGGGATCATGGTGTTGTCGGTTAGCGAACGCACTTTTGCACAAGAGGTATTTCAAGCCTCTACCCCCGTTTTAGTTCACTTTTGGGCACCTTGGTGCGGTTTGTGCCGCGCGATCGACCCTACGGTTACGACATTTGAGGCAGATTGGGCAGGAAAAGTTAAGATCCTAGGGGTGAATGCCGATCAATCTTTCAAGTTGGCCAACACTTACCGGCTGACAAGTCTGCCGACACTGATTTTGTTTGAGGGCGATCGAGCTCGATTTAGATTTGAACATTATCAAGGACGCGAGGAACTGCGGCGCACTCTGGATTCCTGGATGCTGGCCACTCAAAGCTCTTCCCCATCTCAACGAATGCAACCGCAGGAAGCATTTAACAGATAACGTTTCCAAAGCATTGGGCTCTTGCGTAGAAAGCATTGGGCTCTTGCGTAGAAAGCATTAGAAATTCTCCATTTGTCGATCGACCATCCGATCCAAAATAAATATCGTAGTCTTGTATACACAGGACTGCGATATTTTTCTATCTATCTTTTGACGTAGATTTAAAGAAGACTGAGCGGTTGAAACCGCGTCTATACAAACAAAACCCGAGCTCAGAGGGGTTGAAGAATTGACGGTGAAAATTACGTAAAACGTAATTTTATTCAGTCCGCGGAGGCGGACTTGGTTTTTGTAGACGCCGTTTCAACCGCCGTCTTATCTTAAGAATTGCAGCGAGTATTTTTGCCCAGTCGCGCAGGCGTGTGTCACAATTGTTTACAGTTTTGGCAATATCTAGTAGAAACTTTAAACTACCTATCAGTCATGGAACTGCTTTATCAATACGCTTGGCTGATTCCAGTCCTGCCGCTGGCAGGCGCAATGCTAGTAGGTCTAGGCTTAATCACCTTTAACCAGGCCACCAACAAACTCCGACAAGCGAATGCGATCTTCATCGTCTCCACGCTCGGAGGGTCAATGGTACTATCTTTCGCACTGCTGTGGAGTCAAATACAGGGCCACGAACCCTACACCCGCACTATTGAGTGGGCTTCTGCTGGCGACTTCTCGCTGAACATGGGCTATATCATCGACCCCCTCACGTCGGTAATGCTGGCGATCGTCACCACGGTCGCCTTTTTGGTGATGATTTACACCGACGGGTACATGGCACACGATGACGGGTACGTGCGCTTTTACGCCTACCTGAGCATCTTCAGCGCCTCAATGTTAGGTCTAGTCCTCAGCCCGAACATCATTCAGATTTATATTTTCTGGGAATTGGTAGGTATGTGTTCGTACCTGCTAGTTGGATTTTGGTACGATCGCAAACCCGCAGCAGACGCCTGCCAAAAAGCCTTCGTCACCAACCGCGTCGGCGACTTCGGCCTGCTGTTGGGCATTCTCGGCATTTACTGGGCAACCGGTAGCTTTGAATTTGACGTAATGGGCGATCGCCTGCACTCCCTAGTCGAATCCGGCGCCCTTTCGGCGACTCTAGCGACAATCTTCGGCGTTTTGATCTTTTTGGGCCCAGTCGCCAAATCAGCTCAATTCCCCCTCCACGTCTGGCTCCCAGACGCAATGGAAGGCCCTACACCGATTTCAGCCTTGATTCACGCGGCCACGATGGTAGCCGCCGGAGTCTTCCTGATTGCTCGGATGTATCCAGTATTGGAAGGCCTGCCGGAAGTCATGAATTTGATCGCCTGCACCGGCTGTTTTACAGCATTCATGGGTGCTTCGATCGCAATTACGCAAAATGACATCAAAAAAGGCCTCGCCTACTCCACCATCTCCCAATTGGGCTACATGGTAATGGCAATGGGCGTCGGCGCATACAGTGCCGGACTCTTCCACTTAATGACCCACGCTTACTTCAAAGCAATGCTGTTCCTGTGCTCAGGTTCAGTCATTCACGGCATGGAAGCAGTCGTCGGCCATAACCCGGCTGTGGCTCAAGACATGAGAGTCATGGGCGGCTTGCGTAAATATATGCCGATTACCGCTTCTTGCTTTTTAATCGGCAATTTAGCAATCTGTGGCATTCCACCCTTTGCAGGTTTCTGGTCAAAAGACGAAATCCTCGCCCAAGCTTTTCACGCTAATCCCGCTCTCTGGGCGGTGAGTTGGCTGACTGCGGGCATGACCGCGTTTTATATGTTTCGGATGTATTTCAGCACCTTTGAGGGCGAATTCCGAGGCAATGACAACGCGATCAAACAGCAACTTCTGCAACCAGGTTTGGTCTTCGGCCCCGGAGCGATGAATGTTAAGGAATTGGCCCCCACTGGCGAAAGTCACGACGAACACGACCATTTTCCTCACGAATCTCCTCTGACAATGGCTCTGCCGTTAGTGTTGTTGGCTGTACCTTCAGTATTTATCGGTTTTGTCGGAACGCCGTTTGCTAATTATTTCGAGCAGTTTGTGCGTGCGCCAGGGGAATCTTTGGAAGAAGTTTTGGCACACGCCGCTGAGTTTGATTTGACGGAATTCCTCATCATGGGCGGAAGTTCTGTAGGTATTGCTTTACTGGGAATTACTTTGGCTTCGCTGATGTATTTGAGCCGGAAAATCGACCCAAGTGCGATCGCCCAAAAAATCAAACCGCTCTACGAGTTCTCCCTCAACAAGTGGTATCTCGACGATATCAACGAAGTTCTCTTCGTCAAAGGCACCCGCCGTTTAGCGCGGCAAGTCATGGAAGTGGATTTGCGAGTTGTCGATGGTATCGTCAATTTGACAGGATTTTTGACTCTGGTTACGGGCGAAGGTTTGAAATACTTTGAAAGCGGTCGCGCTCAATTTTATGCCCTGATTGTGTTTGTCGCAGTTCTGGGTTTTGCGATCGTTTCTGGAGTCAGTTAAATCTGTAGGGAAATGGCAATGCCTATTGGTCTCAACAATCGCCTGAAACCTTTTGTCTTTCTCCTTTACTGCCGAGGTCTGATCCCCCTAAATCCCCCTTAAGAAGGGGGACTTTGAGCAGATTCTTGTCCCCCCCTTTTTAAGGGGGGCTAGGGGGGATCTGGCCTCGGAGATCGACGAGAGATACAAAGGTTTTCAGGCGATTGTTGAGACGCCTTGGGCGAAGCGAAGCGGAGGGATTGCCGTATCCCCACCAAGAGATATTTTAAGAAATGCTATTAGCTCAATAACTCACAATTGACAATTAGCCAATAGATGTACATCTTTGATTAAACTCAATTTGTGCGATCGTACAAATTGTCACAAATATAGCAAAAACAAAGGTTTCGTATAAAGAAAGTATAAAATTTACACCAAAACTGTCAAAATGTGTTTAAACCTAATAACTGACGGCTTATTTTAAAACGCAATGGATACAGCAAATTTTCCCTGGCTAACAACAGCAATTCTGTTTCCCGTTGCTGCGTCCTTGCTGATTCCTTTGATTCCCGACAAGGATGGCAAGACGGTGCGCTGGTATGCACTAATTGTAGGTTTGATCGATTTTGCTCTGCTTGTTTACGCTTTTTGCACTCATTACGACTTCAGCAATCCAGATTTGCAACTGGTAGAAAGCTATACTTGGGTACAGCAACTCGATTTAAATTGGTCGGTGGGTGCTGACGGTTTGTCGATGCCGCTGATTTTGCTGACTGGTTTTATTACTACGCTGGCTACTTTAGCAGCTTGGCCTGTCACATTTAAACCGAAGCTTTTTTACTTTTTGATGCTGATCATGTACGGCGGACAAATCGCAGTTTTTGCCGTACAGGATATGTTGCTGTTTTTCCTAGTTTGGGAACTGGAATTAGTCCCGATTTACCTAATTTTGTCCATCTGGGGCGGCAAGAAGCGCCTCTACGCAGCCACCAAGTTTATCCTGTACACCGCAGGCGGTTCGCTGTTTATTTTGCTGGGCGCGCTGACGATGGCGTTTTATGGCGATACGGTGACTTTCGATATGCGGGCGATCGCGCTTAAAGACTTCGCCCCCAATATAGAATTGCTCTTGTACGCAGGTTTCTTAATAGCCTACGGCGTCAAACTGCCAATTTTTCCCCTCCACACTTGGCTCCCTGACGCTCACGGCGAAGCCACCGCACCAGCCCATATGTTGCTAGCAGGAATTCTGCTAAAAATGGGCGGCTACGCCTTGCTGCGGATGAATGCGGGAATGCTCCCCGATGCTCACGCTACTTTCGCACCGCTGTTAGTAATTTTGGGTGTGGTGAACATTGTTTACGCCGCGTTGACTTCTTTTGCTCAGCGCAACTTGAAGCGGAAAATTGCCTATTCTTCGATTTCCCACATGGGATTTGTGCTGATTGGGATAGCTTCGTTTACCGATTTGGGAACTAGCGGCGCAATGCTGCAAATGATTTCCCACGGTTTAATCGGGGCGAGTTTGTTCTTCATGGTAGGATGCACTTACGATCGCACTCACACCCTCATGCTCGACGAAATGGGCGGTGTCGGCAAGAAAATGCGTAAAGTTTTTGCCATGTGGACTGCTTGCTCGATGGCTTCTTTGGCTTTGCCGGGAATGAGCGGTTTTGTAGCAGAATTAATGATATTTGTGGGTTTTGCAACCAGCGATGCTTACAATCCGGTGTTTAAGGTTTGTGTAATATTTCTGGCGGCTGTCGGCGTAATTTTGACTCCGATTTACCTGCTGTCAATGCTGCGGGAAATCTTCTACGGCCCAGAAAATAAGGAATTGGTGGAACACGAAGAGTTGGTGGATGCGGAACCGCGAGAAGTGTTTATTATTGCGGCTTTGTTAGTGCCGATTATTGGCATTGGTTTGTATCCGAAGATGCTGACTCAGGTTTACGATGCGACTACTTCACAGTTGACTGCAAGATTACGGGCTTCTGTACCGTCTCTGGTGGCAAAAGCTGCTGATAAAACAGTGGCTCTGCGCGCTCCGGCGATCGAGCCTAGCAAGTTGTAATTTGAACGAGAGTTAGAAAGAAAACCCCAAACTTGATTTTAAAAATGGTTTGGGGGTTTTCTATATACCGGATCGCAGTAAATCGATTAGATTTGGATTTTTAAACCGCAGATTTAAGCAGATAAACACAGATGAACGCTGATGGAAATGAAATTTTCTATATTGTCACGACTCAAAAAAAAAATAACAATACAGCATGACTGACTATATTCGAGAACGTTATGTTAAGCCACTTTATCTCAATGTTTTACACGGTAACTTTTTAGGGCTTGGCAAAGAAGATTTAGATGCCTTTGTGGACTCGACGACAGTTGCTTTATATGAAGTAACTGAGGAAGAAACGATCCAGATGTATAACAGTAATTGGAGGTATACAATTACAGCAAGTTGGCTTTGTGGAATTGGTCGGCTTTCCCACCATCTCAATAAAATTGAAACTTTACTGATTCCAAGTGAAACTTGGTATGCAGGACAATTTCATTGTTTTGCATTAGCTCGTTTTGACGGTGCTGAATCGGTAAGAGTTTTGCGATCTTATCTCGACACCTACTTACCCGCGGGCGATCGACAATACGACCAAGAATGGGCTATTGGAGCATTATGGTGGTTAGATCGCAGGCATGGAACAGATTATGCACAGGTTTATCTAAAAAACTCCGATAATTGGAAACTTAGATCTCGTCGAGGCGAAGAGTATGGGGTACTAAGGCCAGAGGAAGGAATTCTCCACTTTCAAAAGGTTATGGACTTTGTAGATCAGTATTTTCCAGAATTTGCGACGTAGATAGCTCTGCTTCCTAAGATATCGATTTGCCAGGAAGAAGCGATAATAGATAAGATGCCATTTTGATTGTAAGAGTGTGCTAACTATGACTGATTTACTCGATCGCGCGTTAGCGAAGCCCTCGAAGAGGATCGCTAAGTTGAAAACCTTGTCTGCAAGTGAGCAAGATGCGTTAGCGAAGCCCGCCCCTACGGGGGCTACGCCAACGAAGAGGATCGCCTCAATGATTTTGGAAGAACTTCAAGACGATCTAATATGCGATCGAGCATTTGCTAGTTCTCCCGATACTCTTGCCAAACTTGCAGCGACTGCAATGGCTGAGTATCGCGCAGGTAAAACCCAAGAACTCGATCCAGAAACATTGTGAAGTCCCGTACTACAGCCGAATTCCGTAAATCTTTTGCGGCACTGCCAAAACAAGTTCAATATAATATCGATCGCGCCCTCGCAAGTTTTAAAGCGATACGCTAAAATCCTATTCAGATAGCTATTAGAGATTGCTCATGAAGATTAAGGCGATTATCTGGCAAGAAGATGGTGTATGGTGCGGCTCGGTTCCAGCACTTCCAGGTTGTCACACATGGGCAGAGAGTTATGAACAGTTGTTAGAGATGCTGGAAGATGCTGTTCAGGGTTGGCTGGAAGTCGCCAGTCAACAAAATGAGCTTGCGCCCGATAAACAGTTAATTGAGTTATCTCTTTGACATTCTCACCGCCCTAAAAGTGCGGCGATTCCCAAACATCGCTATTTGGGTTCCTGTTTCATTGCAACTGCCTCCACCGACTCGTAGGGTTTTCCGGTCTTATGCTCGCTCCACAGGTTTTGGCTATTGCCTCCCGCAAGTCCTGCGGTACACTTTTAATTATAGACTAAAAGTCCCCCTAAAAGGGGGAGGTTTCAACCCTCCGCTACGCTCCGCCCAATTTTTCTATGAAATCTGTTTCTGGCAAAGCACTCTGCAAAATCGTTGAGCGATATGGTTGGAAGCTAAAAAGAATCACTGGTAGCCATCATATCTACGCAAAAGAGGATGTTGCAGTTATTCTCTCTATTCCTGTGCATAGCAATAGAGACTTACCTACTGGAACCTTAAGAAGTATTCTCAAGGATGCTGGGATTACGGAGGAATATCTGTAACTGTATCCTGCAATAAGCGTGCGTTAGCGAAGCCCGTCCTACGGGGGCTACAAGGAAGAGGATCGCCCTTTGAGTCTTTAAGCTTAATTTTTTTGTTTATATACTTGCTAGAATAGAAGCGAATACAAACCGGACTGCAACTCATGCTAAAAACCATCGAAGGCATTTATCAGAATGGGTAGATTCAGCTAGCCACGCAACCGCAAGATGTTAGCGAGCAATCGCAAGTTATTGTCACCTTTCTTGATCCGGGTAAAATCGATCCAATTAAACTGCGCCAACTGATCGATCGATTGGAAACAATTGCAGGTATTCAGCAAGGTTTCGATGAACTCAACGCAGGACAGACTCGATTCATCGAAAATTTTGTCCTAGAGATGCAGCAGAAATATGACATTTTAGGTTGAAATTACGTCGATTGCATCTTCTGAGATTGAGCAAACTTACCGCTGGTATCGGGAGCGAAATCCCGATTTTTGCGATCGGGTTTTGGGTTGGTTCCCACGCAGAGTACGACAAGTTGCTATCTCAGTTATAATGGTTATTTGATCTACTTTAGTTTAACTTTATGAGAACGTTCACTGCGGTTGTTGAGAAAGACCATGAAACTGCTTTTGAGCTTTATACTGAGGCATTTTTATGTTAAGTGTGACAGTTGATGAAATTCAGCGCGATCCTTCAAAGTATCTGCGTCAAGTGGAAGCAGGTGCAATTTTTGTTATCCTGCAAGCAGATAAGCCGATCGCGGAACTCAGACCTATTTCTAACAGCAAGCAATTACGACCATTTGGTTTGTGTGCAGGCGAGTTTACCGTTCCAGATGATTTCGATGCTCCTTTGCCGGAAGATATCCTCAGTGCATTTGAAGGTAAATGAAGATTCTGCTAGATACGCACATCTTTTTATGGTTCATCAGTGGTGACATCAAGTTATTAACAGAATGCTTATCTATCAAGCTTTAGAGAATGGTCTGACTATTGCGACAGTAGATGGGGCAATTCGTGCCTACTCGGTCAGCGTTATGTAGCAGTTTACGGTTATTTGTCGTCGCACAACTTCATGGCGCCATTCGCGATCGCAAAACTCAATAGTTCAAAATTACCATTAGCTCGATCGCTCTTCAATTCAGTACGATCTCTTCTTGTCTATAGCCCGATCGCCCGCGAGGACAGAGGGTGCGATGCTTCTTGGTTGGGCGATCGTCAATTTGTAGTATAATGTAATCTGTCAAAAAATCACTAAGAGCCAGAAAAGATATATCATAACTCTAACCGGATCATTTCTTCCCCAAGGATATGTTCTACTGCTCGAATCCAAGGTGCTCTAATCCTTTCAATCCCGACAACTCTAAATTTTGTCAAAGTTGCGGCGAACCCGACCTCACAGCTCTCTTCAGAAACCGCTACCGCGTGATACGACTGTTGGGCGAAGGAGGATTTGGCAGAACTTATGAAGCCGTAGATATCGATCGCATGGACGATTCCTGCGTCATCAAGCAGTTTTCCCCCCAAGTTCAGGGAACATCAGCACTTCAAAAGGCTACAGAACTGTTTAAGCAAGAAGCGAAACGACTTTACGAACTCGGCGAACATCCCCAAATTCCTCGATTAATTGCTTATTTTGAACAAGACAAGCGGCTTTATTTAGTACAAGAATTGATTGAAGGGCAAAATTTACTGGCTGAATTAACTCAGCAGGGCGCTTTTAACGAAGAAAAAATTTGGCAGTTGCTGGCAGATATTTTACCGATTCTGAAATTTGTGCACGATCGCCATGTCATTCATCGAGACATCAAACTTGAGAATATCATCCGCCGCCGCACCTCTGCTAGCTCATCCCCGCCCAAGCCTGGAAATTTTCGCAATTCGGCTTTCCGCAGAGGAGGGCGGGGAGAATTAGTTTTGATTGATTTCGGCGTTTCCAAACAAGTTACAGGTTCCCATCTGAGCAAAGTCGGTACCACCGTAGGAACACCCGGATATTCGCCTATAGAACAAATGCGGGGTCAAGTTTTCCCCGGAAGCGATTTGTATAGTTTGGGGATAACTTGTCTGAGACTGCTAACTAAATGTTTGCCACAAGTTGACGGTTATGATGAGCTTTATGACCCGATTAACGGCGGCTGGATTTGGAGAGAACGCTTACCTGCGGGCACGAAAATTAGCAGCGAATTAGCAACAATTTTAGATAAATTAATTCAAGATTATCTCAAAAATAGATATCAATCGGCTGATGAAGTAATCAAAGCTTTAAATCTCTATTCTCTACCTCCACCACCTCATTGTGGTAATGGCGGACAACTTACATTAAATTATGCTCAGCCCAAGGTGGCCCTACCTCCGCTCAATGCTTATTTGACCGAAATTGAACAAATTGCTCTCAATAGTAAAACCCAGCAACGCCGACAAATAAACAGCAATATCTCTGTTAATCCGAGTGAAAAATCCCACACCAATCTGCCTCGAAACAAGGTAACACAAAGTATTTATACTGTCAAAAGCACTTTTGAATTTCAGGTAGTTACAGTAGACAATCGCGGGCAGCAAACTAATCATAACAGCCGCAAAGCGCGTTTTTTTGAAGAACATCTCGGCCGCGGTACAGTCATGGAAATGGTATCTGTTCCTGGCGGTACTTTCCTCATGGGTTCCCCAAAAGATCGGGGTGACAGCGACGAAAAACCGGAGCACCCAGTAACTTTAGCATCTTTCTATATTGGCAAATTTCCAGTCACTCAGTCGCAATGGACGGCAGTTGCAGCGCTGCCGGAAATTAAAATGTTTCTCAATCCTGATGCTTCCCGTTTTAAAGGTGTCAATCGACCGATTGAAAATGTATCTTGGTACGAAGCGGTGGAGTTTTGCGCTAGACTTTCTCGCCAAACAGGTAAGAAGTATAGCTTGCCTAGCGAGGCGCAATGGGAATATGCTTGCCGGGGGCAAACTATGACGGCGTTTCACTTTGGAGAAACGATTACCAGCGAGTTAGCAAATTACAACGGAAATGCTAATGAGGCTGATGCGCCGAAGGGAGTTTATCGCTTTCAAACGACAGATGTTGGTAGTTTTAAACCGAATGCTTTCGGATTGTACGATTTGCACGGCAATGTGTGGGAATGGTGCGCGGATGCTTGGCACAATAATTATAACGGTGCGCCTGTTGATGGCAGCGTTTGGGAGTCTGGTGGCGACTATTCGCTGAGGTTGTTGCGGGGGGGGTCTTGGAACGATCGCCCTCCGAATTGCCGCAGCGCGTGCCGTCTCAGATATCAGCCGGATTGTAAGGCTAGTATTGTGGGTTTTCGTGTGGTTGTTTCGCTTGTCTAGACTTTAATTGCATTCATTGACAAACAATCTTGAAGTTATCTGCGTTTATCTACGTTTATCTGCGGTTTCCCTATCAATTAAAGATTTATGCAATAAGTCTATTGATCTTGTGTTCGCATAGAGAAACCCGGTTTCTTCATCAAGTAACCGGGTTTCTCTATGGTCGATCATCGCCCATTTAGCCGTTAACTAGCCTTCTTCTGAGGAGCCACCATACGTTCTACACTCATAGCAGCCACGCTCAATGTCACTACAGCCATGCCAAGAATTGCCACAGGCTGCAACTTTTCATTGATAATTAGGAACCCGAAGAGTGCGGTCATTGCCGGGCCCAAAGTGCCAATTACTGACGCTAATGCTGCTCCGGCATACCGGATGGCAAAATTGTTCAAAAGATAGCTAAACAGCGTCAGCACGCCTAAAACAACTCCTCCTGCAATCAAACCAGGCCAAACATTTTGGTCGATTTGAGGAGCCAAATTTTCCGACAGGGGCACCCACAAACTCAGGGAGGAAAATACAAAAATTGCGGCGAAATTAACTAAACTAAAAGGAATCGGGTGCAGCTTGCCCGCGGCCATTTGCGTCAGCAATACGTAACCTGCAAAGGTAATCCCAGAAGCCAGTGCTGCTGCGACTCCCACCCCGACATTGCCGCCGCCGGGAGGTGGCGCTGCAAAACTCGGCCAGCCGGCTAAAATCAGACCTAGGGTAATCCCGCCGATCGCCAAAAAGCCGATCGTACTGGGGCGAGCGCCAAACAAGATCCAAGAACCGAGTACGGTGACGATCGGGTAAATAAAGAAAATCGTAATCGCAATCCCCGCCGGAATATTGCCGATCGCCAAATAAATCAAAACCTGAGACAAAAACAGAAAAAATGCGCTTCCTAAAACCTTGCTCCACAAAGCTCGATCGCCCGACTGAAACAACCGCCTAATATCTTTCCAGACATTCGGATACAGAAAAGTTGCCAATATGGGCATCAAAGCCATCACCACGATCAGCCGCATCAACAAAATCAACAAAGAATTGCCAAAACCAGGAGTTACCACCCCCGGAAGTTCAAACAAGCCAAAAATCATCCGAGGATTTCTGCTTTTAATCAAAATTCTCAAACAAACATTAAACAGCGACAAGATCACCGCCGAAGAGAAAGCCAGCATCAAACCTGCTTGCACTTGAGGAATTGCTTGAGCGGGTGCTGCCGGCATTGCTGAGGGCTGCGGTAGGGCTTGCCGCGGCGCATCCGCAGGTGTTGGCTCCAGAACTTGCGGGCGGATAGAATTAGTTGATTGATCGGGATAGGAATCTTGAGCATCGAAAGGATTCTCAAGATATTCTTCTTCTTCGAGTTCTTCCCTAATCCGGTTGACAAGATTTTGTAACAGCTCTTCCCCTTGCATTTCTAGGGTTTTCATATTGTTAAGCCGCATGGATAGTTCGCTTTCATAGCTGCTCAAATCTTGTTCCAGCATCTGGAAACTGCGATCTATCCGCTCATCCAGCGCCGCCAATAACTCCGAAGCCCGTTCGTCATAGTTGCTCGGCGGCATCGGGATCGGGAACTCTCCGCTGGGAATTGGGCTGCTGAGAGAATGGCCAGAGTTAGCGCTGAGTTCGTTAAACCGCTGCACCAACAAATCTTGCAAATTGTGGGCCAAAACTTGAGCCAACTGCTTCAGCCACAATTGCTGCTGCTGAATGTATCGCCCAGACAGAGATTCCATTTGCTGGGACTGCAATTTGCGATATTGATCCCGGAGGCCTTCAATATCGTCAATCAGGTGATTTTTTTCACTTTGCAGGCGAGTAATGTCCTGATTTAACTGGCCTTTGACATTTTCATGCAAAGCGTCCAGTTCCTGCATCACTGAGTGTAGGACTTCTTCCGCTGATTGTGCATCCCCTGGGTCGTCTTTTGACGAGTATACGTTGCGCTGCGCCATTAGTCTATAACCTCTAATTTAAACTGCACGTTCAGTGTTCTTAAGTATTTTGGCTGCATCAGGTCGCAAGTTCTAGTGAGTTGCTCTCAAAGATTACGGACACTGTTGAATCTATAGTAGTCGCTAAGCTAGAAATGTGAAAAAATTGCGATCGCCCCAAGAACACTTTGTGCAATTAGAAATCATACTACAGCTTGACCTCTGCACCGATTGCTCCCAGTAATTCCCGCATCTGACTCACCCGGATCAACAGCCGAATAGCCCCTTCCCCGACAACTAAATTTGATTTTGGGGCCGACACTCCTCACCCCTCAACGCATAATTTAAGCCCTAAACGGCCAGAAACCCAGTTTCTCGGCCCAAGTCTCTCCGACACTCTGACACCCGGATTTATGATGTTAAAAGTTCCGAGCTTTTACTTACCAAATTTTTAATAGGCGATCGCACCCTCAAAAAGCCACCCTGCGCCATCAAAAAACTAACACATCCAATTCCCCAAGGACAACAGGTATAGCCTCCGAAATTTATGACCGAAGAGCGATCCCGCCGGGCCCCTGGCTTCAGACACGGGGAAAAGTCTGCACCGGTTGAAACAGCCTTGAATATTTATTTGCACATCAAGATACAATATACAGGTCAGATTATGTATACTGTAAACATGAAAGCAAAACTCAAATCAAACCCTAATGTAGCATACTCTTGTAACTACCATGTTGTCTGGTGTCCCAAGTATCGCAGACCAGTATTGATTAACGGTGTGGACATTCGACTAAAAGCCATACTGCAAGAAGTTTGCACCGAATTTAATGCCGAGTTACAGGAAACGGAAGTCATGCCAGATCACGTCCATGTGCTGGTAGGAG
This sequence comes from Lyngbya sp. CCAP 1446/10, assembly GCF_026130175.1. Classification (GTDB taxonomy): domain Bacteria; phylum Cyanobacteriota; class Cyanobacteriia; order Cyanobacteriales; family Microcoleaceae; genus Microcoleus. The sequence continues at coordinate 47,589 of NZ_JAIGNI010000018.1, read as the reverse complement.
TAGACCCGCAATTCGGAATCGCAAAATTGATTAGATATTTAAAAGGGCGTTCATCTCGACTACTGAGACAAGAATTTCCTTGGTTGAAAAGCCGACTACCAACTCTTTGGACAAATAGTTATTTTGTTTCCACCGTCGGCGGTGCGCCGTTATCTGTTGTCAACCAGTATATCGAGAATCAAAAAAATGTCTGATTACGGATTTCAGCAAAACTTAATTAGTCCCGATTCTAGCCTGAAAGCGATTTGAGAATTTGTATGTGGTGAGTCAAATAAGTTAGCTAATTGTGCGCTGTACTATGGTAGTTAGTTGTATTTCAAGACTGGGAAGACTCGCGGTAAATATGACTTTCACAAAATATTCAAATCAAATTTGCATTTTAAAGCACTTTACTCTCATGTTGCACAGCAAACTTTAACTAGCGTTTTGGTATTGCGATCAGCTTAAGATAAGTTTTATGGAAAAATTGAGCATATAATTTTCAGTAAAGTAACACTGATTTATAGCCTTTCTCAGAAAGAGCAGGTACGCGAACGGCATGGGGCATGGGGCATTGGGCGAAGCGAAGCGGAGGGATGGGGCATTGGGCATACCTCACTTTTTTGATAACCGCTATATCTTGAGTCTTGTGATTGATAACCTGTATTTTGCAGTCAAAAATCACAGGTCAGATATACTAAATTAAAACAGGGTATTATTTGTTATTGTCAGTGGCAAGGTGCGCATTGCGCACCCTACAATTAACGGGAATTTACGACGGATTATCAATCGGTAACAACCGTAACTTCGCGATATTCCGCAAGAGCTTTTGTGTCGGGCAAAATACCAACGCGGGCGAATTTCAAACCACTAACTCCTTGCAGTGATTCTACCATACCAGTTTGCACTTTGGCTTCTACCCAACCTTCGCGAGACAAGTAGCGCAAGTATTGTTGATACTCTTCCCATTCGTCTTCGGTTGAATAAACTATAGTTAGCATTCCTGATTGGGTAATTCGCTCTTGTGCATCTTTGTCAACGGCTTTTTCGATCCGCTTTTTGACGAGTTCATATCGAATATCGCGAGTGCCTTTGACATCGAACATTTTTTCAGTATTTTCGTTGTGAAAAATGTCGATCGTGGTATTCTGCACTAATACTAAATGTGCAAGTTCCATGTTGATTTGAGACTCGGCTTGCAGGCGAAACACTGTGCGGGCACAGTCGCAAATTGCTCGCAGTTGTTCGTACCGCAAACTGTGCAAGTGAAATTGGCTGAATTTGCCGTCAATAGATTTCCCGACATAAATCATGTGATCCATGCCGTCGGTGCATTCGATGTCGCAGTAATGGGGGAGAATTTGCTGCATTCGCTCTTGCCAGCGGGCCCAGGTTTCTTGGAGTTTGGTGCTGATTAGGTTCAGCATTTGATCGTAGCGGGTACGATCGCCATAAACGCAGTTATGTTCGTTTTCGCAGGCGGCTTGGTAAGCTTCAACTGCTGCCTGAACCGTGGATCCGCACTGCACAAAATAGTCAAAATACACTTCTAAACGCTCGTTTAAATATTCGGCTGCTCGCACCTCCATATCGACTGTTACTTTTTCTTTTAAATGCTCAATGTAGTCGAGCAAGTCGAGCCGTAGTTGCTCGCCTAGATGGGTAGTTTGTGTTTGGCAAACGGCATCGGCTATGGCTAAACCTAAGCGGAATTGTTCGAGCAAATCTGTTTGAATGGCTCGGTTTCTTTCGTCGCTAGAACCGCGAATGTCGGAAATTCCGTACAACGGATGAACGTCTGCAAATACGATCGTCTCTTGGGGCAGTCCCCAACTGCGCCTTTCTGCTTCTTGGGCGAACCGCCACTCGACTGCGGGATGAATGTTGTGAATGTGGGTAAATCGCTGCTGAATTGCTTGTCGCAGTGCTGCAATGAAGGCGGGAATGAGTTCTTGGGCGTGTTGAGCGTCAATGCCGTTGAAGTGGTTTGCCTGATCGCACAACAGCCCAACTACCCCCAAAATCCGCAGCCCGGAGCCCTCGCGAGTGACAGATTTGACCACAAGGGGTACTAACAGCATCGATTGAGTCCCCATTTTGCGCAAAGTTCGATCGCACTCGGTGCGGCATTCCCGGCGCAAGTCTGGGACGTTCCAAACTTGATTGGCTGCGGTAGCCTTAAAAAAGTGAGAAGCTTCTAGGGATTCCATTGAATAAATAATCGGCTGCAAATGTTGGCCGTCTTTGGAAACTAATAGCTGTACGTGTTCGCCGTCGGGGCGCAGCAGCAAAGTGCCGTCAGCATTAAAGAGCGATCGCAAACAGCGATCGATTCTCTCAAATTTATCTGGCCGCAGCATCGAATTGCAATCGATCAATAACTGAGTCAGCCGCCGAATTTGCTCCTGTACGCTGACATCAAAACCTTCTAGCAGCAGCAAACCTTCGACGCGGTAATTATCCAAATTTAGTCGATCGGCTAAATTTGCCAGTTGATTCGGCTGCATCAGCCAAGCTTCCCGTTCCGCCACAGGCATTAAATTTAAGGGAAGATCCGTAAATTCATCAATTTTTGAGTCAATTCTAGTAATTTTCAACTGTTCCGAACCCAGCCAAAATTCAATAAATTTGCGTTCGCGGTGTTGAGTATTTTTCATACTCGCCGTAACAGGTTCATCTAGTACACGCAAACCGTCGAGATCAATTTGATAAAACCGCTTAAATACCCAGTACAAAAGGTGACGGCGGTACAATTGTTCTGCTATTTTGGCATCGCAATCCTCGAACAATTCCAGCAGACTGAGCCCAGTTTCTGTAAACCAACCGTTATTAGATTGAGTGACCAAAGGGGTTCCCTCCCAACCGGCCAAGCGGCAAAATGCCGCGTTAGCGTAACGCATGGCAAAAGTTCCCGGTTCCATGACTGCGATTAAAACGCGACGATCGCCGAGAAATTGAAACAGTCGCTCTAAATCTTGTTTCCACGTTTTCAAGCGTTCAATTTCAGCAGATTGACTGGGTACTTGAGCCGTCAAAGCTTCCAATAGCTGATCGACGCTTGGTTCGCTTGGCAGATTGTCACTCTCTTCTTCTGTTGCAATGATACTTTCGGTTGGCAGTGATTTTACGGAGTTGGTGTTGTTTTGATGGGAAGACGATTTAGGAGTAGACATAAGCAAAACACCTGAAAGCAGTGGATTTTGTTACAAAATGGGCGAACGGCGATTTAGAGCGAATGTAAAGAACTCAGATCCTGTTTGTAAAGTTTGTGTATGGGTCTCGGAAACTGGGCGTATTCTCGGACGATCGCTCCCTAAACTTTTACATTGCTTGACAAACAACCTCTGAGTCTCGACGTTATAGGTGATATTAACGTGTTTGCGAGATGACGGGTCACACCCATTATAGGCGGTGAGTCGTAGCGGATAGTGTCAGCGACTAATGCTATTTGACTCCACGGCAAAATAGCAGCTTTGGGTTGAACGAGGCACAGCCTGGGCAATTTAAAATTGTAATTAGTAATTGATAATTGGCAAATTGCAATCAATTATTGAGCTGAACGAAGGAAGGCAAAATAAAATAGCCTTGCTATTTGTCAATGATTTAATTAAAATATATAATGTAAATATTACCATTTTTGCAAGGACATAATTATGGCTTTGACGATTAACAATCTCATCGGTGATTTGACTGGATTTCCTGTATTTGCTGGCGGTGGCCCACGTTTTTTGGGATTCGCTACACCAGATGAGATTGACGTAGAAGAGGGAAATTTATCGTCTTTTCCCTGGGGAGTTTGGGGTTTGGACGGCAACGATACGATAGCAGGTTCGTCGGATTCTAACGAACGGCTGTTAGGAAATAATGGGGATGATGTTATTGGTGGTGGCGAGGGAAATGATATCATTTACGGCGGCAAAGAGAACGATCGCCTGGATGGAAATGATGGCAACGATTTAGTTAGGGGCGACGCGGGAAACGACGTTATGTTTGGAGGGTCTGGAAACGATGTCCTGCGGGGAGGGCAAGGAGACGACGATTTAGACGGCAATGACGGCAACGATTTCTTGGTGGGCGATCGGGGAATTGACGTGCTGACGGGAGGCCCTGGTGCTGACATATTTGTGCTTAGAAGCAACGAACAATTTGGAGTCAATGGAGCCGATGTCATTACCGATTTTAAATTTGACGAAGGCGATCGTATCGGTTTGACAGACGGTTTAACAGAATTAGACCTCCTCTTCACAGACGACAATCTGATCGCTTACGACAACGACGGAATTATCGACGACATGGTAGTTTTTAACGGAAGAAACGGACAAATTTTGGGGATAGTTTTAAACACGAATAACTTTGAGCTTCTAGGTTCCTTTGAGCAAGCAAGTCCGTTTGCTTTGGCAATTAACGGTACTCAATTCCAGTTTTTAGCTTAATTTTTTGTAGGCGGATTTGATGGGCGGGCTAGTTCCGCGTAGGGGACATGGCAGTGCCGTGTCCCTATAGATATTGAGGATGAGCTAATGTATTGAAATATTCCTTTAGCCGTTTTTCATGCTAATCTAGAAGTAGCAACTAAAATTAGGGGGAAATATAAATGATCGCTAAAATTCACCCTCCATTAACTGCACTCCCAGAACAGCGGTTATTTTTGCCACTGTCGATGACTTGGGAGCAGTTTAAAGCTCTAGATTCCTTGCTAGAGTATACTCGCAGTGTTCGCTTGTCTTACCTGGACGGATATGTAGAGATTATGACACTTTCGCCAGCTCATGAAACCATTAAATGCCTGCTGGCATTACTGCTAGGTCAGTTTTTTTTAGAAAGAGATATTAGTTTTAGACCGACGGGTAGCGCCACACTCCAAGGGGAAACAAAAGGCAGCAGTAAGGAACCAGATTTATCTTATTACTTTGGCGAAGATAGGCGGCAGCGGGAAACGCCAGATTTGGCGATCGAAGTTGTTTTTACCAGCGGAACTATCAATAAGCTGGAATATTATCGGCGATTTAACATTGCGGAAGTTTGGTTTTGGGAAAATGGAGTATTTTCGCTTTACCAACTGAAATCGGAGGGTTATGAGTTAGTTTCTCGGAGTATGTTGTTGCCGGATTTAGATATAGAATTGCTGAGTCAGTGTTTGCAAATGTCGGAGGAAAAAGAAGCTTTGAAACTGTTTCGGAATGCTGTTCGAGGTTGCTAATATTTTGCAGGATGTGAGTGAAGGGCGCACTTATGCCAGAAATGCCGGAAATGCCAAAAATGTACGAATTGTACGAATTGTCATAACAATCGAAATCACCTAAAAACCTCCACCGTTTCTAGCCTGCGGACATTTCATTTTCCCCTATACTATTGGCAGTATAAAAAATCTCACTCTTCAGCAATTACCTATGAATAGGAGTTATTCGCGGTTTGATTCCCTCGCCAGCATCCTAGCAGGAACAGTAACGGTAGCAGGAATAGTCATGTTTGCGCCTGCACCGATTTTCGCTATGTCTTCGCCAGAAATTGCCAAAATAGCTGAATCTGTCACCGTTCAAATTAATGCAACACTTCATGGTGGCGGGTCTGGATTTATTATTGCCAAACAAGGCACAACTTACACAGTTTTGACATCTAACCATGTTGTTGCTAATATTAAGGATACTTATACAATTCGCACATCTGCTGGAAAAGACTATCAAGTAACCAGAAGTGTACTATTGCAGAAAGGCCAGAATGCTCCAGATTTAGCAGTCGTAACATTTAACAGTGCAGAATCTTATCCTGTTGTAACTTTAGGCGATTCCGAACAAGCGGCAATTGGTACAGGAATTTTTGTATTTGGCTATCCAGGTAATATGTTGGAACAAAAGTACGGAACCAATCGCAATTTTGAATTTTCACCGGGCTTTGTTACCAGCCGTCTCCCGAATCATCCACAAGGTTATACTTTGCGCTACAACGCTGTCACCAAAGGGGGAATGAGTGGGGGGCCGGTATTTGATGTAGAAGGGCGCGTAGTTGGGATTCACGGACAGGGCGATCAGGATTTAGATGATGTCACAGATACGGACAAAAAATTCCTCATAGGTAATAAAGCAATTACTAAAACAGGATTTAATTCAGCGATTCCTATTAACACTTTTATCGCTAAATTATCGGAAGCTGGGTTGAATCGATCGGCACTTTTGATAAATACCTCTCCCACAGCTAATGTACCTCTGAAACTGAACAATCCCCAAGATGCTAAAACTTATTATGTTCGGGGTTTAACTCGGTTTGATAAGGGAGATGCGCCGGGGGCTGTGGCCGATTTTACGAAAGCGATTCAAACTCAATCGGATTATGTAGAAGCTTATTTCTATCGGGGACTGGCGTATTTTGACTTGAGAGAAATTCCCAAAAGTCTCGCTGATTATAGCAAGGCGATCGCCCTAAATGGCAGTTATCTCGATGCGTACTACAATCGGGGACTGGTTTTGTCGGCGATGGGCGATCAACCGGGGGCGATCGCCGATTATACTCAAGTCATCCGTCAGGATCGAAACTTTGCGGCGGCTTACAACAACCGAGGCGTAGCGCTTTCTGACTTGGGCGATCAAAAAGGGGCGATCGACGATTTCAATCAAGCGCTGCAAATAAATCCCGGTCGCGCTAACACTTATTTTAACCGAGGATTAGCACTTTTTCGCATCAATAACGATCGCTCTGCCTTAGCTGATTACACCCAAGCAATTCAACTCAATCCCAGTTATGCTAAGGCTTATGCTAATCGAGGCATTACGTTGGTGAGAATGGGAGATCGGCCAGGGGCGATCGCAGATTTGCAGCAAGCCGCCCGTTTATTTCGCGCTCAAGGGATGGCCGCAGATGCTCAGAAAGCATTAGATTTGATTGGTCAATTGCAAAAGTCGTAAACTCAAGGTAAGTTTTCAGCCCGCGCTCAATTGGATTTTAACAATCAATCTCCCGTTAATCAACAGTTTTACGTTTACAAAGCTGTTAAGCCAATTTTCACAGAAGCACAGGAAAGAATTGTAGTAGTAATAGTCAACGTCTATTACTCTAATTAAAAGGATTCAAAACATGAGAATACTATACGATCGAGAAGTAGATGCTCTCTACATTAAGTTACTGCCATTAGCACCTGGAACAGCGGAAAATCGAGAATTGAGTGAAGACATTATTGCTGATTATAGTCCTGACGGTCAACTGGCTGGACTAGAAATTCTTGATGCTTCGCTACTTTTGGGGGAACAACTAAAAGAAATTATTGTCGAAGATGCTTCGGTTGGTGTCATTCATCAACTGGCTCTTTTGATGAAGTGTGAACTAGAAAGCAATAGGCGATTGTTAACACTATTTAGTCCCCGGAGATCCCCCTAAAGCCCCCTTAACAAGGGGGACTTTGAGAGCTTTACTCTGGAAAATACTTTCTGAAGGATTGGGAGAAAAGATTACTAAAGCTAGTTTGAAACCAATATTAGAAAATGGAAATTTTTATAACTATCAATTAGCTGTAGTTGGCGATAATATAAAACTTGGTGAGAATGTAACAGTTAATAATAACCTTAATATTTGTTCTAAGAAAGCCCGTGAATCTAGGGAATCGCCCGCAACTCCCCCAAACCCGCAACCAACAACAAAACAGCCCCGCATCGACTTAGGCGACGCACCGGAAATCCTCACGTTTTACGATCGCACATCCCAACTCACCACCCTCGAAAACTGGGTGTTAGCCGATCGCACCCGTCTCATCACCATCTTAGGATTAGCTGGAAGTGGCAAAAGTGCGATCGCCCTCCAACTAATCCAACAAATTCAACACCAATTCGACTGCATCATCTGGCGCAGCCTCCGCAACTCTCCACCGCTGAGTGCACTGGAAACCGACTTAATCAAATTCTTGGGCGATGGGTCACAAACCGAGTTACCATCAATTATCGAATACTTGCGATCGCGCCGCTGTCTGATCGTACTCGATGATGTCCAAACAATCTTCAGCAGCCAACAACTAGCCGGAAACTACAAACCAAGCTATGAAAATTATGGCACTTTCTTCAAACAAATAGCAGAATCATCTCACAACAGTTGCTTAATTTTGCTCAGTTGGGAAAAACCCAGAGAAATTGCAGCATTAGAAGGCTGTGAGAAAAATTGTCAAACATTACAAGTAAATAGTTTAGGTGAATCAGCACGAGAAATATTCACAGAAAAAGGTTTACTTGAATCAGAAAAATGGTCAGAATTGACTGAGCTTTACCGAGGCAATCCATTGTGGTTAAATATAGTAGCGACAATAATTCAAGATTTATTTGATGGCAATATTTCGGCTTTCTTATCCTATGATAGCCTAGTTTTAGGAGATTTAGAATATTTATTGCACCAACATTTTAAACGATTGTCGGAACCAGAAACACAGGTGATGTCCTGGTTGGCAAATCAAACCGCAACAGTGGAAATCTCAAACAAGCCAAGGAATCTCGAATTATCGCCGTCAGAATTCCTCAAAGCCTTGGAGTCTTTGAGACGGAGGTTATTAATTGACAAAGTGCAACAGGGTGATTGTACGTTGTTTAGTGTTCAGCGGGCGATCGCAGAATATGTAAAAACTAACATCAAATAACTTCAAAACATCCAAACTCAAAGCGCGTTAATCCGCGTACCATTCGGGAAGGCGAAGCGCCTACATTAGCGGTTTAAAAATAAAAATATCAATCAACTGGAATACTATCTAACAATGTTGCGATCGCACTTAAAAAAGGTTTATAATGCGATCGGTGCGTAAAAATCTGGTGTAGATTCAAAAAAAAGGGTAAAATGCGTGTTATTAGCCGAAAAATTCTGCGAGATTTCTGTGCAAGCCATGCGGATTCCTGCGACGCACTTTATGACTGGTATAGAGTGTCAAGTAAAGCCCAATGGCAGAACTTAATTGATGTTCAGCAAACTTATCCAAAAGCTGAGGCAGTTGGAAATTTTACTGTATTTAATATTAAGGGAAATCGATATCGCTTGATAGTCGATCTAGTTTACGCTTCTCAAAGAACCTACATCAAATATGTTTTGACTCACGCTGAGTATGATAAGGATGAGTGGAAAAATGATCCGTAGTTTTGATGTCAAATATTATACAGATTTACTGGTTAAATATCAACCAAAACCGATCGCAAATGAAGCAGAAAACGAGGCCGCGATCGCTCTCGCTAGCGAACTGGAACACCGCCCCGGGCGATCGCTGGAGGAAGAGCTATTTCTGGAGCTTTTGATCACACTCATCGAAAAATTTGAATCGGAAAATTATCCGATTACCGCAGGGGATTCAGCTTCAATGTTGCAACATTTAATGGATGCGAGAGATTTAGATAAATCTGACTTAATTCCCCTTTTGGGAACGGAAAAAGCGGTTGAGGAAATTATGCTCGATCGAAGGGCTATCGAAAGAGATGAAGCCCGAAAACTCGCCGAGTTTTTCAGAGTCGATATTAGCTTGTTTCTCGAAGCGCGATCGCAGCCTGTCTAACGGCAAAAGCGATCGACTGTTTAAATAAGATAACAAAACATCCAAACCAATCAGCGTTAATCCGCGTTAATGTGCGGTTCAAACCCCAAAAATCCAACTTTCCCCAAACTTGGGGCCAAAAACCCCCATTTAGCCCTAAAATAAAAAAGACTGACTAGCCAACAAATCCCTATGTTTGAAGCCCTTGCCGATCGACTCGAATCCACCTGGAAAAAACTGCGCGGACAGAATAAAATCTCCGAATCCAACATCCAAGACGCCATCAAAGAAGTCCGCCGCGCCCTCCTGGAAGCCGATGTCAACCTCCAAGTCGTCAAAAACTTCGTCGGAGAGGTAACGGCCAAAGCACAAGGGGCAGAGGTCGTTTCAGGCGTCCGTCCCGACCAACAATTCATCAAAATCGTCCACGACGAACTCGTGCGCGTCATGGGGGAAACCAACGTACCCCTCGCCACCGCCGAATCCGGGCCCACCGTCATCCTGATGGCCGGTTTGCAAGGAACCGGAAAAACCACGGCCACCGCCAAACTAGCCCTGCACCTCCGCAAGCAAAATCTTACCGCACTGCTAGTCGCCACTGACATTTATCGACCAGCGGCGATCGACCAATTGCTCACCCTCGGCAAACAAATCGACGTACCAGTATTTGAATTAGGCACTGATACTGACCCCGTAGAAATTGCCCGCCAAGGCATCGAATACGGCAAACAACTAGGCGTAGATACCATCATCGTCGATACAGCAGGCCGCCTGCAAATCGACCAAGAAATGATGGCAGAATTGGCCCGCATCAAACAAACAGTACAACCCCACGAAACGCTGTTAGTTGTTGATGCCATGACAGGCCAAGAAGCAGCAAATTTAACCCGCACCTTTCACGAACAAATCGGGATTACCGGTGCAATCCTCACCAAATTAGACGGCGACAGCCGCGGCGGTGCAGCCTTATCAGTTCGCCAAATATCCGGCGCGCCGATTAAATTTGTCGGCGTAGGCGAAAAAGTGGAAGCATTGCAACCATTTTATCCCGATCGCATGGCATCGAGAATACTCGGCATGGGCGATGTCTTGACGCTAGTAGAAAGAGCCCAAGAAGAATTCGACATCGCCGATGCCGAAAAAATGCAAGAGAAAATGCTCACGGCAAAGTTTGACTTTACCGACTTTCTCAAGCAAACCAGACTGTTAAAAAATATGGGTTCCCTAGGCGGCATCATGAAAATGATTCCGGGGATGAACAAACTCTCAGACGAACAAATGCGGCAAGGAGAAGTGCAGCTAAAACGCACCGAAGCCATGATTAATTCGATGACAATTGAAGAACGCCGCAATCCCGAACTTTTAGCAAGTTCTCCATCCCGTCGCCGTCGCATCGGCAAAGGCGCCGGCTACGCAGAAAACGACGTAACAAAACTCGTCAGCGATTTCCAGAAAATGCGTACTATGATGCAGCAAATGAGTCAAGGCAATTTTACAGGTATGGGAGGATTACCCGGAATGCCAGGAATGCCAGGAATGCAGGGAATGCAGGGAATGGGCGGCCAGAAGAAAAAGAAAAAGAACAAGCCTAAAAAAGGTTTCGGTCAGTTGTAACCGAAGGAAGAAGGAAGAGGGAAGAAGGAAGAAGGAAGAAGTAGAAACCGTAGGGTTCGTCGCTATTGATAATCTGCACATCAGCTTGAAAATCTCACAGCGATGCACCCTACACAATAGTTTTTTTGTTACCAATTTTGACCCAAAAAGCGTGGAATTGAATATGGTACAAACCTTTACTGAACCAGAAACTATATCTCTAGAAGTGCCGAATTCGATCGCCCTTCGGGTAGAATTTTACAGACAACAAACAGAAGTAGAAATATTAATCAATCCAGCCTAGTTGTCCGGCGAAGGCGTATTGCCGGGATTTGTGTTGAATTTAAGGCGAGTTTGGCGTTAAATTTCCTGTCAGTCTCCAAGAAGACGGCGCCGAGTTCCGTCCCAGAGAGATATTTGGGTTTGTCAGGCCACGATATATGTAGGGCTTGCTTTATAGTTTTTTGTGCGATGCTTTTTCGGTGCCATTGCACTAAAGTCATGACTACCAACAATGGACATCACAGGTTTTACATAACTTTACGTAGGTTGAGGGCGATCGACCAACAATAAGCTTTAGACTTTTAAACAAACACCTCCAGTCCCAGAAATCAGGACTTTAATCTACCCTAAAAAAACATTATGTTTCCAACTCACCGCCCCCGCCGCCTCCGCAACCATCCCCAACTCCGCCGGATGGTACGCGAAAACATCTTGACAACCAGCGATTTAATTTACCCCCTATTTGCCGTACCGGGGGAAGCTTTTGCCAAAGAAGTTATATCAATGCCCGGAGTTTACCAGCTATCGGTAGACAAAATCGTAGAAGAAGCCAAAGAAGTATACGATCTTGGCATTCCCGCGATTATTTTATTCGGCATTCCCGCAGACAAAGATACAGACGCGACAGGCGCTTGGCACGACTGCGGCATCGTCCAAAAAGCGACGGCAGCAGTTAAAGCAGCCGTACCGGATTTAATTGTCATGGTTGATACTTGTCTGTGCGAATATACCAGTCACGGTCACTGTGGCTATTTGGAAGTCGGAGATTTAAGCGGTCGCGTTTTGAACGATCCGACACTAGAATTGCTAAAGAAAACTGCCGTTGCTCAAGCTAGAGCTGGTGCAGATATTATTGCACCTTCGGGAATGATGGACGGTTTTGTGGGAGCAATTCGCGAAGGATTGGACTCGGCTGGATTTGAAGATATTCCCATCATGTCTTACGCGGCAAAATATGCCTCAGCTTATTATGGCCCGTTCCGGGATGCGGCGGATTCTGCTCCCCAATTTGGCGATCGACGCACCTATCAAATGGACCCTGGAAACGGCCGCGAAGCTCTCAAAGAAATTGCTCTCGACATTGCTGAAGGCGCAGATATGCTGATGGTTAAACCTGCTTTAGCATACATGGATATCATCTGGCGCGTTAAGGAAGCAACTAACTTACCAGTTGCGGCTTACAACGTTTCTGGAGAATATGCGATGGTGAAAGCCGCCGCTCTTAATGGTTGGATTGATGAAGAAAGAGTGGTGATGGAAACCTTGACAGGATTCAAGCGTGCTGGTGCTGATTTGATTTTGACTTATCACGCCAAAGATGCGGCCCGCTGGCTGCAAAACTGATTCACTCGTGATGCCGCCATACGTTTGGGATCGGAATACCGGGCGGTTGAAACCGCGTCTAATCTGGCGAAGTGCGGACTTCGCTGGTCTAGAAGCGGTTTCAACCGCCGTCTAATCTGGCGAATTTTGAGTCAAAGACTTTTTCACCAACTTTATACAAAAAAGTATTAATAATTACCGAAATTAGTTACAAAATATGTGTAACTAAAAATAGTTTTGTAAATCGGGAATTCAATATTGATCGTTCCCAAGCAAAATCAACTTTCAATCCTGTAAGACAGTAAAAGTAACACAGTTTAGATACAACTTAAAGGCGGATTGAGCATGACATCAACGACTAGGGATTCCAGTCACATTCAATTTTGTATAGAGCGCGATCGCGCAGACATCGCACAAATCCAAGAACTATTTAAAGCCGCCGCCTTTTGGGCGAGGGCGCGCAAAATAGAAGATTGGGAAATTGCGATCGCCAATAGCGAACCAGTTGTGACAGTTTGGGATGGCTTACGGGCGATCGGCTTTGCTAGAGCCACCTCAGACGGCATCTATCGAGCCACCATCTGGGATGTCGCCATTCACCCAGATTATCAAGGTGCAGGACTCGGCCGCCAATTAGTCCAAACCGTCTTGAGCCACCCTCGAATGTGCCGAGTAGAGCGAGTTTACCTGATGACAACTTACAAACAAAGCTTCTACGAGCGCATCGGTTTTCAGCACAACGCCAGCACCACAATGGTACTTGAAAATCAACTCTTAGAAGAGAATCTCGAATTAGAAATTAACAATGGCGAATTGCTAACTGCTATTTGTTAAAGAAGCACAAAACCTGCACCCAAATCTCTAAATAGTATGGCGTTCAATGCACACCATACTATTTACAAATAATTTACCTCTTCCCTCCCTCCGTTAAATCCATTACACAATCCGTTACCAGAAAGAATTGGTTTAAAGCCGGAACCCTGATCGATCGGGCGGGGAGAAATTAAAAGCAGACGATTCATGACTCCAATCCTCTTCCTTCCAGTTAGAGGTCGCTGTCAACTGTCAACTGTCAACTGTCAACTGTCAACTTCTTCCTTCATCACAAAGTTGCCAAAGGAATAGAACACTGAGTGCGGTTAAAATTGGACTCTTCAGACTCAGAAGGCACAGCCAGAACCTCCAACTTTCCATTCATCAAACTTAAAAGAGTCTGATTCATCAACAACCTCATGCCAGAAGAGACGTGAGAATTATCGCTGATCTTAGTAGCATCCGACTCCAAATCGTGCTTCAACAAATCCCAAGATTCGCTCCAAGCACTAACCGAACGCTGATCGTCTACCCAAATATGAACGCATCCAGATTCCGGTGAAGAATGGGCAGAAACAGAAATACTCCCCTCCTCCATCTGAGCCACAGCAGTATCTACCAAATTGACTAAAACTTGTCTAAACCTCGGCAAATCTGCCAATACATAAATCCCCGGATCGGGCGGCAATATCTCCAAACGAATGCTGCGATTAGCAGCTTGCAAGTAAGTTAAATCATCAACTTCATCAAAAACCTTAGCTAACTGAATCGGCTCAATATCCATCGTGTCAGTGCCGTGTTCAGTTTTAGCAACAGAGATAATTTCATCTATCAATTTCACCAGCTTGAGTGCTGCAACGTGAGCTTGTTCGACAAACTCTCGTTCCTCTGCAGGATCGTCGCACAAATCCGACAGAATTAATTGCAGCGTACCAATCATAGTGCTCAGGGGCGATCGCAACTCGTGAGAAGTTCGAGCCAAAAAGCCCCCCTTAAATAGACTCATCTCCGATGCCATCTGATAAGCCAATTGAGTTTGCTTCAGTTGCTCAGCCAAGGCATCAAACTTCTCTAAGTTCATTTCTTGAGGAGTTGGCGGCATAGGGGGCAAAGGTTCTGGCTGTTGCGAGCTTTTTTGTCGCCCGCGCCAAATCAAACTGCTTCCCCAACCCAGTCCTAATCCCATACCTAAATATATCAAGTCGCTCCAGCCGATCGGCGCCATATTGCTTTGCCTAGGAGTTTAGCTTTTAGCATTTTAGCTCGATCGCGCCTTGTCGCAATATTTCCCAACCGCCGCCAGTCCATTTAGCCACAGTCGAAGGCAAACTCGAAGCTGTTGGCGCTGTTGGCGCGGTTGCTAATTCAGCAGCAACTAATGTCAAGACTTCGGGAAACTGCGCCTCAATTTCTGCCACCGACTCCAGAGGCGCTTGGCCTGATAGATTAGCACTGGTAGTAGCCAAAGGGCCTGTCTGCTCTAAAATCTTGAGAGCAAGGGGAAAATTAGGGACTCGTACTCCGATTGTAGTGCGATCGATCGCATTCATCGAGGGTGGCACCAGTGGCGAAGCCGGCAACACCAAAGTTAGCGCCCCTGGCCAATAGGATTCGGCCACTTGCTGCCACAATGTTAATTCTGCCGGACTCCCCTGCACGTAGGGCCATAAAGCTTGGGGTGATGCTGCCATCAAAATCAGCGGCTTGTCTTGACGGCGGCGCTTAGCTACAAAAATCAACTCCGCGCGATCGGGCCGCGCAGCCAAAGCGGGTACAGTATCTGTAGGAAAGCTGACAATATAATCTCCTGAAATTGCTCCTTGAATCAAGGAGGCGATCGAAACTTGAGTCATCCGATTTTAGATTTTAATAGGACTTGCGCGAGGGTGGTCAGAAACCGATTTTTTTGCGAGAATACTTGTTGCAGTCCAAATATTCGGTAAAAAACCCGGTTTCTTTGGTGGGAGTGCGTAAGTCCCGTATATTTTAGATTTATCGCTTCTAATCATACATCATTTTCTTTAAAGAATTGTCACCTCTCTTACCGATATTCTTGTGCAGCACTTCTCGGAAATCCGACAATTGCTCTTCACCGCTGAATGCACGCTTGGGAACTATCATAAAATCCGAGTCTGACACAGGATAGAGGGATGGCACCGGATAAATTACTAATAATTTTCTGGTTTCAATAAATAATTCAAAATGCCCCCATTGAAAAGTCCCTTGCCAACTAGGAGTATCAACTATCAGCCCTTCTCCTATCACTTCTACTGTGATAGGTTCCCCGCAGTTCGTAGGCTCGACAATTGGCATCTTTATATTTACGTCGATTAGCACAAAAATTTTACATAAAACAGGAAGGGACACCAAAATAACACCCACCACTAAGAAGCTCGTATCTTTCGATGTTATTGCCAGATAAAGAAATAAAAATCCTATTAGTAATGCCAAGTTACGCAAGACTCGCTTTTCTGATTCTGAAGATCTGTTTAGAACCGCCTGATTAGCTTCTTTGTAATCATTAGAATTCAGTTGAAACCCAAAGTTCATTGTTTTCATTTAAACGTGAGGAACTGGCGAAATATTACTGGATAGCAATTTTCTAAATGCTTGACACTGCTCTCGGTTCAATGTATGTTTTGGAAAAAAATGGGGGATATTGGAAGACTCACAAGGATAGATAACAAACAAATTTTCTGTCTCTAAGAAGTGCGAGTAAAATTGCCACTTGAGTTTGAGGCTAACCTTTGCAGTTTTCAACTCCATTCCAGATTCAGTCACTTTTAAAATAACAAAGTTATGCCAAGCATTAGTAATATCTCTCCACATAAAGAGTTCAACGACTTCAAAAAATTGACAGAGCCAATAAACAAGTTGTACAATTATCCATCCTAACAAAAAAGGCGGCTCTGAAATTCCCCATTTGATCCCAAATTTAATCTGCCCGAAAAGCATAGACCAAAAGAAACCTCGATCGCGCGACATGATCTTTCGCCGCTCTAGGAACTTCACAATAGGGATGTAGGAGATGCCAAAACTGATTATGAAATAACCCCAGAGGGGATTTGCGGCAGCGTTAAGATAGGCAATTCCGCCCCCCACAATAAATACAGCCCTAGTCCACAACTCGACTTTCGAGAAAGTCTCGACTTTCGTGGCAATTCTACTAGCCTCTAAATATTCTTTGAAAGTAAACTGATATTCCAGCTTCACGGTGATACCTCTTGTATGCTGAGCGCGATCGCCGTTTTTACGCCAACTCTATCTCAAAATCCAGCAAGCATACAAAGTCGAGAAATTCTATCTTTCCTGGGCTTGTTCCCTAAAGACGATAGGCTAACGCAAAGCGATCGATTCCTGCTAAATCCGAAAATATCTGAACTTCAGCGTAACTCCCCTGACTTTCCAGCATCTCAGCTACCGCCTCAGCTTGTCCCGCCATCATCTCAACCAAAAAAACTCCCTCAGATTCTAAATAATCGGGAGCCGTTTCTACCAAATGCCGGATGCAATCTAAGCCATCAAAACCGCCATCTAAGGCCAGGTGAGGTTCGTGCTTCAAAACTTCCGGTTGCAGAGTCACCACCGTGCTGCTGGGAATGTAAGGCGGGTTAGACACCATGCCGCTAACTTTACCTTTGAGAAATTCTAGCGGTTCCCACCACAAACCTTGATAAAAATTAACTCGCGAGCCAAAACCCAAATTCTCAGCATTTTGTCGAGCCACTACCAAAGCTTCCCAACTGCAATCTACTGCATAAACTGTAGCATTTGTCAACTCAGAAGCCAAGCCGATCGCGATCGCCCCGCTGCCCGTTCCTAAATCCACCCAATGCGATTTTCGATTAACTGAATAGCTTTTAACAGCAGCCACAGCCAAATCGATCAGCAATTCCGTTTCAGGACGAGGAATTAGCACCGCCGGCGTTACTTTGAGCGAAAAATTCCGCCAATGTGCAACTCCCGTTAAATACTGCACAGGCACCCGTTCCTGCAACCGTCGTTGCCACAGTTGATCGAGTTCAGATAAAGACAACTTTAATTCAATTTTTGGCAAATCTTTAAACGACTCCAAACGCAGAGCCAATTTATCCAAACCTGCCAACTCTTGCAGCAGCCAGTCAAGTTCTGCTTGGGGAATGTCAGAGGCGATCGCATCTACCTTAGCTTGATTCATCCACTGCCACAACTCTAAACCCGAAACAAACATAAGACTTTTTGGGAATTGGTCATTAGTCAGTAGTCCTTGGTCAGTAGTCATTAGTCAGTAGTCCTTGGTCAGTAGTCATTAGTCAGTAGTCCTTGGTCATTGGTCAGTAGTCCTTCGTAATTGGTAATTGAGAATTGGGAATTGGGAATTGATAAATAGTAGGTTGAGTCGAGAAATCCCAAAATCCAACCTACTAACTCAGTCCCGAACCCAAAACCTAATTATGTAGGGTTCCATCCACACCGAACCTTACCGCTTTAAGTAACGCATAAAACCAATTTTTGGGTAAATCCTGTCTGTAACTAATGACCAATGACCAATGACCAATGACCAATGACTACTGACCAATGACTACTGACCAATGACTACTGACTAACTATTAGCGAGCAGGTGGAGCTGGAGCTGGAGCTGGAGCTGGTCGAGCTGGAGCTGGAGATGCAGCAGGTCGAGTTGGAGCTGGAGATGGAGCCACCTGTGGATTTTGGCCAGCACCAGCCGGTTGGCGCGATCGCACATATTCCAGCGACTCCCGCGACGGCATCAAAATCAGTTGGCTCAAAGACGGGTCATTTTCAGTACCCAAAGCTTCCAAAATCCTCTCCAAGTTCACTACTTCAATTTTAATTGTGCTATTCACGTTCGGCTGCTGCTGCTTAAAACGATCGACCATTTCCTGCAAGTCCTCCTTGTTAAAAAACAGGGGAAGCTCCTCTTTATCGCCCCGCTGAATCGTCAGATAACCATTTTCCGGGCCACCTCTCGCCAAAAACAGAGGTACACCGTTTAACTCGTTAACTTGTTGCCCGCTCTGCTGAAGTACAGTTTTAGCCGACTGCACCTGCTGCGCCGCCGGAATAAAAGCAAATAGCACCTGATCCGGCTTGCCTTTATTTTCTTGAGCGAGCCGATAAATTTCCCCCAGTGACACGGGTGTCACGCGCGCGGAGGCAGCCAACTGAGGATTTCCCGTTTTCAGTTGATCGACAAAAGCTTGAGCATCTTTCTGGCTGATGAAAATTCTGGCTACCGAAGCATTACCAGTTTGACCCTGACCTTGCTTGGGAACAGAAGCGATGAAAAACGCACCCTGACCGTCTGTAATCGTAAATACCGGCACCGGGCGTAACTTTTCTAAAATTTGTGGCACTGGCAGTGCCAGTGCAGACATCTTGGCAATGGGCAAGGGGCCGAGCAGAGTGCAGCCCACAATCCCCAATATTGCGCCTAAACGAACTAATGATTTCATGTTTTTCCACCATCGGCGATCCTGAAACACATTAACGCAAAGACTGGCCCCTTGACACGATCGACAAAAACTGCCTCAATGGGTCTCCATTTTGAACAAATGTCAACATCAGCGGCAGTTTCTGCTTGAATCTATTATTTAACATTGTGCGATCGGGATGACAGGATTTGAACCTGCGACATCCTGCTCCCAAAGCAGGCGCGCTACCAAGCTGCGCTACATCCCGTTGTGATAGTTGCCTATCTGTTAACCATTAAGTCACAAAACCCTCAGCTTGTCAAGCTTTTTTTTATTTTAATTTTCGATGCAGCTACGCTGAAGTTTTCTTTTTTGTTGTGCGGTTGGACAATACTTGCAAAGCTCTGGGCTTCATAACTGCCAAGCTGCGGAGATACAATCAAGAGCGTAACTGACCGCAGCGCACAGCCTTCTGAGGTGTGTGGCAGCGTGAATATTGCATTTACTCAACAAATCAACGCTAACCTGCACCGGGCGAGCTAATCTGGATACCAAAACATACCTTTAATCCCCTCCGGATCGGACATAAAGCCCAAATTTCGGTAAAAATCCACCACCTGAGGGTCAGCAAATAAGGTAATGTTGCTGATATCTTCACTGCGGAGTTTTTTAATGATGTATTTCATCAGCGCCTTACCCATGCCTTTACCCTGATAGTCAGGATGAACTACCACATCCCAAAGCGTGGCATTAAAAGCATGGTCTGAAGTCGCTCTGGCGAAACCGACCAGCCGTCGCTGGCTGCCCCGTATCTCCCACATAGAGACGACTAGGAAGCTGTGCTGAATAGCTTTTTTGACTTTACGCAGGGGACGGCGGGACCAACCCACTGCATTACAAAGTTCTTCGAGTTCGTAGAGGTCAATGTCCCGATCGCAACTAAAAAAGATGCGAGCGTTGCCGCTGGCGGGTTTGCGAAACATTGGGGAAAGCGGATCGCCTAACCCAAGAGTTATATCTTCCTCAAATTCCGCTGTTTGGGGTACAGAGGCAGACTCAGAACTACTAAATAAGTTTTTCCAAAAACCCATGCAGGCGCGGTTAAGGTAGTAGAAGTTGGACGATGTGAAAGAGAACCCAATAGATCAACCCACTCCGATCGGCGTGGGATGAATTGCGGGTAGCCTCTTGAGGAACAGTTTACGGTACACTCATCTTACGCCGAAAACAGGGATTTGTCGTCCAACATTGACTCTGCGCTTTTTTGCTTCTCGTCAAGTTTGGTAGAAATGTTCTGCTAGCCTGTGCCGGGACAACCCGGTGTTAAGGTAAAATTTGTTGCCCAACCAGGACAGAGGCATTTAGGAATTGCTTCTTTTTAGTACCGCCGATCGCGTCGGAAGTCATACACTTGGTGGGAAGTACAGATCGAATGGCGCAACCGCGACATTCTAGTTATGTGTTCCCAGACAAATTTGACTTCTGCTTTTAATGAGAAAGCGGGAACAATTTAAGTCGAATCGTCAAATCTAAAATCCCATTGCCATAAGGCATGGGAGAGTCAATACCTAGTATATCTCCCGCACCTTCCCCTCAATTATGGCTTCGGGTTTAAAACCATCTACCCTAGAACTTCTCAAGCGCTTTAACCGAGCGTTTCCACAGTTTTACGAGCAATTTGTCAGCAGCGAAATCCAACTGCAAAACCTCAAATTAGCTTATCAGCTTTACAAAACTCGGCAAGCAGTCATCGAAATCAGAGCCGAAGGTAATAAAAGTGCCCTGCATTTTGCTTACCGGAACCAATCTTTTCTACTGAGCGACATTTTTGGAGTATTGGCGGCCTACGGGCTGACCATTCACAGTCTGAGTCTGTACGGTCAAATTTACCCGCCGATGCTGGTATTTATCAAATTGGTGGTATCTCGCGGTGGCAAGGTACTGGCAGATAAAACAGCAGAAAACGTCTGTAGGGCGGTTCGAGAGGCCTTGGCGGGGCATTTTGAGGTTGAAGAGATGTTGGCTGTGGAATTCAATTTAGACGCGGGTTTGGAGGATGTGGCAACTGAATTTTACGTCGATCCGGTTTTCCACTTGCCAGCTCTGCTGATAGAAGCTGATAATCAGCCTGGACTTTTTTACAAAGTTATGTATGCCATCTGGCAAGAGGATTTGTTGGTGGTGAATGCAAATTTATTGGTTTGGCGGGGGCGAACTCGCCTGATTCTCTACTTGTTGGGGCCCAATGAAAGTTTAATTCCTGAGTATCTGGGGCAGAAAATCGCTGAGGGGGTGCGACAAAGATTGCTGGGCGAGCGGTTTTAGCGATCGCGCTGATGCTGGCGAAACTGGGTTTTTGCTCGATGCTTGGCCTTAATCCTGAGAAAGTGAAACCGAGTCGATCGCCCTCCTGTAACTGCCGATCCCTCTGTGCTGATTTCGCGATAGGATAAAATTATGGCAACCATAGACATCCTAGGGGTTCGGCACGCTTGCGATTTGACGGCTCCCACTGCAACTTCCCCGGTTCTGGTATTTGTCCACGGCTGGCTGTTAAGCCGCCGCTACTGGCAACCTTTGACCGATCGCTTGGCACCAAACTATCAGTGCCTGACCTACGATTTGCGCGGGTTTGGCGATTCTCAACCGGACGGCGACGGCCATCCAGAGCATTGGGAACCGCTTAATTCCTGTTACACTCCCGCAGCTTACGCTCGCGATTTGGAAATTTTACTCGAAAAACTCGATATTTCTAATGCTTGGTTGGTGGGGCACTCTCTCGGCGGCACGATCGCCCTTTGGGGAGCCAGCCAATTCTCTGATCGTATTAAAGGTGTTGTTTGCATCAATGCTGGCGGCGGCATCTATCTAAAGGAAGAATTCGAGCGGTTTCGCTCCGTCGGCAAACAGCTAGTCAAAATGCGTCCCCGCTGGCTGCCTCACTTGCCATTAGTAGATTTCGTGTTTGCGCGGGATTCTGTGGCAAGATCGATCGGGCGCGACTGGGGAAGGCAGCGTTTGAGAGATTTCGTGGGAGCTCATCCAGACGCAGCTTTGGGGGCTTTGTTGGAATCCACCACAGAAGCCGAGATTCACCTGTTGCCACAAATAGTGTCCCGACTCAAGCAGCCCGTGTATTTTATTGCCGGCACTAAAGACAAAATTATGGAACCCAAATACGTGCTGCATTTGGCTAGCTTTCACTGGATGTTCCAAGGTTGTGGCGAAAATGTGCTTCAGCTTGATTGCGGCCATTTGGCAATGATGGAACAGCCGGATGCAGTGGCTAGTTACCTGCAAAATATTCTTAAAGAACATAATTAGAGGGCATGGGCCAAACAGGTCATGGGGCATGGGGCATTGGCCAAACAGGTCATGGGGCATGGGGCATTGGCCAAACAGGTCATGGGGCATGGGGCATTGGGCATTAGAACTTACAAATAACCAATCACCAATCACCAATCACCAATCACCGATAATCAATAACCAGTAACAACTGACTTCTTCCTTAACCTAAAATCTGTTATGTTTAAATAAGTAAGTCTGCCCGATCGCCCTCTTGGGACAGACGTTTCGATTAAATAGTGGCTTTCAACTCTAAATACTAATTCTACTTAAATATCTGTGCGCGTTAACCTCACCGATCGGCAACAACACATCCTTTGGGCAACGGTTCGCCACTACATAGCTACAGCGGAACCCGTTGGCTCAAAAGCTTTGGCTGACGAATTCAACCTCAGCGTCAGCCCAGCTACAATTCGCAATGCGATGGGGACTCTCGAAAAAGCTGGACTGCTCTATCAGCCCCACACTTCGGCCGGACGAGTCCCCTCTGACTCCGGCTACAGAATTTATGTAGATCAGTTGATTCAGCCGTCTGATACCCTCGCCGGTAAGGTGGAAAAGGTACTAGACCAGCTCAACTGGTCGGATGGTCGCATGGATGCGGCACTTCGCGGCGCGGCTCAAATCCTGGCAACTATCAGCGGTTACATTGCCATGATCACGATACCGCAAACCAATACGGCTTGCTTGCGCCACTTGCAACTGGTGCAGCTAGAGGCCGGAAAGGTGATGCTGATTGTGGTGACGGATGCCTACGAAACTCATTCGGTGTTGGTGCAGTTGCCGAAGGGCGCAGATGGTAGCTGGCCAGATGACGAAATTGTCGATCGCGAATTGCAGATTTTGTCGAATTTTTTGAATAGCAAGCTGCGGGGGCGATCGCTTTCGGAACTCTCGACTGTAGACTGGAGCGAGTTAGACCGAGACTTTGAACTCTACGCAGAATGGATGGAAACCATGCTGACTGCTTTGAGCAGCCGCCAAAGCAATCCCACCTACACGCGAATTCTGATCGGCGGTTTGGCAGAAGCCCTGCGCTTACCAGATTTTTCGCAGTTGCAGCAAGTTCAAACCCTCGTACAACTGCTCGAACAAGAACAGGAATTGCTTTGGCCTTTGATTTTTGAATCGCCTGAGTTGGACACGCCAGGGAAGCGGGTAACTGTGCGTATTGGATCGGAAAATTCCTTAGAACCAATTCGCGGCTGTACTCTAATTTCTTCGATTTACCGCCGGGGATCGGTGCCTGTTGGTAGTGTTGGGGTTTTGGGGCCGACGCGGATGGTTTACGAAAATGCGATCGCGGTAGTGGAAGCTGCGGCCGATTATTTGTCGGAAGCTATGGGCGGAAATCGAGTTAATTTTCCCGAAGGATAAGCTGTATCGGCATTTAAATTTAATTTTTGGGCGGGCTAATAATGTCCGCCCCACTCATGGTTTCAAGAAATAGGGTTTTGAAAGTTAGATCCGAATACGGTTCACTTAAGACAGATCTCCCTGGCACACCCCTTAAAAAGGGGGGACAAGAATGCCCTCAAAGTCCCCCTTGCTTTCGGGGGATTTAGGGGGATCTCCGGGGCATAAATATGTTAAGTGAACCGTATTGAGTTAGCTCCCACATTCGACACCCTCAACTGTTACATTCGGTTTTTACGGTTTTCGATCTAGCAATTAAGCAATAAATTATACTTTTTGTCCCTATATTTATGTAGGTATACAGGGAAAAAGCCCGATCGCTCTCTGAAAAACTCGATTGTTCTCAGTGATTGTACTGTGGCACGGCAATCGTAAAAAATATGGGTTAATACATTGTTAGACGCACGCTAATTTGATCGCCCGAAGTTGAAGTAGTTTGGGTTTTTGTGTGTGCCCCGAAGGCGCTGGCAACATCGAAAAACCGGGGTTGATTGACAAAAAATCTCGGCTATCAGGCTCTGGCTGGGCCCAAAAACTAAAGCACTCGCGCTTCACGAGAGATTTTTATTATAAAAAATTGGGTTTCTGCGTCCCTGGGTCGATCGAAAACAGTGAGGATTTGCAGGCGATTAAGAGCTCCATAGCTTAGTTTCTCGCTTCGAGATGGCAAGTGGGGCCGCACCTTGGCCCTCCAAAAATTAAGGATGCGGGACAGACAATCCTAGGGAGCCACAAGTCAGCAAAATGTCAAAATATTAAGACATTTTAGAGAGTTCGTCAAAAAGAACTAAAAAAGATTAGTGTTGATATGAAAGCTATATTTCTTTTGGAAATAGCTCTGGTTAGACAAATGCAAATAACTTGCAGTAAATTTAGCTTGATTGCGGCTCCATCAAAGATTTAAACGCTGAGTTAAAATCGAAACTCAATTTAGGGAATTTTTTTTAGGATTCAATGAAATCGACCGATCAAACTAAGAATACCTTTGCAATCACAACGCCTCTGTACTATGTAAACGATTTACCTCACGTTGGCAGCGCTTACACGACTATGGCAGCAGATGCCCTAGCCCGATTTGAGCGGCTGCGGGGCAAATCTGTCTTGATGATTACCGGGACTGACGAACACGGGCAGAAAATTCAGCGCACAGCCGAGAGTTTGGGACGATCGCCCCAAGCTCACTGCGACTTAGTAGTTCCGGCGTTTGAAACGCTGTGGGAACAACTCGACATCCAGTACGATCGCTTCATCCGCACAACCTCGCGCCGCCACGAGTACATTGTCAAAGAATTTTTCCAGCGCGTCTGGAACTCCGGCGACATCTACTTGAACCAGCAACAAGGCTGGTACTGCGTCTCCTGCGAAGAATTTAAAGATGAACGGGATTTGTTACCGGGAAATCGGTGTTCCGTCCACACCAGCAAGGAAGTTGAGTGGCGCGACGAAGAAAACTACTTTTTTCGCCTGTCGCGATATCAAGACCAACTCCTCGCCTTGTACGCAGAACGTCCCGACTTCATCGCCCCGGAAAGCCGGCGCAACGAAGTTCTCAGCTTCGTCAACTCCGGCCTGCAAGACTTTTCGATTTCTAGAGTGAATCTGGCATGGGGCCTGCCGATACCGGTTGACTCCAGTCACACCATTTACGTCTGGTTTGACGCTTTACTGGCATACGTCACAGCCTTGCTAGATCCGGACAACGATCCGATGTTAGAGAATGCTTTATCTAAATGGTGGCCGATTGACCTGCACTTGATCGGCAAAGATATTCTCCGGTTTCACGCAGTTTACTGGCCGGCAATGCTGATGTCAGCGGGTATGTCGGTGCCTGGCCGTGTCTTCGCTCACGGTTTTTTGACCAAAGACGGCAAAAAAATGGGGAAATCGGAGGGTAATACTTTAAACCCAGTCGAATTGGTCAATAAATACGGCGCTGATGCAGTGCGTTACTATTTCCTCAAAGAAATTGAATTCGGAGAAGACGGCGATTTTAACGAAACTCGGTTTATCAATATATTGAATGCTGAGCTAGCAAATGATTTGGGAAATTTGCTTAACCGTACCCTAAACATGGCTCGCAAATATTGCGGAGGCTCAGTGCCAAATGTGTCGGGGGAAGACATTCCCGGCGACAACCTTCTCAAGAGTATGGGCTGGGATTTGGGCGATCGAGTCGCGGGTTTTTACGAAGAATTGGCTTTTAGCAAGGCTTGCGAAGCTGTACTTGCATTAGTGAGAGCCGGTAACAAGTTTATTGACGTACAAGCACCTTGGAGTTTGTACAAGCAAGGACAGCTCGAAAGTGTCCAACAAGTGCTATATTCTGTTCTGGAATCTGTTAGACTGGCATCTTACCTTTTATCGCCGATTATTCCTAATATCAGCAACGCTATCTATCAGCAGCTAGGTTTTTCAATTGACTTTAACGATCGGGTTGCCGTTAACAGTTCAGCGACTTTTGCAGTTCATGCTGCCTGGGGCGCTTTGCCGGCTAACCAAACTCTGGGGGAACCACAACCTGTTTTTAAGCGGCTAGAACTGCTCGAAACATTACCTTCATAGTTCGCAGCCAGCGATCGGGGTGCTATGACAGATTATGAATTAGCACTTATTTCTTTACCAATCTTTCATAAAAATTGAGGCATAACAATGATGTTGAATAGAATAGAAAGCAACGACCTTTTTACGCCGGAACAGGTTCTGGAAAATCGCGGTCGAGTAGCAATTTTTATTGACGGCTCTAACCTTTTTTACGCGGCTTTGCAGTTGGGAATTGAGATTGATTACACTAAGCTGCTGTGCCGTTTAACTGCGGGTTCGCGGCTGTTACGCTCTTTTTTCTACACTGGTGTCGATCGCACTAACGAGAAACAGCAGGGGTTTTTGCTATGGATGCGTCGCAACGGCTACCGAGTGATTTCTAAGGATTTGGTGCAGTTACCAGATGGTTCTAAGAAGGCGAACTTGGATGTAGAAATTGCTGTGGACATGATGGCCTTAGTCGGGTCTTACGACACGGCGGTTTTGGTCAGCGGTGATGGCGATTTGGCTTATGCTGTGGATGCTGTGAGCTATCGCGGCGTGCGGGTGGAAGTCGTGAGTTTGCGATCGATGACAAGTGACAGTTTGATTAATGTAGCCGATCGCTACATCGATTTGGAAATGATTAAGGACGACATCCAAAAAACATCGCGCCCTAACTATGCTTACCGCCCATTGTCGGGCTTGAGCTTGATGGACGAACACGACGACAGATAGGGAATCGGGAATCGGGAATGGGGGATGGGGAATGGGGAATGGGTAATAGTTAAGGGGTAATAGCTGATGGGTTGAATAATTGAAAATTAGAAGTTAAAAATTTAGCTCAAGTCTGACAGATTTTTGATTAGTGTTTTTAATTAGCCAATTACCAATGCCCAATGCCCAATGCCCAATGCCCAATGATGAATTAGCAATGATTAATCTCAAATCACAAATTCCTAATTTAAAATCCTCAAAATTGGTGCAGCTATGTTTGGCAGCAATGATTTTGGGGATTGGTGCTTGTGCGGCTCCGCAAGAGACTCAAAAGAATAAATTAGCTGAGGATATCAAAACTGCTCAGCAGTCAAACAGCACTCTAACTTTGAACAAAGTAACCCTAGAACAAGCAAACGAAAAGGGCGAGACGTTCTGGAAAGTAAACTCGAAAAATGCCGTTTACAGCAAAGACAACAAGATAGTTGACGTTCAGAAACCAGTCGGAAAATTGTTTCAGGACGGCAAAGAAATTTATGATATTCAGGGAGACACTGGGCAGGTGTTTCAGGAAGGAAATCAGGTTTTTCTCAAAGGTAACATAGTCGCTACTGACCTAAAAAATGGCGTGGTATTGCGGGGAAATGAGTTGGAGTGGCGGCCGAAGGAAGATGTTTTAGTTGTCCGCAATAATTTGATTGGACAGAACAAACAGGTTACTGCTTCAGCCAAGGAAGCGCGGGTTTTCAGTAGGGCTAAGAGGATGGAATTATTCGGCTCTGTGGTGGCGAATGTTAAAGATCCGGTTTTGCAATTGCGAACCGAGCATTTAGTATGGTTTGTGGAGCAACAAAAGGTACACAGCGACCAACCGACTCAAATTGACAGATATAAAGATCAAAAAGTAACAGACAGCGGTTTTGCTGACCAGGTAGATGTAGACTTAAAAACCAAGATTGCGACATTAACGAAAAACGCTCAATTAATGCCATCAGACCCACCGCTGCAAATAGAAAGCAGTTTGATGAGTTGGAATTTTCCGGCCCAATCTGTGATATCGCCCGGGCCTGTAAAGGTTTTTCACCGGGTGGAAAAGGTGACGATGACTGGGGATACGGGGCGGGGAGATTTAGAGAAAAAGATTTTTTATTTGACGGGAAATGTGGTAGGAATTGGGGAAAAACGTCAATCTCAATTAAATACCGATCGCGTAACGTGGTATTTAACTAACCAAACTTTTGACGCAGAAGGAAATGTGGTGTACAAGCAACTAAATCCGGTGTTTAATTTGACTGGGCCGAGGGCGGCGGGAGAGTTAAAAAATCAAACTGTGATTGTCAAAGGTGACGGTGGTGGTGGCCAAGTTGTTACGGAATTTGTCCCGGATGAGAATAAGGGAATTTTGGACAGTAAATAGGATTGTTGCGAAAATTATGTGTCAAGTGATATGGCAGACAGTGGCTTCGGACTCTAGTTTTTCTGGTTCCCTCAGGGTGCTGGGATGGGTTGGTACGGATATCTCGCACGCTGCATACCTGGAACCGGGCTGCCCATAAGCCAGAATAGACTGTAAATTATAAATGTATCGAATAGTAACGGTCTTATGTACAAGCAACTAATTTCAAAGATCAAACCGCTTTTGAAATCACTATTTGCGATCGGTCTGGTACTGACGCTAGCCCTCGGTAACGCTGACGGAGCTCTGGCTGCTCGCAGCGGAGGACGGATGGGTGGCGGATCTTTTAGAGCTCCGGCGCGCAGTTACTCGTCTCCGACTCGCAACGCCCCGTCTGGAGGGGGTTACTACCCCGGTGGCTATGGCGGCGGTTTTGGTGGCGGTTTCGGATTCCCTTTCTTGCTGCCGTTTTTCGGTTTTGGCGGCGGGTTTGGTGGCCTGTTCTCGATTTTGATCTTTATTTCGATCGCGAATTTCCTCGTTCAAAGCTTCCGTCGCGCCGGGAATTCAACTGACGAACTCGGCAACAGCGCCCCTACTACCACAGTATCTGTGGCCCGCTTGCAAGTTGGTTTGCTAGCAGAGGCACGCGGTTTGCAGGCCGAACTTGACTCGCTAGCGCGCAAAGTGAATACGGATACAGCGGCCGGTCGCGCTCAAGTGCTGCAAGAATCTACTCTGGCGATGCTGCGACATCCTGAATATTGGGTTTACGCGGGCGCTGACTCTGTGCAAACTCGCTTGGAAGCAGCCGAAGCTAAATTTAACCAGTTTTCTTTGGCAGAACGCAGTAAGTTTACTGAAGAAACGCTCTCGAATTATAACAACCAGCTCCGGCAAGCAGGGAGCAGCAATAACCTGCCAGTTTTGCAGGAAAACGGCGCGCTAGTTGGTACAGATTTGAATTCAGAACCGGGTGAGTTTATTGTGGTGACGGTGATTGTCGGTACTCAAGGCAAATTGCAATTGCCAGTAGTGAAAAACTCTGAAGATTTGCGCCAAGCTTTGCGCCAGATTGGGGGAGTATCGAGCGAGCAGTTGCTGGCGGTTGAGGTGCTGTGGACTCCTCAAGCTAACGGCGATACTCTGACTGCTGATGATATGTTGGCTGGCTATCCTGATTTGCGATCGATTTAGCGAGCAAGATGGGGCGCGGAGTATTGTCTCCCGCGCCCCATCGGGCTGCAAAGCTGTGCGGGCCAACCCGATTGGTTTGAATACGGACTTGAAGCAGGATTTTGTGGAATGCCGATCGAGCTACAAAAGATTGTTCAACAAATGCTAGTATTGAGAGATTAATATTCAGCTTGATTGATCTGCTATTGGCAAGGCTTGCCCTCTAAGGGTTTTGCGAAGAAGTTAGGCAGGATAAAAAAACTGTGTTCAGCGAGGAGTGACTGCTTCGGAAGAAGTTGCGACCGCGCGCCCTCTAAATTTAATATAAAAAGCGATCGGGAGCTAAAGTTATGGCCGACAGCAGTAGAAAAAAAGCACTTTTTATTTTGAGCCAGTTAAATAATGACGATATCGACTGGATAGTCCAAAAAGGCAAAAAAGAAATTCTCAAACCGGGCGCGATTTTGATCCATGAAGGGAGACAGCATGATGCGCTCTACATTGTTTTGAAGGGGAGTATGAGCGTTTGGATCGAAGCTGAGCAGAGTAAAGAACTCGCCAAAATAGGCAGTGGAGAACTTGTGGGAGAAGTTTCTTTCATTGACGCTCGCCCTCCTTTGGCAACGGTGAAGGCGATCGAAGAAACTCACTTGCTGGCAATTCCCCGGCGGCTGTTAATCATTAAGCTTCAACACGATATGGGTTTTGCTTCCCGATTTTATTACGGAATTTCTCTGTGTCTGGCAGACAGGATGCGCGGTACGATCAGACATATAGAATACGGTCGCAATATAGAATTGGATCAACCAGAATTAGAACGCGATGATATTAATCCGAACGTCTTGGAAAATTTGGCGCTAGCTCAGGCCAAGTTTAATTGGCTGAGGGAAAATGTTAAGGCTTGATTAATTTTAATTAAATTCGCATTGATGTCAACTTTAAAATCTCAAAACTGAAGCACTCCTACTTTATACTTAATCAACCTGGTTTTTTTAACCACCCGTGCTAATATCATCTCCGAAGACAATATTAGTTTGTAGTGAGGGCTTCAGCCCTGATCCATGATGCTTGACTGAAGTGCTCAGGAGCGAACTATTATTTATTGCAGGTAATTGACCGCGGATAATATTAAGTCCTAAATTAGACCTGAATAGCAAAAGTCCTTTTAATTAAGTTTTAGGACGGGCGGGACACCCATCCCACAATCAAAAAATACCTAGGATGGGCGTCTCGCCCATCCTAGGTATTTTTCCAAGAGGTATATTATCAAAACATCAGTCTAAAACAAAATAAGGGTGGGTTTTACCGGAAAGGTCGATCGACCTTTCCCCTAAAAAAACCCGTCCCTTTGCAGTTGCAACCTCACGCGCCCAAGCGCTACTACAAACCAGACAACCTAAATAATTCCCGGCCCTTTGTGACGGGTGTCTGCTTCTTCTGTGAGTTTTCCTTCCTCACCTTTTTTATCTTTGATTTCTGCGAGAGTGCGAGCGCGTTCTGCGGCTTCGGCTTCATCTTTTGCTCTCAAATCGCCCGGTTCGTTGATGTACATTTCCGGTTCGATCGCGTAATTGTTAACAAGACCTTCTTGGTCTACTGTATAACCATCTGTAGTGTGAATGCTTTCGTCATCGGTTTGGTCGTCTGTTTTGGCGCTTTTCTGCTTTGCTTCGGTGGTTGCGTGCATGAAGTTAGAGCCTTCGCGCTCTTGTCGCGCTGCTGTCTCAGCAGGAGTAATGCCCCTGTCGTAGTGGGGAGCTTCCATATTAGCTTCGATTTGTTCGTCGGTTGGTGTTGATTTGCTAATTTCACTCTCGGGCGGTGTTGGTTGGCGATTAGTCATGATTTTTTCCTGAGTTATCTTTTCAAAAAGGTCTTTCGCTTATACTTTAATATTAAGCTTAAGCTAACTCATTAACAAACTATCTTTGGTTATAGTTTCCTCAAAATTGCTGTTATCTATAATACACTTATTCCGTCTTCCTCAAGACAGATTTAATTGTGTTTTTATTCAAAAATTTACACCGGGCGAGTATATGGCATCTATCTAAAGATAGAGAATTAGTCATTAGTCATTGGTAATCGGGAATTCGTAATTGGAAATTGCGAAAATGACTAATGACTAATGACGTTCCCGATCGGGGACGTTCGGACGTTGGACGTTCGCTCGGAGGGGAAAGCACTAATGACCAATGACTAATAACTAGCCTTCGGCTTCGCTCAGGCTAAAATGACCAATGACTAGCCTTCGGCTTCGCTCAGGCTAAAATGAATAATGACTAATGACTAATGACTACTGACTACTGACTACTGACTACTGACTTTTTTTATGCTTCTTTATAGAAGCGGATGATTTCGCGGACGTGGTTGAGAAATTGTCCGTCGTCGGTAAGCTGGGCGATCGCACTTTCTGCATCTCTTGCCAGTTTAGTGTGTTCTGCCTGATTTTTCGATCGCAAAGATTGTAGAGATGCGGATAAATTAGTTAATTCTATTGTGGTGGCCTGTTGCTCCCGCTCTTGGACAGCTACCCACGAATTCGGATTATCTGAACTGAATTGATTGGCTAAATCTTTAACTGTAGATTCTAAGTTTGCAAAGCGGCTGCGAAGTTCGACAATATCTTCGCGGGGGTACAAAAATTGGCTGCGGATACTTGTCAGCCGCTGGGCTAAATACTGATAACCTCGGATAGCTGGACGCATTACAGTTAACAGCAGTGCAGCACCGGAACTGAGATAGCCCACAGCACTAATTCCAGTGGCGGCTAAGGTGTAAAGCACGATCGCGCTTACCAGATGCAGGGCGATCGCCACAAAGAGCGATCGGCTAACTAATACATTAACGTATTTGAGTTGTTCCTGATCGACAGCAATATTTTTTTTGGTAGATTCCGCAGCTTGCGATAAAACTTCTTTAGCTTCAAAATGGACATTCCAAGGAACTGTAACTATCAGCAACAGCCATTCAAAAATAGCAATGGCAATTACCCAATCAATAAAACTGCCTGCGGGGACGTGCAGCCATTGCAGAATAGCAAAAATTAACAATAAAAATAGGCCAGTACCGGCACCGAAACCTGCAAAACTGTACATAACGAGAGCCTTTGTGAAATGTTATTTTGATTGTGAGTAGGTTGTTTTAGTCTGGAGTCCGAAACTGTGACAGTTAAGTAATCGTCCTATTAATCCCGGTTGATTAGTTATGAGTAACAGTGCGAGGCAAGGGTTGCAACCAACCTGGCTTTTCGGCGAAATACTTGCTATATCTCAATCGTGGAATGCTATTTTGATTGTGGGTAGGTTTTTGAGGTATGGAAGAATAAGCTGTGACAGTTGAGAAAGCGTCCTATTGTTGAACCCAGTTTATTAGTGATTAGTAATATTCCAGGACACAATAGTTTCCAGATGCCTGGTTTGTTTAAAAAAAAAATACGCAGGATTTCACCGAGCAATAATAGTTAAATAAAACGGTTTGTTTGTGAAAAGTGCGTAAGTTCTAAATAATTACTTATTAGCTATTAGCGATCGGGATAAAGTCAGATTCTCCCCAACTGATACCATTTGAGATTTAAGATTTGAGATTAGTAATGACTGATTGTGTTTGAGTTTGCACCTTGTCTAAAGTTGCATTCTTTTTTGAACTGGTATAACTCACAGGGTTACGCTTGGGGAAGAACGCAGCAATGTCAAAACGCTCCTCTCTCCACTTTTCTTTTGCAGAGCTGCTCGATCGCCTGCGGCTGAGATAAACTGATTGAAAGGTCGATCGCACGTTGAGCAAATTACCAGCTTGTTACCAAGGCGGTGATACTGCAACCTGCGATCGGCCACAGCAAAATAGGTGCTAAAATTAACTCTACCGTCTCCGATTTTCAATAACTGCACGTCTACCACGTAAAATCAAAAGTCAGCAGGAAGGACAAACCGATGACGAACTCAACTATTGGTCTGGAAAATAAACTTTACGATTATCTATTATCTATTTCCCTGCGGGAGCCAGATATTCTCGCTGCGTTGCGGGAAGAAACTGCTAAGCATCCTATGGGTATGATGCAAATAGCTCCCGAACAAGGTCAGTTTATGGAGATGCTAGTGCAGCTTATGGGAGCAACAAAAACCTTAGAAATTGGCGTTTTTACTGGTTATAGCTCGCTGTGTGTAGCTTTAGCGCTGCCTTCTAACGGTAAAATTATTGCTTGCGATGTCAGCGAGGAATATACTTCGATCGCGCGACGCTATTGGGAAGCTGCGGGTGTCGCAAACAAAATTTCTTTGCAGTTGGGCCCAGCAATAAATACTCTCGACAAACTAATAGCCGAGGGACAAATAGGAACCTTTGATTTTGCTTTTATAGACGCAGATAAAGAAAATTATGAGGCTTATTTTGAGCGATCGCTCCAACTTGTACGCAATGGCGGTTTAATAGTAATTGATAACGTTCTGTGGTCGGGACGAGTTGCCGATCCTGAAGTACAAGACACAAGTACCACCGCCATTCGTGCTTTTAATGACAAATTGCGTAACGATCCCAGAGTTACTCTCAGTGTTGTCCCCATTGGTGACGGACTGACTTTAGCCCTGAAACGCCGCTGGGCGACTATGATGCAGCCCGAACATCACAATTAAAGAGTTGTAGTTGCTGGGAATTTTATTAAGGCCAAAGAAACCAGGTTTTTATCTGTATTGAAGGCTGCGATACAGTATTATCGTGAAAAACAAGAAGGAGAATCTGAGTTTTCCATTTATAGTGCGAGCGTCCCCGCTCGCGAGTTGTATAATCCGCGAGCGGGGACGCTCGCACTATAAAAAAGGCTTTTTGCAAAACACCAGATGCTCCAAAAACCCGGTTTCTGCCTATCGGTGTATCTAGAACTATATTAATTGCCGACGATCAATTACAATTAATCAAAATCCTCAACAAATATTATTAATTTAAAGTGACAAATGCTGGCATCAAATTTACAAATAAAATTACCAATTCACGAAACTTTTCAGTGCACTGTTCAAGGCGAAGGTTATTGGACTGGCACCTTGGTAGATTTTATTAGATTGGCCGGTTGTCCCGTGGGTTGTCCGTGGTGCGATACAGGCTATGGAAATGGTGGCAAAAGTTTGCCATCTGTGCCACAGTCGATCTCTCAACTATTGGCAGAATTGCAGTCTCCGAGAGTTGTCATTACTGGCGGCGAACCTTTCATCCAACCGAATTTGCCGGAGTTAGTTGCAGCATTGTTACAAGCTGACAAACAGGTAAGTATTGAAACTTCTGGGGCTTATTGGCAAGATGTTTCGCCGCTGGCTTGGATTACTCTTTCTCCTAAAGAACACATCAATCCTAAATATCCGGTACAAGAGCATTTATGGAAGAAAGCCAATGAAATTAAATTGGTGGTTAGCACTGGCGAAGAAGTTGATTTTTACAAAAAATATTTTCTTGATAATCTGAATATTCCTGTATATTTGCAGCCGGAGTGGGAGAAGCGCGATCGGGCGATTCCGATTATTTTGGAGTTGCTAAAACAGCATCCTAGTTACAGGTTGTCTTTGCAAACTCACAAGTTTATTGGTGTCCAATAAACATCCAAAAATCCTGTAGGTTCGAGTTCGCTAACCATCTATGAAACCCACAAATAATTTCATAAATTCGCCATATTTCCGCCATGATTCACATCAACGTCTTAGATAGTGTCGGGTAGATTAGCACAACAAAAATGGTTCGTAGTGCGGACTTCAGTCCGCTCTTTGGATGCGGACTTCAGTCCGCACTACGAACGAAGATTAGATATTATTCAATAAATTCACGGTACTTTTTTATTGTTTGTGGGTGGGGGCGGGTTTACAATATTATTCATTTTTATCATAAATGGTTGGTGAACCCGCCCCTACCAGCGATGAATTTTGGAATGATTTATTTCAGTTTTGAACATCGCACAAATCGGCAATTGCCATTTATTCAGGATGGTTAGCAATATAATTTCTCAGCCATAAATTATTTATTTACATATTTTGCTAAATTTTCTCGCCTCTTCAGGATGAGAAGCAAAGTAATCTTCCAACCATAAGCAGCCTTGTCTGATAAAATGATCTAAATCAAATTCTAAGTTCCATAACTTGATAGTATTGTCAAGCCCACTAGAAGCCAGTGTTTTACCATCTGGACTAAACATCACGCTGGTAACGCTGCCAAGGTGTCCTTCTAAAGTTGATATTTCCAGACCATTTTCTACATTCCATATCCTCACTGTACCGTCATCGCTAGAGGAAGCTAAAGTCTTGCCATCTGGACTAAAACTGATATTGGTTATATCAGATAAATGTCCTTCTAGGGTGAACAATAATCGGCCATTTTCTGCATTCCATAGTTTGACTATACTGTCCGAACCACCAGAAGCAAAAACTTTACCATTTGGGCTAAAGCTAATGGTAGCTACCCAACCGCTATGGGCGGGAAAACTCTGGCTTAAACTCCTTGTTTTTAAATTTAATAGCTGTATATCACCGTCAGAACAAGCCACAACTAGAGCTTTTCCATCTGGACTAAAACTTAAATCGGTAACAATACTGCGAGGTTCTTTAAAGGTTTGCAATAGCCTCATATCTGCTACATTCCAAAGTTTTACCGTACTATCAGAACTGCCAGAAACCAAGGTCTTTCCATCTGGACTAAAGCGAACGCTTCTCACCCAAGCACGATGACCGTTGAGAGTTTTTAGTAGTCTACCATCTTGCACATTCCACAACTTAATTGTTTTGTCAACACTGCCGGAAGCTAATATATTACCATCGGGACTAAAACTAACACTTAGCACCAGACCTTGATGACCGCTGAGAGTTTGGAGTAAAGTACCATTTTTCTTATTCCATAACTTTATTTTAAAGTCGTCGCTACCGGAAGCTAACATCTTACCGTCGGGACTAAAACTTACAGCTCGAACATTAGTGCTATTTCCTTTAATGGTTTGCGGTTCCCTCACCTCTAAATTCCAGAGCTTAATTGCACTATCAAAACTTCCAGAAACCAGAGTTTTGCCATCGGGACTAAAACCAATACTCAAAATTCTGCCACGATGTCCTTTAAGAAGTTGCGGTTCAGTTGTATTGTCGTTTATATCCTCTAAATTCCACAATTTGACTGTACTATCGGAACTGATAGTGGCTAGAGTATTGCCATCTGGACTAAAAATTGCACTCCAGACAGCCCTGCGATGGGTTGGAAGGTTTTGCAGTAAAGTTCCATCTACTACATTCCACAGTTTCACTATGCCGTCTTGATCGGTAGAAGCTAAGGTTTTACCATCGGGACTGAAACTGACACTTCTGGTGTTACTTTTATGATCTTCCAGAGTATTTATGAGAGTTCCATCGCCAATATTCCAAAGCTTCACGGTTGTATCAAAACTTGCAAAAACGAGAGTTTTACCATCGGGACTAAAACTAATATGGGTAACGCTCTGGGTATGTGCTTTCAGAGTTTTTAATAATGTAGCGTCGGCTGTTTTCCACAAATTGATAAAACCAGCGGAACTACAGGAAGCGAAAATTTGACCGTCAGGACTAAAGCTGACACTTCTCACCCAGCTATGATGAGCCTTAATAGTTTTAATTAAAGTGCTGCGCGTTACATCCCACAATTTGACAGTACCATCTTCACTTCCAGAAGCCAAAATCTTGCCTTGAGGATGAAAACTCACACTCGTAACTCTACCAGTATGTCCTGTCAGGGTTGATATTAATGTAGCTGGTCTAGCATTCCATAATTTTACTGTACGATCCTCGCTAGCAGAAGCAAAAATTTTGCCATCGGGACTGAAAGTTACACTTCTGATAGCGCCACGATGACCGATCGCGCGATCGCGTTCTCTAACATGATAAATTGCCTGTTGTAGCCCCCTGGTTACTTGTATCTGTGTCTCATTGCTGGCTGATTTTTCTAATCCTTTGATCTGTTGTGCTGCTTGTAACGCTTTCAGCAGCGCCTCAAAAGAATCGGAAACCAAAGCTGCTTTAGAGAATGAAGTTTGCAAGATTACTTGTTGTTCTGCTAGTTGCTGTTGGGCTTGTTTTACTTGTAATTGGATTGAGATTGCTGTGATGATAGAAATTGCCAAAACTATAGAACCGATAGCCACAATCCGAGTAGCCCTCCGCTGGGCTTGAGTTAATTTTAGTTTTGCTTTTTGTTGAGCCAAAACTAAAATTTCATTCGCATCTGCTAATATCTGACCTTCTTCTTCTTTGACGACTAAAGCCTGTTGAACTTCTCGCTTTTCCCAATTTTGAGCCGCCGCTAAAAAGCGGTAGTCCAGAGGACTTAAACTTTGATTTTTTGCCCAATCTAAAGCTTCTTGTAGGGCATTTCCCCGCAGCAG
Organism: Lyngbya sp. CCAP 1446/10; assembly: GCF_026130175.1. Classification (GTDB taxonomy): domain Bacteria; phylum Cyanobacteriota; class Cyanobacteriia; order Cyanobacteriales; family Microcoleaceae; genus Microcoleus. Next base: position 9,760 of record NZ_JAIGNI010000018.1, on the reverse strand, counting down.
CCGCGAATTATCTTCAAAATTGGCAGCATTCCAAGCATTAAAATTTTCCGCATAGGGGCGAAGCTTTCCCAACTGTTTATCCACCCATTCAAGATTGAATATTGCCGCATAAATTAGGTTGTAAACTTTTAATTTGCCTTGATGCAAAACCACCAAACCTGAGAGGCGCAATTCTGTTTGTTCGTGACTGCCATCGGCAAGAACCCCCCCTGCCCCCCCTTGCTAAGGGGGGGAGTAAGAGTGCTTATTTTTTCAGGGCTAAGGGAGGATTCTTGAGTATTTAGCCCCCCCTTAGCAAGGGGGAGTTGGGGGGGGTTTGCGCTTATTTTTTCAGGGCTAAGGGAGGATTCTTGAGTATTTAGCCCCCCCTTAGCAAGGGGGGGTTGGGGGGGGTTTGCGGATTGCAAAATTTGCTGGTAAAGCCCTAATAACTGGCCTGCTTTTTGCTGATTTCTCAAAATGCGATCGCGAATAGTTTTCAAATGTTCAGGCTCATCCTGAGACTCCCAATTCTCCACAATCCGCAACTGCACCACCTCTTCAACCGATCGCAAATTTCCCAATGCAGATTCCTCAAGCATCAGTTTGCATAGCTTTTGCGTTAAAAAAGGTTGTCCCCCCGTCCAATCTAGGATTTGGGCGATCCTCTGCGAGGGCTTCGCTAACGCACTTTCAGCATTATCAACCAGCCCCTGCCAACCATCAATCAAAGGCTGCACTTCATTAATTGTAAAACCGCCTAAATTTATCGCCTTACCAATATTAAAAGGAGTTTGAGTTTTATCAGCAATCAAATCCGCCGGTGTCGCCACCCCCAACAGCGCAAAAGTCAAACGTCGGTATAAAAAATTGTCAACTCTTTGATTGTAAAACCAGCGAATCAGAGCAAAAAACTCATCCGTAGAAAAATTCATGCTCAAAACGCGATCGATCTCGTCAACAAAAATAACAATATTTGATTCTATCTCAACTAAAACAACTTCTTCAATAAACAAACTAAACCGCTGGAGAGGCGAAAACAAATCCCGGCGATCGCGCCACCAACTCCGCCAATTAACTTTATTGCCTAGCTGACAGCTACTAACTAAAGAATTAACAATACCAGCATACCATTTTTCCGCAGTTACATCCTCCTTACCAATCCCAGTTAAATCGATAAAAGCGCAAACAGTACCTTCAGCTTGCAATCTTTGCATAGCCCGCACCCGCAAACTAGACTTACCCATTTGCCGGGAATTCAAAACGTAACAAAACTCACCAGCCTTCAAACATTCATAAAAGTCCAAGTCTGCTTGCCGCGTCACGTAACTAGACGCATCTGCTGGGAGACTCCCGCCAATCTGATATTCATAACCAAGTGGAGATTCTTTAATCATTGCTTGCACCTCAATCTAGACTCGATTGTACGATCGCTTACCTGACTGTGTAGCGATTTATTAAAAAACCTGACTTTTGCTGATTTTGCTGATGCTCGATCGGGCTACACCTGATTTTTTCCTATAAATTCAGAGCCGAAAGCTATTTATCAGTTCCTATAATACCTGATTTTATCACCATTGCCGTTCAAGAGTTTTAGCAAGAAACTGATAACAAGAAGTGAAAGATGCAGTTAAAAACACGAAATTCACGAGAAGCCCCACGTCTTGCCCGAAGGGAAGTGTGGGATGAATCGCGGGTCAACGGAGGTACGGAGTTGACCAAATCAACTAATCGCTAGGTCGATCTTGATTCTCAATATAATGCTGTAGAGCATTTTCTCCCCTGTCTAGCTTTCGCAGGAATGAAACCTTCTGCCTTCTGCCTCTTTCAAAACATTTCTCGTTTCGACACCACTAATTCACTCAAGGATAGTTACATGATTGACGATTTTAGTTTGCCGCCCACAGTTATTAGAGTTTTAATCGTTGGCGATAAAAACGCACAGTCCACAATCGATTTTGGCGATGGCGATTTTGGTTTATCAGAATTAATTAAAGCTCTTGAAATTAATTCTGTCAATCTCGGATTGTATGTGGATTTCAAGATAACAAAAGTTCATCGGGCTACAGGTACTGATAATGATAAGACGGATTTTCGGTTCAATAGCCTAGAAATGTTCAATCCCAAAGATTATGATGAAATCTGGTTTTTTGGAATGTCCCGATTTGTAGACCCCGTAAAAGAGCCAAAAAAATTTGAAAATTCATTATCTTTGAAGGATGACGAATTGAAAATTATTTCTCAGTTTATGGATAATGGCGGAGGAGTTTTTGCCACAGGAGATCACCAAGATATAGGAAATGGACTATGCGCCCGTATACCTCGCGTCAGAAGTATGCGTAAATGGTATTTCCCCAAAGAGGGGCTATATGGAGAACCTGTAGCTCCACCAGTTGGAGTTCCAGGAATGGAGGAAAATCAAGATCAAGGTCAAGATTCGTCTAAAAGACATGACACCTTGAGGGAAGGAAACGATTCCGGATATCAATTTGATGACCAATCGGATGATATTCCCCAGCAAATTATTCCCAAAATGTACTCAACTATATTTTGGACTAAAGAGGGGATTTTCAAAAAACGCTATCCTCATCCTTTGCTCTCCAAATCTCGTGGTGTAATCAACGTTCTTCCGGATCATATGCACGAGGGAGAATGCTATGTTGATGAGGATTTAACGAAAACTTTTCCCTTTGATGGATACACCATAACCGAGTATCCTATTTTGCCAAAGACTGGTAAACCCCTAAAACCAGAAGTGATTGCGGAAGCAATAGTTATTGGAGGTCACAAGGATGAATACTCCAGTCTGCCAACAAAAGCCAAAATTTTTGGTGTCTTAGGAGCTTATGACGGACATAAAGTTAATGTCGGAAGAGTTGCGGTGGATGCAACTTGGCATCACTTCATTAACATCAATGTCATCGGCGAGACTCCTCATAACCAAGATGACATAAAGCATCAAGGCTTCAATGCTTCTGATAAAGGCAAAAAAGTTTACAACGATATCAAAACCTACTGGCGAAATATTGGTGTTTGGCTGGCTCCTAAAAAAATCCAAAAATCAATACTTGCAACAGCCTTATGGGGAATACGTTGGAGTTATCCGCTAGTAGAGGAATTGTCGTCCAGAACAGTTCAAGAAGGCTTGAGTCGTGAGGGAATATTATACCTGGGTCGTGTAGCACGATATTCCTTGAATAATATTTCTTCTGAAGAGCAAGTAATTCAGTGGCTAATTCCTTCCCTTACTGAAATAGAGGATATCGTCTCTCCTTGGTGGGGTAATTCAGAGTCAGCTCCTGATTTAGTTTTTGATGTGATTGTCAACTCGGTACTTGGAGGTATGATTTTATCAATTGCCAAAGAGTTTCCAGAACGCAGTCAAGAAAATAAACTGAGAGCTGAAAGAGAGTTGAACCGAGTTTTAGATTCTGGAGTTTATTTAGGAATTAAAGCTGCTCAAGAAACATTACGAATCTCAGTCAGGCAAATAGAAAGCATCAGTTCTCAGATTGAAAAATTTGCAGAAGTTAAACAGGAGAATTCTCGGCAATAGCTATTGATTAGTTTAAGGAGCAAGCAAGTTAAATTTATTTGCTCCTTGCCAAGAATGGTCAATAGCTACTAAATATACAGATGCGTTTGCAATCAAAATAAATTACAGTCAACTAAGAAGGCTAGAAACAGATGACGAAACTATCCCCTTTTAATCCCACTTCTAAAGATTTACCGAAAGATAGCGGAATCTGTAAATTAAACAAATTCGCGCTCTTTGAAGGACCAGACATTACAGATATCACGGACAAGCCAGATCCAGGTTGTCCCGAAGCCATTGATAAGCTCGAAAAGTACAATCAGCAACTCAAAGATGAGGGCAAGAAGCCCCTTAACGCCCACTTCTACTTCCTCAGTGAAATTGAAGATTTGATTGGTGGCTGCCAAAATCTTCCTTGCTTCCTCAAAGCAATAGCAAACACCAAATACAGCAACGCGACACTAATTATCGATAAGGTTTGCCACCTCTCTGAACCACTGATAATTCCCTCTCGGTTTACTCTTGCAGGCGTTGGCATCGACGGAGAAGGTAAACTCGAATTCGATAATCTTCCTGACGGTGTTTCTGCGATCTGCTTGGATAAAGCTGCTACCAATATCACTATCCGCGATCTGGCGATTGGGCGTGTCGGTGGTGGAGTCAATATCGGTATTGATGTCTCGCGCGCCAACAAAGTCTTTATCCGGGACGTGATTGTCACAGGCTTCTTTGCAGGAATCTATGGCAGTCGTCCTGGTTGGTTGGCTTTATCGGTATATGTTGACCGTAGCAGCATCTTTGGAAACGATTACAACATTGTGATGCACAGAAACGCTTTCCACTGGAGGATTCGCGACTGCATCCTGAATCAGGCTAAGTGTTGGGGTCTCCTGATCTTTGGCAAAGATAACGACCCTGTACCACCACCTGAGAACAATATGGGATGGGGAAACGATTATTTGATATCCGGTTGTCGCTTTGAGGGAAGTGGAATTGGTGGTGCCTTGCTGGGGTCGCACGCGGCGATGTTGATGAACAATCGGTTCGAGCAGAACGGCGGTGTTGGCGGTGTCGGCGTGAAGATTCAGCCATCGGCGACAGGAACTCGGATGGTGTCCAACGTTATTAGCGGCAACCAGGTGCTTGACACATCGAAAAAATCTGAAACGCAGCGGTGGGGAGACATTGAAACAGCGTGATGGCCAGCGTGTCGATCGCTCTGGACTGTCAAAACAAGAGGAATTATTCTTTCATTCCTCATGAGCGAATGCCTACGGCGCGCTACGTGCTTGTGTCCAGCACTATCACTATAGCTTTGCGCGATCGCCTTTTCAGTTGACAAAAAACTGAGGGCGATTCCTTTGTCTTTTATTGACGCTATCTGTTGGATACTCTCGCATCGGACGCCAGCACCCAAATCTAGACTTGATTGTACGATCGCAAACCTGACGATGTAGAGATTTACCAAAAAACCTGACTTTTGCTGATTTTAATGATGCTTTGTCAGGGTGCACCTGATTTTTTCCTATAAATTCAAAGCCTGAAGTTATTTGTCAGTTCCTATAATACCTGATTTTATCACCATTGCCGTTCAAGAGTTTTAGCGAGAAACTGATAACAGGAAGCGAGAAGGGCAGCAAAAAAATATAAATAGCAACCATTACTTCCTAAATAAACCAATTAGTTTGAAATACAAAGGAGCAACTGAAATGGCAAATATCAACGGTACTCAATTCAATGACAACAATACTGTCAACGGGGACAATAAGTTGCACAAATCATTAGTGGGAACCGATTCGGAATGGCAGCAAAGTCCGAACGGGCTAGTATTAACGCTTGGCAATGATGTAATCCACGGCCTGGAAGGCAAGGATATCATTTACGGTCGTGGAGGGAGCGATCGCTTATACGGCGACAGCGGTAATGATATCATTTACGGCGGTGATGGCAGCAACAGTGGCAACAACTTCAATAACAGCGACTATCTGGATGGCGGCAGTGGCAACGACAACCTGTACGGCGAGACTGGCAGCGACCAATTGTACGGCGGCAGTGGCAACGACTATCTGGATGGCGGCAGTGGCAACGACGACCTGTGGGGCGAGGCTGGCAATGACATTCTTACTGGCGGTGCTGGCAATGATTACCTTAACGGTTTCAGCAACGGCACCGAATTTGACACCCTCACAGGCGGCGCTAACGCGGACACTTTCGTGCTGGGCGCGCAATCCTACTACAATTTCTACACCGGAGATGGTTTCGGCCTAATTACAGACTTTAACTCATTAGAAGGCGATAAAATCGCACTCTTTGAGACTCTAGATAAATACACTGTGGTGTCTGGAGACTTCGGGTATGGCAACGCTGCTCTAGATACTAAGATATTGTTCGGAAATGATGTAATTGGTGTGTTGCAAGACACCACCAATGTCACAGCGACGGACTTCATCCTTGGCGATCCGTTTCCTGGCTAAGCCGATCGCCCTCTGCCTGGTTAAACTTAGCCGTATTATTTGACGGCGTTACAAAAGTTATGGCAGAGGGAATAAATCAAGTTTTAACGATTCAAAACAATGTAGTAGCGATCGTACAGGTTGCTCAATCTCTACGTCCTAATTTTGAACAACAATGAGTAACAGAAATGGCAATTATTAATGGCACTAACTTCAACGACAACGGTATCGATAAACCCAAGTTAATTGGAACTAATGCAGATGATTCAATCTTTGGCTATACAGGAAATGACATATTGTCGGGTATTGGTGGAGATGACAAGCTGTACGGCGCTTCTGGTAGCGATGAGCTGTATGGTGGCGCTGGTAATGATTATTTAGATGGTGGGTTTGACAACGACGTTCTCGATGGTGGCTCTGGTAATGACACTTTATATGGTGGCGCTGGCTACGACTATCTAGTTGGTGGCTTTGGCAACGACGTTCTCGATGGTGGCAATTTAGATGATGCTCTACTTGGTGGTACGGGCAGCGATAGTCTCTTCGGCGGGAGTGGTAACGATCAACTTACTGGTTACGGCTTTGGGCCAAATGAATTCGACTTCCTCACAGGTGGCATTGGGAAGGACACCTTCGTGTTGGGTGACATAAATAGTGTTTACCACGTCACAAATGGCTACGCCACAATTACGGACTTTAGTTTAGCTCAAACCGATAAAATCCAAATCAAAGGCTTTCTCAAAGACGGTTACTCGCTTGGGCTTGGCAACTGGGAAGGTAGCAATGCCCAAGACACGGGAATCTTCTACAAGGGTGATTTAATTGGTGTTGTGCAAGACCAAAACATTACTAATCTCAACCCAAATCAGGTGTTTATTTCTGCATCTAGTCCGCTCTAATACCTGATTTTATTACCCAACAACATTACTTGGAGAATCATCATGAATAACAACATTCAAAACCAAAAAATCTCAGTTGTACGGTCTGTAAGATCTATCGTCCTTGCCACCTTGATGGCAGTATCTTTTTCCTCTGCAATGGCAATTTTAGGTAACACTTCTCAAGTTTTTGCCAACCCTTTAAAATCACAACAGGTTAATCACCTTCAAATTAATGAAGTAATTACTTCCCCATCTTCGATTGTCGGCAACTGGAAAGGGAATCTTTCTCATCGAGGTGATGATGCCTTAACCTCTGTTGAAATGGTTATCAAACAGGGAGCAAACCAGCAAGGAACATGGAAATTTATAGGAGAAAATAATACTCCTTTTGAAAGTGGTGCAGTAGTTGCCTCTGTAGGTGCTAATAGTGCAACTTTGGAATTCAAGCAAAAAGACAAAAAACCTAGTTGGTTTTTCAAATGCAAACTTCCCAACAATACCCAGCTTTCTTGCGAAAAGGTTGGCAATACAAATTGGAAGCTCACTTTGAAAAAAAATTAGCTTGACTCGCGAGAAGCCCTACGTCTCACCGGAAGGTGAGCGTGTTTTCTTTAACCTAAAACACGGCAGAAATACTCGCGGTACAAATTGCAGCGCGGCATCACATAATTGTTTTGCCGCCCCACAATTCCCATGCTGTGCAACTTATAAATTTGCATTGAATCCAATTCAACTGCTTCCGGGGAATTTACAACTTTTTTCAAAGCTAAAGCTAATTCGGGATTTTGTTGCAGAATTTCTAAATGCCTCCGCAAATGATTGCTGTAGATTCCCGATTCTGAGGCAGCATTTTTTAATAGCTGATTTAATGAGATTTTCCCACAACTAACCTCATACATTGCCAATCTTACTAAATAAGGATGTCCGCCGATCGCACAAATCAACTCTTGCAACTGTCCATCACGCCAATCCAAGCCGTGCAAACGAGCTAAATCATAAATTTGCTGGCTCTCAAACTCCTGCAACTCAACGGGAACTCCCGCATTAAACGGAGATTGATTCATATCCAAAGGAATATAAACCTCCGTAGAATGGGCCATTACCAACCGTAAATTTTTCCAGATATCAGAAATTTTGGCTTTTTCGTGCCAGCTTCGCAGCATCCCCAGAAAATCTTCAACTACTTCTGTGTAGGGAAATATGCGATCGACTTGATCCAATCCCAACACTAGAGGAGTTGCTATTTCTGCCAGCAAATACTCTTCAAAGTATACTGTACAGTTATCGTTGCTGCCTAAAATATCGGTATCCCAATACTCGTTTAACTTATTTTCTAACTTTAACTGCCGGCTTACCATCAAGCACAACCAGCGCAGAAATTTATCAAGATTTGTTAAAATCCCTCGGTCGGCGGCGCTCAAATCTAAATAAACTGCGTGATAATTTTCCCGGACAGCGCTAGCTAAAATTCGGTTTATCAGTGAAGTTTTACCCATCATCTCCGGGGCCTTAATCCGAATCAGAGAACCGGGTTTGACAACCGTTTCCTCGCAGAGAGAGTCGATGCTGGAACGCTCTATATAAAAAGGTGAATCTAAGGCTACTGAACCTTCGGGAAATTGCAAATTTGCGGCTGTCGGTAATGTTGGCGAGGGCGGATTTGCGTGCAGAGATTGACTTGGTTCTGCTTCATAAGCTCTCCTCAGCGCTTCTTTGAAATTTTTCTTGGTAATTCTTTCTCCCAAAGCTTCTGAAAGCTTGTGCCACAACTTGTTGCCGACATCTTTGTTGAGGTATTCAGCGCTGTAGCCGTAGGTTTTGGCAATTTGATCGTAACTTTTGCCCTCCCAAGAACCTTGAAGGACTTTCATTTCGATGTCGCTGAGATATTTGCCGGTGTTTTGAGCAAAAATGCGATCGGCTGATTCTTTGGTTTTGCTCCAAGAGAATTCTAATTCTGATTTCATGGGATCGCCCGTGAGTACGTATATACGTAAGTATGCAGACTATTGCCAGAGAGGAGTTGTTCCTCCATCGGGAAATTACCCTGACTTTTCCCTATTTTAACTGATTTAAGCTGAGTTTTTACTGTAAATCATTGCTGCCAGCCATTTTTGAATTATTTAAACACCTGATTTTATTCCCATTGTCGCTTGCTTGACGAAAGGAGAAACTAGAGACATCAAGCAAGTTAGTTGAGTCTTTCTCACCCTTGCACTAATTAGACAAAAACAAGGAGCCACAAAAATGTCATCAATTATCAAAGGTACAGACTACGACGACAACAACACTGTCAACGGCGACGGTAAACTCCACAAATCCTTAGTTGGACAAAATTGGACAATCAACGACCAAGGTCAAATTCAGCTTTCCAATGATACAATCTACGGCAATAAAGGCGATGATATCTTGTCAGGTCTCGACGGAGATGACATCCTCTACGGTGGCTACGGTGGCGATAAGCTAGATGGCGGCGCGGGTAACGATAAATTATACGGCGAAGCTGGCGAAGATTTGCTGTATGGAGGTGCTGGCAAAGATTATCTGAGCGGCGGACTTCACAACGATCATTTATTCGGAGGAAGCGGCAAAGATTATCTGATTGGTGGCGACGGTAACGATTACCTTGACGGTGCTAATTTTTCAGGTGCTGGTAACGGTATCGGCGGCGGAAGTGAATCGGATTCTCTCGCAGGCGGCGCGGGTGCGGACACATTTGTACTCGGCAACGTTAACAATGTTTACTATCTTGGCACCGGCTATGCTACGATTACCGATTTTAGTGTATAGCAATCCTAAATCATTATCTACACTTATTATGATATAATTATATGCAATAATTGATTGTGACAATAAAAAAATGAATAACTTACAAATGCCACAGAAAGATATGGAAAAAGAAAGAGCGGCGT
>NZ_JAIGNI010000017.1 GCF_026130175.1 Lyngbya sp. CCAP 1446/10 | reverse complement strand
GAAAAGTAGCTAATGGATTTAAAGAAACAATGAAAATTATTTTTGATGAATATCTACCAAAATGGAATTATCGTGCAGTGCCGACTATTTAACCAACGCTAAAGTTATTAAATTTTCATTCCTTAGCGCTTCAAAAAGTAACAATTTTGGTATTTCTTCACAAGTTCTTAGTAATTTACTTTATTTAAACAAATTAATATGTGACGAGAAATTTGATGAATAATTGACGTTGGTTATCTGTTGTATGGGGGCGGGTTTAGTAATATTGTTAGTAGGAATTAGATATTATTCGTCAAACCCGCCCGTACAGATATTATCAGCGTTTATCCGCGTTCATCTGCGGTTAAAAACCTCCAAATCTACTTACTCGCATAACCAGTGTTCACCAAAAACTCACGCAACTTCCCAAAGAATTGAGTGCGATCGCGCCCTTGATAAACTTTCTCCAACAATTGCCAACCTTCCGCCTCCTGGCCCGCAACATACTTGCTCGCCATGAAAGCGGCCAACACCCCTTTTACCTCTGCGTCTTCGCTCGATCGCTTCCTAGATTCCAGCCACAGTTCAGCAGAATTCGTGTATACTTCCACCGGATACTGCTTAGTCACATCTTCCATTTTACCTTGGCGGTACTGCCAAATTTGCAGCGGCAAGCGAGAATCCGCATAATTTGTAAAAGCCTCTGCAAATCGCCCGTCTTGACTCTTGAACTCCGGGATATCATTTTTGCCAAAATCGACAACTTCGTAGCTGACATTGCCCCAAAAATGCTTGATATGAGTGTATTTTTTAGCTCCAGGGTCGTAGCGGTAAATAAACGAATAATTGCAGCAGCGGACACCGCTATTGATTGAGACTAAATCTGCCAGCACTTCCGGTTCTTTGTCGCCGTCAAAATCGCGGATTCGCACCGATAAAAAGCGCCCTTCTGATACTTCTTCGTTGGCTTTTTTGTCGGGATTGTCTACTAGGGAACGAGTCGGAATTAGCACTGGTTCTTCTAATAAAGTTTGACCGTTGCGGATAATTTTGATGCGGATATTTTTGGCATTTTCTCCTTCTTTGACGAAAGAAACTTCTGCCCGAATATTCCCAGATTCCGAGGTTTCTGTGGTTCTCGCCGGGCCGACATTCGTTGGCACTTGGGCGATGTATTGCGAGGGAACTAAGGCTGTTTGTCCCGGTTTGGCGATCGCCTGACACAAGAAAGTTGCTACTTCGGCGCGGGTAGCATTGCGCGTAGGTTCTAGCTGTTTGACGGCGGGATAATTGACCACGAGTTGTTTTTCTGCGGCGGCGGCGATCGCATTTCTGGCCAATTCGGGAATTTCCGGCGCATCCTCAAAAGTCGCATCCAAAATCTCAGGCGCTGAACCTGTAGGCGTATATTTCAAGCCGCTGCTTAAAGCTACCAAAACCTGCCAGCGGGGAATGTTCAGAGTCGGGTTAAAAATACTGCCGCTGTAACCGGACAGAAAACCCGTCTGATAAGCTTCTCGAATTGGTTTATAACCCCAGTAGTTCGTGGGAATATCTGCAAAGTCGATCGGATTGCGAACGGTTTTTGCATCGGGAAAAGCCCTACGCAGCATTGCCGCAAACTCAGCGCGGCTGACTGGGCGGTTCGGGCGAAAACTGCCGTCTTCGTAGTAGCCACTGATGATTTTTTTATCGGCTAATTCCTCAATGCAGCCTTGGGCCCAATGGTTTGTGACATCCTTAAATTTGGCTTCAGCAAATGCTGGGGCTACATTCAGGCCTGGAAACACTAAATTCCCGATGATTATACCCAGGGCTACGACTAAAGCGATGACAGCTTGACGTTTGTGCGATCGAACCATAGAACAGCCTCCTCTATTTGCTTTGTTTGCGATCGAAACTTTCAGAAAATTTTAGATCCTATCAGGTATTCTCACCTAATAGATCGCTTATTTAGAATCCAAAGTCATCTCCATCAGCATTTTTGTTTTCATTGTTAATTCTTTGGGATTCCCTGCAACTTTAATAGTCATTTCAGAATTAGAATTTATAGAGACGACAGAACGAACAGGCATTAATTGATCCAGTCGCATTATAACTTCTCCCTGACCCTGAGACACAAAAGATTTTATGGCCATAGTAGAGCCAGCAGGTAATTGGGGTAAAGTCAAATTTTGGGGATTTGCTTGTTGTTCTACGCTAGTTTTGAGAGTAGCAACTCCATCTTGCAAGCCAATCAATTCGTAGATAGCAGTTTGATTCACATTCATGCCACCTGCATTAGATGGAAAAGAGATGCGCCATTTAGCACCTTTGCCAACTGCTTCTGCTGGCAGAGGCGAGGCAAGCTGGTGTAAGGATTTAGACATATTTTGAACCATTTGTTTGAAGTTGTTGTCAGCTTCGGCGGGCAAAGTAAAGCTACCTCCTTTATTACCGCCCTGACTATCCATGATGAAAGAACCTTTCAATCCAACTAACTTTTTGACTGCGGATCGCATACTATCCAGGGCCGCAGTTGGCAAATTTGGAGTATCGGCAGCAATATCTGCATTAGCGTATGAAAAATCGTAGTGAATATCTCCATTGGCATCAATTTTAGTGGCTTGTGTGTTTATAGTTAAGAGCATAGTCGGAACTTTATTCACATTCGTACTTCTGCCGGCTGTAGACACTTCCATCTCCATTTTTACAATCATAGTAGTCGTTTGTTTAACACCTAAACTTGGTTTTAAACGCAACTGTTGTCGGGGCTCCACTCCCGGATTTACCAGTTCGACTTGAGGGCGTTTTGAGTCGATCGCAGGCACGGACAGGTCACTGGCTGGCTGCTGTACGACAAGTGGGGTTTTAGCACTGAGGGAAGCAGGATAAAGCCCGATCGCCAATCCCGTACTTGCCAAACAAAGAGATGCTACAAACAGTGTTTTTTTCATGAATTTATGAGAATTAGGACTTACGCACTGGTGGCCAGAAATCAGGTTTTTCGATCGCACTACTTGCTAAAAACCATGAATTTCGGTTGAAAAACCCGGTTTTTTGGTTCAAAGGAGCGATCGCACTGACGCCATCAGACTGAAATTTGTTGCCACAGGCGATCGATTGTTACAAACTTGTAACCTTTATACAACAGCAATGGAATAATTTTATCAGCAGATGCGGCAACATCTTCGCCGCCGGAATAACCGTCGTGGAGTACAATAATTGAACCGTTTTCTGTTTGCTGTACGACGCGACTCATAACTTTCATTACCCCCGGCCGCACCCAATCTTCTGGGACGACACTCCACATTACCGGGCGATATTCCCACTGCTGCAATAATTCTAATGTTCGCGGTATAAAAATGCCATTCGGCGGCCGCACGTCGCGGATTAATTTTGGGTCTAAATCGCAAGCTTTGCTAATAGCTTTTTGCGTGTCTTCTAAACTATTTTTTAGTTCGTGGGTTTTGAGTTTGGCAAAGGATACGTGCTGGTAGCCGTGTAGACCGATCCAGTGTCCGCTATCGTACACTTCTTTGGCAATTTCTGGATGTCTGTCAACGCAAAATCCCAGCCAGAAAAAACTCGCTTTGATGCGGTATTTATCTAAAATTTTTAGCAGTTGAGGTGTGTGATGCAGGTGCGGCCCGTCGTCAAATGTGAGGGCTATTTCTCGGCTGTTGATATCTCCCGTCCACAAACATCCGGGAAAGGTAGATTTGAGAATGGGATGAACGACAGGAAACAAAGGTGCTAGTGGCATTGGTTAACCTTGTTGAATGCGATCGGGTAGAAATGAAGCTGCGTTATAATAGAATCAAGTTAACTCAATCGAGGTCAATATGACAACTGCTGTTGATATTGGAACGCTAATTGTCAGCACGCCGGGAACTTGTGGCGGCCGTCCCCGCATCGCAGGTACAAGAATGTCAGTGCAAAGCATAGCCATTGACTACAAAGCGGGAATGACTCCTGAAAAAATCGCTGAAGAATTTCCGCACTTGACCTTAGCACAAATTTATGCGGGATTGGCTTATTATCATGCTAATAAAGAGGAAATCGAGGCTGATATAGCAGCGTACTACCAAGAGTGCCAGTATTGGGAAGCTGAATATATGGCAGGTAATTTATCGTGAGTCAAATTCGTCTCTATATTGATGAAGATTCTGGCAATCTGTCGTTGGTAGAATCTTTGCGGAATTCTGGTGTAGATGTGATGACTACTCCAGACGCGAACAAACTTAGCTCTTCAGATGAGCAGCAGTTAATCTGGGCAACGGAGCAAGGGCGGGTCATTTACACTGCTAATATGGGAGATTTCTGCCGCTTGCACAAAATCTTTGCTGAACTAAAAATTGCTCATTCAGGAATTATTGTTGCAACGCGACAAAGTTACTCAATAGGTGCTCAATGGCGAGGAATTTTGCATTTGATGGCTGCCAAATCAGCCGAAAGAATGATAAATCAATTGGAGTTTATGGGAGGTTATATTAGAGATGAATAACTGTCTGTAAAAGATGAACGATCGCCAATTATAAAATCCCTTAACTCTTTTGATAGAGCCTCAAACTATCTCCGATCGCATTCACCTCTCTCTCAAGATCGATGCGATCGCCCTACAGTGTCCTCTTATACTAAAAACCAGCACAACTAATCGACAAACCATCAAGGAGAAACAATGACAGAGGAATATCTAGCAGAACGCACAGTTTCAGCCGTATTTAAGGAAGAAGAACAATTAGACGGCGTAATTCGGCGGTTGCTCGATCGCGGAGTCTCCCGCGACCACATCTCAGTAATGGGCAAAAACTTTCAGTCCAAAACTAAAATTGCCGGCTTTCTGACTAAAAAAGATGTAATTTTAGGCGGTCTGCGAAGCGGGGCGATTTTTGGTTCCTTATTCGGTTCTTTTTTGGGCTTGCTAACCGGCGTAGGCGTGCTGTTTATTCCCTTTGTCGGTGCAGTAGTATCGGCGGGCCCGCTGGGTGCTGTATTGTTGGGTGCAGCTAGCGGCGCGATCGCAGGTTCGGCCGGTGCAGGTTTAGTCTCCGCTTTAGTGGCTTTGGGAATGCCCGAAGAGAAAGCAACTATCTATCAAACCCGCGTTGAAGCAGGCGAATTTCTCGTGATGGCCGAAGTCGCAGCAGATAAATCGGGCGAATTTCAACTCTTGCTAGAAAGTGCCGGCGGTGAAGAAGTTTCAGTTAGCGAAAAGACGCTGCCGCGCGCCGTCAAAGGTCGCTGCAACAGTCCGGCAGATTTGTCTCCAGAAGTGCGATCGCACCTGTCGGAACCAGCACAAAAAACCTTTGTCGAATCCTACAACACCGCATTTGACGAAAGCAACGACTCGATACAAGCGGAACACACCGCCTGGGACGCAATTCACCAGCAGTACGAAGAAGATGAAACTGGTGTTTGGACTAAGCCTTTAGCCAAAGTTTAGTCTTTCAATCGCAGTAAACTAATAAAAAATCCAATCTAGCCCCTAGAACTGCGGTTCTGGAGGCTTTGACGATTTTAAATTTTAAATTTTAGATTTTAGATTTTGGGAAGACTTAATTAGATTTTAGATTTGAGATTTGTGAAAAACTTAATTCCTAATAGTTTGGGAATTGCCGAAAGTCGCATTACCTTTTGAAATTAGTATTGCACTAGGTTGCTTTGTCAAGTATAATCTATAGGCTTACAATACAAAATTGGGTTAGCAAATGCAAAAATACGTTTGTACCGTTTGCGCTTACGTCTACGATCCAGAAGTAGGCGACCCCGACGGGGGAATAGAACCCGGTACTGCCTTTGAAGATATCCCCGACGATTGGGTTTGTCCCACTTGCGGGGCGGCAAAATCCGATTTTGAACCAGAAGAATAAGCGAGAAAAAATTTGTCCGATCGAATGCTCAAAATTACAGTCATCGGTGGCGGTGCAGCAGGTTTTTTTAGTGCGATTACCTGCGCGAAAACCTACCCGCAGGCCCGCGTCACTTTACTAGAAGCTGGCCGCCAACTCCTGGCAAAAGTTCGCATCTCAGGCGGCGGGCGCTGCAATGTCACTCACGCTTGTTTTGATCCAGGTGTTTTAGTCCAGAATTACCCCAGAGGAGGGAAAGCTCTGCGCGGTGCTTTTAGTCGATTTCAACCCCGCGATACTGTAGATTGGTTTGCCAGTCACGGTGTGAAATTGAAAACAGAAGAAGACGGGCGAATGTTTCCGATCACAGACGATTCGGGGACAATTGTTAACTGTTTGATCCGGGCCGCTGAGGATGCAGGTGTGAAAATTCGCACGGGCGATGCAGTCGTTTCATTAAGGAAGTTAATGGGGAACGGTGCAGAAGACGGCCGCGGGGACACTGCCTCTATGTTTGAAGTTGAGTTGAAATCGGGGGAGATATTGCAGTCCGATCGCATTTTGCTCGCTACAGGTAGCAATCCGTCGGGTTATAAGTGGGCAAAAGAGTTAGGTAATACTGTAGAACTGCCCGTTCCTTCTCTATTTACTTTTAATATTGCTGACAACAGAATCAAAGATTTAGCCGGAGTTTCGGTTCCGAATGCTAAGGTAAAATTGCCTGGTGCTAAATTAGAACAAAGCGGGCCTTTGTTAATTACTCACTGGGGTTTAAGCGGGCCTGCTGTACTCAAACTTTCGGCTTGGGGCGCGAGATTTTTGCACGATCGCCATTATCGAACATCTGTGCTGATTAATTGGCTTCCCCAGTACAATGGGGAGGTTTTGCGGCAGCAACTGGTAGCGGTCAAATCGCAGTTGTCGCACCGCTTGATCGTGTCTAGCTGTCCGTTTCCGATGCCGCGGCGCCTCTGGGAACGTTTGACAAGTTCGATCGGCATTGACGAGCAAAAACGCTGGGCTGATTTATCCAACAAAGCCCTCGATCGCCTCTTGCTAGAGCTCGTTCAAGGCGAATATCAGATTTCAGGAAAAGGCGCATTTAAGGAAGAATTCGTCACCTGCGGCGGTGTCAACCTCAAGGAAGTTGATTTTAAGACAATGGAAAGCCGCCGCTGTCCGGGACTTTTCTTTGCTGGCGAAATCTTGGATATCGACGGCGTGACGGGCGGTTTCAACTTCCAAAGTGCTTGGACTACGGCGTGGTTGGCTGGAATGGCGATCGGCAAATCAGCCGATTTGGGATTATAGATTTGGGAGTGGCGATCGGGCGATCGGCTTGCCTGTATTAAATTTTGTGTTATTTTTGAATTAAGGCGCACTCAATGTGCGTCAACTTCAGCCTGGAGACAAAATTCGCTGTTTTGCACAGTTATAGCAATCGCCACAGCGGTTAGGACATAAATAACCTCATGAATAGAGCCTCCTAACCCATAGCCTAAACGGTTTGATTTCCTGATTCTGCAACTGTCAACTGTCCACTGTCCACTGTCCACTGCTATAACATCGGGTGAGAGACATGAAAAACTTGAATCTACCAACCCTAAAATTAGACAGCAACCTTGACAGCCATCTTGACTCACCATTCATCGAAAAAAATGGCTTGCTGGAGTTCAACCCCAAATTTATTAATCCCGAATTTTTGACAACCTGGACATTTGAGACAAAGCTGTACGGAGAATTAGTATCAATAGACCACTTTGTCATCACATTTCCTAATCGCGCCGCCCTAGAAGACTACGCCGAATCTTTTCGATCCTTCGGCGCCAAAATAGTTGAAGGCCCCGACTTGTTTCCCATTAACTTTTGTACCGCAAACATTAACATTCCCTCCGATTTGTGGCTGCATTTAATGACCTTATTAATGCCAGCCGGCGGCTTAATAGTATTGGATGCGCCCCACGCAGCCGGCGACCAAAAAAACCGCTTCCAGCAAGAAAGGGGATTGACAGCAGTTCACCACGTCGCGATTCGAGTCGAAAACGTTCAGAATGCTGCTAAAATATGGCAAAATAAAAACTTTCAACCCCTGTCATATCAACCTTTAGACTACGGCTCATTAACCCAGTGGTTTCTGCAAAACCCCGCCGGACAAATCATCGAATTAATCGAACGCCACCCCGGAAATAACGCCACTTTTGACTGCAAAAACATAGCAGGTTTGCGCTTGAGTGAATACGAAGCAATGACTACTGACTAATGACTACTGACTAATTACCAATTACCAAACAGTTTATGATAGCAGTAAAAATCCCAAAAGTCACTTTTCAACCCCCAACATTCAACTCATTTGAAGAAGAACGTCGCCACCGCAAACAACGTTTAACCGCCGCACTTCGGTTATTTGGTCGCTTCGGATTTAGCGAAGGAATTGCTGGACACATAACCGTCCGCGATCCCGAACACCTCGACCATTTCTGGGTCAATTCCTTTGGAATGCACTTTAGTTTGATTCGAGTCAGCGACCTAATTTTAGTCAACCACAAAGGCGAAGTAGTTGAAGGAAATAAACCCGTAAACGAAGCAGCCTTTGCCATTCATTCCCAAGTGCACAGCGCCCGCCCCGACGTAATCGCAGCAGCGCACGCCCATTCTCCCTACGGCAAAAGTTGGTCGAGTTTGGGCCGCCTGCTTGACCCGCTGACGCAAGATGCTTGTTCTTTTTATGAAGACCATGCCTTATTTGACGATTACACCGGAGTTGTTTTGGAAATCGAAGAAGCTAAACGCATCGCCAAAACTTTAGGTGAGAAAAAAGCCATTATTTTACAAAATCACGGGCTGTTAACAGTAGGTGAGACAGTAGATGAAGCGGCTTGGTGGTTTATTTCGATGGAACGTTCTTGTCAAGCGCAGTTAATGGCCCAAGCAGCGGGAAAACCGATTCTCATTAAGCCAGAATGTGCGCGTTTGACACAGCAACAAGTAGGCTCGCACCGCATGGGATGGTTTAGCTTTCAACCGCTTTATGACATGATTGTACACCGGGAACCTGACTTATTAGATTAACACATGATATCCGTAGGGAAACGGCACTGCCGTGTCCTAATATCCGTGGGGAAACGTCACTGCCGTGTCCTTTTTGCCGGACATAATTAGAAATTTACGCTGACACCGATTCAAGCCAAGCAATCAAATCCTCTTGACTGCTAAAATCCAACAAATTTTCACCTAAATCATCCAATTGTTCGGGAGATAGCTGCTGGATGCGACTTTGAATTTCCGGCGAAATCTCACCAGTGCGCCGCCCTATTTGACGCATAATTAATTCTATTTGCCCCTCAATTCTACCTTCTTGGCGGCCTTCTTGGCGGCCTTCTTGGCGGCTTTTAGTAATAGCACCGCGCTGGTCTTCAAAAAACATTTCTCGCTTTTCAAATTCGGCTAATTCATCAACGCTTAAATTACTTTTACTGGCGATTGAAAAAGCTGTATTAATTTCGGGTATTGATGCAAATTTTTCGGGTATTTCATCAAGCTTGGTAGCGTTTTTGATAAAATAAACCCAGCTTTGAATCAGGTTTTCGACTTGTTCCAATTCTTTATTGAATTTTGGCAGTTCTACAAAAAATAATTCTATTTCTCTGTAATATTCGATGTTTTCTTCGACTTCTTTAAAAACAAAATGGGTGAGAAACTTTTCGGTATTTTCAAACAGCACAAAATCTGTAATTGTTAAAGCAATCAGAGGATTTAATTTTGAGTAGCCTTCTCTCGGTTTTAGCTGAGTCGCGTAGGTTTTGGCTGCATTGTATATGACGCGCTTGGTAAAAGCTTCTACATTAATTACCTGCATTTCGATAATGACAGTTGTGTTGCCTGTAATTTTGGCTTTGACATCCAGGTAAGTGTCTTTTAAACCGGTAATGGCTGGTGCGGCGTAGGGATCGATGATTTCTAAGTCTTGAATTGTCGGCTCTGCGTTGTAGAGCATGGCATTCAGGAAGCTAATCAAAACTTCTTTGCTCTGGGGCGAAGCAAAGATTTTTTTGAAGCCAAACTCTGTTTTGGGATTGATGAAGTTCACAAGCGATCGCGCTAAACGGTAATTTTAAAACACTTAAAACTTACGCAGAGCCCAGAAACCGGGTTTTTTACCGAATTTGCTGGCTGCAATCAAGTATTTTTATACAAAACCCGGTTTCTTGATTCGGAGTGCACAATCCCTGACAGTATTTAATTGTAGGAATTCGATCATAACATTCCTTCCATTTCTAAATCTTCAATTGTCTGCAAACCGCGCGGATCGCCGACTCGCAAGAGGGAAGATTTCGCATCTTCCCGCACGCCCATATCTGCATCTTCTTCTAAAGATTCAATTAAAGCGTCGATCGCCCCAGCGTACACTACATTATTCGGCAATTCCCGCGCCAGTTGCCCGATCGCCCAAGCCGAGTTACTTCGCACAGCAGACACAGCATCTCCCCGCAGCGATTCAATCAACGGCGGAATCCCCGCAATCACCACATAGTAACCAACTTTTGCCATTTGACCCAGAGAACTCGCCGCCCACAAACGCACCGCCGAAATATCAGTTCTCAGAGCATCAATTAAGGGCGCTAAGGCGCGGTGATCTGTGCAATTTCCCAGGGCCCAAACTACCCCTTTGCGAACATAACCGTTCCAATCGCGGTTAAGTTGCTCGATCAGCGGTTCCACAGCATCGGGACTCGGATTTCGCCCCAAAGCATAGGCCGCACTCACCCGCACCAAGGGGCAACCGTCTCTCAACAAATTAATTAAATGCGAAATCGCGCGATCGTCCTGCAATTCGCAAAAAGCCCGCGCCGCCATCATCCGGTGCTGAGGTTCCGGGGATTCCAGCAAAGGCAGCATTTCCTCTGGATCTGGTAGCGCGGGTTCGGACTCGTCAAATTGATCCAAAGGGCTTTCCAGTTCCGTATCAAGATCGAGGGCGTTGGGGTAGTCGTTATTGTTCATAAAAAAACTTTACCGCACAGAGGATGCTACGGGTGCAACTCAGTCAACGGTCAATATAAATTAGCATTCCGGGCAATAAAAGCATTCCGATTCAAGACTCAAGTCCTCCTATTGTTCGCCCTGCTGGAGGAAGAGTCCTCATAATTTAGATGAATCCGAACTCTAGTTCTGACTGCCAACAAATACCTCTGGTTTTTCAAAGAGATTTGATCATCCAGACAGAATGACTCTCATAGCCTAATTTTTGATAGAGATTCATTGCAGGCTGATTGTTCAAGAAAACTTGCAAACCAATTTGCCTGTCGCCCCTTGAACGGGCCCAATTTTCTGCCTGAATAATTAAAGCTGCACCGAGTCCCTGACGGCGGTGTTCCGGTGCTATGTAGAGCAGAAAAATATGACCGTGGCGTTCTCCAGTGGTTTGGTCGATCGCATTTCCCAACCACAAACATCCGACAATCGATTTGAGATTGGCAGACTGCGAGGGGAGTACAGAAAAACTTTCTCCCTCTTTCTGGCTGTTTTTCAGGCACTCTACCCACCAAAGCGGCGTCTGGTTAGAAAAATACTGCTCGACAGTTTGAGCCAAATGTCCCAATTCCCGATCGGGGTAAAGCTCTCGGTAAGTATGGTGCAGGAACTTTAGCAGTTTTGCGCGATCGAGTCCAGAACCCGATCGCAGCCCGTAGCCCGGTAATATCTCGGCTGACATCGGTTTAGCGGACACGGAGAGGGGAATAATTTAGCCCCAAGAAAATTGGATTAACTCCTGTCGCTTGCTTTTGGGGGATCGCTTCCTCAATTGGTGCCGGGGCAGCCATGTCAGCCGGCAAAAAGATGCGAGCGCTGACTGCTACCAGAGCCACGAAAAATACTAATATCGCTATAAGTGGAGCAATGTATTGACGAATGATAGCCATAACTGCACAAAAATGATTGTTGAGTAGATATGATCAAGTTTACCATAAAAATCTGTCAGTTATAATGGCGGGCAGTGGAAAATTAGCTCAAAACCAGAGCGATCGCCAATACCAACAAACACCAAATAAAATATTATGAGTGCCTCGCCTGCTGTTTACGAAGCTCTGGCTAAGTCAATTGTTTTTTTGAATCAAAAGCCGAACGCGCAAAATCAAGTTTCGCGCTTCCTGGACACCAACAGCTACTATATCGATCGCATATTCGACGACAAAGAAACCGGATTTTATGCGATCGGCTTCGGTTCCTCCGACCCCACAAAACCGCCAGTCCTAGTATTTCGAGGTACAGACTTCATCGACGGCGACGCTATGTTTTCCGACTCCCGCGACATTGGCTTACCAGAATTTGAAAAAAACAAAGATAGTATCAAAAACTGGCTCACAGAAATCGGTCAAGATACTGCCAAAAACCCCAGCAAATTATTGCCAGATGTCATCGGACACAGTTGGGGCGGAGCGATCGCTCAAATTGTCGCCAGCGAATACACATCTCTGACCGGCGATATATTGACTTTCAACTCTCCCGGAGTCTCAGCGAGTATCGCCAGCAATTTTCGGAAAAATCTCAGTAGAGCAGGCAACAAAAATGTCAGTCACTACATTGTCAGCGGAGATATTGTCAGCTTGTTTGGCGAAGCATTTATACAGGGAAAAGTATTTCTCCAAACTTTTACTGACCCGACTATTAATCCCTTAAGTGTTTTGGCAAAACATCGAACCGAAAATTTGTTAACTACTCCGCCCGCAGATTTTTTTCAGAGGCAAATTTCCCTCGAAAACTTAAACAGTATCGAGTTTAACTATAGTAACAACGACTCAGATTTTAACGAGTTGATCGCTGCGCTAAATTTTCCCCTAGCAAATGTGTCAGTAGCAATCAGAACCAGAGGGGGTGCAGAGAGTTTGAGAACAGCCTCAGAATTTTCTTTTGTGGACTTAATCAGACAAATGCAATTCGGTTTAGCTCCTCTGCAATCGAATTATTTATTGGGCGACATTCGCAACAATACTGCTACGGGCGGCAAGGGCGAGGATACAATTATCGGCAGCGGGGGTAACGATACTCTTAGAGGCAATCGAGGTAATGACAGCATCACCGGCGATCGCGGTGAGGACTTCTTGTACGGCGGCAGAGATAACGATTATTTGGAGGGTGGCGAGGGAAACGATTTGATGTCCGGCGAGTTTGGCAACGATATTTTGATCGGCGGTGCGGGGCGCGATCGCTTTGTACTGGAATCCGGCGGCGGAGGCGATGTAATTGTCGATTTTAAAAAGGGTGAAGATTTAATTGCACTGTCGCGGGGGCTAACTTTTCCTCTAATTATAGTCCGACAAGGTGGTGACGGAGCTGTAATTTCTATCCCGATTACTGGCGAAATTCTTGCTACTCTCACAGCCGTGTCGGCGAGTGACATTACGCAGACTGATTTTGTGCAGCTTTAGTGCGAGAAAAATTTGTAGTTTGGATATCGTAAAAGCGAGCCAAATTTAGTAAAAAATAAGTAATATTTTTTACTAAATTCGTTTGGCTTGTCTTGTTGTTTTGATAATTTTATAATTGCAAAATTGAATAAATTAATATTGTTAATTAATCCAGTTTACAGTAAAATGAATTAACCAGGTTAACAACTAATTCCCGATTCAACCACAGGAAATAAAAAATATGCCTTCTTCCCCCGCCGTTTACGAAAATCTAGCGAAACAAGTTGCTTACATAGATAACAACCCCCAGTTTCAAACTGTCGTTCAAACTGGTTTGAGCGCTGCCGGCTACCAAATCGATCGCACTTTTGACGATCCGGGAACTGGATTTCACGCGATCGGCTTAATTTCCACCACCCCAGACAAACCGCCCGTATTAGTATTTCGCGGCACCGACTCCCTCGTAGACGATCTTGCCAACGCAGACAAGCGAAGCGTCGGTTTCAACCAATTTGAAGCCAACAAACAAGCCTTAGGAACTTGGCTGACAGAAATCGGTCAAGATACAACAAAAAACCCCGGCCGCTTGCCGCCAGACCTTCTCGGACACAGCTTGGGCGGCGCCCTAACGCAGCTAGCCGCCACAGAATTCACATCTGCGATCGGAGATGTTGTCACCTTCAATTCTCCCGGAATTGCTCAGAGCACAGTCAATACTTTTACACAGAAAGCCGGCGCGGGAAAAAATGTAACTCACTACATAGTTAGCGGCGATTTTGTTAGTTTGGGAGGAGAAGCTTTTCTGCCAGGAAAAGTTGTTTTACAAACATTTACTAACCCGATTATTAACCCGTTGCTGGCGTTAGACAAGCACACGCAATTAGGCTTATTAACAACTCCTCCTCCCGGCCTGACTCAGACAGAAATCTCTGTAAACCAGTTGAGCAGTCCTGATTTTACTTTTACAGATTCAGATTATTTAGAGCTGTTAAATGGCTTAGACTTTGCGCTCCCGGAAATAGGAGAAGCATTGCAATCGCGGAGCAGTTCAGAGCAGTTAAGAACTACTCCGGGAAGCTCTTTTTTGGGAATTTTTTTTGCAATGCGAACTGCTCTCGACCTCTCTAAAATTAATAATTTAGTAGGCGACGATGCCAACAATACAGCATCAGGTTTTGGTGGGGACGATATTATCACTGGTAACGGAGGAAACGATACTCTCAGCGGCAACCGCGGCAACGATATTATCACTGGTGGTCTAGGAAATGACCAGCTATTCGGTGGCAAAGGAGATGACAATTTGAACGGGGGAGACGGGGACGACACCCTAGTTGGCGCAGTGGGTGCAGACATCTTAATTAGTGGCGCTGGACGCGACGTATTTGTGTTAGGAGCAGGTGCAGGTACAGATACACTTCTAGACTTTCAACAGGGTCAAGATTTAATTGGTTTGACCAAAGGTTTGAGCTTCAACCAACTGAGAATTACTCAAGGCGATATTTCAACAACCATCGAAATTGCCAGCAGTGGTGAAGTTATTGCCAGTTTCTTCGGCATACTAAATAGTCCGATTACAGCTAGCGATTTTATTTCGATTTAGTTGGCGATTAGCACTAAAGATATGCGGTAGGGACACAACAATGTTGTGTCCTCTATTTTATGGGCGCCAAGTAGGAAAGTCAACAGATACAATTTAATTAATCTGGATCGTCCAGTCCAGGCCGGGGCATAGATGCTAATTTGTACTCATCTTCTAGCGGCAAAAAGAAAATCGTCATCATACCGGGAATCACAGCCAGTGAACTGAACAAGAAATAATTTTGATAGCCCAAGTCTGCCTGTAAGTAGCCGCTAAAAACGCCCGGAATCAGCACTCCTGCGGCCATAAAAGCCGTTGTAATCGCGTAGTGGGATGCTTCATATTCGGGGCGAACAGTCCGCATTAAGAACACTGTATAGGCAGCTACACCAAGTCCGTAAGTAAATTGCTCGATCGAATTTACGGCATAAGCCCATTCAATCCCCGGTTGATGTATTGCCAACAGCCAATACAGCACGTTAGTTGAATTTTGCAGAATTGCCGTCGGCCACATCCATTTTTTCAATCCTTGTTTTGCAATCAAATAGCCGCCCAGTAATCCTCCGATTAACAGAAAAATCACGCCGACAGTACCCGATAGCAAACCCATCTGCGACGTAGAAACTGCCAACCCTCCCTTCTCAACTTTATCCATTAAAAAAGGAGGAGCCATTTTGAATGTTAAGGCATCGCCCAATCGAAAAATCAAGACATAAGTCACAATCCAGCCAATTTTATCTTGCTCGAAATAAGTTTTAAATGCCTCGATAAAACTCGTTGTCCGCTGCGGTGCACCCGCTTCGACAGCATAATTTTTAGGATAGGGAAGATACCAGCGCTGGAACAGATAAATCAGCACAAATATAATGGCACAAATGCCAAAGGCTGTCGCCCAGCCATATTTAAGCGCAGACACGCTAAAAGACGAGCCCAAAAGTGACAACTGAATGTCCTGATATACCTTCGTATCGCCCGCAGTTCCTGTTACTAAATGCTGTTCTGCTATTTTCCCTGCTAAGAACACCAATACACCGCTGCCGGCAATGACTGCCCCCCTGTAGGCGGTGTTGCGAACGCCGACAAAAAGCGCTTGTTTGTCTTTATTCAGAACGTTTAAGTAAAATCCATCAATGGCGATGTCGTGAGTAGCGGACACAAAGGCGATCGCCGTAAATATCACCAGTGATATAATAACAGGTTCCGGCGTTAATACACCAAAAGCTAGCAACGCAAACAGAAAAATAGAAATAATTTCCGTTGTTAAAATCCACTTGCGTTTAGTGGAATACATATCAACGAGGGGCCCCCACAAACCTTTTAATACCCAGGGAAAAGACAACAAACTTGTCAATCCGATCATCTCGTTGCTGGTTCCCATCCCTTTCAAAAAAATCACCGACATTAAATTAACGACGGTGTAAGGGAGACCTTGAGCAAAGTACAATACTGATACCCACAATCCATCGATTTGTTTTTTTTCCATTGCAGACATATTTGGGCTAACTACTGATCTGATTTACTGATCTGGTTTACTGAGTGCGATCGAGAATTCCGGTCAATTAAACCGCTGGCATCACAGTATATGTTATTCTGATGCGAGCGGCAGCCATACAAACAGTGTATTTTAGCATCATTCTGACTCACGCATATCTTCATTTTTGGAATAAGCCTGCAAAAGATTTTCTCCGTTAAAATGAACGAAGTCAGCGCGGACATTCTTATCCCAGTCGGAAGTGCCGTAAGTTCGCAAAAGTATGTTGACTTTCTATATAGTTCTCTCAAGAGGTAGTTAACGATGACAAAAACTCAAACAAAGGATTTTCCGCGTAGCCTTGACTTGTTTTGCGGCATTGGAGGGTTAACTCTGGGTTTTAAACGTGCTGGCATTCAAGCAATCGGCGGCATAGATTACTGTCAAAACGCCAAACAAACTTTTGAACGTAACCTATCTCCACTTCCCTGTTTGCTATCTGACTTAACACAGACAACCGTTTCCGAGATAGAGGAGTTCTTTGAAATTTCGGTAGCAGAAATCGATATTATTACTGGGGGAGTACCATGCCAAGGATTTAGCACCGTTGGCAAGCGAGAAAGCGCAGATCCTCGCAATTCTTTATGGCGTAATTTTCGCGATTTGGTGGCTGAAATTCGTCCTGCTTATGTGATTATCGAGAATGTTGAAGGAATGCTGGTAATGCAGGGAGGCAAGGTGCGTGATTCAGTCATTGCTAGCTTTGCTGATATCGGATATCACATGAAATGTCGTCTTTTAAAAGCGGCTGACTACGGCGTACCACAACTGCGAAAACGTGCTTTTTTTATAGGTTGGCTTGATGGATTGTTGCCGCCTGAATTTCCACTGCCAAGTTCTCACTCTTATGTGAATGTAGCTGATGCAATTTCAGATTTGCCGCCATTAAATGCTGGAGAAATTTGTAAAAATTACCAGATTATGCCGCAAACTGACTATCAAATAGCTAGACGAAAAACTGCCAATATACTGCTACATCACGAGGCGGCCAATCATTCACAAAAGTTAATTGAGATTCTGAAGTATATCCCAGATGGTGGCAACCGAAAGTCAATTCCCGATCGCCTTCAACCAGCCAGCGGTTTTCACAATAGCTATGCTCGACTAGCTAGTGATAAACCAGCTATTGCTGTAACATCTAACATGAGAAAACCTTCGTCTGCACGATCCACTCATCCAAGTCAGCATCGGGGATTGACTGTCCGCGAAGGATTGAGGCTGCAATCTTTTGACGATGATTTTGAGGTGATTGGTTCGAGAACATCACAGTACCTTCAAGTCGGAAATGCCGTACCGCCACTACTCGGATTGGCGGTAGGAAAGGAAGTTGTCAAGGCTTATCAAAGCCATTCAGATGATGAAATTGTTAGAGCCCGATCGCAAAAAATAAAGCCACTCAATTCAGAGTTAATTTTTCCGATTCAGCTTGCTCTTGAAATCACAGTTTAACTTTGATAATAAGTAAGAGAGTTGTGTTGGGGATCTCGATCGCCAATAAATGCCAGCAGCCTGCCAACAGCACTAGGATTCTGTTCAACGTGAGCAAGATAGTGAAGCATTTCATGCACGGCTGCATCCTGCTTTTGCCAATCCCAGATATTCACGGATTTAATGAGCTCGTCTTGTGCGAACGAAATGATACCGCTGTCGCTAAGTACAGAACTCGCTTCCCCATCTATGGAGAGTACAAAAGCCACACCAAGGATTTGATTGCCTGTTACTTGTTTCTGGAAACTTCCCAATTGTTGCTTGAGGTTCTTCAGGGAAATGTGACAGTCTTTTACTTCTATTGATATTTCTAGATCCAGGCCATAATAACAGTCAATATCTCCAAAACGCCGCTGTCTGGACGAACCTGTGCGTACCTTATCAACGACAAAGCTGAGATGAGGTCGATCGGCTTTGAAATAACCGCAAGCAATGGCTTGAAAAACTAAACCTCCATTCTCATCTGGATCGCTGCGCGGGTAATTGCTTACAATCTCGGAAAATAAACGAACTCGTAAAGATTCTCTAGTAACAAATATGTTCTTTGGCAATCGTTCAAGACCAAAATCAATAAGTTGTTGGCAGAGTTGAAATCGTCCCGACTCGGACAGACGAAAACAGAGAATCAGTAGGTCTTGAAACTTTTGCCATTGACCTGTATTGTAAACATAAGCACTGGGATATTTTGAACGATTGAGACTGTGAAAAAATTGAACAAGTGACTCTTCTATACGTCGGATACCTACTTGAGTTGATTGACCAAATTTTAAAGTTAGTGTATTTGCCTGTTGTTCTCCCCGTTCAGTGACAACTTGATAGCGTTGAAATAATTGTTCAATTGTCAGATGCTCTCTTAATCTTTTGGCAGAGTCATCAACATTAGATAGACGCTGTGCAACGATCGCAAAATCAAGGGCAAGACCGAGGATATACTTCATCCGGGTAAACCGGCTACCTACATACTCCAATACCTGTTCGATGATTGTCTGTTCGCTATTTGCCAGTTCGTCAGGCTCAAAGTCAGTTCCAAAGTGTGGCGAGAGGAATTCTTGAATTGCTTCAATCTCAGGATCAGTGCGTTCGTACATTGAAAAAATAGAGCGATTGTATAGAAAATACCAGAGTTAAGTATAAGCGATCGCCAGTTCAGTGTATTTTCGCCCAAACTTGCACCGATGTGCGAAAATGTCAAGCGGACGCTCAAACCAAAAGTCCGTAAAGGACAGTTAAACGCTCTCTCACACATTCCTCATGCGAAAAACCAAAACATTCTTTTTGTCAAGCCTGTTCTCGATCGGCTTAACAATCAGTTTTCTGCTGACTCCCGGTTGGTTATCAAACTTGTTCCCTTCACGGGCGATCGCAACTCTCCCCCCACAAACCCAAACCAGCGAATTTCGGGCCTTCTGGGTGGACGCATTCAACCCAGGTTTCAAAACCCCTCAAGAAGTCACAAAGTTGATTGCAGACGCGCAGAGGGCTAATGCCAACGCGATCGTTGCCCAAGTCCGCCGCCGTGGCGATGCTTTTTATACGAGCGCGATCGAACCCCGCACCACCGATCCCAATGTTCCAGCAGGTTTCGATCCCCTGCAAGATTTGATCGGCAAAGCCCACGCCGCAGGTATAGAAGTATACGCTTGGATGGTGACGCTACCAGTAGTTTCCGGTGGCAAACTTCCCGCCGGTCACGTTTGGCAAAAACACGGGCCCAATGCCTCAGGAAAGGACAATTGGGCGATGCTGACTTCGGGCGGCGAAGCTAAAGGTTTCCTCGATCCCGGTAATCCAGACGCCCTAGATTATACTGTTTCCGTCTATTTGGACTTGCTGAAGCGCTACGATGTGGATGGCGTACAGTTGGATTACGTGCGCTACGCTGGGCCGAATTGGGGCTACAATCCGACTTCGATCGCCCGTTTCAACCAGCAAAACGGTCGATCGGGCAAACCCGCACCCACAGATCCCCTGTGGATGCAGTGGCGGCGCGATCAGGTGACAAATTTAGTACGAAAGCTTTATGTAGAAGCCCTAGCAATTAAACCGCGCGTGAAAATTACCGCCGCCACCATCGCCTGGGGAGACGGCCCGAAAAACGATCGCGACTGGATGCAAACTCAACCTTACAAAGAAGTCTTGCAAGATTGGCGCGCTTGGCTAGAAGAAGGTATTCTCGACATGGCGATGCCGATGACTTACCAGCGCGAATACAAGCGATCGCAAAAAATCGCTTACGACAATTGGATCGAGTACGCCAAAAACCACCAGTACAACCGCCAAATTGCGATCGGCCCCGGCAATTACCTCAACTACATCGAAGACACCCTTTCGCAAGTCCGCCGCGCCGAAGCCCCTTCAGCCCTTGGGAATCACGTTGCGGGTACTGTCCTGTATTCCTACGCTAGCAGCAACGTGTACACCAACGTTGAACTGCGAACTGGCGGCAACAGCAGAGATTTACCCCGTCAGCCTTGGAAATACCTGCCGAAAAGCAACGATCTATTTTACACCGCCCTCTCGCAGCCGAGTCAATACGTTGACGGCGCTACGGGCAGAACCGTTGAAACTCAGCCGGTGTGGACAATGCCGGCAGCGGTTCCCGATATGCCTTGGAAGTCGCGGCCTACTGCTGGGGCGATCGCCGGAAATTTGCAGCAGTGCGATCGAACTTGCGACGGTGCGAGTTTGACATTGCAGGCGATCGATGCTACTAGCAAGGCGCGGCAACTGCGCGCGGATGGTAAAGGATGGTTTGGGGCGATCGAGCTTGCGCCCGGTTCTTATCAGTTGAAAGTTGACGGTAGTCAAATTCAACAAACAGTTAATGTTGTCGCTGGCGGAGTCACAAAAGTGAATTTCGGAGCCTCTTAATCTACTCATTCTAGTGGTTCCTAGGCAGAGCCTGGGAACCAGTTAAATATCAATTCCGGTTGCACCAGAATATAGACGACACGGCAGTGCCGTGTCCCTACCCAACCAAAATAATATTGTAGGGACACGGCATTGCCGTCTCCTCATTTCTACCCAAAATAATATTATAGGGACACGGCATTGCCGTCTCATCATTTCTGCTAATCATAATTCCGATGTTACTGGATTTGATCTAAGATATGAGTTACAATAAAATTATCAATTAGCGAGGGAACTATGCTGAGTACAGAAGCTCCTTTCACGCTCCGCAAATGGACAGTTAAAGAATATCAGAAGCTGGGAGAGATGGGATTTTTTCACCCAGAGGAACGAGTTGAATTAATTTCAGGAAATATTATCAGAATGAGTGCAAAAGGAACTGCCCATACTTCCGCAACTAGACGCACTGCGACGCTTCTGCGCGCTCTTCTCGAAAACCTGGCTGCTGTCTATACTCAAGATCCGATCGCCCTCGATGACAATTCCGAACCAGAACCCGATATCGCCGTAGTCAGAATCGATCCCTTGGACTACGCCACTCACCATCCGACTCCCTCAGAAGTATATCTAATTATCGAAGTGGCAGACAGCAGCTTGGCTTACGATCGCGAAATTAAGGCCAAAATCTACGCGCGATCTGGAATTGCCGATTATTGGGTACTAAATGTAAATGACAGACAACTGCACATTTTTAGAGAACCCGCTGAAGATGGATATCAAAGCGAAGTAATTATTGGGGAAATTGCGAGCATTTCACCGCTGCAATTTCCCGCTTTTAATATCGCAATTCAGGAAATGCTGCCACCGATTATATCAAATTGAAAACCGCCATCAAACTAATACAATAATTGCAGTCGATTTTAATCCAATACGGTTCAGATAAAACGGCGCTTGAAATAACGGAAGACTCAGAATATCACGTAATTTTAACCGCCTACTCTTCAACCCACGCACCATCTGGGTTTTGTCGGTGTAGACGCGGTTTCAACCGCCGTCTAATCTGATCTTATCTAATCGCTTTCGAGAATCGCAGCCAACAAAGCTTGCTGAGCGTGCATCCGATTTTCCGCTTGATCCCAAACGCGCGATCGCGAACCTTCAATTACTGCATCCGTAATCTCTTCATCCCGGTGTGCCGGCAAACAGTGCAGTACAATTGCATTGCGATCGGATAACTCTAGAAGTTTTTCATTTACCTGATAAGGCTCAAACAAAGGAATCCTGAGTTTCGCTTCCTCTTCCTGTCCCATACTCGCCCAAACATCAGTATAAATAACTTGAGCATTCTTCGCCGCCGCTGCCGCATCAGCAGTCACAATAACTTCTGTTTTTCCATTAGCAATTGCCTGAGCTTTTGCCACAATCTCAGGATTTGGTCGGAAATCTTCAGGACAAGCAATTCTGACATTCATCCCTGTCATTGCACAGCCTAACATCAGCGAATTTGCCATGTTGTTACCGTCGCCAAAATAAGTTAATGTCACTCCTTCCAGCTTACCAAAACACTCTTTGACTGTCATTAAATCCGCCAACACTTGGCATGGATGTTCGTCATCTGTCAGGGCATTAATCACAGGAATTTTTGCATAATTGGCAAATGTTGCTAAATCCTTTTGATCGAAAGTCCGAATGGCCAAAACATCCAAATATCTGTCTAAAACCCTGGCTGTATCTACCAAGGGTTCGCCGCGGCTGACTTGCGTAACGTTGGGATTGAGGTCAATTACTTGCCCTCCCAATTTATACATTGCCACAGTAAAACTCACCCGCGTTCGTGTTGAAGCTTTGGAAAATAACAAGCCGAGAACTTTATTGCGTTTCAGCTTGACCATTCCTGATTTTAAACTGGCTGCTAGATCCAGCAAATAATTTAATTCATCAATGCTTAAATCTGCCAGACTTAATAAATCTCGCCCTTTTAATGAATCCATGCTTTCCCCACACACAAAATTCTAACTGTGTCTTAAATTTTAACCGGCAGAGGCGGGTTTTGTTTCAAGGTTTATGCGGGCAATTGATCGATCGCGCGATCGATCAAATCGCAACCTTGCTCCACCGTTTCTACCACAGCCAACAGGCCCCGTAATTCAGCAGCACCGGGGAAACCCTTAGCATACCAGGTTAAGTGCTTGCGCGCTTGACAGACACCGCTTTCACCTTTATATTCCCACAAACCCCGCAGATGTTCCTTAGCACATTCGAGGAGTTCAATTGGTGTCGGAGGTATCTTTTCCACACCAGTTTTCAAGAAATAATCAACTTCTCCCACCATAAAAGGATAGCCCAAAGTTCCCCGCGAACACATCACTCCGTCAGCGCCGGTTTCTTCCAGACACCGCATCGCTGCTTCCACTGAAAAAATGTCTCCGTTACCAATAACGGGAATCGATAAAACTTCCTTAACGCGGCGAATCCACTCCCATTTTGCCGGGCCAGTGTAACCTTGCGATCGAGTGCGGCCGTGGATAGTAATCATTTTTGCTCCCGCATCTTCCATCCGCTTGGCAAAGTCCAAAATATTAATTTCTTTATCCGTCCAACCGATGCGAGTTTTAACAGTCACAGGAACATCTACAGCTTCCACAACCGCCCGCACAATTGCCTCGGCATTTTCGGGATCTCGCAGCAAAGAAGAACCGCCGCCGTTTTTAGTAATTTTGTTAACCGGACAGCCCATATTAATATCAACAGTATCCGCTCCTTCTGCCACAGCTTTCTGCGCCGCTTCTGCCAAGAAATTCGGGCGACAGTCAAACAATTGAATGCTAATTGGGCGCTCGTTTGGGTCAATTTCCATAATTCTCGGCAGTTGCTTCACGTAGTGCAAACCCGTAGCATTCACCATTTCGGTGTACATCATCGAATCCGGTGCGTAGCGGCGCACCAGGCGGCGAAATACCAAATCGGTAACGCCGGATAAGGGCGATTGCAGGACGCGGCTTTTGACTTCAAAGTCGCCGATTTTGAGCGGAGTTGCTAATTTTTCTTTTAATTCGGGAGATAGAGTAAGCATAGTCGATCGCACTTTGAATTCTAATATCTGTATATTCCAATACTGTTCAGTTAGCGCTGTTTATTGCTCGGAGATCCCCCTAAATCCCCCTTAAGAAGGGGGACTTTGAAAATACTCTTGTCCCCCCCTTAAGAAGGGGGGCTAGGGGGGATCAGTCTTAAGTGAACCGTATTGCTGTATATTATACTACAATTTTGGTATTTTACAGTTGTTCATTATATTTTTAGCCGATGATTGAGTGACAGCTAAAAGTATATTTAACCAGACTGTAATGCCTATTTTACAGCGGGCGATCGCCCGAATTCGAGTATTGTCAAACCAGCACCCAAAGCCCAACCCGGACAACTCGTCAATCTATATGCCACTGTCCCTTGACGAGCGATCGATCTATGGGGCGTTACCACCAATGGGCGATCTACTTACGAAAAGTGCCACCCAAGTCATATTTTTATTGTTTAATTCTGCCGCACCCAGCCTTCAGCCTTCAGGCGACTAATGCTTAAATTTATTGGGATGCTGCAAAATCATGACATCAGATCGTTTTAAACTACAATTGTTGGATTCCCGACGATGCCGATCGAACATTATAAAAATTGTAGAGAATTCCTATGGACGCCGCAGCACTCTGGCAACGCTATCAAGACTGGCTTTACTATCACGAGGGATTGGGACTTTACCTCGATGTCAGCCGCATGGGGTTCGACGACGCTTTCGTAGCAGCAATGAAACCCAAATTTGACAAAGCTTTCAAAGACATGGCAGCTTTAGAAGCAGGAGCGATCGCCAATCCCGACGAACACCGCATGGTGGGCCACTACTGGCTGCGAAACCCCGATTTAGCTCCCACTCCAGAATTAAAACAAGAAATAGTCGAAGGCATAGCACAAGTCGAAGATTTTGTCAAAAAAATTCAAAGCCGCGATATCAAACCGCCATTTGCTCCACAATTTACCGATATAATCTCGATCGGCATCGGCGGTTCCGCCCTCGGCCCCCAATTCGTCGCCGAAGCCCTATCACCAGACATTCCACCCCTAGCAATTCATTTTATTGACAACACAGATCCCGCTGGGATCGATCGCATCCTCAACCAACTCAAAGACAAACTCGCCAGCACCCTAGTAATTACCATCTCCAAATCCGGCGGCACCCCGGAGCCCCGCAACGGCATGATCGAAGTTCAAAAAGCCTTCGCAGCCCAAAAACTCGACTTCGCCAAACAAGCAATTGCCATCACCGGCACAGACAGCAAACTAGACAAATTAGCCAAATCCGAAGGCTGGATTACCACCTTCCCGATGGCAGACTGGGTGGGAGGACGCACTTCGGAACTCTCAACAGTAGGACTTTTGCCAGCAGCCTTGCAAGGCATCGACATTCGGGCGATGCTCGAAGGTGCGAAAGTTATGGACGCAGCTACCAGAATTACCGACATTAAACACAATCCTGCCGCCATTTTAGCCATGTCCTGGTATGATGCCTGCAATGGACGTGGCGAAAAAGACATGGTAGTTTTGCCATACAAAGATTCCCTGCTATTGTTCAGCCGCTATTTGCAGCAATTAGTCATGGAATCTATAGGCAAAGAAAAAGATTTAGATGGCAACATAGTTCATCAAGGAATCGCAGTTTACGGCAACAAAGGTTCAACCGATCAACACGCCTACGTCCAGCAACTGCGAGACGGCGTGCCGAATTTCTTCCTAACATTTATCGAAGTATTGGAAGACAGACAAGGCATTTCTGTGGAAGTAGAAACCGGAGTCACTTGTGGAGATTATTTATCTGGTTTGTTGCAGGGAACTCGACAAGCTTTGTACGAAAATCACCGAGATTCAATCACAGTCACGATTCCCCAAGTCACCCCTCGGACAGTAGGAGCATTAATCGCCCTCTACGAAAGAGCCGTAGGTTTTTACGGTTCCTTGGTGAATGTCAATGCCTATCACCAGCCAGGGGTGGAAGCAGGCAAAAAAGCCGCTGCTGCTGTGTTGGACTTGCAGCAACGGGTACTGCAAGTGCTCAAAGACGCCCAAACACCTCTATCTGTAGCAGAAATAGCCAAAAAAGCCGGCAGCCCAGAGCAAATTGAGACAATTTACAAAACTCTGCGGCATTTGGCCGCCAACGGGCGCGGCGTAGCTTTGGAGGGAAATTTAGCACAGCCTGTTACTTTAACTGCAACTTATCAAGAGAATTAAACAGTAGAATAAAAAATTAAAAGTGAAATTACTCACTTTTAATTTTTAATGTTTAATTTTTAATTTCCCCCCATGCCCTTGACGATTCTGGTTGCTGACGACGATTTTGCGACTCGCTTGTCGATTACCGATTATCTGGAAATTATCGGATACTCTGTCATCGCTGCTGAGAACGGCAAAGAAGCTTTAGGGTTGGTACAGGAATTTCAGCCCCACTTGATTGTTACCGACATTACAATGCCCGAAATGGATGGCTACGAATTTGTGCGACGAGTTCGGACTCGTCCCGCTTTCCGCTTGCTGCCGGTGATTTTTTTGACGGAACGCACGAGCACTGAGGAACGGATTCGTGGCTATCAGATGGGGTGCGACAATTTTCTGGCTAAGCCTTTTGAACTCCAGGAATTGGGGGCGGTAATTCGCTCTTTGCTCGATCGCTATGCTCTAATTGCTCAGGCACCGTCTCGTTCCCCGGAACCCGAACCGATGCCATTAGAGGCACGCAGCAGAGCCAATGACAAGCCAGAAACGGATTTTTTAACTCAAAAGTCAAAAACGGGTGATTCCCTACGGGAGAGCTACGCCGCGCGTGCATCTCCAAGCCCAAATGCTCCGAAATTGACGCAGCGAGAGCAGGAAGTGCTAGATTTGCTGACAGAAGGTCTTTCTAATGTTCAAATTGGCGATCGGCTCCACCTCAGTCCTCGCACCATCGAAAAGCACGTTAGCAGCTTGTTCAGAAAAACTGAAAGAAACAACCGTGCAGAACTCGTGCGTTTTGCGATGGAACACCATTTAGTCAGATAACCGCAAACCGCTTTTGGCACGAAAATTACCTGCACTTAGCCCACAAATATGAATAACAGCACACTCAAAAATTACTTAAAAAATGAGAAAATTCTATATGCTGTCGCATTAGCAGCTTCCATAATATTCTGTATTTCCATGACATCAATGGGAATCACCAAGTTTTACAGCGTTTTACAGGGGGGAGAAAACTATAACGATTTCCCTACCAGCCGTTTCAGTGTCATCAGACTTCTAATTAACGGTTCCTACTTAATAGCAACAGTTACATATATTATCTGGTTAATTCAAAAAAAGGCGACCATTTCTAGCTTTTTAGATATTTGCAAGTATGCAATCCCCTTTCTGGCACTTGCCCTCATAGCTTATCCCGCAAGCAGTGATATTTATTTGTACTTGCATTACGGATCGTTGAGCTTACATAAAATAAATCCTTATCTTAATAGTTCCTCTACATTTGTTTCTAACGTATCTCCTTTCCTCCACTGGCGGCAAACTTCTACCTACGGCCCAGTTTCTCTATTCTTTTTTGCTATATCAGCACTTGCTTTACCAATTAGCCCTCTACTGGGAGTTTATATTTTTAAAATAATCTGCGTCTTGGTACATACACTCAATGCCTACTTGATTTGGAGGTTGCTAACAAACTATGAAAACCGTAACCTCATAACAATAGCCTATTTAATCAATCCAATTTTGTTAAACGAGCAGATCGCTAATGCTCACCTTGACGTATTTCTTGCTAATACATTGATTGTTTTAATAGGATATCTTTACTATCGGCGATATGTTTTGGCAGTTTTAGCAATTTGGGTGGGTTTTCTCGTCAAAACATTGCCTATTATTTGGCTGCCCTTAGTTTTTGTCTTTCTCTGCAAGCACCGTCGGTGGAGAGATTTAGCAGTATTAATCTTACTTTCTTTATTAATTATCGTGGTGGTAACTTATACATTTCTGCCAACAGTTTCAGCTTGGAGAAGTTTGTTAAATCCAGGAGTGTCGGGGGCTACAGCTCGATCGTTTCACCATGCTATCAATTTATTTCTGAATTTTTTCCCCAATGTAACTGTTGAAGCCAGGGAAAGTATTTTATCATTCCTCAAATATTTTGCGTATTTAAGCTGGATACTTTACTATGCAGGGACGTTAATTAAATCATATTTCCGCAAAAATGATTCGGCAATTAATTTGGTATCAGATATTGGATGGACGACTCTAACTTTGTTTTTGTTTGCTACACCTTGGCTAATGCCTTGGTATCCATCAATTTTGCTGCCAATTGCTGCTTTAAGTATCAATTCTCCCAATTTTGTATTGACAAGTTTAACTTTTTGTTTGTCACCAAGTATTCTCTTGGGAGGGGGTGCTGGCAAAAATCTGATATCCCTAGTGACGAGTTTTGTCAGCGTTGTCCCCCCTACAGTATTGCTAATATTCGGGCGGAAGAAGGCACTTTTTTAAATTGATTGCTTGCCGCTAACTCGGAATTTTTCTTGACTGATAACATACTCCAACAAACCCTCCGAAGCGTCCAGCAGCAAATCAATTACCCGATCGAATCCCTCCGGCCCACCATAGTAAGGATCGGGAACTTCTTTGAGGTCGTATTGCTGGCAAAAATCGCACATCAAGCGCACTTTATCTTTGTATTTCCCCGCAGTATCAACAGCAAGAATATTCCGATAATTGTCCCGATCCATCGCCAGAATCAAATCGAAATCTTCAAAATCTTTCTTTTTAAATTGGCGGGCTGCGCCTAACAATTCAATGTCTCGCTTCCTCGCTGCCAACGCCATCCGGCTGTCAGGGGGGCTACCAATGTGATAGCCGGCAGTTCCAGCCGAATCGCAGGTGATGCGATCGCCCAAACCAGCTTTTTTTATTAAGTGATTCATGATATTTTCTGCTGAGGGCGATCGGCAGATGTTTCCCAGGCAGACAAACAATAATTTAGTCATTAGTCAGTTGGCAGTTGGCAGTGGCTAATTGGCAGTTGGCGGTGGCTAGTTGGCAGTTGGCAGTTACCAGATTTTAGTCAACAGTTAATAGTTGGTAGTTACAAGATTTTAGTCAACAGTCAACTGTCAACTGTCAACTGTCAACAGTCAACTGTCAACTGTCAACTGTCAACTGTCAACAGTCAACTGTCAACTGTCAACTGCCAACTGACTTAGAAACCAGGGAGATTCAGTCCGCCGGTGAGTTCTTCCATTTTCTCCCGCATCGTTGCCGTAGACTTAGTGTAAGCATCCAGCATCGCCACCGTGACGAGTTCAGAAACCACATCAGCACCTTCACCGATCGCATCCGGCGAAATTTCCACCCGGCGGGGTTCTTGGTTGCCGCTGAGAAAAACCTTAACCAAGCCGCCGCCGGCAGTTCCCTCAATTTCCATTACATCCAACTCTTCTTGGAGCTTTTTAGCTCCTTCTTGAACCTGCTGAGCTTTTTTGAAAGCTTCAGTCAGTTCCTTCATTTTGCCCAGGCCGAAGCCAAATCCTTGTCCTGATTTTGTCATAAAAACACTAGGTAAGTGGGAAACTCAGAGTCTTTAGACCTGAGAGAAAAACGACCAGGCGGTTTTAACCGCATTGAATCTTTCCATTACCGCCGGGCGAGTTGTTCGATCAGGTGTACTTTTGTAGTGTACTTTCGATGGGACAATTACCATCTCAAACCTTACAACCCTGTACGCATAATGTTTGCTCGATTAGAGCCTACGAAAGCGGGGTGATGTTAGCTTGTCGGTCAATGTTATCAGGGCTTGCGCAGGGCTAGCAGCACTGTAAAGCGTGACTTTAGAACTGTTTAACCACTAGCGACAGAGCAGGGGACAGCTTCGCATCCACAGGGTGTCGTGACCTAAATAACGTAGTCAGTTAAGACTATAGCTGGTCAGAATAGCTTGCTTCGAGACTTGCTCGCGACCAAGCGAGCGTGTCTTTAGACCAGAGTTCCTGACAGCTAGTTTCTGATGGTGTGTGGGCTGGCAGTTTGCCGCCTTCGTATTACTTCAATGATGCCTTAGAAAGGGAACTCTCCCAGTATTCTAACTTCTGGCTCCAACAACAGCGACCACCGCTGCTCGACTTGCTGTTGAACGTGGCGGATCACTTGAAAAATATCATTGGCCGTTGCCGACCCGCAGTTAAGTATAAAATTAGCATGGCGCTGAGCTACTTGTGCGCCGCCGATCTGATATCCCTTCAGTCCCGCTTGTTCGATTAACCAGCCTGCCGCCTTCGGGCTGGGGTTGCGGAAAACTGAGCCACAGCTAGGCAGATGGTAGGGTTGACTCGTCCGCCGCTGGCTAAAATTGTGATTAGTTTCTGCCATTACTTGCGATCGATCGAATCCTGGCTGCAACTGGAAAGTCGCTTCTGTTACCAGGCGATCGCCCCCTTGCAACAGAGAAGTCCGGTAGCGATAGCCCAAATCTCCCGGTGTGAGAATTTCCAGCTTACCACCGGGGGATAGGACGCGAGCATTGACCAGAATATCAGCAGCACAGCCCCTGTGAGCCCCCGCATTCATCACCACAGCCCCTCCCACGCTGCCAGGTATACCAACCGCCCATTCGAGACCTTTCCAGCCCCGTTTAGCAGCCAACCAAGCGAGACGAGGGATTGACTCCCCCGCCCCGGCTGTAACTTGACCTGTTTCTGCATTAAAATTTACCTGTTTCAGGTAGCGAGTGCCGACGACCAAACCGGACAAACCCCGATCGCTCACCAACAGATTAGAACCCGCGCCCAGCAGAGTCACCGGCACTCCTTCATCGTGTGCCCAGGCAAAACTCGCTTGTAAATCCTCCAAACTGCGGGGAGCCACGTACCACTCGGCCGGGCCGCCCACTCGGAAGGAAGTCAGACCGGCCAGCGCCACTTGGGAGTTAATCTTACAGTCAGTTCCCCGCAAAGAAATAGGAGAATACACTCGCCGATTTTCCTTAACAGAGGAGTCATTCGAGATAGTCACCATCTTGAAAATCCTTAAAAATACATTCGCTTGAAGAGGTGGTTGAAAATTCATTTACGCAACTTATGTCGCTGCTTTGAGCGAGCCGCTCTTCCAGCGGTGTCGGTAGAACCTGCACCGCCATCATGTCGAGCTAATCCCGCATCTGAGAGCTAATCCGGGCGATCGGCTGCTTGATAGAAAGCCATAACCTCTGGAATAATCTGATTCAGATTACCAGCACCCAAAAACAGAGCCAAATCCCCCGGTTGCAGATTTTCGGTTAAAAACTTACTTACCGATTCCAGAGAAGG
The DNA here is from genome assembly GCF_026130175.1 of Lyngbya sp. CCAP 1446/10. Classification (GTDB taxonomy): domain Bacteria; phylum Cyanobacteriota; class Cyanobacteriia; order Cyanobacteriales; family Microcoleaceae; genus Microcoleus. Next base: position 52,744 of record NZ_JAIGNI010000017.1, on the reverse strand, counting down.
CGCAAACACAACTTCTCGGCCTTCTTTAGCAATCAAATCAGCAACTTGCTGCCCGCTAATCTCTCCTAAATTCGGTTCCCCAGCACTATAAATATCGCAAGCCACAACCAAATCGGCATCCCCAAAAGATTGAGCAAATTCTGGCAAAAATGTCAGAGTCCTGCTGTAACGGTGGGGTTGAAAAATAGCAACTACTCTTCGGGATTGGGGAGTCTTGTCGCTACCTGCGATGCGCAACCGAGCCGCCGCCAAGGTGACAAGAATTTCGCTGGGGTGGTGGGCGTAGTCGTCCACAAACAGGATGTCATTATGAAAACCCCGCACCTCAAAACGGCGGCGAGCGCCTTCAAAGCCGGCAATCGCTGTCGCGATCGCCGAAAACTCCAACCCCAACAATCGACCCACTGCTACCGCAGCTAGTGCATTGCTGAGATTGTGTTTACCTAGCAACTTCAACTCCATTTCCCCCAGGAAAGCTCCTCGCTCCCAAATTTGAGCCTTAGTGCTTTCTGCGCCGTACTCCACGTCCGAAGCCGTGTAGTCAGCACCCTTGTCCGGCTGCAAGCTGTAGCTGACATGAGGGGCGAGGCAGTCTTTGACGATTTCGTCGTCTATGCAGCCCACCAAGGTTTGACAGTTTTGGGCAAACACCTTAAATATGTCTATCACCTGATCGAGAGTCTCGTAATGGTCTGGATGATCCAGTTCCACATTGGTCACTATGCCAATTTTTGCTACCAGCTTGACGAGAGAACCGTCGGATTCATCAGCCTCGGCAACTAAGTAGGGGCCTTCGCCGGCACGGGCATTACCTTCCCAGGCATTTACCTCGCCTCCGACTACGATCGTCGGATCTAGACCCGCAGCCATCAGCATGAAGCCAATTAAGCTGCTAGTAGTAGTTTTGCCGTGAGTCCCGGCTACGGCGATACTTTGGTAATCTTGAATTAAGGCTGCCAACACATCCGATCGATGAAAAATCGGACAGCCCAAATCTAAAGCAGCTCGATATTCGGCATTTGCCGGGTGAATTGCCGTCGAACAGACTACTTGAGGCAATCCCCCAATTGCTTGGGCGCTTGAACCGTTGCCGTTCAATTTGAGAGCTTCGGCTGTCGCGACGGAAGTTCCTACCGTACCAGCGACTGCCGAGGATACGACCCCAATCATCTCGCTGTCAGGACTGCTACCGTTGAGTGCCGTTTGAAATACTTCAAAATTGCTGGCGTCTTGACTCCAAAAAATATGAGCTCCCATTCCTTGCAAGCGCTCGGTTATGTGACTCGATTTAATGTCGGAGCCGTATACAGGCAACTTGCGTTTAGCTAGAATATAGGCAATGGCTGACATCCCAATCCCGCCAATGCCGATGAAATGAAATGGTCTACCGCTGAAATCAACAGAACTCGGCATCTTCGCTCCTCACACACCACGCCACGCCAATAACACGCGATATCATCAAAAAAATGGGTAGAAACCCCGTCCCTTCGGCAAGCTCAGGGCGAGCCTTATAGGACGGCTTTATATTCCCTTTCGGGAAGGAGGAGCATGGTTGCCCCTCCGTGGAGATATGGTTGTCTCCAAAACTCCCTTGTGGGGTAAAGTTAGCTTGTCGGTCAAAGTTTTAAGAGCTTTTTAGACTTGCAGCACCGTTCCAGTGACCTTAGAACTGTTTAACTGCAAATGACACTCTCAGGGGACTAGCTTCGCATCCTCAGTCGTGACTCAAAAAACGTAGTCAGTTAAGACTATAGCTGGTCAGAACGGCTCGTAAGAATCTTACAAGCCTCATGCCTGATAGCTGAGGTTCCTGACATCAAGAATTGTTTTTTTCAGGATACAGTTCGCTAGACATTTTTGTATACAATTCTCTGCCCTTCCCTAAATTTGGGGATTTGTAGAGAGGTTTGTCTTGTATCCTATTTGACTTAGTACCGAGTCGATTTCCGGAATAGTCACAACTATAAAATTGCAGGTTAGAGAGGATGGGCTTTGCAGTCTGGGGCAACAGACTGATTTGGGCCGATCGCATCGCATATTCCTGTATGATTTTTTTCCATCTCCTGGCTGTGCTGGGATACGTCAGCACAGCCGGGGGATGTTTTTATCAGAAAGAATTGGTTTAAAGCCGGAACCCTGATCGGGAGAAATTAAAAGAAAACTATTCATTACTCCAATTCTCTTGCTTTTAGGTAGAGGTCGCCCTCAAGCAGTCAACTGTCAACTGTCAACTGTCAACTGTCAACTGTCAACTGTCAACTGTCAACTGAATTAAGCCCGATGTGGGGTGAAACCCACAAAGATTTACCAAGACTACCACTTTGTATGGAAAAAGTAGCAATTTTGGGGGGGACTTTCGATCCGGTTCACTGCGGGCATTTGTTGATGGCCGAGACGGCGGTGAGTCAATTTGGGATCGATCGAGTCATTTGGGCGATCGATCACACGCCTCGTCACAAGTCGCACAGTGTTTTGGCAAGTTTTGACCAACGGCGGGAAATGGTGGCTCTGGCAACGGCCGGGCGGTCGGATTTTGCATTTTTGCCAGTGGATACCAATGCCTCTGGAACTTCTGCTATTGACACCCTACTGTATTTACAAAATTTGGCGACCGAGGCTCAGCGTTACTGGATTATCGGTGCTGACGCACTCCAAACTCTCCCCAAATGGCCCCGCTGTGCGGAAATTGCCGGTTTGTGTGACTGGTTGGTGGCGGGACGGGAAAGTGTCGGAGTGGGGGAGTCGGAGATGGGAAAGTCGAGCATTGATGATTGGGCCGGAGACAATATGCAGGTTGAGACAAGTGCTGTTTGCTGTAAAGTTGCTGAACAGATGGCTGTTTTGGGAGTGCAACTTCGGTGGCAGGTTTTGGCGATGCGGGCGATCGAGATTTCGTCAAGCCACATCCGTCGCTGCTCGGCCGAAAGTCGCGACTTCCGCTACTTAGTACCCGAAAGTGTCCGAAGTTATATTGCGACTCACAGCCTTTACCAGCAACCAGCAGTCGAAAGCTGAATGCCTTGTGTGTTGGGATTTCTGCCTTCTAAAAAAGTTTAGGTTTTTTGGATAAACACAAAAAGTGAGAAAGGATCGAGCTTTGCGATATGATTTTGTCTCATAAGTCAATTCTTAAATTTTTCCAAAATTTCAGCCTGAGCTAAGGGCTGCCATCATTAGGAGGTACTAGGTGATTAGAGTCGCGATCAACGGTTTTGGACGTATTGGGCGCAGTTTTACGCGCTGCTTGCTGGGCCGAGAAAATAGCCAGCTTGAGCTGGTAGCAATTAATGACACTTCCGATCCCAAAACTAATGCTCACTTGCTGAGATACGATTCCATGATGGGAACGTTGAAGGGTGTGGACATCAGTACGGATGAAAATTCGATTATTCTCAATGGCAAGACAGTTAAATGTGTGAGCGATCGTAATCCGCTCAACCTGCCTTGGAAAGATTGGGGTATTGATCTGATTATTGAAGCGACTGGTGTATTCGTTGACCAAGCTGGTGCATCGAAGCATATCACAGCAGGCGCAAAAAAGGTGCTGATTACAGCTCCGGGCAAAGGGCCTGAAGTCGGCACCTATGTGATGGGAGTCAACCACCACAACTACAAGCACAGTGACTACACAGTCATCAGCAATGCTAGCTGTACCACTAACTGTCTAGCTCCCGTAGTGAAAGTGCTTAACGACAATTTTGGCATCATCAAAGGCATGATGACCACTACGCACAGCTATACTGGCGACCAGCGCTTGTTGGATGCCAGCCACCGCGACTTGCGGCGGGCGCGGGCTGCGGCGATGAACATTGTGCCAACTTCTACTGGTGCTGCTCAAGCTGTGGCTTTGGTGATTCCAGAGTTGAAGGGTAAGTTAAATGGCATAGCCATGCGCGTGCCGACTCCGAATGTGTCGGTAGTTGATTTTGTGGCTCAGGTAGAGAAAAAGACTTTTACCGAGCAGGTAAATCAAGTTTTCAAAGAAGCAGCCGAAGGCCCGATGAAGGGGATTTTGGAGTACAACGATTTGCCTCTGGTTTCTTGCGACTATCGCGGAAATGATGCTTCTTCGATCCTGGATTCCAGCTTGACGCTAGTTATGGACGGCGACCTGGTAAAGGTGTTGTCTTGGTACGACAATGAGTGGGGCTACAGTCAGCGGGTTGTTGACTTGGCTGAATTGGTCGCCCAACGGTGGGAAGGCTAGATAGGACGTAAGGTGGAAACCGCGTCTACACAAACGATGTCCGCCTCCGCGGACTCAAGAATAACCCAATTGTAAGTGCCGCGTCTTCAACCCACGGAGGTGGGTTTTGTCTGTATAGACGCGGTTTCAACCGCCCGGTCTTCAACCCACGGAGGTGGGTTTTGTCTGTATAGACGCGGTTTCAACCGCCCGGTCTTCTTAGGCCCAGATCCCCCCTAACCCCCCTTAAAAAGGGGGGGACAGGAGTCTTCTCTAAAAAATGGGGGGACAGGAGTCTTCTCAAAGTCCCCCTTCTTAAGGGGGATTTAGGGGGATCAGGCCTCGGATATAAACGAGATTTCGCGATATCACACGGGTGAGCAGAAACCGGGTTTTTTCCCCAATATTTGGTTCAAACCCTTAATATCGGTAAAAAACCCGGTTTCTTTAGTCCCCGGCGTAAGTCCTGAAATTTGTTTGTAGATGTAGAGGTACAGTTGAAACCGCGTCTACACAAACGATGTCCGCCTCCGCGGACGGAAGAATAACCCAATTGCAACCGCCCGGTCTTCAACCCACGGAGGTGGGTTTTGTCTGTATTGACGCGGTTGCAACCGCCCGTTCTTCTACGGTAGAGTTTTAAAAACAAAAATTATATGAAAAAAGCGTTAATTTGTGGTATATCCGGTCAAGACGGAGCTTATTTAGCCCAACTGCTTATGGATAAAGGTTATGAAGTTTCCGGCACCTCCAGGGACGCGCAAATGTCGAGTTTCGGAAATCTAGCCCGTTTGGGAATCCGAGACAGAGTAAAACTAGAATCCATGTCTCTCAACGATTTTCGCAGCGTTTTGCAGGTACTAGCGAAAATTCAGCCCGACGAAGTGTACAATCTAGCAGGTCAAAGTTCCGTCGGCTTGTCTTTTGAGCAACCTGTAGAAACCCTCGAAAGCATTGCCACAGGCACATTAAATCTGTTAGAAGCAATCCGGTTTACCGGGGGGGAAATCAAACTTTACAATGCTAGTTCTAGCGAATGTTTTGGGGATACCGGAGGCACAGCAGCGGATGAAAATACGCCTTTTCGCCCCAGAAGTCCCTACGCGGTAGCGAAAGCCACCGCATTTTGGGAAGTAGCAAATTATCGGGAAGCGTACAATTTGTTTGCGTGTTCTGGTATTCTATTCAATCACGAGTCGCCGCTGCGGCCGGAGAGGTTCGTGACGCAAAAGATTGTATCTGTGGTGTGCCGAATTGCTGCGGGTAGTTCGGAAAAACTGCATTTGGGCAACATTTCGGTGCAGCGGGACTGGGGCTGGGCGCCGGAGTATGTGGAGGCGATGTATTTGATGTTGCAGCAGGATGAACCGGATGATTATGTCATTGCTACTGGTGTAAGTTATCCTTTGGAGGAGTTTGTGCGATCGGCTTTTGTTTGTGCGGGTTTGGATTGGCAGGAACATTTGGTAACTGATGCGAGTCTCTACAGACCGACGGAGATTGCGGTTGGGTTGGGCAATCCGGGTAAGGCGAAGGAAAAGTTGGGATGGGAGGCGAAGTACAAGATGCCCGATGTAGTGCGGATGATGGTGGAGGCGAGGATGGTTTGAGGGCAGTTGATGGCTGACTCGTAGGGCGGTTTCTTGTTCGCGATGGATACTTACCGGGAGTATAAATATTTGAACGAGCTGTGGGATAATGGTGAGGCTGTTAGACTGGGGGCACTAAATTATTCAGGCAACATACAGTCAAAGAGTCTTGCAGGAAATGAAAAGTATGACCAATGATATCTCAGAAGATAGTATTTTGAAAGGTAAGAACTTAATATTTTTAATTTCTCAACCTCGTGCTGGATCGACACTAACACAACGAATATTGGGAAGTCACTCAGAAATTCATACAGTTTCTGAACCTTGGTTAATGCTTCATCCTTTCTATGCTTTGCGTTCTGAGGGATATGAAGTAGAATATAATACTCAATGGGCTAGGGATGCTGTACAAGGTTTTATTAATGATATCCCGGAGGGAGAGGAATCTTATTTTAATGGCTTGCGTCGAATGTATTCTTATTTGTATAGTTGTGCTACTATCCCTTCAGGAAAGCGTTATTTTTTGGACAAAACACCACGCTATTATTTTATAATTTCTGAGCTTTACAAAACATTTCCAGAGGCTTACTATATTATTCTTATTCGGAATCCTCTGGCTGTTTTATGTTCTATGATAAATACTTGGACTCAAGACGATTGGTTTAAGCTTCATCTATACAAGCATGATTTATTAGAAGCTCCTGTTAGATTACTCAATAGCATCAATCAGTTAAAAAATAACTGCATAGTATTACATTATGAATGGTTGCTGCTCAATCCGGAATGGGAAATGAGTAAGATTTGTAGCTGGTTAGGAGTTGATTTTTTGCCAGAGATGATTAATTATGGAAAGGTCAAAGATTGTCCCGCTTGGAGATATGGAGATCAAAATAAGGTTTATCAACAGACTAAACCCGATCCCCTAAATGTAGATAGATGGGTATTGGATTTAGAAAAGCCTCAAATCTGGCGATTAGCTAATGATTATTTAGAATTTTTAGGGGCAGAACAGTTTATTCAGTTGGGTTACTCTTACGAAGAAATGCGAGATGTGCTGGATTCCAAACGTCCTCACTGGCAGGATCTGTGGAACACAATTCCACTAGATATATTGCTTGCAAACCCCCAAGAGAGGGAAAGCTGGAAAGAAGAGCAGTATTTTGCTAAGCTAATTTCATCGATTGCTTTATTGAATAGACAGGAAACCAAATCAAATGACTGATTCAGAAAATAAGTTGCCTACTATGCCTTATGGACTGCCACAGCATACTCAAAGTGAATTGCAATACCATCTAGGGCAATTGCACCAGCTTAGGGTGGAAGTAGAAAATTACCAAACTCAACTGCACCAAACTCAGGGAGAATTGGAACAGTCGCAGTCTCAACTGCACCAAACTCAGGGAGAATTGGAACAGTCGCAGTCGCAACTGCACCAAACTCAGGGAGAATTGGAACAGTCGCAGTCGCAACTCCACCAAACTCAGGGGGAATTGGAACAGTCGCAGTCGCAACTGCACCAAACTCAGGGAGAATTGGAACAGTCGCAGTCGCAACTCCACCAAACTCAGGGGGAATTGGAACAGTCGCAGTCGCAACTCCACCAAACTCAGGGGGAATTGGAACAGTCTCAGTCTCAACTCCACCAAACTCAGGGGGAATTGGAACAGTCGCAGTCGCAACTCCACCAAACTCAGGGGGAATTGGAACAGTCGCAGTCGCAACTCCACCAAACTCAGGGGGTATTGGAACAGTCGCAGTCTCAACTGTACCAGCAAAATTGGGGATTCGAGAGTTATCGATTTCAACTCTACCAAACTAAGGCTGACTTAGCCGCAAATCAATCTCAATTACATAAAATCAAAGCTAAATTACATCAGGCTCAGGAAGAGTTAGAACAATTAAAAGCTCATTTTTCTGTAACACAGTTAGAATTAGTTAGGACTAAATTACAACAACAGTCTGTAAAAACTGAGCCGCAGTTAGAAAATAATATTAAGTATAAATTACTTGTATGGGATGCGTGGTATGCTTATCAAAATGGTGATTTGCAAAAAATGCAGGAGTATTTGCTGGACTCTTTGAAACTTACATCAGTCTCACTAACAGAGTCTTTACTCAATTGGTTAGAAAATTTTTGCCAATTCTCGGCAGAAAAGGGACAACTCTTTGATACTTATGAGTTGACAAATTCACAAGAGTGGAAGAGACTGATGCAACGCCGAATTAGTGTAGGTAAAGGTTGAGTTCTGTTATGGTCAATAAATTTGCAAATAATAATTTTGGAGTTGACAAAAAACCAGACCAAAAAGTATTAAATAATTTAATTAATTCTACTAATTTTGAAGTAGAAGAAAATATGTATGCACACAAAAGGCAAGTTGAACCTGGAGATCATAGGCGCAAACTAAAAATGTCAACGATTAGAAAATTAAACCAAGAATATTCTCAAGTGTTGAAAAGATTAGGTTATGTAACAGATTTTACAAAAGAGGATCTAGAACTTTCACGATTTTTGTTGTCAAGAGCTATACAAGCGAATTACAAAAAAAATCAAACACAAACAACAACCCTTGTAATAGAATAAAGTTATACTTTGAAGAGGAAGAGGTGTCTTATGTTTAGCGATTTTAATTCTCAATCAAATGATATAAACGAAGTGTATATCAATCTAAAATCTATGTGGAATGACTTTGAATATTTTACCTATTCCAAGCAAAGTCATTTTTATAAGCTTCCTAGATTCGGCGAACATATAGGAGTAAATCATAACCTAGCTAACTTGAAGTTATATCAAGATATTCTTGTATACAACTTCATAGTTGACAATCTGCCTCCTGGTTCAAAACTGTTAGAAGTTGGAGGAGGTAACTCTCGTGTTATTCAAGCATTAAAGCAGCAATACGAAATCTGGAATGTGGATAAATTTGAAGGCGTAGGCAATGGCCCTCAACAAATCCACGATCAGCTTGGTTATCATCTTGTTTCTGCATACATGGGAGAGTTTAGTCCTGAACTTCCAGATGATTATTTTGACTGTGTATTCAGTCTCTCCACATTAGAACACGTATATCCAGAAAATAACGAAACTTTTAAAAATGTCTGTGATGATATCAATCGAGTTTTGAAATCAGGTGGTCTTTCTCTTCATTTATTCGATGTTGTGATCGAAAAAGAAGGTGTTCAGACAAATGTTTGGACAAATCAACTTCTATTATATATTTTTCAACACATTGAAACCGTGAATCAGATGATTCCATTTTCTGAAATGCAAAAAGACGGGGATTTGTATGTAATGCCTGAAGAGGCTTACAATGCGATGTGGGAACCTGTTACTCATCAAAGCTATAAAATATTTGGGAAGCCACTGTCATATAATGTTTTATGGAAAAAGCAAGAACTGTTGAAAGAACAATCAATTAATAGTATCAATGTATCTTCGAGTTTACCATCTTCTCCTGTAAATAATTCGATACAAAATAACTGTAACAATGTGTCAGCAAGCCTTATCATCAAAAAAATACTACCCAAAATATCAATAGTTACACCCTCTTTTAATCAAGGAGAATTTTTAGAGGAATGTATTCAATCAATTTTGGAACAGGGTTATCCTAATCTTGAATATATTATTATGGATGGTGGTAGTAAAGATGGATCAGTTGAGATAATTAAAAAATATGAAAAGTATCTAAGCTACTGGCAAAGTCAGCCAGATGGTGGTCAATATATTGCCATTAATGATGCTTTTAAAAATACTACAGGCGAAATCATGGCCTGGTTAAATTCAGATGATAAATATCATCAAAACGCTTTTTTTAAAGTAGTAGCAGCTTTTACTCACTATCAAGAAATACAGTGGCTAACTGGCAGAGCCACTGCATGGGATAGAGATGGCAAACTTACTTACTTTGAAGCATCTATTCCAAAATGGTCAAGAGAATATCTGTTGAATTTAACTCAAGAAATTAGAGAAAGACGAAGATTTATTCAACAAGAAAGTACATTTTGGAAACGTTCTCTTTGGGAGCAAGCAGGTTCCAATCTAAATTTAGGTCTCGAACTTGCAGGTGATTTCGAGTTGTGGGTGCGTTTCTCTCGATATGCCCCTTTATTTGCTATCGATGATTTTTTAGGAGGGTTTAGATCCTATGAAGGTCAGCGGTCAAAACTGTATATAGATAAATATATGCAGGAAGTAGAGTTGGTTGTGAGTCAGGAACGCCTTTTGACAGAGCATGGAGAATACACCAGTTCAACACCTGCACCAAAACCAATCATTGTTAAGGTACCGATTGGAGAAATTTTTGCTCCTAAAAAACAAAATGAACAACAAGATAATAACAGGGGTAGAGCCACAGTTACAATTCTTGAGAAAGGAGAGTCTAAAAAGCAATCTAATCAGAAAGATGATGTAATAATTGTGACAAGTATTGCGCCCAATAATTACGAAAAACAACGCGCTGCGATAGATAGCTGGCAAGCTTTAGGATTTTCGGTTGTTTCATTAAATATACAGTCAGAAATTGACCAACTACAAACTCTTTACGCAAATGTACTTTTTCATGCCGTCACTCGTGACGCACATTCTGAGGCGGGCAGACCACTGGTGTATCTTGATGATATGCTGCTGTATCTACGACAACATGGTACAAAAATAGGTGGCATTGTCAATTCAGATATATGTTTGAAAGCAGATTCTAACTTTCGTTTGTTTATTGCCCAAGAGTCGGTTAATTCTCTTGTATTTGGTAACAGGATTAATCTAGCTTCCATTGATGATGTATATTTACAGCAAATTGATTGGATAGATAATACAGTAGGGAAGTATGAACATGGTTTTGATTATTTTTTCTTTGATACTTCTATCATAGACCTATATCCAACCGACACATTTTGTATTGGTATGCCTTGGTGGGATTACTGGATGCCCGCTGCTCTTTTTCCCACAAATGTTAACTTGAAGTTTCTAGATTCAAGAGTAGCTTATCATGTTGTACATCCTACTAATTTTTCTGATTTGGCTTGGCGAAAGTATGGCATGAAAATAGGGAGATACTACCTAGATTATGCTTCTTATGCGAAAATGGTAGAAGAAATACAGTCCGACAATTATAGCCATGAAAATTGGTATAGTTTCGATCCGTTGGTTAAATTAGGAGACTATATTCTGGACAAAATTTATACCAATGAAAGAACTAAAATCATTAAGTATTGTCCACAACAATATCTCGCAAAAGATGTTAGTGTTGAATTTGATGATTCAAAAAAAAAAGTCACTGTTATAAACTTTCAGCAATAGTTTCTACTTACAATTCAGAAAAGTTTATATCAAACTGTGTAGAGAACTTGATCAATCAAACTCTATACAAAAAAGGTTTGCTTGAAATCATAGTAATTGACAGTGCCTCTGAACAAAACGAACAGAAAATCATTCAAAAGTTTAAAGCGACATATCCGAATATAGTTTATGAGCGTACTTCCAAGCGTGAAACTCTCTACGCTTCATGGAATAGAGCAATTAAAATGTCACGTGGGGCGTACATCACCAATGCTAACACTGATGATAGACACCGCCCCGACGCTTTGGAAGTAATGGCAAGCTACTTAGACACTCACTCTCAAACAAGTGTAGTCTTTGCCGATCAGTTAATAACCAACATTAGTAACGATACATGGGCGACAACTAAAGCTAATCAACGCTGGAACTGGCCATCATTTGACTACAGGGAACTTGAACGGCGTTGTATTCTAGGCCCACAGCCGATGTGGAGAAAGTTGCTGCACGAAAAATACGGGTATTTCAGATCAGAATTCACTTCGGCTGGTGATTATGAGTTTTGGCTGCGAATAGGCAAAACAGAAAATATTGTGCGTCTCCCACAAATTCTTGGATTGTACTATAACAATAAACAAGGATTGGAACACGCTTCGCCAATATCTCAGCAAGAAACCAATCTAATACTGGAAGAATATGGCATCCTCAAGCGTGTAGTGACAGCAAAGACTTCCATCCCTGCACCAGTTTTTGCATCAGAACTCCAAGCCTTACCCTATCGAACAGCAGCAAAATCTCTTGTCAGCGTCATCATCCCCACCAAAGACCGGCCAGAAATGCTTGCCCAGGCTGTGAAAAGCGTCCTCAATCAAACCTTCTCTGATATCGAAATTATTGTAATTAACGACGGTGGTATAGATGTCCAAAATATTCTCACTCCTCTTAACTCAAAGGGAAATATCCTCTATCTGAAACACGATCAAAATCTTGACCGTTCGGCAGCCCGCAACACAGGCATTCACGCTGCAAGTGGCAAATATGTCGCCTATTTAGACGATGATGATACCTATTATCCGAATCATCTAGAAACCCTAGTAAAATTATTGAAAAATAGCGAATACAAAGTAGCCTATACCGACGCAGTGATGGCGGAACAGCAAAAGCAAGATGGCAAGTATGTCACCACTGATCGCAGCGTCCCCTATTCTTTTGATTTTGACTATGACAAAATTCTAGTCAATAACTTCATTCCTATTCTTTGCCTAATGCACGAAAAATCATGTTTAGATGAAACAGGAGCATTCGATTTAAATCTTGGCACTCACGAAGATTGGGATTTGCTAATCAGGTTATCTCGCAAATTTAGTATTGCTCACATCAAAGAAACCACCTGTGAATTTGTATGGAGAAATGATGGAAGCACAACGACAAGTAAAAATCGTAGTGATTTTTTCAGAACTAGGGAGATTATTTACAACAAATATACCCAGTATGTTCAGGGTAACTCGGCTATGATAGAAGCTCAACATCTAGCACTCCAGTCAGATAAACAAGAAGCAATCGCACATTTGCATCAGATTCAGGAAGAAAAACAGCAGATCCAATCTCAACGGGAAATATGGGGAGAAACAGCACAGAAGGTAGAACGGACCCAAAAGCACGAAGACTGGACGGAAGCCCAATTAAAGAGTTGGAAACAGACAGCCCAGCAGATTCAGATAGAATTAGAGCGATCAAGCTTAAAACTGAAACAGTCGAATCAGAATTAGAGCGATCGATCTTACATCTCAGTAAATCATAACCTAAAGAACCCAGTTCTTGGGGAAAAATGGCTTAAGGTAAAACCATTTAATTGAGGATTAGTCGAAGTTGTGAGATAACTATATGCAGACTTTCATCAGATAAATGGGGGCCAATAGGAACACTCAATATCTGATTAGCTAATTTTTCTGCAATCATAAAACTTCCAGGCTGAAATCCCATGTCTGCATAGGCTGATTGCAAATGAGGGGGAATGGGATAATGAATTAACGTTGCAACCCCCACCTCTATTAGTTTTTTTTGTAATATATTTCGATGGGGATGACAGATAACAAATAAGTGCCAAACAGGTTCCGCCCATTCTGGCACATAGGGTAAAGTCAAGTCAGAAAAGCCTTGAAGAGATTCAATATAGTACCTCGCTATCAGTCGCCGACGATTATTCCATTCATCTAACTTGGCTAATTTAACTCGCAACCAAGCAGCTTGCACCTCATCCAACCGAGAGTTTAATCCTTTTATTTCGTTATGGTACTTAACACTAGACCCATAGTTACGGAGCATTTTTACCCGTTCTGCCACTATCGCATCATTTGTAACAACTGCACCCCCATCTCCAAAAGCACCTAAATTCTTTCCAGGATAGAAGCTAAAACCCGCAGCATTTCCCAGCCCACCAACCCGTCGTCCTTTATAACACGCGCCGTGAGCTTGAGCAGCATCTTCAATCACTTTCAAACCATATCGTACTGCGATTTGATTGATGGAATCCATATCAGCAGGTTGACCATAAAGATGCACTGGTAAAATTGCCTTGGTGCGTTCTGTAATTGCAGCTTCAATACGAGTTGGATCGATATTATAGGTTTTTTCGTCAGGCTCGACAGGAACAGGTGTAGCTCCTGCATAGGAAACTGCCAGCCAGGTAGCAATGTAAGTATGGGCTGGTACAATCACTTCATCACCAGGGCCAATATCCATAGCTCTCAAGATTAGGTGCAAAGCTTCTAAACCATTGCCGACTCCCACACAGTATTTGGCTTCGCAATAGCTAGCAAACTCTGCTTCAAACGCTTCTAATTCTTTTCCGAGCAGATACCAGCCAGAGTTCATCACTCGGTGGTAAGCATTGTCTAATTCTTCCTTGAGTTCTAGGTAAGGTGCTTTTAGATCTAGAAAGGGAATAAGCATTGAAATTCACTCCTTAGTCAAATATTTAAATCGAGCCATCGTTTGCCTGTCATTCTAGACCGTAACTACCATTCAAGATGTGTTAATCAAATTTATCATATTTCCAATTATTGAAGGAATCGCTATCCACAAGAAAGTCTACTTCTCTTCCTAATTTTCAGAGGTTTTTTATAAGCATATGCTCTACCTCAAAAAAATCTTTCCTAGCCGCTTGGCGCGGCTTGAATGTCGAGCGCACAGCATGAGGCTCATGGCGATCAATTTTTTGTAAATAAATATTCATTTCCTACCTCTTAACTGCATTGATAAAATCTTGATACTCACGGTAATAGTCAGACTCATCGTAGTAATCAGAGGCTAAAACCATACAAACCGATCCTGACGAAAAATTATCAAGGTCTCGCCAGATCATAGGGCAAATATATAAACCGTAATAAGAACGGTTCATGTGATACTTCTTTTTTTCATACCCATCATCTATTAGTACATCAAAACTCCCTGACATGGCAATAAATAGCTGCTGCAATTGTTTGTGACCGTGAGCCGCCCGTTCCGAACCCCCTGGAACATCATAAAGATAGTAAACTCGCTTTATATCAAATGAAATATGCCTATTAGCTTCAACAAAAGTTAAGTTTCCTCTAGGATCTGAAATTTTTGGTAATTCAATAATCCGACATTGCTCAATTCCCATCTAAACACCTCAAATTAATACTTGATAAGTCAGGACTTAAGAAATCAGGAGATAGGGATGCTAAGTATAATTCTGTGCGAAGACCGCAGGTAACTGCCCAGATGGGACATCCCAGTAATCTGGCAGCTTCAACATCTACCTCTGTATCCCCAATCCAAATAGAATTTTCAGGAGATACTTGGCTAACTGCTTTTTTAACTTGTTCAACTTTGCCATTTGCTCCTAATTGATGAGCGCACGGCAATACATAATCTAAAAGACTATCTAAGCCTAATTCAACCAGTTGAGCATGAAGACGTTCTGGGGAGCGTCGCAGAGTGACCAAAATTAATTGAAGTCCCGAATTGCGCCATTGTTGTAATTTATCAATCATACCCGGTTGTGGGCGATCTAACGCCAGAAATTGTGGCTGTTCAATTAATTTCAGCCAAGCCTGTAAGAATTCTTCATACATTGATTCAGATCCAGATGCTGCTAACTGCTCTCTCCGATTCACTTGTTCTCGCTTCATCTGCCAATAGTTTTCCAAACTAATTGGTGTATAGCCTCGTTGCATTAAAATTTGACTATAACAGGCATAATGTCGAAATTTTCCATCCAAAATAGGGCCGTCTAGGTCAACAATAACAAATTGAATCATGGCAGTTCACAAACAGCATATATCTCTGCCGCATAGTGGGGAAAATCCTTACCTAATTCATAGAAACCTTGAATCATCTCTTCCGTCCAATAATCCTGAATTTGCTGATTGGAAAGAGGTTTGAAAAAAACACCCCCCATTTCAGTAATATGAAGTCCTGAAAGTTCTATGTCCTGCCTAAATGTTTCAGGCGTGTACACACGGCGATGTCCCAAGGAATGATCTCTTGCGTTCAGTTCACAAGGATGTTTCAATAGTCCCATTTTGACAGCGACAAGCCGATGAATAGAATTACCATTTGGCACACCTGCGAGGATTTTCCCCCCAGGAGCTAACCAATGTTTGGCACGTTGCAACAATGCCACTGGCTCCTCTATATGTTCCAGAATATGTTCCATAACAATCGTATTGAATTGCCTGTCTGGTTCAAACTCCTCGAATAGTGCGTGTATCTTGACCAAATTGGGAGCATCAAGAATATTAGCCAACAGTTCAGCCGAACCTTCTACACAGGTTAGTCTTGCAAAGTCCTGTAATAAAAATTGGGTCATTTCCCCTTCTGCTGACCCTAGTTCCAAGCCTTCCGGTGCTTGCAAGTAAGGTTTCAGACTTTGGTAGCGGAGGCGAATTAAGCGCTTGTCAAAATCAAGCTGCTCCTTTAAATACCAATCTGATATCTGTTCAACTCTGTCTTTTTCTTCACTATGGCTCATGGGATTAGATTCCGAAAATACTCAACTTCATTTTTTAGACCTTCTTCTAAGGAAATAAGTTTCCATTTCCCCAGAATATCCTGCATTTTGCTACTGTCAAAACGCAAAGAATTTCCTACTGGCTTATCCGCTAAATATTGAATAGTCCCTGAAAATTCGGTAAGCTGAATGAGAGTTTCAATGATGCTGCGGATTGAGCTTGATTCTCCACGCACTATGTTAAGAGGGCTTATTTGCTGGATCTCAGAAGTAGCTGCTCGCAAAGTTGCTTCAACTGCATCTTCCACGTACAAAAAATCCCGCTCCGCACTCCCGTCCCCATACAAAATTGGAGCTTTCCCTTGAAGTAATCGCTGGATTGTCTGGGGGATTAACTTCTTATAAGCTGCTTCCCCTGAACCAAATATATGACCATAACGCAAAATAGCATAATTGCAATCTTGCTGGCGAGCGTAGGTACGAATTAGTTGTTCGCAAAATAGCTTTGATGCCCCATATAAACTAGCAGGTTCAATGGGTGATGATTCACTCAAAGCTACGCCATCAGGTAGTGCGGCATACACATCAATGGTACTAGCGAAAACAATTCGTTGAGGCGGAGTTGGAAGGCTTTCTAATAGGCTGCGGGTTCCCAGAAGGTTGTCTCGGTACACCTGTTCCACCGCATTAATGGCATCATTACTTTTGGGAATGAATGCCGCCAGATGAAGTACCACATCAATTTTTTCTATGCCTGCTGCTTGCCAGGTTTTCTTTGTCAGTTGGTCGAGAGCTGCTGCTATGCAAGTTATGCCATCTCGACTTTCAACCATAGGTTTTCTAGTAAGAAGCACCAGATGGATGGCAGGATTCTGGGACAGACGGCGCACTAAATGAGCGCCAATGAACCCAGTAGCACCAGTCACTAAAACTGTCTTTCTCTCCAATAAATTTAAAGTTGACATTGCTCCATTTTTTCCATTTCTTCAACAGTTGTCATCACAGGTTCCACATCCATACCCCTGATCCACACCAAGCCATTCGGTAGCGGATTAATTTTACGATCGAGAGTTGGAAATTTTCCATCTAAAACAATATTACAGTAGATTTCTGGCATATTTAGACCAGCTTTAGTGAAAAAGTAATGGGTAGTAAAGAATCGACCAATATTGATCTCCGTAGGGTTAGGGCACCCTTCTTGGTCGTAGGTCATGTCTACGCCAAATATCCCGTGTGGCTTCTGGTCAATTGCTAAGATAGCATCTTGTGCCACTTGGTCTACAATCGCATCGGAACAGGTTTCAGCAACCCCTGTAATTCCAGTAACTCCAGAAAGTGTTCGGTTGCCAAAGTTCCAACTTCTCCGCCGCCTGGTTTGAGCTACTACCAGCTCTCCCTCGTACCAAATGGAGAGCCAAGTAATACTCTGGGGAGTGAGGCACGCTGCTGCTGTAGATTCACCCCAACCTTGAAAACGGTCAATCCATAACTTGCCAAAATCAAAGTTATCCGTTGGGAGTGCCCAGCGTCCGCCACCTCCTGTAATGGCTCTCACCCAAACCTTATGACCAAACTTTTCAAATGCCAATTTTAGGTCTTCTGGAGTATGGAGCATGATAGTTTCAGGCACTTTAATCCCAGATTGACTCCAAATCTTGTAGGATTCATACTTATCTACACAATTTTCCACCGTATCTGAGGCAGGCAGAAAAAGCTTGACTCCCAGCGCTTGAACTTGATCTCGGAGGCGAGAGATAGCTAGTACCTCAAAATCATTTTGCAAGTGTAAAAAGTCTGGTTGAGTCTTCTGTAAAAGTCTCAGTATTGCTTCTGGATATTCAGGATCTACTGCATAAGGAACCAGATGCTTTTCTTCGGTATCTGCTAAGAATAGATCTGAAGGAATGCAAGACATACCGATTAGATAGTCATTACGAGAAGATTCGCGTAATGAGCGAATAAAGTTGTTAGATGGAGCGCCACCTGAGCCGCCGACGAGAATTTTAGCCATTCTATGATTCCTCATTCATCAGTAACCGAGTAGAAAATTTCTAGGCGTTGCTGAACTTCAGTATGAAATTCGTAGGGGCAATCCCCCCCGGTCGAGCTCCTACCGCCGACGGGGTAAGCACTCTTGGCTCTACCCCTACAGGCAGATCATACTGAAGTTCAGCAACGCCAATTTCTAAGTTCATTTATGATGGCTTATCATTGTGTTGTTTCCTTAGATTACTTCTAGCATGGGTGATTTCTAGTAATTAGATAGTACCACATTGTTAGATTATAAAACAGTTCCAATGAACTATAGCGAGGCTGAATGAATTGTGTATCCCTTCCAGAGGCAATTCCCCCGTAGTTGCCATCTCAATGCCTGGAGGCAATCTTGGCATCGCTTCTACATATTTACACCAATGACTTAGGCTCACTAGATATCTAAAATTAATTGTATTGTGTGGCTTTTAATTAACTGGAAAGACCGCGTATTATTTTGACAACTTCCTCGTAAATTCTTCGCCAATCCATATCATACTCATTTACCCATCCATTTGAGTCAAACACATCAGGTAATAAAGGTATAGCATCTACAACATTTTCTCTAAAAATGCCTGAAAATTCACATTTAGAAAATTGTTCCTTGTCATAAGGTGTTCCATGTACAACACCTGGTTTACCCCCTATCCATACAGGAAAAGTCAGAGCACTTCCATGAGATGCTATGTAACAGTCTATAAGTCTTGAACACACCACTTTTTGATGGTTCATGCTACCATTAGAGTTATATATGTAAACATCTTGAGTAATCAGAGGTAAAATTTTATGGATAGTTTCATTGACCCTTTCTATTTCTCTAGCGGTACCTTCCTCATAAGTTTTTTTGCTTCCCCAACCATCAAATATAATCCCTAAATTAGGGAACTCAGCAGCTAATGTATTAATGATATTAGCAAATCCTTCTACTTGAGACAACCAGACTCGGCTATGACTACGAATCCATATCAATATTAAAGGAAAATGTTTTTTAGCTTTTTCCACTTCCTGTAAAAAAACATTTGAAGATTGCTTGATTCCACCCTGATATACCTTAGTAGCTAAATCCTCTTCTATAAAAATCCCATTGACTTTTAAGGCTACATAATTATTGGCTACAACAGTTTTAAAAACTTGCAACACATCCTCAACTTCAACAAATTTTTCCGAGGGTATTTCCGGAAATACGTCTTTAGCCCTCAAATAATCTCCGGGTCCTACTAAAATTTTATCTAGTTTATGAAGAAGACCATTTTTACACAGAACATGAATACCTACTAGATCTTGCCAAAAGTAATGACCCATATTAAATTGTAAACCAATTACATCAACTACTTGTTTTACATGAGGGGATGCGATGTATGATTTTACCTGTTTCCAGCAAGTAACCATATAACTTTTGAGTTTGTTCATATTTTCTACCGGTTTGTAACTGAAATCTGCTAGGTGATAGGCATTAATGTTTATAATTAAATCTAATTTAGGAAAGTAGATCAGCAAAATGTAGCCAAAGACATGACCTGTCATCAGGTAAAACACTTCCTCTCCCACAAATCTATAACAAAAACCATGAAGATCAAATCGTTGCTTATCATCAAGGTCTCTGTGATTAATTACAAGGGATTGATTAGAGCGCAAAATTTTTCCACTGAAGGGACAGAACGAGTAGATATAGCCTGTTTCTATCAGACTTTGTTCATAAGAAAAATCACAAGAACCATAGCCTGCTAAGTTAATTTTTTTGCCTAATATTTCTGGTGAGTCATCAAAACTCTTAATTAGTATTTGCTCTAAGCTAAAAGTTTTATTTATAAATAGTTTCAAATATGGCAGATATAAGCCATGCTTTTCTAGATAATCTTTATCAGATTCACTCAATGAATCCAGAGTCATTACTCTGTAGTTACTAATATTAGCAAAGTATTTTGCCACTTCTTCTAACTCAATTTCTGTAGGATAGTTCCAATCTCCTGCTGCTAACACATCTTTTTGGTTCAAATCATCCCAAATGTCCTGATAAATTTTCCATTTCCCAGACGTTTTGACTCCCGGTACTTGCTGAAAAAATCTAACCGCCTCAGTTACCAAACCTTCTTGGTATAACAACAAACCTAGCTCTTGATAGAGCTTAATCAGATCATTGGTTCTTTCTAACTTTTGACCGCAATTAAATACTTCTTCTCCAAATCCTTGCTGGACTAAAATCACTGCCAATTTGGCATAATCTTCTGGTTTTCCTGACGGGCTTTGCAAAGCCTGTTCGTATGCGGTTAAGGCTTCTGCAAACCGACCACACTGTGCCAGCAGCATCCCTAATTTAAAGAATATATCTCCATTTGACGATAGCTTTAGCATCTCTTGATAGGAAAGTATCGTCAATTCTACCTTTGCTTGTTGTTCTAATAATTCTACCGCCCTATGAAACACCGCAAGTGCCTCTTCTTCTTGACCAATTCTAGTCAATGCTAACCCCAAAACATAAGCATTATACCCCGACTCTGGGGCAATTTCCATAGCGTAACGTAAGGTATTAGTTGCTTGCTCCCACTCTTTTTTACTTAGCAATTCTTCAGGATGGCTTTCAACAGCCCATTGGTAATAGCTAATAGATTTTTTAGCAATATTTTTAGATATAGTTAATTCTGCCTGAAGTTGTAGTAATTGAGTTTGTGTTTCATTAAAGGCTGTTTTAATATCTTCCGACTTAGTTAATTTTGCCTGAACTTGTAGCAATTGAGTTTGTGTTTCATCTAAATCCATTCTCAACTGGTCTAATTCTGATTGTAATCCCATTTTTTGAGAAATAATTTCCCCAAGAATGTGATATAATTCTTGGCAATTAGAGTTAAGTAAAATGGCGCTACACAGAATAGTAATCGCTTGTTCTAACTGTCCTTTATGAAAAAACATTTTACTTATTTTGCCATAGATTTTTATGCGATCGTCATCTACTAATTGTTCCCCTATAATATTACTAGCTACTTGTCTTAAAGTTTCTGGTTCCAAAATATTTGAGAACTGCTGTAAAATTATCAGCCAGTAACTTATAGCTTCTTCTTGTTTGCCCTGTTTTACAAAAGACTGAGCCAATGAGTAATAAGTATTGAATAAAAGCTGATTTTTTAGATCTAGCTTTTGTTCAATTGCCCCAATTAAATCTGATTTTAGCCAATCACTATCTTGGTTTAATTCTATTCCTTTCTGAAAAGCCACGATCGCTTCGTCAAAGTTTCCTAGTTTTTGTAAACTTTGACCCAAGCCATGATAAGTTCCATAATGCTCCGAGTGAAGAGAGAGCGCTTGCTGGAAGGAAACAGCAGCTTCCTGCCATCTTTGTTGTTGGGCAAAAGCATTGCCCAGATGATGATAACTCCAATGAAAGCTAGGATCAATCTCAATTGCTCTTTGGTAAGAAACTATTGCCTCATTTACTTTCGCCTGTTCTAACCAAATATTAGCTAAGTGATAATGGGCCCAAAAACAACTAGGGTTGAGATAGAGCGATTGACTGTAAACTGCCGCCGCTTCATCTATTTTATTTTGTTCTCTTAGTGTATTCCCTAATATTAATAGTTCAGCCACTTCCATTTTTTTAATTTCCATAAGCATAGTTTTACTACCTTTTACTGAATTACAGTCAATCTTCAATGGAATTGCAGATATAGGAATACTATCACCTGCCCTTCGCCTTCACTTCCAGTCCCCGACTACAACAAACACTAGCTTCCTGTTGTCGCACCACTTTAGCCAAACTATGACCCAACTTATCATGAACTTCAGCTAAATCAGAATTAATATCTATCGCCCTTTCCCGTCGTTTTAGTTATACCCTTTTTTTTTAATACTTCTTCTAACAGCCCAGAAATAGCCTCGTCATCAGGCCGCACCTGCAACGCCATCTGATAAAAGACGATCGCCCCATCAGGCCAATTCTGCCGCACCAAAGCATCAGCCAACCCCACATAAAGATCAGCATCATTCGGCGCAATTTCCAGCGCCTTGTGATACAACTGCACATCATCAGGCTTCTCCTCGATCGCCCTGCGGTACAAACGCATCGCCTGCTGCAAATCCCACTGCGATCGCATCCTCAAAGCATCAGCCAGCTTCTGCGAAATCCACGGCAAATTCGGCTGAATTTCCACAGCACAGCGGTAAGCAGCGATCGACTCATCCCACCGTTCCAGCTTCTCAAAAGCCGTCCCCATGTTGTAATAAGTCCACGGAAAATCGCCATTCAACTCCGCCGCGCGACGGTAAACCTCGATCGCCTCATCCCACCTTTCCATTTCTAGCAGCACGTCGCCCAACTTACTGTGCGACCAGAAGAAACTCGGATTCAGTTCATTAGCGCGCCGGTACGCAACCACCGCCTCATCCCAGCGTTCCAAATTCACCAGCGCTTCTGCTAAATTGTTGTGCGCCCAAAAATGTTCGGGGTTAAGTTCGATCGACCTTTGGTAAGCCGAAATTGCCTCTTCCCACCGTTCCAGTTTAATCAGCGCGTCAGCTAAATAATTGTGAGACCAACTAAACTCTGGATTTAATTCAGTTGCTTTGGTGTAAGCCACAACCGCTTCATCCCAGCGTTCCAACTTCAGCAGCACGTCTGCTAAATTGTTGTGAGACCAACTAAAATCAGGATTTAATTCGATCGCCTTGCGGTAAGCATTTACAGCTTCCTCCCAGCGTTCCAACTTCACCAACGACTCAGCTAAATTGTTGTGCGACCAAGAAAGTTCGGGATTAGTTTTAATGGCATTGGTGTAAGCATCTACCGCCGCTTCCCACTGTTCTTGACCCTTCAGAAGTTCGCCCAATTCGTGATAAGCTGCGCCAGCATTTGGGTTCAACTCAACCGCGCGCCGGTAACAGTCAATTCCTTGCTCTACCTTACCTTGCTCGATCAAAGTTTTAGCTAAATTCTCATGTTCCTCAGCCGGAACCGATTTCGGGTCGATCGCCAAAGCTCGATACAAAGCTTCGGCCGCCGCTTCCGACTTACCTAACTGAGTCAAAAGTTTCGCAAAATTGCGGAAAGCACCTGCAAAATCTGGTTTCAGCGCGATCGCCTTTTCGTAAGCAGAAACCGCTTGCTGCCACTGTTCTTGCTGCGCGCAAATGCTGCCGTAATTAGCATAAGCTTCAGCAAAATTCGGATTAATTTCTATTGCTTTGACATAGCAACTTTTAGCTTCATCAATTTTGCTAACAGCTTGGAGGGCGTTGCCGAGCATTTTGTAAAGCGGCGCTTCCGGCTTAATTTGTAGAGCTTTCTTGCAAGCAGAAATTGCCTGTTCCCATTTCCCCTGAGCAAAATAACCTTCTGCCAGTATTTTGTATGCTTCTGGATCTTCTGTAGTAATTCCAGCATTAACAGGTTGCTGAACTTGTTGACGCCCAAGCTGTTGTTGAAGTTGTTGCGGTATTTGTTTCAGTATTTCTTGCGGTATTTTTCGCAATATTTGCTCAGGTATTTGTTGTTGAAATTGTGGTTGTTGAATTTTTTGCGGTATTTGTTGTTGAACTTGTGGCGGCTTAGCAGCACCGTTAGTCGCGGTTGCACCAGCCAAAGTTTGCTCTCCCTCGCTGCCGTTTCTCGCATTAGCTGCGTTCAGTTCAATAGCTTTGCGATAATATACTGTCGCTTCTTCTAACTTGCCTTGTTTTTTCAGCGCTTCGCCCAAATTTTGGTAAGCCTGGGGCAAATTAGGATTTAATTTTATGGCGCGATCGTAACAAGAAATAGCTTCGGGAAACTTTTCTTGCCGGAAAAAAGCATCACCCATACCTAAGTGTTCTGCCGGCGATGCTTTTTCTGGTTCCAAAGAGAATGCACGATACCAGCATTCCTGAGCTTCTGCCCCTTTGCCAATTTGTCCAAATACTTTGGCTAAATTGCGGTATACTCCCGCGAAATTCGGTTTCAGGGCGATCGCCTTTTGATAAAATCCGATCGCCTCCGACCATTTTTCCTGCTGCGCGCTAATGCTGCCCAAATTCGCGTATACTTCCGCAAAATTCGGTGCTATTTCAATAGCTTTAGCGTACCAGTGCCGCGCCTCTTCCATCCTGCCTTGAGCTTGCAGCGCGTTACCCAAAGTCTTGTAAGCCGGGGCAAAATTGGGGTGAATCTTCAAAGCTTGCTCGCAGGAGGCGATCGCTTCTTCTAATTTCCCTTGGGATAAATACGTTTCTCCCTGTTGGTTAAATTGAACCGCTGTTGATTCTGTACTGACTGTTGATGGCATATATAGGCGGTGGCGACCGAGGCAGCAATTAAATAGGCTAGTTAAAGCGTTTCACAATTATAGTCGGGTTTGACACTAACAATAGCAGGGTTGTTCCCCTAATTATTAATTTTTTTGACTTCGGGTGCTGGGGAGACACTCAGCGGTTGAAACCGCGTCTATACAAACAAAACCCGCATTGCCAAGGGTTGAAGAGCAGAACGAGTAGTATCAAAATTGATGGATCGCACTCAGGATGCCTGCACCACAAGACTTATTGCAGAAATATCTTACAATAAGTGCACAGTAAATGTTCTGTCAACTTTTCCTCAAATTGCGGTAATTTTGATGTTGTTACAACCACCACCTCAACTTGTCGGAGAAAAGCGCCTCACCTTTCGCGATCTCGATTGGCGCGCCTTCAAGCAAATTCAAAGTTTGCTGACTGAGCGCACCCGCGCCCGCTTTACCTACGATAACGGAGCGTTAGAAATTACCAGAGGCCTCGAAGGACACGAACGCTCTGCTCGCTTGATTGAACTCTTTGTGAGAGTCCTTGTGGTTGAGATGGGGATGAAAATTAAGACGATGGGATCGACTACGCTCGATCGCGAAGACCTACTCAAGAGCGCCGAGCCAGACAATGGATATTATATTCAGAATTATGCCTTAGTTGCCGATCGCCCGGTTAACTTGAATATCGATCCAGCCCCCGATTTAGTCGTGGAAGTGGATATTACCCATACCGATATCAATAAAAATACACTCTATGCGAGTATGGGCGTGCCTGAGTTTTGGCGGTTTAACGGGCGGGTATGGCGGATTCTGCAATTAGTCGATGGGGCTTGTGTCGAGTGCGATCGATCTCCCACTTTTGGGATTATTGAAAAAACGGATTTATACCAGTTTCTAGAAGTGGCTTTCATAGATGAAGTTGCCGCAGAGATTGATTTTCGTCAATGGGTGCGACAGCAGATTCAAGGCGGAGCAATGCAAGTGCGATCGCACCAAAACTAGAATAGCCTTATTGAATAAAAAACGATCGCCCTTTTCGGATCGAGCGATCGCCTTTTTTTCAAGAATTACTTAACAACTATTAGCAATTACTAATTAAGCTGCTGCTGCTGCTGCTTCTTCTTCTTCTGCTATCTCTTCAGCACTGGCTTTAGTTCCCAGAACGGTAACAACCACCTGAGTTGGATCGCCAAGAGCTTCTGCTCCCGGAGGCAAAACTAACTCATGAATGTGCAGCGCATCCCCTACCTTTAAGTTAGAAACATCTACTTCAATTGCATCAGGAATGCTATCAGGTTTGCACTTAACTGCGATTTGCGTCAACACAGTTTCTAACATACCGGATTCTAACTTGACACCGATAGCTTCGCCGACAAAACTCAGCGATACTTCAACTTCCAGGCTATCTTGAGTTGCGACGGAGAAAAAGCTCAGGTGGTAAGGAAAGCCTTTCCAAGGATGAACTTGAACTTCCCGCAGCAAGGTTTTTCCTGTCCAAGAGAGTTCGGGAATGCTGAGGTCAATTAGGGCGTTGTTGACTACGTGCTTTTTGAGCAGGTGTTCAACTGTTTTGGCTTTGATGGTAAGGGAAATGGATTCAGAGCCGTTGTGTCCGTAGAGGACGGCGGGAATCATTCCTGAGCGGCGGAGGGCGTTAGGCTTGCTGCCTTCTACCCGCTTTTGACATTCTACTGCGAGTTCCATTTTATGACTTTCTGTTGATTGTTTTCACATTTTACCAGAATTGTGATATCGCGATCGCACCTAATTAAACGACTCGCTGAAGATACTGATAATTCTCATTTTCCAGACACTTAAGCAATTCCAGCATTTTCCTCAAACGGTACGTTCCTGCTTGGTATTCTTCTTTGAGAGGGGAATCACCCAGCTTAGCAAGGACGGTATCGCTTTCGCAGATGATTGCATCGCGGAAAAAATTTCTAAACTTCTGGCGTATATCTTGATCTAACTCAACTAAAGGTAGCTTCTCCTCCTCTTCATCTATCAAAATATTTCTGGGGACAGATTTGCCAATTTTGGAAAATTCTGATTTTGCCAACCACTCATAAACGTCTTCAGACATTCCGACATAGTGGGGTGGCTGATTAGTTTTGAAGGCATAAAAAATCATGTCTAACATTAGCTTTCCTCCTGACCTTCCTGATTCACCAACTTACTCTCTGGAAAATTTTCTACCCAAGCTACATCTGCTTTGTCGAATACAACCTTAGCTGGTTTAGTAATTCCCCCTGTGGTAATAACTCCAATTACAGTTCCTTTTTGACATATTTCCTTAGCTTTTGTGGAATCTAGTTTTTTGTTTTTCCAGGCTTTAATTTCAATATGCGGTTCATTCATTATTGTTTATACTTTTTATTATTTTGATAAATTAACCATTAAATTCGATCTGTAAATTGCGGAGTAGCTGTTTAACTCGCGGAACATCCCGATCGTTGACGATCAAAATATCACCTTTGGGATTGTTTCCGGTTGTTCTTTTGGCTTGTATTCCTTCTTTGCTTAATTCCATTATAAGCCATCCAATCATATCTCTGTGAACTTCTAGCCGTGCTATCAGTTCATCTTCGTCAGTCATTTACTTGACTCCCTGTAAATAAAGATACACTTGACCTCGCCGTGGGTCAAGTGCACTAAATCTGCTGGAACCTTAAACTAAGTAGGTAGCGGCGAGACTGGCAACAGCTTTGAGTATGATTGGTTGATACCCAAAATGTATTTTAAAGGCAACGTTAGGCTGGCGTACCGTCATGAGAAAGCAAAGCGCGCTTGGGCCCGTGAATTGGGTCTTCGACAATGATAGTTTGGTCGCGGCTGGCTCCGAGAGATACAATGGCGATCGGCACTTCCATCAAATCTGCCAAAAACTTGAGATAATCCAATGCTTGCGGCGGCAAATCTTCCAAATTGCGGCACTCTTCCGTGGACTGTTTCCAACCGGGAAGGGTTTCATAAATGGGTTTGCACCGAGCAAATATCCGCGAACTTTTCGGGAAATCGATGCAGCGTTCGCCGTCAATTTCGTAAGCAACGCAAACTTTTATTTCTTCTAATTCATCCAAAACATCTAGTTTGGTAATTGCCAGACAGTCAAGGCCGTTGATGCGGACTGCGTAGCGGCCGATTACCGCGTCGAACCAACCGCAGCGGCGTTTCCGGCCGGTTGTGGTGCCGAATTCTGCACCTCTTTCGCCCAAAATTGCGCCAACTCCATCGACCATTTCGGTAGGGAAGGGGCCTTCTCCGACGCGGGTTGTGTAGGCTTTTGCTACGCCAATTACGCGATCGATCGCTGTGGGCCCAACTCCCGTTCCCACGCAAGCGCCGCCCGCGATGGGATTGCTGGAAGTAACATAAGGATAAGTGCCGTGGTCTAAGTCTAATAAAGTGCCTTGCGCGCCTTCAAACAGAATATTTTTCCGCGTGTGAAGTCCCTCATAAATCTTCAGGGAACTGTCTACTACGTGCGGCCGCAAACGTTCTGCATAAACTTGATATTCATCAAAAACATCTTGCGGATTGAGAGGCGGCAAATTGTAAAGTTTTTCCAGAATGACATTTTTATGATGAATCGTCCATTCCAGTTGTTCTCGGAAGCCTTCCAAGTCCATCAAGTCGAGCATCCGAATGCCTGTGCGTTCCGACTTGTCGGCGTAAGTAGGGCCAATGCCGCGTCCTGTTGTCCCGATTTTATAATTTCCCCGCTGCTGTTCCGATGCCACATCAATTAATCGGTGATAGGGCATGGTGATGTGAGCAGTCTCTGAAATCATCAGGGAGGCAGTCGAAATATTCAGTTTTTCTAGCTGATCTAACTCTGCAATTAAAACTTTAGGGTCGATTACCGTGCCACAGCCGATGATACACTGTGTCTCTGGGTAGAGAATCCCAGACGGAATTAAGTGCAGTTTGAAAGTTTGACCGTTGACTACCACCGTGTGACCGGCGTTGACGCCCCCTTGGTAGCGGACAACGATATCTGCGGATTTGCTGAGCAAATCGGTAATTTTGCCTTTTCCTTCATCGCCCCACTGGGCGCCGATTACAACTACGTTAGCCAAGGGTTTCTCGCGTTCAGTTCAGGTTGACACAAACTCTGATTATGTAGCAATGTGTCCCAGATGTCAAATATATTTTTGTTACAATTAAGAGCATTGAGCCTGTATTACTCTCAATCAAAGACTCCCAGCACTATCGGGGGACTTCCGAAAGGAGAATGGGAGAATGGGAGAATGGGATAGTCTATTGCAATCTTCTTTATTATCCTGTAAGTCATTCCCAATTCTTCAATCTAAAATCCAAAATCTAAAATCTAAAATCGCATGACTTTACACGCTGAGTTGCACCGACATTTAGGCGGTTCTGTGGTTCCTCGGATTCTGTGGCGCTATTTCGATCGCCATAATGCTGAAATGGTCGATCGCTTTCAACACTACTCTGCTTTTGAGGATTTTTACACTCGTCCGCGCAATACTCTCGATGAGTATTTGGAACTGCACACGCTGGTAGAAAGCGTGCAAACTGTGGAGACTTTGCCTTATTTTATCTATCGGTTGATGCGCGGCGCTTATGTATTTGAAAATTTGGCTTATTTGGAGTTGCGCTATACGCCTTATTTGCGGACTCCAGAGCATTTGTCACAGTCAAAACGCATTGATTTGATGGCAGAAATTGTACGGGTTGTGGGGAAGGCAAGTCAAATTGGTGATTGTCCGATTGTGACTAGCCAAATTTTGTGTATGCACTCGCGTTTACCCCATGAGGTGAATCGGGCGATCGTCGATTTGGCAGCCGAGATGGGAGAATATGTTTGTGCGATCGATCTTGCGGGCGGTGATGCTGCTATTGGCGATCGCCTGGATGAGTTTGTGGCATTGTATCAGTACGCAAGGTCGATCGGCATTAAGACAACCGGCCATCTCTACGAAACTACCTCTGGCTGTTATCCCGAACTTCTGCCCTATTTGATGCGTATCGGCCACGGGATTCAAATTCCGCTAAAATATCCCGAACTGCTGCCAGAGGTCGCGCGCAGGGGTCAATGCTTAGAGGTTTGCCCGACTACCTATCTCAAGACGGGGACGTTACAGGATATGGGGGAATTGAAGGTTGTGTTCGATCGATGTTTTGAGGCTGGCGTCGATATTGCTATTTGTACTGACAATGCGGGATTGCACAACGTGCGGCTGCCTTTTGAGTACGAGAATTTGTTAACTTTGGATATCATTGATTTTCGGCAGTTACAAGCCTGTCAAGAGGCCGCTTTCCGCCATGCTTTCGCGTGGCCCTACGATGGGCGGCCTGTGAAAATACTGACGGGTTTGTTGCAACATTAGTCGGTTGGTGCGATCGTTAATTAGCAAATAATATCTATTTAACGAACCGCGAAGGCACGAAGGAAGAGAAGGAAGAGAAAGAGGAAGATAGGTAAATCTTTTTAGGCAAAGACTTGATTTAAAAATGAGAAAAAGCTCTTTCTTATCTTCCTTCGCGCTCTTTGCGTCTTCGCGGTTTGTTTAAAAGAGATATTTGTAAAATTATAATAAGTGTCGGTCGATCGGCAATCGGTAACAAGTTATAGTCTGAAAACGGAAAGATGAATATAAAAGGATAAAAAACATGACAAATATGGACGCTTACTGGATGCCTTTCACGGCTAACCGACAGTTTAAGGCAAATCCGCGCATCTTGGTTTCGGCAAAAGATATGCACTTTACAACCGATGATAACCGATCCATTTTAGATGGGATTGCGGGGCTTTGGTGCGTGAATGCAGGCCACTGTCGCCCGAAAATTATCGAGGCAATTCATAAGCAAGTATCGACCCTAGATTATGCCCCACCTTTTCAGATGGGACACCCCGGCGCTTTTGAATTAGCGGAACGTTTGGTGAAGATGATTCCGGGCAATTTCGATCGCGTTTTCTTCACTAATTCGGGTTCGGAGTCTGTGGAAACTGCTTTGAAAATTGCGATTGCTTATCACCGGGTGAAAGGTGAAGGAACTCGTCAAAGATTAATCGGTAGGGAACGCGGTTATCACGGCGTTGGTTTTGGGGGAATTTCTGTCGGTGGTATTGGCCCTAATCGTAAATTTTTTGGCAGTTTGCTGACAGGAGTTGATCATTTACCTCACACTCATAATTTAGAGCACAATGCTTTCAGTCGCAAACAACCGAAATGGGGCGCGCATTTTGCTGATGAATTGGAACGGATTGTGGCTTTGCACGATGCGTCTAATATTGCGGCGGTAATTGTCGAACCTGTTGCTGGTTCTACGGGGGTTTTGATTCCGCCCCAAGGTTATTTGCAGCGGCTGCGGGAGATTTGTGACAAGTACGGGATTCTGCTGATTTTTGATGAGGTAATTACTGGATTTGGCAGGCTGGGTTCGAGTTTTGCTACTGAATATTTTGGGGTGGTTCCCGATATTGTGACGGTGGCGAAGGGGATAACTAACGGTACTGTGCCGATGGGGGCGGTGTTTGTGAAGGAGGGAATTTATGATGCTTTTATGAATGCTCCCGAAAATGCGATCGAGCTTTTTCACGGTTATACTTATTCTGGGCATCCGCTGGCTTGTGCGGCTGCTTTGGCGACGCTGGATATTTATGAGGAAGAAAGGCTGTTTGAACGGGCTAATAAGTTGGCTGATTATTGGGAAAATGCGGTTCATTCTTTGAAGGGCGTGCGCCATGTAATTGATGTGCGGAATCTCGGACTTGTGGCGGGGATTGAGTTGGAATCTATCCCTGGGAAGCCGGGGAAACGGGCTTTTGATTGTTTCTTGCAGTGCTTTGAAAAAGGGTTGCTGGTTCGGACTACTGGTGATATTATTGCTTTGTCGCCTCCGTTGATTATTGAACAGGAACATATCGATCGCATTTTGGAAATTTTAACAGCGGTTTTGCAGGAATTGGAGTAAGATTTAATAAACCGCGAAGGCGCTAAGGACACGAAGGAAGAGAGAGAGAAGAAGAGCAGAAAAACTTCTCTCTCTTGTCTTCCTTCGCGCTCTTCGCGTCTTCGCGGTTCGTTTAAATCCTTAAACAGCGCTATAATCATTCATAACCAACGACAAACGACGAATAACTATGGTACTGTTAACTGCAAAAGTCTCTGCTAACGAATTGGCAAATTTAGCTGTAGAGTTAATTCGGAAAAGTGGGTGCGAATACGGTGATGTGCGTTTTTGCAGTTACCGGAGGCAAGGTTTGTATGCGCGCGATCGCTCTTTAAGCAATATCTCCGATAATGTAAGTTCCGGTTTTGGCGTGCGAGTGCTGCTAGACGGTGCTTGGGGCTTTGCCGCTAGTCACAGCAAAACCACCGCAGAGGTTGCCAGAATCGTGGCTTTGGCTGTGGAAATCGCTAAAGGCAGCCGCTTGACTCAAAAGGAACCGGTGCGCTTAGTACCAGTCGAAAAATATGTCGATACTTACATTAGTGCGATCGCAATTGACCCGTTTTCTGTACCCGTTGCTGACAAAGCCGAACTTTTATTAACCATCAACGAGCGCCTGCTAGCACACGAATCACAAGGCATCAAAAAAGCTTATTCTTTTTTGACATTCAATCGCGAAGACAAGGTTTTTGCGTCCACAGAAGGCTCGCTAATCGAACAAACAATCTACCGCAGCTATCCGGGTTTTGGCTGTACGGCAATTGCGGGCGGCGATGCCCAAAGTCGCAGTTACGAACGCCCGCCCCTAAACATCGGTTACGAACACATTAATCCAGATGATTTGTTGAGTCAAGTCGCACGAGTTGCGGCCGAAGCGATTGAGAAAGTCGCTGCGCCAAAAGTCCCGGCTGGTATTTGCAAATCTCTGATTCTCAAGCCGACAAATTTGTTTCTGACAATCCATGAATCCGTCGGACACCCAACAGAATTAGACCGGGTTTACGGCTACGAATCTAATTTTGCTGGCACGAGTTTTGCTACTACCGATAAGTTAAATAAGCTGCAATACGCTGCACCTTGGGTTAACTTCAAGTGCGATCGCACTCAACCCCACGGCCGCGGTACAATGGGTTACGACGATGAGGGCGTAAAATCACAGGATTGGTACGTTGTCAAGGATGGAATTTTAGTTGATTATCTCACTGACAGAGAAACAGCTTATCGCCTCGGACGCGGTAGCAGCAACGGTTCTGCCTGCGCTGACAGTTGGTCGAGTGTACCGATGGTGAGAATTCCTAATTTGGGATTGGAACCAGGCCCGGATGGTGGCAGTCATACTGCTACTTTAGATGAGATGATTGCTGATACGGAAGATGGGATTTTAATTGATGGTATTGGTAGTTTTTCAATTGACCAACAGCGGCGCAATTTTCAATTCGGCGGTAATGCGTTTTGGAAGGTGGAAAAAGGTAAAGTTGTCGGGATGTTGAAGGATGTAACCTATCATTCAATGAGCACTGATTTCTGGAATCAAGTAGATGCGATTGGCCCTGCTTCCGAACGGGTACAATGTGGTACGAATATGTGCGGCAAAGGTGAACCGATACAGGTTGCTCAAATGACTCACGCTTGTGTGCCGGTGCGGGTAAGGGATATTCAAATTGGGGGAAGGGCTTAATTTAAAGCGTAGGTTGTTAACGTGAAAATTCCAGCGGATGCTATCATACCAGAAGCCAAATTAACGCGCTATCTACTTATTTTAAAAGCGCAAGATGACAAATAAAAATTTCTGGCTCAGGGTGGTTTTAGTCAATATAACCCAGAAGCTTTGCTAGCAGCAATTCAGTCTTTAATCGCATCTGCTGAGGCAGTAGAAGATGGTGCTAATGAATTCGGAAAGTTCTTTCGCGCTGAAGGTGAGTTACCAGCAGTTAATGGACGTAATTTAGCAGTTGTTACAATTTGGTTGCAGTGGCAAATTGACGGAAGTTTTCATTTTATTACTCTCAAACCTAAAAAGGAGCCTCGACGTGAAACTTGAACTTTATCAGCGTGTAGCATTGTGCCGGGATATGCCTCTATATCAACTAAAAAAAGGCGATGTAGCTATGCTAGTCGATCGCGTACCTCACCCAATCCAAGGCGAAGATGGCTGCGTGTTAGAAATATTTAATGCGTTAGGAGAATCGATTTTAGTCGTGGCTGTCTCCCGTTCAGATGTGGAACCTTTACGAGCTGATGAAGTGTTAACAGTTCGCTCTTTAGTACAGGCAAGTTAACCGTAATATTGCGGCTCAATATGTTTTCAAATACCAACAAATCATGCTAGCATTATAGCTTATGACCGTTACAACATCTCCCGCAATTTTAAGTGAAGACCAAGCCTTATCTTTACTAGAAAATGTAGTCAAACAATCCTCAGCAGAAGCAGTATTTGTCAGTCTCTCTACTGGCGAAGAATCTCTTTCCCGTTTCTCAGAAAATCAAATCAGCCAAAATATTAGCAAGACTGTATTTAGCCTCAACATTACTAGCTATTTTGGCAACAAAAGTGCTTCTGCTGCTGTTACTGAATTTGATGAAGATGCGATCGCCCAAACCATCAAGCGATCGGAAGAACTCGCCCGAATTGCCCCCGCAGACCCCGAATGGATGCCCTTGCTGCCCCCTCAAACCTACGATTTACCGAGGCCCGCGTTTGATGAAGCAACGGCCGCTGTATCGCCTCTAGCCCGCGCAGAAATGGTGCGACAGGCTTGTGCGATCGCATCTGGCGAAGGCGCGGAAGCTTCCGGTACATTGAGCGCTGAGGCTTCGCTGTACGCGATCGCCTCGTCAACCGGACTCCGCGCCTGCAACCAATCTACAGAGGCGAATTTCGGCTTTACAGCCCGCATTGACAACGGTTCTAGCTGGACTGAATCCACAGCTTGGAGTATTAGTCAACTACAAGTGGCCGAATTAGCAGCACAAGTTGTCGATCGCGCGAAGGCCTCCCGCAACCCCCGCGAAATTACTCCCGCTGTTTATCCTGTAATCTTTGATGGCGCTGCGTTTTCGGACTTGCTACCGTGGATAATTTGGGGTATGGATGCGCGGGCGGCGGATGAAGGGCGATCGTTTATGTCGATCGCCGATGAGTCTGGAAAACCCGCTGGAAACCGCGCGGGAGAACAACTTTTCAGCCCGTTAGTGCAGGTACAGCGCGATCCAAGTCATCCTTTGTTGCGATCTGGTAATTTTTTCGGCGACGGATTCAGCAATAACTATTTGGAAATCATCAAAAATGGCATCCCTCAAAGTTTGTCTTATTCCCGCTATTGGGCCGCGCAAAAAGGGAAAGAAACGAAAGGTGCTTATTACCCGATAGTGATGACAGGTTCCGATCAAAGTTTAGCAGATTTAATCGCTCAAACCGAGCGGGGAATTTTTGTCAGTCGAGCTTGGTATGTAAATTACGTGAATCCGAAAACATCGGAAGTAACCGGCATGACTCGCGACGGTACTTTCTGGATTGAAAATGGTAAGATTGTTTACCCGATTAAAAATATGCGTTTCAATCAAGTTTTACCTGATATGTTGCGCGATGTCGATGCAGTTACCGAGGTGAAACGTTACGGCGGTAATGTCGTGCCCGGAGTGCGCGTGAAAGCTTTTAATTTCACGAGTGTTACTGACAGTTTGTGATAGGTGGTTATTCAATGAGTCCGCCAGTTAGCGGATGTTTGTAGTGAGAATTTTAGTCCTTTACATAAGAAGGACTAAAGTCCTCACTACGAACCTACAGTAATTTATCAAAAAAAATGCCAAATATAGATATACGTCCGGTTAAAAACGCACAAGAATTAGAAGAGATGTTTTACCAGCGGTGGTTGGTTTTGCGATCGCCCCTGGGTATGGAAAGGGGTAGCGAAAAGGACGATCACGAAAATGGTGCTTGTCATATCATAGCAACGGGCGATCGCAAAATTATCGCATCAGGCCGACTCCGAGAATTATCCCCAGAATTAGGAAGCATCTCTTATGTTGCTGTGCTTCCTGAATTCCAAAATCAGGGAATTGGCACTAAACTGATGGAAAAATTGATCGCACAAGCTAAGGAAAATAATTTCAAAACACTGAGACTGATGTCTCGCATTAACGCTGTTCAATTTTACCAAAAACTCGGATTTTCCGCACAAGAAAGTCCTTTTGATTACCTGGGAATTCCGCACGTATTCATGCAGTTAGAGATTTAATTAGTGTCATGATAAGGTTCGTAGTGAGGACTTTAGTCCGCATCCAAAATGCAAGGACTAAAGTCCTCACTACGAACCTATTTGATTGTGATTGTTTCATCTCACATTGTCTCTACCAATATCGGCTGCGGACTTCCCGGATAGATGACAAATTTTGACTCTTCAGTCTTCGAGTAAAAGTAATAATTTTTTACCAAATACTTGACAAACTCTGATTCTTGTTTCGCACCGCAGGAACCTTTCAGCCGAACTGTTTTACTGTCATTTTTGACTAAATTAGCCCGATAGGTGTACGTCCCATCGACTTTTTCAAAAGTTAATTCAGCAACAAAACCATCATTTTCTGGATATTTTTCAACAATGCGCCCCGCAACTTTGTAGTTGAACCAATCCCAACCGTAGCGCATGATAAATTCTCGTTCCAAAACCTGAATTGCGTTTGGCAAAATTCCCCAACCCCGATAAACTTTATTCAAACATTCAATATCGCCAGTGCGCGTCAGAATAGATTTGAACGAAGTGCGATCGAGATTTCCGTAATATCTACCGTCAGGCAAATCAATCGCAGTCGGTGCCATGCGGTGTCCGCCAAAGTGACTGGATTTCCAAACACGAACATCACTCAATTCTAACTCGGAAACCACAGCTTTTGCTTGGGCATAAAAAGGATTGCCGTATCTGGCGCAACATCTATCGTGACTCCCGTGAGTGCAAACCAAAATATCTCTAATTGGGTTATTTTCAACTTCGCAATCCGGGACTTCTCCAGCTAAATAGCTTTTGACTATTTCCGCCACTTCTTCAATATTATTCGCATTAAATTCGTGCTTTTCGTAACCACCAAAAATATCTTGACTTTTGTTTTCGTAAATCAAAATTTTGCGACGGTCTGCACATTTAGTTGATTCACTATTTATCAACAAAAATCTGATTTTTTGCTTTGAATGTTCTACTTCCTCCACCAAATCCCTGAGATTCTGGGGAACTTGTTGGGAATTAAAAGCTTCTGATTCCCAAGGCAAACAGCATTCAATTAATACATAGGTTTGGTAATTAGTACCGCTACCAATAATATCCTCTTGAACGCATTTAGAAGCATCAGCGCACAAAAAACTATTCGTCATGTTATACCTCATTGTGTGTCATAAATTACTATGTTACAAACCAATTTATCGCAGCTATTACTCTTATGTAGCTTTAACTAACAAAAATAATTCCTTCAACAACTAGCCTCGACAAAAGCGGCATTACATCTATTTCCCAATCACAATCCGGCAACCAATCCATCACATCCTCTCCTGTAAAAACTTCTGTACTGAATAGATTGTCTGTAAATTTATCCGTTACTCCTTTCAGAGATACTTCTTTGCCTCCAACAACGATTTTGTATCCGCACCCGTCAGGCAATTCGTGAATTCTCACCCGCTGAAATTTGGGAATTCTATATTTAGTTTGAATGCCGTAGGGAAAAATGTTGAACCCTGCTTGATAAGGGAGAGAATATTTCGCCACAGGTTTGGCTAAACTATCGAGGTAGCTGCTGTACTCTTCTCCCAGATTTTTACTGTTTGTGTAGCCGTGAAATTCAGCAATTAAATTATTTACACTTGTATCGATTGAATCTTGATTTATTCGCAGCGGTAAACTTTGCCGCCACTCTGATTGTTGTCGCAATTCGCCCACCAACCATTCTAAAAAATCAATTCCTGTTTTGCAGTGAATTCCTAATGTTAAATGCAGCGACGGTTCGTCGGAAGCAATTGCATAATGCCAATGTCCGCGCGGTATGTAAAGCACGTCGCCAGGGTGCAATGTGCAGGTTAAATAGGGTGGGGTTTCTGGCGGCGGAAAAGTGGAGGATTTTTGGTCTGTAAGCGGGTATTTAATTGTGTCGGCAAAGACGTACCACTGTTTGATTCCGTCTGTCTGCAAGATAAAAACTTCGTGGGTGTCGTAATGGGAGGAAAAACCCTGTTTTTCCGGCCAAGAACAGTAGGCATTTACTTGGTTTCCATAACCCAAGTCTGCTTTAAATTCTGCTGCAAATTCAGCTATTTCTGGTATGAGTTTGTGGACTTGATTGATAATTAACGTTGCTCCAGATTGGCACAATTTGATGAGATTTTCATTTTCGCTTTCGTCGAGAACTTTTCCTTCTACTGCTAAGCGAATGTCGGGATATTTTAATTGGTAAAAGTTGAGCAGGTGGTTGAGTTTTTCCCAGGAAAATAGGTGTGCAAAGTCTTTTTTTCCTTCACTTTTAATCGCAACTGCTTTGTTTGTCCAGTTGTTATTTAAAAAATCTTCCAGATTGTATGGTTTGAGGAGATTGGCGAGCGATCGCATAAATTTTAAAAATAAACGATAAAAATTATCAATAAGATTTTAGCAATTTAATAATTGAGGACAACACTTTGCGCTTGTCCTCAATTACTCCAGACTTCCCGACATCAAAAAATAAAATCTATTACTTCTTGTTTGGGGAGGCGAAGTCTAACGGAAAAACCTGCAATTACTCGTTGGTAACATCGCTACCATCGGCATCAACATTGAGGGTAGAAGAGATGTTTTTAGCTGTGGCGTGCTTGGCAATTTCCTTGACTTCTACTTGGATTTTGCTAGCGCGGGACAGTTTGAGAGCCGATGCGTTGATTTGCTTTGACATAATGGCCTCTAATTGTTGTAGTACACCAATTTAGCTGAAATTTTCCCTGACTGTGACGTTAGGGCTTGAATTCTCAACTTTGACTAAAAGTGTAACATGAAGTTAATAACCTGTGCAAATAGTTAAGAATTTTGTTCAATAAACAGGCCGACAGGATAATTCGCAGCAGTTGCCAACCTTGGTGAGAATTAAGCGTGAATCCGCTCTGCCGCTAGATTTTGGAGGTTGAGCGGGTGTGGCGATCGCCCGATCGCCCTTTTAACTACAGGACTAGGCGGGCGATCGCCTGTTGATAAACTTTCCTGCAATATAGCAGTTCTTTGATTCTCGGCATCTACCTTAAGGTAGAGTATTGTTTGTGAGAGTTAGGATGAAAACGAGCTACTATCTAAATGAAGGGCGATCGAGAAAAACCCATTCCCAATCCCCAACAACCTTTATTCGCGATCCAGAAGTCACGAATACACACATACCTGTTTCTTCCCTCTTCCCTCTTCCTTTTTCCCTCTTCCTTCTTCCCTCTTCCTTCTTCCTTCGTAATCATCAATGAATCAATATTTTGCTACAGTTGCGCGCGGTTTAGAAACAATTGCCGCCCAAGAATTAGAAAGCTTAGGCGCGCAGGATGTCAAGCCAGATTTTACAGGAGTTTACTTTGCGGGCGATCGCGCTTTATTGTACCGCGTCAATCTTTGGTCAAGAACAATTTTTCGAGTGTTAATGCCGATCGCCGAATTTCAGTGTTATAACTCAGATATGCTCTACGGCGCAGTCCAGAGAATTCCTTGGGACGAATATCTAAATCCTGATAATACCTTAGCAGTCAACTGTACAGGTGGGAACGACAAGTTAAATCATACTCACTTTACAGCTTTGCAGGTCAAAAATGCGATCGCCGACCAACAGCGCCACCAATTTAACAAGCGTTCGAGTGTTGATGTCGAGAATCCCGATTTGCTGATTAATATTCACATTCATCGCGATCGCGCTATTTTGAGTTTAGACAGTTCCGGCGGCAGTTTGCACCGGCGGGGATACCGACCGGCAATGGGGCTGGCTCCGCTCAAAGAAACCCTCGCTGCGGCCCTTTTAGAAATGGCAGAATGGACGCCAGATTTACCATTTTTAGACCCGATGTGCGGTTCGGGAACTTTGCCTTTGGAAGCGAGTTTAAAAGCCTTAAATATTGCACCGGGATTGTTTCGAGAAAAGTTTGGATTTATGACGTGGCGGGATTTTGACGAGCCTTTGTGGGATAAATTGTGGGCCGAAGCGGAAAACAGCGAATTGTCAGAGCTTCCAGAAATGATTTCCGGGTGCGATCGCGATTCTGATATGTTAGATCAAGCTCGCACTAACGCGCAGCAAGCAGGTATTGCCGGTAAAATCAAGTTTGCTCGTACCGAGTTATCCGAGTTAGAACCACCATCAGACAGCGGCATTCTGATATGCAATCCTCCCTACGGAGAGCGACTGGGAGACGCTAGCGAATTAGGGGAACTTTATAAAATGTTAGGCGATATTTTCAAGCAGCGTTTTAAAGGTTGGAATGCGTTTATTTTGACAGGAAATAAGGAATTGGGGAAACAAGTTGGACTCAGGACATCAAAGCGGATTCCAGTTTACAATGGCTCAATTCCGTGTACTTTGCTCAAGTATGAATTGTATTGAATATTTCTGGCAAATACCAACTATATCCGACAAGAGCGCGTATTGATTGAAAAAGGTTAGGCAAAATGAAAATCTTTGAAGTAGACAGACACAAGCTCATATTGGGAGATGCATTAGAAGTCCTTTCTAGTGAAATTAAAGACAACTCAATTGATTTAATTTTTGCCGACCCTCCCTATAATATTGGCAAGGACTTCAATGGTTTTAAAGATAAGTGGGAATCTGAAAGCGCTTATTTAGAATGGAGTTATACTTGGTTGAATTTATGTATTGATAAGCTCAAGCAAAACGGCAGCTTGTATTTGATGGCATCCACTCAATGTATGCCTTACTTTGACTTATATTTGCGCGATCGTTTAACAGTTCTTTCTCGCATAGTGTGGTATTATGACAGTTCTGGTGTCCAAGCAAAAAAATATTATGGTTCTCTGTACGAACCTATTTTATATTGTGTCAAAGACAAACGAAATTATACATTTAATTCCTCAGATATTCTGGTAGAAGCAAAAACTGGATCTGTCAGAAAATTAATTGATTACCGCAAGTCTACACCATCAGTATATAATTCTGAAAAAGTTCCAGGTAATGTATGGGAGTTTCCGAGAGTCAGATATCGTATGCCCCAATATGAAGATCATCCTACCCAGAAACCAACATCTTTGTTAGAAAGAATTATTAAAGCAAGTAGTAATGAGGGAGACGTTGTACTAGATATATTTTCTGGAACTTTTACTACATCATTTGTTGCCAAACAGCTTAATAGAAAGTCAGTCGGAATAGAATTACAAGAAAAATATGTAGAAATAGGATTAAATAGATTACAGATTACTTCTGATGACAATCAGCAGGCTCAAAGCTCCGAAGTCAATTCACTTGCAAGTTCACCAAAACAACTAACACTTAATTTACAATTTTGATAAAATGGAACACGAATTTACAAAAACAATTAAAAAAGTTTTACAAGAAAACTTTGGTGCGTCGGGCGAGCAAATATTTGCTGGAAGCGAGCTAATTCAATATTTGAATATCAAAACTAAATCTGCAAATAAAGGCTCAAAATCAAGAGGGAGTTTTGCCAATTTATACGGTATATATGTTTTAGTTGAAGACTATTTTTCAAGAGATTTTCATCAAAGCGAGATGTATTCAGATTATGAAGGTGCAGTTTATACAAATATTTTTAAGAGACAGCGCGAATTACCGTTTGGACAAAAGCTTCAGAACCATGCTTTGAACCACAGACTTAATGAAGAATTTAAAAGATATTTTCCTACTTGTGACTTCATCCCAATTCTGAGAAATCCAAAAACTAACAGGTATTGGTTTAACGAGAATTTATTAAAAGTTAAAATTCAGGAAAACGTACATAATATAGCCGAAACAGTAATTCAAATTATTGACGCCTACGTTGAAGCTAAGAGAGATAGCTTTGAAAAATTTCTTCAACTTTGTAAAGATGCTCAAGCATTGACAGAGGGTCAAGTAATAGAATTTATTAAACAAATACTCGCACCAACGGTAGATGCTAGAATCTTCGAGATCGTCAGCTACAGTATATTAAAATACTACTATAGTGACCGATCGATTTATTGGGGTTATGAGGTTGATCAGCTCCAGCAAGAAAATTTAAAACTGTTTAAAACAGGCCGGACAAATGCAAATGATGGTGGCATTGATTTTGTAATGAAGCCTTTGGGACGGTTTTTTCAGGTGACAGAAACTGTAGATATGAATAAATATTTCCTAGACATTGATAAAATTGAAAAGTATCCGATAACATTTGTCGTTAAATCTTCAGATTCTGATATTGAAATTAAATCTAAAATTGAGGCGCAAGCTCGAAAACAGTATTCAATAAATGCAATAGTTTCACGTTACATGGAATGTATAGAAGAAATAATTAATGTTGCTATTATTATCGAAAGATTTGAAGAGGCTGTTGCCAAAGGATATTTAAATAATATGTTGAACGAAATTATTAAGCAGAGCAGATTGGAATTTAATTATGAGGATGAGGAAGAAAATTTAGAGATTGAACAGTTAGACATTTCCCTTGAAGATGAATGATTCAATTTAACCGAGTTAAGTTTATAATAAGAACTTTAATCCTTACTACAAACGCAACTCAATTACTGAGAATCAATGCTCGATTAATGAAATAATATTGTCGGTTTGGCGGATACTATTCACTTCCCCTCTCCTTGATTAAATGTTTCACCTAGCCATCAACTTTGGCTGGAATGACTCCGCACCATTTTCCCACCAAAAAACTGATTCTTTCTGGCGTGGAGAAAGAGTTTTTGAAAGCACGAGTAACTCATCTGGTGAAAAAGGAGCTTTCCAATGATCAGAAAACACTTTAATCGGTTGTCTGGAGTGATAATTAAAAAATATTGCGTCGCGGTGTGACTTGATAGGCATCTTACCGCGATGAAAAACATGGTGAGAGTCGAAAAAAACAACAGTACCTGCTAGCCCTGTACATGAAACCCAATTTGATTGGTCTAAATGTTGCGCTACTTCTGCATCAGAAAATAAAAGTTTTCGTTTGAGAGGGCTTAACTGAGAATTGAAATGCTTTGGAATATATTCAAACGGGCCATTTTCAGGATTCACATCATTCAAGTAAACAGCTATTTTGAGAAGTCTATGATCTTCAGGGTCTTTATGCCACAATCTTGTATGTACCTGCTGTTCGTTCGCAAAATCTTTCTGAAAAAACAAACCCCGGTAAGCAACGGGAACCCCAAGATAATTTTCAGCAATGTCAAACAACCGCTCTTGAAGACCCCATAAAAAGATTTCTGAATTCTTGATAATTTCTGCTGAATTAACATGATAAACGTATTGATCTTCAAAAGCCGGAGATTTTGGATTATTAGGTAATATCGCCTTCACTGCATCCAAAAGTTGTTCATTCATTGGCAATGACAAAGCTTGTAGAGAAGTAATAAAAGCCCCTTCCTTCCTAAGAGCCTCGACAATGGACTGATTCGTCGGATTCAGTGCAGGTAATTTTTTGATGTGTTGCAAAAGTCTCCACTTATAAGATAAGCTAGATTGAAGCAGAGAAGCTTCTCTTTTTATTTTCCTCAAACCTCTATTGAGCATACTAATTTCACTTTTTTAATTGCCGATCTGAACTATATTTATTTTATATCATTACTGATCTCAGGAGCAATATATCGATCGCAAAAATTTACAAAAAAAGTCATGCAAGCAAATAAGGTCGATCGCCAATTGATAGCATAATCCTCTTGAATCCCAAAGTATAACTTATTAGATATATATATTTAGTATTTAATTTGTTGTAATAAGGACTAAAGTCCTTATTACAAACGAAAGTAATTAATGAGGATTAATGCTCGATTTTGAGCGAAATAATCTTATCGCCTTGGCGGATTGCATTCACGACAGACATATCATCTGTTTGGCCAAAAGTTGTGTGAACTCCATCTAAATGCGACTGGGGAGAATGGCAAATAAAGAATTGGCTGCCGCCCGTATCTTTACCTGCATGAGCCATCGATAAAGTTCCTGCAATATGTTTTTTGGAGTTGATTTCACACTTGATTTTGTAGCCGGGGCCGCCGGTTCCAGTACCTTTTGGACAGCCACCTTGAACCATAAAGTTAGGAATGACTCGGTGAAACGCTAATCCGTCGTAAAAACCTTTTTCTGCCAAGTCAACAAAATTATTAACTGTGTTAGGCGCATCTGCATCAAACAATTCCAAATTGATTGTGCCTTTGTTCGTTTCCATAATCGCGCGGGTCATGATTTTTTCCTTACTTTCTAGAATGAGTGTGTTGTCTGCATATGAATTGCGGACTTTGCTTTGATAGCGACAGGTTTTAAGCTGTCGTTATCTTTTGGCTTTCAGCAGTGTAGCATACTCCGCAAACTCTCATAAAACTTATGTACGCTTTCTGAGCAAACCCGGTTGCTGGCGGGATTTATCGTTAGCAAAGCCAATATTTTCGGAGAAACCGGGTTTCTTGGCGTCAGTCCGATTTTAATTGTTAGTCACTGTTTTGCGAGCGGGCTCTTCCTGCATATCATTCATATTAAAAATGAAAGGAACCCGACTTGAACCTGCGCCCATAACCAGCACTTTTGGCATCTGAGCACCGCCGCTTCTCCAAGCTTCAATCGCCTCTTTTTGCAGCACCAAATCGCCGCCCTGAGCTTTCAAAGTTTCCGCCAAAAGTCTTTGAGCTTCTGCCCTACCTTGAGCGCGGTTAATGTCAGCTT
Organism: Lyngbya sp. CCAP 1446/10; assembly: GCF_026130175.1. Taxonomy (GTDB): domain Bacteria; phylum Cyanobacteriota; class Cyanobacteriia; order Cyanobacteriales; family Microcoleaceae; genus Microcoleus. The sequence continues at coordinate 8,697 of NZ_JAIGNI010000017.1, read as the reverse complement.
GAGCCTGTTGTTCTGCTTCCTGAGCAACATAAACAGCCCTTTGCGCCCGCTGTTCAGCAACCTGTTTCTCTTCAACTGCTTTGGCAAAATCTGTCGAGAATCGAATGTTGACAACGCTGGTATCAAGCACGATTACATCATATTTTGACAGCCGTTCCTTCAGTGCAGCATCAAAGTCTTTTTTCAGTTCGCTTCTTTGAGTGATAGATTGTTCAGCCGTTCTCAGTGCAGCCGCTGTTTTAAACGCTTCTTGCGTCTGAGGAGCAATAATCTTTGAGACTATATTCTCCAAGGTTCCTTGAGTCCTTCTGACATCAACAATTCTCGTAGGATCGAGGCGAAAGTTGATCGCAAAACTAGCATTTAAATCCTGAAGGTCTTTAGTAGCACTTTGGGCGGGAACTTCAAACTTTTGCACTGTTACATCGTATATATCTACCTTGGATATCAACGGGGGTCTGAGGTGAAATCCCTCTAACAATGCTCCATCTGTGGCTTTCCCCAAAACGCTGACCACCCCTGCTTCACCCGGATTGATGACAACAAAAGAGTTAAAGCCGAGGAGTATCGCGACTACTAATAGAATCCCAGCGATTGCTGATGATATGCTCTGGAAATTTTGAGATTTCAAAATATATGCTCCTTTGTGATAATTCAATTATAATGGTTAAATGGATTGGATAGCCTCTAAAATATAAAATATAAAATATAAAATATAAAATGGATGGGTAAGCTGATGGTGGAAATTGTGAAATATCCTAGAACTTATCACATCGAAGGTTCGCGTTTCCAGCCGGGTGATGAAGACCTCGACAGCGTGCCGTTTAGCGCTATTGCCGATCGCCCTTTAATCATCGAAGAAAAGGTAGACGGCGCAAATACAGGCATCAGCTTCGCCCCAGACGGACAAATGCTGCTGCAAAGTCGTGGCCACTATCTCACCGGCGGGCCCAGAGAAAAACATTTTAATTTGTTCAAACAGTGGGCTTTCAGTCTCAGCGGAGTGCTGGGAGAAGTGCTGGGAAATCGCTATATTCTGTACGGCGAATGGCTTTATGCCAAACACACGGTTTTTTATGATTTTTTGCCGCATTATTTTATGGAATACGATGTGCTGGACTTAGAAAATCGTCAATTTTTGAGTACAGAAGCCCGCTGCAAGTTGTTAAGCGGACTGCCGTTAATGTCAGTTCCAGTGCTGTTTTCGGGAGTGCTAAAATCGCCCAAGCAAATGATGCAGTTTATGGAAAAATCTAATTTTATTGAACCCGGACATTTGAATCGGTTACGCTTGCAATGCCGGCAATTAGGATTAGATGAAGAGCGGTGTTTGAAGGAGACCGATCAGAGCGATTTTATGGAGGGCTTGTATATTAAAATCGAAGAAAATGGAATTGTCAAGGCGCGTTATAAGTACGTGCGCGCTAGCTTTTTGACTGCTATTAAAAATGCCGAAGGACATTGGCTGAATCGTCCCATTGTACCTAATATTTTGTGTCCCGGCGCAGATTTATTTAATTTTAGTTGAAGACTCCTAATAGTCCGTTGAGAGTCGGCGGTTGAAACCGCGACTATACAAACAATATCCGCCTCCGCGGACTAAGAAATTACAATATTAACAAACAGGTAAAACCATGACTACTTTATTCTCACAATCCCAAACTTGGACTTTTCCCTTTTGTCCTGAACCGCCCGATTGGTTCCTAGATTGGGGAAGCATTCAAAATCATTTTGACTGGATTCAAAACTTAGAAGGATGTCAGCAAGACCCGATTTATCACGCTGAAGGAGATGTCTTAATTCACACCAAAATGGTCTGCGAAGCCTTAATCTCTTCCCTGAATTGGCGGCAGCTTGGCGTCCAAGAACGTTCAATGCTGTTTGCTGCGGCTTTGCTGCACGATGTCGCAAAACCGGCTTTTACCAAGATAGAAGAAAATGGGAGAATTAGCTCAAAAGGTCACGCCCGTCAAGGTGCGAGGATGGTCAGACAAATTTTATCTCAATTCGACCCGCCGGTGCAGTTTAGCATTCGGGAGACTGTTTGCGCGATCGTCCAATTCGGCAGTTTACCCATCTGGCTACTCGACAAACCCAACCCACAGCAGTCTGTAATTAAAGCCAGTCAAGTTGTTCGCTGCGATTTCCTCGCACTTTTAGCCGAAGCCGACGTGCGCGGCCGCGAGTGTAGCGACAGACAAGAAATCCTGGATAAAATAGAACTATTTCGGGAGTTTTGTCAAGAAAATAATTGCTTGAATTCTCCCCGACAATTCCCCTCAGCACACAGCCGATTTATCTACTTCCGCAAAGATAACGGCAATCCCGATGCTGAAATGTTTGATGATACCAAATGCGAAGTTGTTTTGATGTCGGGATTGCCCGGAAGTGGCAAAGATTATTGGATCAAAGAAAACCTGCCAAGTTTGCCCGTAATTTCCTTGGATGCGCTGAGGTTGGAGATGAATATATCCCCAGAAAAAAACCAGAGTGCTATTCTAGACAAAGCAAAACAAAGAGCTAAGGAATATTTGCGATCGAGAACTTCTTTTGTGTGGAATGCCACCAATACAAGCAAACAAATGCGGCAGCAGTTAATTGATTTATTTGCTGCTTACAACGCGCGAATTCGGATTGTTTATCTCGAAGTTCCCTTGGAGGAAGTATTGCGCCGCAACAGTTCCCGCAACGCACCTGTACCAGAAGCCGTGATTCGCAAATTAGCCGAGCGTCTGGATATTCCAGACATCACAGAAGCGCATCAAGTCGATCGAATAGTTAACAATTAATCGCCATTTTTATTCTTACCGCAAATATAATCGTTAGTCTTTCAGTTTGGTTTGAGCATTCAGAATTTAGTCCTAAATTACTTAATTAGTCAATTAGGGACTGAAGTCCCTACTACGAACCTGTGGTTTTTAGTAAGGACTTTAGTCCTCTCTTAGGTTTGAGCGTTCGGACTTGAGTCCTGAATTACTTAATGAGTCAATCGAGGACTGAAGTCCCTACTACAAACCTTTAGTTTTATAATTTTCGTCAATCCAGCAGCGCGGCAGAACTTCGCCGGACGGAAAAACCAATTTATCCTTATCAAAATTTGCCGGGTCTTGCTCTTCTTCACCAGCTTGAATTCTGCCCGATACATGATTTTTGGCAGGGCTGATTAAAGTCTCGATATCGATAATTTCTACCAAGTCGCCGGATTCTTTTTCTTGTAAAAGCATTGTTTTTTATTGAATAATGAATGCCAATTCAACTTTCATTTTAAATCGATTGAATCTTAGATGTCTCTATCTTAGGTATTATTTATAAATCTATCTTTAGGCTGTTTTATCCATAGCAAACAAAATTCTTATTTAGAGAAGCAGAAAACACAGAGCTTTACACTTATTTTCTGCAAATTGCCGATCGCAAGTTAAGAGAACAATGGTCAGATTCAATAACGAAACTACCATTAATTCTCACGAAATGTCGTTAATTAGCTCACATTAGATAATTTATTACCTAAAATTTTTCAATAAAAAGGGGGTTGAGCGATGATTAAGTAGGTGTCTGACTTTCGGATCGCTCAATACTCGCCCTAAAAATTGAGCATCACGCACCCTGCTTCAGGAAGATTAATTGTCAAATACTGTATCATTAGCTATACCTCAAAGCCGAGCTTGCGGTAAAATTGTTAAAGATAAAAATTTATCGATCGCCTTTTATGCCTTACACTGCATCTACCCCAACAGACCCCAGTCAAGCCAACATCCCCAATGCCGACCACCGCCTACTAGAATTCACCAAGCTGACTCCGATGATGCAGCGGTATGTGGAAGTGAAAGAACAGTATCCGCACGCACTTTTATTGTTTAGAGTCGGAGATTTCTTCGAGTGTTTTTTTCAAGATGCCGTGACAATTTCGCGGGAATTAGAACTGGTTTGTACTAGCAAAGAAAGCGGCAAAGAAATCGGTCGAGTGCCGATGACAGGAGTGCCACACCACGCCCTCGATCGCTACAGTTCTCAGTTAGTAGAAAAAGGCTATGCTGTAGTAGTTTGCGACCAAGTTGAAGATGCCTCGATCGCCGCCCGCGAAGGCCGCCAAGTCAAGCGCGAAATCACCCGCATTCTCACTCCCGGAACCTTGACAGACGACGGAATGCTCAAACCCCGACAAAATAACTTTTTAGCAGCAGTCGTCATCGCTGGAGTCCATTGGGGATTGGCTTATACTGATATTTCTACGGGAGAATTCGTCACTACTCAAGCGGACAGTTTAGAACAATTAACTCTAGAATTGCTGCGATTGCAGCCTTCGGAAGTCTTGGTACCAACTAATGCGCCGGATTTGGTGACGATGTTGAGGCCAGGAGAGAAATCCGAGCATTTACCCGATTGTTTGCCGACTTCGTTTTGCTATTCTTTGCGATCGCAAATCCCGTTTAGTTTGTCCGAAGCCAAACAGAGAATCCTGCAAAAGTTCAAAGTGCGATCGCTCGAAGGCATGGGATGCGGACATCTTTCCCTCGCAGTGCGCGCTGCGGGCGGTTTGCTGCAATATCTTGAAGAAACTCAAAAAGAAAAAGCAGTTGCTCTGCAAAGATTGCACACTTATACTCTCACCGACTTTCTCACACTCGACTACCAAACCAGGCGCAATCTCGAAATTACTCAAACCGTCAGAGATGGGGTGTTTCACGGTTCGCTGCTGTGGGCGATCGACAAAACCAGCACCGCAATGGGAGGCCGGGCTTTGCGCCGCTGGGCGATGCAGCCTTTGCTCAACATTAAAGGCATTTGCGCCCGCCACGATACGATTCAAGAATTAGTAGAAAACAATCCGCTGCGCCAAGATTTGCAGCAGTTACTCCGCCAAATTTACGACATCGAAAGACTGACTGGCCGTGCCGGTTCTGGAACAGCTAGCGCGCGGGATTTGGTCGCTTTAGCAGATTCTCTCTCGAAATTGCCGGAATTAGCCTCGATCGCAACTCAAGGGCGATCGCCCTATTTGAAAGCGCTGCAAATTGTCCCGCCACTTCTCGAAGAATTAGCAACTCAAATTCACACTCATTTAGTTGACGAACCGCCGATTCATTTAAAAGAAGGAGGTTTGATTCGATCGGGAATCAATGTAATGCTTGATGAAATGCGCCAAACTGCATCAGGAGACCAAGAATGGATTGCCAATTTAGAAGCTAACGAACGGAAACGCACCGGAATTTCTAATTTAAAAGTAGGCTACAATAAAGCTTTCGGCTATTACATCAGTATTACAAAATCTAAAATTGACCAAGTACCGAACGACTACACCCGCAAGCAAACTCTCACCAATGAAGAACGCTACAGCACTGAAGAATTAAAAGAAAGGGAAGTGCGAATTCTGACAGCGCGGGAAGATTTAAATCAGTTGGAATACGATATTTTTGCGAAATTGCGATCGGAGGTAGGAGAGCACGCGGAAATTATTCGCAACGTTTCTCGCGCGGTGGCGGCGGCCGATGTTTTGTGTGGTTTGGCGGAAGTAGCGGTTTATCAAGATTACTGTCGCCCGACTATGGTTGAAAGTCGGGAAATTAAAATTATTGAAGGTTGTCATCCGGTGGTAGCAAAGTCTTTACCACCGGGATTTTTTGTGCCGAATTCGGCTTTTTTGGGTCGGGAAGCAGCGCTAAATCGCCCGGATTTAATTATTTTAACTGGCCCGAATGCTAGCGGGAAAAGTTGTTATTTGCGGCAGGTGGGTTTGATTCAGTTAATGGCGCAAATGGGCAGTTTTGTGCCTGCGAAAGCTGCGACTTTGGGAATTTGCGATCGCATTTTTACCCGTGTTGGCGCCGTGGATGATTTGGCAACAGGTCAATCTACGTTTATGGTGGAAATGAACGAAACTGCCAATATTCTCAATCACGCCACGCCGCAATCATTGGTGTTGTTGGATGAAATTGGCAGGGGAACGGCGACGTTTGACGGGCTTTCGATTGCTTGGTCTGTAGCAGAATATTTAGCCAGCGAGATTCGGGCGCGGACGATTTTTGCGACTCACTATCACGAATTGAACGAGTTAGCTTCGATTTTGGATAATGTGGCAAATTATCAGGTGACTGTGAAGGAATTGCCGGATCAAATCGTATTTTTGCACGAAGTTCACCCCGGCGGTGCTGATAAGTCTTATGGAATTGAAGCGGGGAGGTTGGCTGGTTTACCGCCGTCGGTGATTGACAGGGCGAGACAGGTGATGAAGCAGATTGAGAAACATAGCAAAATTGCGATCGGGCTGCGGAAAGGTGTTAAGAAAGATGGCAAAAAAGAGTCTGAGGGCGAACAGTTAGATATCTTTGACGATTAAAGTTTTAATAGCATTTGTCTAGGTGCGTCGCCGTCAGATTATTGAGTGAATTTAGGGATTGTTTATGGCGACGCACCCTACAAAACTTAATTCATCAGCCATTGCAATCTCAAATCTCAAATCTCAAATGGTATCACTTGCCATTCTGCAACTTTTTTACCTCTTTGTGCACGCTCATCCCAATCTCCAAAGCCTCATTTAGTAACCGCCCGTATTCAGACGCCCGATCGCTGACATCCAATGCCATCAAAGCCGCCAAATTACTTTCAATATTAGCAAATAACTCGTAACGGCGACCGATAAATTGCTGATTTTCCCGCAGAATCCTCTCTGTTTTTAAAGCACAAACCAAACTTTCTTTAGTGATTTGTAAGGCTTCAATTGCATCTTGTCGATTAATTAAATTGGCTTGTAAATTGCCCGCAGCCGTTAGGCGATCGATAATATCTAAAGCCTGAATCACCTCATGATACTTCTCAACTTCATCCAGCAGACTCGCCAACGTTTCTAAAGGCTTTGCTTTCACCCATTGATAGACATTCCAAGCAACAGTAATCGCCAGCGACAAACCCAAAGTTATTTGTAAAACCCGAACCAATATCTCAGCATCGCTAACTGAACTAACTTCATGTTTGTTGACCAGCAAAGCCACAGGGAGCGACACAACAAGGGTCACACAAAATATCAGCAACTCATGCAACAAAAAAGCAAACAGCTTTTTGCCGTCCCGGAGTGTAGCAGGTCGATAAAAATTCCCTGAAAACCCGTCGCTCACAGCTATTCCGCTCAAATCTTCCAACTCCTTTTCAGGAATTCTTAACCCATCCAAATCCGCTTGTATCACTCTTCCAAATCTCCTTAAATTGGCATGAATTAAAATCCTGCCAGAGACCTAATAGAATCCCACAGACTCATATAAAAATTGCTGTCTCGACTTCGGAACAGTTGAAAAGCTTGTCCGGGCGCGCCAAAAAACGGTCTCAGAGTCCATCCCAACTGGCTGCCCACAAACGCATAAAGTCCCAACCAGAACCGCAAAATATTTAGCCTGATGTCTTTGCCTTCGGCATCTTGTTCGGACAGAAAGTGCATTCCTTGATAAATGAAATTTACCCCCAAAAATCCAGTGATTGCCATAATAGCAACATTGAGCAGCAGATAAAAATTGTAATTGGTACTGCTGATGAGAAAAAACAGGCTGACAGGTGCAAATCCAAACAGCAAAACGCTAATCATCGCCATCGATGTCATCAACAATGTCAAATACTGTTCAAAAGTGCGTTTTGAACCAAACATGACATTAAAAAAGTACAGTGTGGGAAAGCAGATAATCAGCGTCAGTAAGTAAAGTGCTGGCAATTTAATTGCGGAAACCAGACATTGCATCCACGTACTAGATGCACCTAATATTGCTCCGTAAATGCCAAAAAATATGGTACTGGAAATTAACAAACCGAAAATTTTAGATTTGAGCTTAACACCGTCGCGAATTTCTTCGAGAAACTGTTGCCGTTCCCGCAGCAAATACATGACTACTGAAAAATATTTCACGGGTTCTCCTTGTGACTGATGCGATTCTGAATCAGTCATAACTCAAGCTGAGGGCGATCGCCAATCTTGCCAAATCAGGGCACTCTATGTTAACCAATTATTGTTGCACCCAGCTCACCACAAGCTGAGATGTAGAAGTGATTGTAGAGATACTTGCAAAGCTAAACGGCTCAAACTCAATACAGGTATGCTTTGTATTCAATTTGTATTCATTTGTCTCCAAATTGTATTCAAAAAGGGCGATCGGGTAGTGATTTGATACTCACTTGATACTCAATTTGACTATTTCGTAGTCATTTGATAGTCAATTTGGTCATTTCGTAGTCATTTTGTATTCAACCTGACCCCCTACAGCCCCGTATTTTCGCCAATAAAAAGCCTCAAACCGTTGATTTATCCTAGGTTTGAGGTAATTTAATTAAAGAGCGGGCAGCGGGAATCGAACCCGCATAGTTAGCTTGGAAGGCTACGAAACGAATGTGATTGTAAGCTATACCCTGTAAGCTTTAAAGAAAATCTTGTTTTAGAGGTAAACTGCTTTTCTCGTCATCCGCTAGTCAATTGGGTACAATTAAGCGAACGAGTTCAAGTAAAGACACATGACTAAAACTCCTGAATCCAGTAGTAAAACTTTTAAAGGTTCTGTCGTTGTGAGGGGTGCATCTCACTTTGGCAAATACATCAAATTGAAAGTTGACCGTTGAGATAAGCACAGCGAAGAGAAAGGATAGAGGGAACGCTCTCAATATTCCATTGCGCTCCTGATATTTTCACCCTGAATCCAATTCGTTTAATAATTGATTCAACTGTTC
>NZ_JAIGNI010000016.1 GCF_026130175.1 Lyngbya sp. CCAP 1446/10 | reverse complement strand
CTCTCCCCCTCTCCCCCTCTCCCCAACCTCTCCCTTAATTGTTAGTGAAATGAAAGATTTTTGGAACTCTATTTTAACTTTTTCTCAAACTACTGTCAAGACAATCGGACAGCAGTTTTTGAAAGATTTCGGTTCTGCACAAGCGGATGAAAAGGATGATGGCACTTTGGTTACGCAATCTGACAATTGGGCGGATGCGGAAATTAGAAGTGCGATCGCAATTGCGTTTCCCAGCCACGGGATTTTGAGCGAAGAAGGAGAACACGTTTTGCCCGATACTGAATGGTGTTGGGTTGTCGATCCCTTGGATGCTACGACTAATTTTGCTCGCGGAATTCCAATTTGGGGGATTTCTTTAGGCTTATTGTATCGCGGAACTCCAGTTTTTGGCTGCGTGCATTTGCCGCCGTTGAATCAAACTTTTCACGGTTTTTATGCAGAAGATTTAGCGGGGGATGATATATTGACAAATATGCCTCAAGGTGCGTTTTTAAACGATCGCCCGATTCGCCCTAGTCCTGATAAAATGAGCGGAAATCATATTTTTAATTTGTGTTCCCGCAGTGTGGGAATCGGGCCTCATCTTCCGAGTAAAATTCGGATGTTGGGGATGGCTAGTTACAATTTTTTGCTGGTGGCTTCGGGTGTGGCTATGGGAGGCGTGGAAGCGACTCCAAAAATTTGGGATATTGCCGGGAGTTGGGTAATTGTGAAGGCTGCGGGTGCGGTTTGGCTACCGCTGGAGTCCCAGGCGATTTTTCCGTTGGAAGTAGGGAAGAATTACGGGAGGGTTTCTTATCCAACTTTGGTGATGAACCGGCAGGAGTTAGTGTCGGTTTTCTTGCCGTTTGTGGAAGCTTGGAAGAAGAAAAAAATGGGCTGATATTAATCTCGCCTCGAATCGAATTGGTTTGTAGTGAGGACTTTAGTCCGCAAGAAAGAAGGACTAAAGTCCTCACTACGAACCTGTTTTATCCTAGTCTAGGGATGCACAATCGGACAATTTTAAATAAAACTGCATGGCAGGTGTGACGGAGGAGTCTCCCACGCCTGCCGTGCGGTTTGTAACAAGTATAACCGACCGATGACCGATGGTTAAATTATGCTTGTTCTGGTGTATTTCTGCCAATGTGCGATCGGGTGGTTTTCTTTAGGTCGATCGGGTGATGCGGTACTGGTAAAATTTATGGTAAGTCTGATTCTCCATCTCGCAATCTTTGGGTGAGATTAAACTTAACAAACACCAAAATAATTCTTGAGAAAATACAAAACCGCATTACAAAAAGGCTGGTATCGCCCTTGTGCATCCATTTGTTGACAAACTTCACCTAATAATTCTGCCTCTTCCTGCGTCGTCATTCCTTTCAGTGCTTCCAGCGCTTGAATTCGTCCCTGCGTTAAGTCATAATGGTTGAGTCCCAAAACTTTAATTGTTATTTCAGCGTCTTTTTCCTCATCTAAATTATTTGTAGTTGGCAGTATCTCACCAGTGCTAGAGTAACTAAAAAAATCTTCACAGTTCGACTTTAGTGGTGAAACTGCGATCGCAATATTCTGCTTCTTATTGCCACAATACTCAGGCCAATTTGGAACTCTACCACAAGAGCCTAGCATATTTGTGTAATCAAGAGATAATTCTGAATCAGTCTTGCTCTGCGGGGCTAAATGTTCAATATGGCTATTGCTTTGCTCAACTCTCTGACAACAGTAGCAGCAAATGTAGCCTTGTTCACTTAGCAAATAACTGTGTACCGCTCCTTTCTCAGGGTTTTGAAGATTTTTGTAACCATAGTTGACACCAAGAGACTTCTGTGTAGCCTTCCAGTCCGAAAAATCTTGAGGTTCTTTTCCCTTTTTAATATATTTCATTTATTGAGAATTTCCTTGCGTTGAATTAGCCAATCTGCTCTCACAAATTCTGGATCTTCTTCTCCCATTCTGTGCGCTAATTCTTGGCGCAATCGCCGTGCGTTGTCAAGTTCACCCTTGTCTATGAAGCGAAACAAGTCACGTAAATCTTCCTTAATTTCCTGCGGACGTTCAGGGGTTCCCATGAGCGTTTCTAAAATCCGATTGCTATCTTTCCCATAGGATGGTATTCGCTCGATCGCAATTCCTTCAGATGTTGACCTCAAAAGATGAACCCATTTGAGATCGCTGATTACCTGTGGCGAATGAGTGGTAACTATAAACTGGCAATTAGGGAAAGTTTTTGCCAGATTCGGAATAATAGCCCGTTGCCATTTTGGGTGCAAGTGTAGCTCAATCTCGTCGATTAAAACAACGCCGAAACCCTGAAGTGGATTGCATGATGGATTCGGATTTGCGATCGCCAAACGCCTTGCTAAATCTCCTGCCAGTGCTAACAAGCATTTTTCACCATCGGATAGTTGATTGATGATAAGTTCATCGCCTTGTTTGTCTACAGTCATTCGCAAAGGCGATCGTCTAACCCGTAAATTTGAGAAGCCGTTTAGTAAATTAGCGATCGCATCTCTGACTGCTTCTAATTGGCGATCGCGATACTCATTAGAAGTATTTAGTCGTAATTCGTTTTCCAAATCTTCCCGATCTCTAAACCATTCAAAAAAGCGCCTAAAATCGATTTGCCCTCCCGTGAGAGCCTCGTCATAAACGGTTATCTGCTCAAACGAATGTTTCGTCCTAATCTTCAAAGGAATATCAAGTACGGCACGGTTAGTTGGGTAGTAAACAGCCAGAGGCAATGCTGCGTAAGAATTAGCATCTAACTGACTGTATATGTGCTCAACAACTCTTTTTAAGTCCCCAATGTTGCTGCTAGTATCCGGGCTTCGCCCTTTCCTGACCTTGGTTAAAGACCATACCACTTCCGGCCAGTCATTGATTGAAATTGTAATTTCGTTGTGAGTTTCTTTGCATCCTTTTTTGATATCATCTTCGTTGAAAAAACGTCCATGACTATTGGAAGTTTGAATTCGCTTGGTCAGCAAATACAGAAGAACAGCCAAACACTCAAGTATGCTGGATTTCCCCACACCGTTGATACCGATGAACACAGTCGGCTCATCTTTATCCAACTCCAGGCTCAAATCGCTGAAGCCTCGGAATGAGTTCATTTTTAGACGCTTGACTTTCACGATTGGTTCTTGTTCTGGCTGAGTAGGTTATATTTTTGAGATTATATCAAATCAATACTGCCAAATATAGTCAACAATAGACAAGATTGCCAAATTAGTAAACTATCTTAAGATTATCTGCGTTGCATCTGTGTTAATCTTCCTTGAAGGATCGGTTGATCGGCTCAACCAAAGATTTATGCAACCGGTTCTGCGTTACCAGGCGCTTTGTGCCTGGTAACGAGTAAAATCGCCTTATGCGATTAATTTAGACAGGATATTAGACAACTTAGCACCGAGATTCTCAACAGAGTCCTGCTGTTTGGGATCTTTCATCGTACCGTCAGCATTAAATGCTTCAAAAGCTTGAGAAATTGCTTTCTGATCCGGGAGGACAAACACGTTAATATTCCCCAGGATCGATCGCAAATGCACCAATCCCCGCAAACCACCAAGTCCGCCTGGGGAAGCGCTCATAATTACCGCTACTTTGCCCGTAAATGCCACCAATCCCGGTTCACCCGGTGCTGGGCGCGATACCCAGTCGATCGCATTTTTCAACACAGCCGTAATCGAACTGTTATACTCAGGGGAAGCTATCAAAAACCCGTCATGAGCTACCATCAACTCCTTTAACTTCCGGGCATTTTCTGGGATTCCCTTGGCTTCCAAATCTTCGTCAAATATTGGCAATGGCAAATCGCGCAAATCTACATAAGTAACTTCCGCGCCCGCCGCCCTAGCCCCAGCCGCCGCAACTTTTACCAGCAGTTTGTTGTAGGATGCTTCGCGGGTACTTCCGGCAAATGCAAGTATTTTTGGTCTGTTTATCATTGACTTTTCCCGATTATTGCTTGCGAGTAAAATTGTACTATTCCGAGTGCTTCCAAACAAAGTCAGCAATGGGTTTGTCTGCGGACAAAGGAGTATCTGTGGGCGAACTGAATACAACGGATCGCATTTTCACCTTCCCGACTCCCAAACGTCTCTCGACACGGCTGGGAATTCCGTAACCGAACATAATATGTCCTGTCCCCGCCAACACCACAACTTGATAATCGGGGTTAGCTTTGACAAATTTAGCTATACTTTCCGCCATAGTTTCGTCCCACAAAACTTGAGCTTGCAAAAATCTTTCAAAGGCTGTACTATTTCCCTGTGCTGCCTTTTGGTGCTGCTGGTAAACTTCGAGCAGCATTTGTCGATATTCGGCGTTGTCGGTGCGAATTTCGGAAATTGGCGGAATGTGCTGTTTGTCCTCTGCTGTGAGGCTTTCTAGACCTTGAGTGGCAACTTTTCTCGTGACTTCTGACGGGGTATTTAAGGCGAGGACTGGCAGTTGTTTTAATGCGGCAAACTGCAACAATGGGGCGTAATATTCCCAGGGAAAGCGCCATCTGCGATCGTACTCTGTTTGCTCGATTAATTGCTGTTCTGTCAGTTTACCTGCTAAGTAGTTGTCGATCGCACTTTGGAACGGACGCTGAAACATCTCCATTGCGATCGCAATTTTCGGATTTTGCCGCTGCATTTCTCGAATAATTTTCAGTTGAGCCTGGTGGTCTGCCGCTCTATCGTGAGTTTCTCCCAGATACACAATTTTCGCCTTCACCAACTGTTGCAGAATCTCTTGGTTAGTGTAAGTTTGCTGCGGTTGAGGCTTCACAGTCGGTTCTGCTGTCGCTATCACATTGCTACACAGCAGGAAAATGCTCAGCGATAAAACACACAGTTTGATGAGTTTGGTTGTTTTCATAAAAATATTATGCCTGTTTCTCGCAGCAGCAGCCACAGCCGAACTTTAGGATTTTAGCTGGGCATCCACAAAGCTCGATGCTTCATTTAACTTCACAATTATTCGCAATTATCTACGCCCCTAGAGGGTTGTCTTCCCTCTTCCTTTTTCCTTCTTCCCTCTTCCTTCTTCCCTCTTCCTTCTTCATTCTTTTGTAAAGTTTAGTTGCAGGTGCTTGCGCTTCTAGAAAAAGGTGCTAAATTAATAATATGAAGCAAACAAAAAGCTTCTCCGACAGATACAATATCTAGATATCACAGCGAAGTTCAAAATAGAATCAAAGGAGTAAAACGCTGTATAATCTCACATCTGTCCCATTAAAAACCAATAGCAGCACCCACCAACAAAGCTGATACTTCCTCAACTAATTAGAGGGGAGCAATGCAACTGAATCCGAGGATTATTGCAACTCCGCATCGAAGTTTTAAAAAGAGGAAATCACTCGGTACATATGGCTGGGTGCTGTTGTTGTTAACAGTAATTTAGGGCGGTTGAAGGTGTTTTGAGAGGTGGAGGCAGAGCCTCTAGATAGCCATTACCAGGCAGAGCCTGGTAGCTAGAAACAGCAAAATTACTGAAAAATTGTCTCGTCTTCCTTTCGCCACGCAGGATCTACGATACAAATAAATATTAGCGGTTATGTGCCACAGTTGTAAATAAACTGCTTGGCGTTGGGCGGAATGTAAACCGCATCTCCGACTTGCACCAATTGAGTCTCATCATCGATGTGCATTTCCCCAACGCCGCTGAGGATATAGTAAACTTCAGAAGTTGTCAGGGTGTGCAGCGCAGAAGTTTGTCCCGGTGGCAAAGTGGCGTGGGCCAAACTGTAACGCAAATCCACAGCTTGTTTGTCTGGATGCAGCAATTCTCGCAGTTGAGTACCGTCGCCAGCAATAAACTCGTCACAGTCATTTAGCTTTTGAATGAGCATTCTTTCCACACTCCTGAAAATCTCTTGAGCACAACTTAATTTTAATTGAAATAGCGAGAGATGTTAAGAAATGTTTAAAGCGGCGATCGATTTTTTAACCGTAAGTTCCCGATTGCGATCGATAATCAGGACAGTCGATCGCACTTTCAGATAAAGCTATGGTAGGCTGAACGGGACACTTGAGATGGTAATCGCCGGTAAAAAACACGCAGTTAGCACAAGGGATTTGGTGCATCCGCTGAGCTCGACGCACGGAATCGCCTATAGCACGCCCGATACTCAAACACACCATAAAAACTAAACCCCAGGCACAGACAAAACACAGCGGGACTAAAACAGGCTGTATTGTCTTAAGCAAAAAGTACAGCATAGCAACAAAATTTAGGGTAGAAGTCGCATATACATTAGAGTAATGGCATGGGCGGGCGATCGACCAAAAAGTTTAAAATCATTTACAGTGCGATCGAGAAACCCAGCAATTATGGGATGATAGGGAACTGTCGTTAAATAAAATTAGAGGAAATCAGTTATGTCACTGCGATTAGGCGATACAGTTCCCAACTTTACCCAAGCCTCGTCTAAAGGCGAAATCAACTTCTACGACTGGGCCGGCGATAGTTGGGTGGTGTTGTTTTCACACCCGAAAGACTATACTCCAGTGTGCACCACCGAACTCGGTGCAGTCGCCCGTCTCAAGTCTGAATTTGAAAAGCGTGGCGTGAAAACCATTGCCCTCAGCGTCGATGATGTGGATTCTCACATGGGTTGGATTAAAGATATTGAGGAAACTCAAAAAGTTACTCTCAACTATCCAATTTTAGCAGATGGCGATCGTAAAGTCTCCGACATTTACGACATGATCCATCCCAACTCGCTAAACAACTTAACAATTCGCACAGTTTTTGTAATTGACCCCGACAAGAAATTGCGTTTGAGCATTACTTATCCAGCGAGCACTGGTCGGAATTTCAATGAAATTCTGCGAGTAATTGATTCCCTGCAACTTACTGACAAATACAGCGTTGCGACTCCAGTTGATTGGAAAGATGGCGACGATTGCGTCATTGTACCTTCGATTACCGACCCCGCAGAGTTGGCAGAGAAATTTCCTAAAGGTTACACGCCGATTAAGCCTTATTTGCGGATGACTCCTCAGCCGAATAAATAGGTTTAATTTACAAACAGGTTCGTAGTCATGACTTTAGTCCTTAAGCCCCATGTTTTAGGACTAAAGTCATCACTAAAAACAGGCAAATTATGCAATTGTGTCGCAACTATTTAGATTTGAGAGAAATCAATTATGTTGACATCAAAAATCGTGTTGCAAATACCGCCAAAATTGCAAATGACAGACGACGAGTTTTTCGAGTTATGTCAAATCAATAGTGAATTACGCATTGAACGCAACAAATCTGGAGAACTGCTAATTATGTCCCCTACTGGCGGAACAACAGGAAATCGCAGTGGTAGCGTCTTTGGAGAGTTGTATATTTGGTCTCGACAAGATGGAACCGGTCTTTGTTTTGACTCCAGTACGGGATTTAAGCTTTCAATGGGTGACAAGTCTCCAGATGCCTCGTGGATTAAACTGGAACGGTGGAATACTTTATCTCAAGAACAGCAAGATAAATTTGCTCCGATTTGCCCAGATTTTGTAGTAGAACTCAGGTCTGCTTCTGACAATCTCAAGCCATTGCAAGAAAAGATGCAAGAATATATGAGAGAACCGGGAGTACAGTTAGGCTGGTTAATTGACCGCAAAAATCGCAGAGTTTATATTTACCGTCCGGGTTTACCAGAGGAATGTTTAGAGAATCCCGCGACAGTTAGCGGTGACCCAGTTTTGCCGGGATTTGTGCTAAATATGAGTAAAATTTGGTAGAAATGCTAGCAATAAATATCAACTTATGCTCAGAATTAATAGAATACAAACATTCAAAAAATATGGATATCAAAAACGGCTTTATCGGCACAATCGGCAACACGCCGCTAATTCGGTTAAATAGCTTCAGCGATGAAACAGGCTGCGAAATTCTCGGCAAAGCAGAGTTTCTCAATCCCGGCGGTTCCGTTAAAGATAGGGCCGCACTTTACATCATCCAAGATGCCGAAGAAAAAGGCTTGTTAAAACCTGGTGGCACCGTTGTAGAAGGCACTGCTGGCAATACAGGCATCGGCTTAGCACATATTTGCAACGCCAAAGGTTACAAATGTTTGATTGTGATTCCCGATACTCAATCCCAAGAAAAAATCGATGCTTTAAAAACCTTGGGCGCGGAAGTTCGGACAGTTCCCGCTGTTCCTTATAAAGACCCGAATAATTATGTTAAATTGTCGGGAAAATTAGCAGCCGAAATGGACAATGCAGTTTGGGCAAATCAGTTTGACAATTTAGCCAATCGCCAAGCTCATTTCGAGACAACCGGCCCGGAAATTTGGGAACAAACCGAGGGAAAAATTGATGCTTGGGTAGCTGCGACTGGTACGGGCGGGACTTTTGCGGGTGTAGCAATGTTTTTGAAATCAAAAAATCTCGCAATTAAAGCTGTTTTGGCAGACCCGATGGGTAGCGGGCTTTACAGTTATTTCAAAACTGGGGAAATTAAGACAGAAGGTAGTTCGATTACTGAGGGAATTGGTACCAGCCGCATCACTGGGAATATGGAGAATGCCCCGGTAGATGATGCTATCCAAATTGATGATGCTGAAGCTGTCCGCGTGGTTTACCAATTGTTGAGGAAAGAAGGGCTGTTTATGGGCGGTTCTGTGGGAATTAATGTGGGGGCGGCGGTGGCTTTAGCGAAGCAAATTGGGCCGGGACATACGATTGTTACGGTACTCTGCGACGGCGGGGCTAGGTATCAGTCGCGTTTGTTCGATCGCCAATGGCTGGCCTCAAAAGGTTTATCATCTGATTAATCATGATTTGTGGGATGGGCTTCTAGCCCGTCCAAAATCCGCAACACTTTTTCTACAATTTTGGCATATATGGCCGCACCTATTCCCATGATAAAAAAATAGCATATATGTAGCAGAATGTCAAGTAAAAAAACATGAAAATCACAGAATCTTCTAGGCGAGTTCTTGTTTGCCAAAACCGCACTTGTCGCAAGCAAGGTGCTGCAAAGGTATTAGCAGCGTTTGAGAAATTGTCCCCCTCAGAAGTTGAAGTTGTTGCTAGCAGTTGTTTGGGACAGTGCGGCAACGGGCCGATGGTGTTGGTGCTGCCAGAAGAGGTTTGGTACAGTGGAGTTTGTGCTGAGGAAGTTGCGGCAATTACCGAGCAACATTTGCGGGGAGAAAAGCGGGTAGAGGCGATGCTTTATCGCAAGTTTCACGGGCTTTCTCGGTAGCCATAACCCGGTGTTTAAGCAATTGGTATTTATTAATTAAAAATAATAAAATTGGTTTGTAGTGAGGACTGTAGTCCTTCATGAATGCGGATTAAAGTCCTCACTACGAACCTTGGGACTAGATATCTGAGTGCTAGTTTTGCAGTCGCGCTTTTTTGCCGTGTACTTGAATGCGTTTGTCGGTTTTTTGTTTCTTCACCCAAGAGAGAAATTTCTGGAGTTGGGGGTCATTTTTGAGCTTTTCTAGGGTGTTGAGCTCTTGGGCGAGGTGTTTGTTGTCGAAGAGAGTGTGAATTTGGCGGTGACAAGCTGAGCAAATGTCGATCGCCAGACTGGGCTCTTCGTTTTTCCGCTTGGTGTTTTGTTTGGGGATGAGGTGGTGGGCGGTTAATGCTTCCATTTGTCGATCGCACAATTCGCACTGCATAATTTTCTCAATGCTGTTTGATAGGCAATTGCTTCTTTTAATTTAGCGCAGTTTAGGGCGATCGGCTTTCAGAAAGTGAGTAAAGGTCGATCGCACTTCGCAAACAATAAAAAACCCCCAACGGGGGGCGTCTTAATTTCTGGTGGGGCAGGCCGAAAAGCCTGCCCGCTAAGTAGAAAAACCTACAGGTTCAAATCACGTACAGCAGTACAAACAAAACAATCCAAATCACATCGACAAAGTGCCAGTAAATCTCAGTCGCTTCGATGCCGAAGTGGTGTTCGCTAGAATAGTGACCTTCCACGCGCGATCGCCAAACTACCCCCGACATCAGCAGCACTCCAAATGTAACGTGCAAGCCGTGAAAAGCAGTCAAAACGTAAAAGCAACTGGCGTACAAATTAGTTGTCAGGCCAAACTCTAAATGAGTGTATTCGTAAACCTGACCGCACAAGAAAACGACGCCCATTAGGATAGTTGCGATCAACCAATTCCTCATACCCGCCACATCGTTCTTTTTGATTGCAGTATCAGCATTGTGAATCACAAAACTGCTAGCAATCAGAATTACCGTGTTAATTCCTGGCAGCAATAACTCTCGCGCGGGTGTTCCTTCGGGTGGCCACATGGGGGCCATCGCCCGATAAATCAAATACGCGGCAAACATACCCATAAATATCATGCCTTCAGATCCCAAGAATACAAGTACGCCTAGGATTCGGTGGTCGGGATGTTCTTCGCCGTGGGCTTCTATTTCGGCGCTGTGGTGGTAATTAAGAGCTGTTTTTGCTGGATCGATCGCTGGAATTTGTTGCATAATAAATTGCTAGTTGGTAATGGAAAGAAGGAAGAAGGAAGAGGGAAGAAGGAAGAAGGAAGAGGGAAGAGGGAAGAGATACAAAAAATTATCCGTATATCGCTGCTGTGCTGTCATCAGTCATTAGTCCAAAGTTGTGATATTGCAATGAGCAATAACTAATGACTAATGACTCATGACTAATGACTCATGACTAATGACTACTCGTCATCTTGACTTTCATCTGCTGGAGAATCAACGTTGATTTCTGATTCAGGATCGACCAAAGTTGCAGTACCGCCGAAGAAAGTGGAAGCTTGAGCTTCTGCGATCGGAATACCGCGTTTCTGGCCGCTGGCGCTGGCGATCGCATTTTCCCTCAACTTCAGCCTGAGACGTTCCCCAGTGTTCTGAATTTTTTCCATGCCGTAATCGTAAGGCCCGGTTGCCAATACTGGCACTCCTTCAAAATTTTCGATTGGTGGTGGCGAAGTCGTCATCCATTCCAAACTCAAAGCTTCCCAAGGATTATCACCTGCTTTCGGGCCGTACCTCCAACTCCAAATCACGTTAACGATAAACGGGATTGTAGAGACTGCCAGCATATAAGCGCCGATCGTACAAATGACATTAATCGTGGTAAATTTCGGGTCGTACATTGCCACCCGCCGGGGCATTCCTTGCATCCCCAAAGCGTGCATCGGCAAGAAAGTTACAGTAAAGCCCACATAGGTTAAAACAAAGTGAACTCTACCCCAAAATTCGTTAAGCATCCGCCCAGTCATTTTGGGGAACCAGTGGTAAAAAGCAGCGTAAATTCCAAACACTGAGCCGCCAAACAGCACGTAGTGTAAGTGAGCGACGATAAAATAAGTATCGTGAACGTGAATGTCGAAAGGTACCGAAGCTACCATGATCCCGGTGATGCCACCGAGGACGAATGTTGAGATAAAACCCATCCCAAATAGCATGGCGCTAACTAGGCGGAGTTTGCCTCCCCAAATAGTGGCCAACCAGCTAAATATTTTAATCCCAGTGGGCACGGCGATGATCATAGTTGTGATCATGAAAAACATCCGCAGCCAGCCAGGAGTGCCGCTGGTGAACATATGGTGCGCCCACACGATTAAGCCCAAAAAGCTGATCGCGAGACTGGAATAGGCGATCGCCAAATAACCAAAAATTGGCTTGCGCGAATGCACTGGCAAAACTTCTGAAATCACCCCAAAAAAGGGCATGATCATAATGTAAACTGCCGGGTGCGAATAAAACCAGAATAAATGCTGGTAGACGATGGGATCGCCGTTACCTGTGGGATTGAAAAATGCCGTTCCAGCTAACAAGTCAAACGACAGCAAAATCAAAGCTGCGGCTAACACTGGAGTAGCAATTAAAGTCAGCGCTGCCGTCGCAATCATTGCCCAGCAAAACAAAGGCATTTCATTGAGACTCATGCTCGGAACCCGCATCGTGAAGATGGTAACGGCAAAATTCACCGCCCCCAAAATCGAAGAAGTTCCGAGGATCAAAACGCTGAGAATCCAGATTTCTTCTCCGGCTTGAGCAGTAACTAAGCTCAAAGGCGGATAGGAAGTCCAACCCGCCTGCGGAGCTCCCACTAAAAAACTGCTCAACAGCAATATGCCGCCTACGGGAATCAACCAAAAGGCAACGGCATTCAGCCTGGGAAATGCCATGTCTTTTGCCCCAATCATTAAGGGGATCAAAAAGTTAGCAAATCCGGCGCCTGCGGGTACGATCCACAGGAAGATCATCACCGTGGCGTGAACAGTAAATAAACTGTTGTAGAGTTCGGGGGTGACAAAATCGGATTCGGGTGTGGCGAGTTCTGTTCGCACTATTGTCGCCATCACGCCGCCGATTAGATAAAAACAAAATGTTGTTACCAGGTATTGAATACCGATTACTTTGTGATCGGTACTAAAACCGAAGTAATCTCGCCAATGTCTGTCGGCGGGTGCTGTTCCGCGAGCATCTATGTTGGCAGTTTCTTGGAACTGTGCTTGTGTCATAGTTATTAGTCATTAGTTATTAGTCATTAGTTATTAGCTCAGGATGAAATATCCATTGCCAAGAACTAATGACTATTTTTTGTGATGAGTTGGATGAAGTTGTTCTAGACTTTCGGAATTAATTTTTATTTCCCTGACGTAGGGAGCTAAGAATTCCCCGTCTGACATTTTTTCTGTATTGATGGCAACTGCTTGCTCTAAGTTGAGAGTGCTAGCAACTTGCTGTTCTTTCAGCCAACTGTCAAAGTCTTCGGGTGTGTGAACGAATGCTACAGCTTTCATTGCTCCGTGATATGCGCCGCACAATTCAGCACAAACAACTCGGTATTCGCCGACTTTGTTTGGTATAAATCTTAGTTCGCTTGTTCGTCCAGGAATTACATCTTGTTTGAGCCGAAATTCGGGGATCCAAAATGCGTGCAGCACGTCTTGAGCTGCAAGATTTAGCTGTACGTCGCGGTTGGCTGGCATATGCAGTTCACCGGAACTAACGCCACTTTCTGGATAGCTAAAAATCCAGGCATACTGCAAACCCATGACATTTACTACTAAGTCTGCTGGTTTGTTTTCGTTTTCTGGGGCAGCGCCTACGCCTAGGGCAATTTGTTTTTGTGGCTGAATTTGAGGGGCGTTTTGTGGTGTATCTGAGAGTGTAGCTGCGATCGCACTTCCGCGCATATTAGAGTGCGATTGCATGGTGCCGTGATCGTGATTGCCCATCGGATCTAGGCCACCCATTGAGTTGTAAATCTCAAAACTGTAGACTCCGATACCTAAAATAATCACCGCTGGTAGGGCTGTCCAAAGAATTTCTAAGGGAAAGTTATCATGCCAAGGCGGCCCATCTGTGTTGTCTCCTTCACGACGGCGATATTTAATTGCAGCAACGATCAGCACTCCGTGGACTAGGATAAATAATCCTATGGAGATGGTCATCATTGTGTTGAATAGTCCGTCTATCTGGGATGCTTGAGCCGAGGCGGCGATCGGCATTAAGCCATGATTCTGCCCGTACCAGAGACTGATCAGAGTCACTCCGATGCCGGCGAGCATGGTGAGGATGGAACTTGGAATGTTCACGCTGGTACCTTATAGTAGCGACACTTCTTCGCTTGAACAATTAGGGAAGCGCCTCTGGGTTGTCAATTTTTAATTGTAGGTTGACATTTTGAGGGCAATCCCTATCTTAACGCTTACTTAAGGCTTCGTATGTTTGGGCGATCGCTTGTTCGCATTGATACGGTTTAGGTCACTTGACAAAAATCAGTAAAAATGGTAATAAATTGGTTTTTTTGGCTACTAAATTTGAGATTGTTTCTCAAACACCATTAAATGCTGCTGTGGCAACATCTCTTTTGTCTCTTTCCATACTAAACCAACGGCGGCCATTTCTTTTTTAACCTGCTTCTGTGTCATTTTGTGCAAGCCTTTAATGGGAATCAGCGGATTTTCGCCCCGATACTCGATCGATACCGTGCGGCCTCCGGGTTTGAGGGCTTTGACAATTCCTTGCATCATTTCTCTGGGATATGCAAATTCGTGATAAGCATCGACCATTACAACTAAATCGACGCTATTTTTCGGCAAATTCGGATTGTCAATACTTCCCAACACAGGCTCAACGTTAGCAATATTTTTTTCTTGTTTATTCAACTCAATAAAATTAATCATCTCCGGCTGCACGTCAACTGCTAAAACCTTGCCGTCTGGAACTAAGGGAGCGATGCGAAAGCTAAAATATCCGGTTCCGGCTCCAATGTCTGCTACAATATCTGTGGGTTTTAAATCAAGATTGTTCACTAATCGAGCTGATTTTTCTTCCATGCCGCGAGAGGGTCTTTCTAGCCAACCAGCGCCTTGATAGCCCATGACTTGGGCAATTTCTCTACCCATGTAAAATTTACCAATTCCGTCGGGATTGTGGATTGTTCGCTGCTGATAAATGGTGTCGTTGTTGCCACTCAATGCTTGTGCAGCGCAGGCATTGAGCGGCAACAGGCAAAGAATTGTCAGGATGATTACTGTTAATGGTTTAATTGATTGTGCAGTCTTTTTCACAATATTTCTGATTTTGTATTTGGTATTTGAATGTTTGCTTGCGATCGGGTGCAAAATCTTTAATTATCATCAAACTCTGCGATTGCTTCGTTCTTCGCAATGACATGATGGGGTTTATTGATCTCCATCTAATTCTGACCAACTTTAATTGACGGCGGATGATAATAATTTGATTGTACCAGCATTTGCATCGATTTCGACTTCTTTGCCGATCGGCAAAGTGAACTTATCCCGAATGTGTCCCACCATCGAACCGTACCAAGCGGGAATATTTAAGGGGCGAATGTGATCCGTCAAGACTTGAGTTAAGGTTAGGGACTCTTGCGGTTTTTCGGCCTCGCACTTAGTACACTGTCCGAAAATAAAACCAGATATTTTATCAAGAATTCCAGCTAACTTGAGCTGCGTTAACATTCTATCGATGCGATAAACTTCTTCGCTAACTTCCTCGATAAACAAAATACTTTTTTCCCACTCCGGCAAATAAGCCGAACCCACCAATGCTGCTATTACTGATAAATTGCCACCGATTAATTTCCCCCTAGCTGTGCCGCGCCGGATTGTTTCAATGGGCATAGTTTGGGAATTTTGCATGATCGCAGAACCTCCGTCAAACAAAATTTTCTTGACGTAATCTACTGTAAAAGGACTCCAACTTGATACACCTAAAGGGCCGTGAAAAGTAACTAGATTAGTTTTAGCATGAATTGCCAATAATAGCGCAGTAATATCGCTGAATCCCATAATGATTTTGGGATTGTTGCGGATCATATTGTAATCCAAAAGCGGCAAGATCCGACCGCAGCCCCAGCCGCCCATCCCGGTAAAAATAGCTTGCACTGAGTCGTCGGCAAAGGCTGCGTTGACATCGGCGGCGCGATCGGCATCTTTGCCTGCCAAATAGCCGTAGCGGTCGTAAAAATGCTCTCCCAGCTTAATTTTTAAGCCCAGGTTATCCAGAACTTTAAAAAATGGCTGCACTTCTTTTTCGTAGTTGAAGGCGGCAGGATTGATTAAGGCTACGGTATCGCCAACTTGTAGGCGGCGCGGCTCGATCGCACTTTTGGTAAATAGGTTAGTTTGGGCGATCGGCAAAAGCTGAGTACCAATAGCAGTCAGGCCAAAAGTTTTCAACAGATAGCGGCGGGGGAGAGGCATAAATGTTAGGTAATTTGTGCTATAATTTTATAACAAAACTTCCGCCAGATCAGTTAAATTTGCCAGTTTCCAATGAAAACAGCCAGTAAAATCTCAGCTAAAAAATCCTGGGTTCAAGCTTTTGCCCTTCCTGCTGCCGAGTTTCCGCTAACTCAGCTATCAGTTAAAACTGGTAAAATTCCAGACGGATTGCGTGGCACTCTTTACCGCAATGGGCCGGCACGTTTTGAACGCGGTGGCATTCCTGTGGGACACTGGTTTGATGGAGATGGTGCAATTTTGGCGGTCAATTTTACGGATGTTGGTGCTACTGCTGTTTATCGCTACGTACAGACGGCGGGATATCAAGCTGAAGAAAAAGCTGATAAATTTCTCTATACTAATTACGGCATGACTGCACCGGGGCCTGCGTTGTTACGGTGGACTAAACCTGTTAAAAATGCTGCGAATACTTCTGTGTTAGCTTTGCCCGATCGCCTTTTGGCATTATGGGAAGGCGGCGCGCCTCACAGCCTCGATTTGGCAACTCTGGAAACTCACGGAATCGACAATTTAGGCAATTTAGATAGTAAATTTGCTTATTCAGCTCATTGTAAGCGCGATCCGATTACTGGGAATATTTTTAACTTTGGAATCACCCCAGGTTTGAAAGCTAAGTTGAATGTTTATAAGAGTGATTATACAGGAAAAATTGTTAAAAAATCAACAGTTACTTTAGATGGAATACCGCTGTTGCACGATTTTGTACTTGCTGGCAAGTATCTGATATTTTTTGTGCCACCAGTGCGACTAAATCTAGCGCCAGTGTTAGCAGGAATTGGCAGTTATGGCGATTCCTTTGAGTGGAAGCCGGAGTTAGGGACTCAGATCTTAGTTTTTGACTCAGAAACTCTTGATTTAGTTAGTCGTGGCGAAACCGATGCTTGGTTTCAGTGGCATTTTGCTAATGGTTTTGTCACCGAAAATGGTGAAGTTGCAGTTGATTTTGTCCGCTATGCTGACTTGCAAACTAATCAGCGACTTAAGGAGGTGGCGACAGGTGAAACTCACACCGATGCGGAGGGTACTCTTTGCCGAGTGCATCTCAATCCTTTGACTGGGAAAGTGACACAAATAGCAGAATTGTTGGATCAACCTTGCGAATTTCCGATCGTACCTGCTGCCGAAATAGGGCAAGCTTCACGATATATTTATCTAGCAATGTATCGGGCTGATGTTGATATTGTAGCGGAACGTTACGGGGCGATCGCCCGTTTGGACACACAAAATGGCAATCTCACAATTGCCGACTGCGGCGAAAATCGCTATCCCGCAGAGCCCATCTACGTTCCAGATATTTCATCGGAGAAAGGTTGGATTTTGACAGTTGTTTACGACGGCAATTCTGATAGCAGCGAAGTCTGCATATTTGACAGCGACGGACTTTCTCGCCCCCCTATTTGTCAGCTAGAATTGCCCGGTGTCATACCTTTGAGCTTTCACGGCACTTGGAAATCTGCCGTCTGAGAAGATTGTAAAGAAGTGTTGCGCAAGATTTATTAAAAATTGTTGCCACTTTAGCTTCTAGTTGTTAAGGTGTGTGTAGACAGAAAGTTCTCATATCTAGGAGGTGTGGAATTGACAATCTGTATTGCTCAATTATCCTGTGCCAATTCAGGCGAATCCCCGGCGAATATTCTCGGCGAATGAATTCGCGGCTACACAAGCAAAGTCTGCCTCCGCAGACTCAAGAAACAACAATCCCGACGAATGAATTCGCGGCTACACAAGCAAAGCCTGCCTCCGCAGATTCAAGAAACAACAATCCCGGCGAATGAATTCGCGGCTACACAAGCAAAGTCTGCCTCCGCAGACTCAAGAAACAACAATCCCGGCGAATGAATTCGCGGCTACACAAGCAAAGCCTGCCTCCGCAGACTCAAGAAAAAGCGGTAAAAAAGTCCGCTTTAATATTATTCATGACTACGTTTTCTCATCTCAGGTTTGTCTGCTTGAATGAGTTTGATTGACCAGATTTAGATCGATTTATGGTCAATCAAAAGTTTAGTTCAGCTCACGCACACGTCCACGATTCAAAAGGTTTGAGTTTTGAGTTAACTCCACAAATCAATTAGGTCTATCGAAACAAGATAGCCTTTGCCAAAATTGTCAATTCTGAGTTGTTACCGCGAAAATATTCAACTCATAACTGATAATTCATAACTCACAACTCATAACTCCGTGCCGCGGTGAGCATCAAAACCAGAGGGTTTAATCTATGCAACTTCAAGGAAAAACAGCTCTAGTTACAGGGGCTTCGCGTGGTATTGGGCGATCGATCGCCCTGGAATTAGCCAGACAAGGAGTCAAACGCTTGGTGATTGTAGCGCGCAACCGCAAGCAATTAATCGAATTGGCTGAGGAAATCGATGTTTTTGGTACAGAAGTAGTGCCGTTAGCCTTGGATTTAACTCAGTCAGTAGCGGTGAATATTGCGATCGCCCAAGCTTGGCGAGATTGCGGCCCAATTCACCTGCTAGTCAACTGTGCGGGCGTTGCACACCAAGCGTCTTTCTTGCGTTCCCCGCTACCGTTAATCGAGGAAGAAATCGCCTTGAATTTGCTGGGAACCTACACAATTACCCGCTTGATAGCTCGCAGAATGGCGACGCAAGAAGACGGAACAATCGTCAATGTTTCGAGCTTGATGGGCAAAATTGCCGCTCCGACAATGGCAACTTATTCTGCTACCAAATTTGCCATTTTGGGATTCACTCAAGCTTTACGCAGCGAGTTAACTCAGTACAATGTTCGAGTCACAGCTTTGCTACCATCTCTAACAGATACGGACATGGTGCGAGACTTGGAGCAATTTCGCTGGGTAGTACCGACAACTCCCGAAAAAGTTGCCCTAGCACTTGTTGCGGGTTTGCACAAAGATGCGCCGGAAATTTTGGTAGGATACCAAAGTCATTTAGCGGTTTGGTGTCACCGAATTGCTCCTTGGTTGCTGGATTTTGTGTTGCGGATGGCGACTCCACAACTTCATGGTAAATCGCGGGGCGATCGCAAATTGCGGGAGGCTTTAGCTAGCGGGCGATAAATCTTTTTTCGCCGCCGATTAACTCGGCGGCGAGTTAGTCGGCGAATGGAATTAGCGCCTACACAAACGATGTCCGCCTCCGCGGACTAAGAAATAAAGTGATCGCATGGTGTATGTTTCTGTTAAGCTTGATATTATTCTAAATAATATTAAGCTCGTAAAAATGAACCATATAAAATCATTCCTGAATTACAAGGGTAGCCAAAAACCAAAAATCTCAGTTCCTCCAAATCCTCTAGTTGAATTTGCCTCAAGTTGGCGGATAGCTTGGGGAAAAACAGACGGAATCGCAGATGATACAGCGTGGCGAGAAGGTCAAATTGCGATTATTTGCTCTAACCCAAGCGTTCAGCTTATTCTCAGTCCCTCTGAAAAATTTGTTATTGTAGGCGATATTTGGCTAAGCAATCGATCGCAATTGCTGGAAAAATTGGGGATTTCTGCTAGTAGTTGGCAGGGGTGCGATCGCCAATTAGTAGCTCAACTGTGGGAACGTTGGGGCGTTGAATGCGCCGCGCTGCTGGCGGGTATGTTTGCGTTTGCGGTTTGGGATAGGGAATCGCAGGTTTTGCGGCTGGCGCGCGATCGCACGGGCGCACGAACTCTCTACTATACTAATGTTGGCGCGACTCGCTGGATTGCGCCTCAACTGCGGGCGATCGCCAAATACCACTCAAGAGCGATCGACCTCACAGCCCTGCGAGATTACCTGTGTTGTTCGTTCGTTCCGGGCGATCGTACCCTCTGGGAAAAAGTCCGAGAACTGCGCCCAGGATGCGTTTTAAGCTTCCCTGATGAGACAATTTCGGCTTACTGGGAACTGCGAGAACAAGTTGTCGAGGCCGCACAATCTTTAGAATGGCACGGCGCTAGATTGCGCTCTCTTTTAGATGAAATTGTCCAAGAATATTTGCCAGCAAATCAACCTGTAGGCGTGTTTCTTTCCGGCGGGTTAGATTCTAGCTGTATCGCGGCCTTAGCTGCTCAATTTTGCGATCGGCCAATTCACACTTACTCAATTCATTTTGGAGAAGAATGCGCCAACGAATTAGAATTTTCCAGTTTAGTCGCCGAACATTGCCAAACTGAACACCACATTTTAGAAATTAGCTTTCGGGATATGTGGGAAAAGTTACCAGAGACGATCGCATATTTAGACGATCCGATCGGCGATCCGCTGACAGTGCCAAACTTGCTATTAGGAAGAATGGCGCGGGAATCTGTCGAAGTTATTCTGAACGGCGAAGGTGGCGATCCCTGTTTTGGCGGCCCCAAAAATCAACCGATGCTAATGAATAGCTTGTACAATTCTGTCAGTAATCTGGATGCGCTACCAGCAT
The DNA here is from genome assembly GCF_026130175.1 of Lyngbya sp. CCAP 1446/10. GTDB lineage: Bacteria > Cyanobacteriota > Cyanobacteriia > Cyanobacteriales > Microcoleaceae > Microcoleus. Next base: position 66,405 of record NZ_JAIGNI010000016.1, on the reverse strand, counting down.
ATTTGCTGTCATTTCAAAAGTGCGCGGCGGATTTACCTCAATTGTTAAAACCGGAAATTTGGGCAGCGATGCAAACAGAACCTTCGGTATTTAGTGCGGATTTGAATGCTAGCGGCAATTATCTAAATCGATTAATGGCGTTAAATATCAAGTTTAAGGGGGCAGACCAGATTTTGACCAAAGTGAACAATTTGACTCAAGCTGCGGGCTTGCACGGGCGATCGCCTTTGTTTGACCAGCGAATCGTGGATTTGAGTATGACAATTCCGCCTGAGTACAAATTGTCCGGGGTTGTGGAGAAAGCTGTGCTCAAACAAGCGGTGGCAAATCTGCTGCCGGCTCAAATTTTGGACAGGCCCAAAAGCGGGATGCTGGTTCCCGTACAGTTGGGATTTAAGAAGTTTTGGCAGCGGGAGGCTAGGGGTTTGCTGCTGTCAAAAAGGGCTGCTATTGCTCCTTATTTTAATCAATCTTTAATTGCTCAATGGTTAGATTATGAGGGAGATACTTGGGGGCGTTATGGTGTTAAGTTGTGGCTGTTGACGAGTTTAGAACTTTGGCTGCAAGGTAATAAGTAATATCTTTCCGGTAGGGAAACGGTAGAAAACCGGGCGGTTGAAACCGCGTCTATACAAACGAAACCCGCCTCCGCGGGTTGAAGAATGCGCGGTGAAAATTATATTATGCTCTTGAGTCCGCGGAGGCGGACATTGTTTGTGTAGACGCGGTTTCAACCGCCGTCTTGTCTGCCGTCTTGTCTTCTTCGTTTTTGTAGACGCGGTTTCAACCGCCGTCTCATCTTCAACCAAAACTATCAACAACATAGATAGAACTATCCGTACCACCTAGCAGAATTAAACTACTATCATCGCTGCCTAAATCTCGACTGCCGGCAATTCCTCGATTCAGAATTTGAATCAATCTTTGAGGAGTAAACGATTCCAATTCCACATAATTCCCTAATTCCAACCACTGCAATTCCTCAGCGGATAAATCTTGGCGAATCTCTGCTGATAATTGTGCAGCATTTTGTGCATTTTCCTGAGAACTCAAAACAAACATACTGCCGCCACCAGCGAGAATTTGCTTCGGTAACAATCCGATATCAATAATTATCGCCCTGTTATTTGGGAACCAATTAGAACTCGTGCGTAGGTGATTAACTAAACCAATTCCTTTGGGACTGCAATCGTGCAAAGCGTACACTTTTAAGTCGGGATTGCGGCGCAGCATTTCCATCGTTGTATCAAAGATACTTTGAGGATATCCGGTAATGCTGAGGACTGCACAGTTGTTTTCAAAGTGAAAATTGTTGGCGATTAAGAATTGGGCAATTTCCGGGCGATCGCACACAACTAATCTGTCAAAACTGTAAGCGCTGACATCGGAACTGACGGCGGCATTTTCATTTGTATCGCGGGGAGGTGGTAGCAATTTAGTCAGAGAGTTAATTTCTGTCCAAGTATTAAGCCAGCCTTGAAACTGGTTGGAGTCAATAGTAAATTTTTGACTATTTGCAGGTTTATTTTCGATTTCTCTGGTTCCCAAGTAGATAGCTGATATTCCGAGACCACAACTCACTAAAAATAGCAGATAGGAACTTGATAACAAACTAATACCGATTCCGCAAACCAAAACTATTTTTCCCCAATTTTGCAAAGTCTCGGCAAAAATCTGGCGGTGTTTATACAGATGTTTTGCAGAACGGCTCGCAACAAAAGTTTTCCATACCAAGAAACTGTTTATTGCCAACATTCCGAAAATAAATATATCTAGCGATACCAATGCCCAGAGAGCAGCCAAGAAACCAAATGGTATATTAATCATTGTGTATCCTTCAACTGTGTGTAAAAAATCAACATTTTTTAACTTCCATCGCTGGTCTAAAAAGTAAAATAACTGCTGAGGGGTAAAAAACAGCGTATCATTAACCGAAATATCCGCGATCGCCTTGGCAAACATGGGGTCAGTTATTTTGACACCAGTCATTGTAGTCGGTTCAAAAGCAAACGGATGGCGGCACTTGAAACAGCGACGACCCCAAGCTGTGCGATCTTTTAACTTATTATCAGTTCCACATTTAATGCACTTCATAAAATCTCCTATTGAGGGTTTTCAAATCTAATTGTATTCGCGAAAAGTCTTCAATTGATTCTAGTAAAAAAACTCAACCAAAACTATCAACAACATAGATAGAACTATCCGTACCACCTAGCAGAATTAAACTACTATCATCGCTGCCTAAATCTCGACTGCCGGCAATTCCTCGATTCAGAATTTGAATCAATCTTTGAGGAGTAAACGATTCCAATTCCACATAATTCCCTAATTCCAACCACTGCAATTCCTCAGCGGATAAATCTTGGCGAATCTCTGCTGATAATTGTGCAGCATTTTGTGCATTTTCCTGAGAACTCATAACCAACATACTGCCGCCACCCGCCAGAATTTGCTTCGGTAACAATCCGATATCAATAATTATCGCCCTGTTATTTGGGAACCAATTAGAACTCGTGCGTAGGTGATTAACTAAACCAATTCCTTTGGGACTGCAATCGTGCAAAGCGTACACTTTTAAGTCGGGATTGCGGCGCAGCATTTCCATCGTTGTATCAAAGATACTTTGAGGATATCCGGTAATGCTGAGGACTGCACAGTTGTTTTCAAAGTGAAAATTGTTGGCGATTAAAAATTGGGCAATTTCCGGGCGATCGCACACAACTAATCTGTCAAAACTGTAAGCGCTGACATCGGGACTGACGGCAGCGTTTTTATTTGTATCGCGGGGAGAAGGCAGCATTTTTGCGATCGAGGAGTTGATTTCTGTCCACTTATTAATCCAGTATTGAAACAGCCTGTCTGTAATAATAACTTCTTGAGTTACTTTAGGAATTTTTAGGCTTCCGAAATAGATAGATAGGATTCCGATCGCAGAACTAGCGACAAGCACTACAGAGGAATATAGCAACTGACTAAAGCCAATTCCGCACACCAGAACTATTCCTCCCCAAACTTGCAAAACTCTTGCAAAAGTCTGGCGTTGTTTATATGAATATTTGCTAGAACGACTTTTAACAAAAAATACCGCTAACAATAAACTATTTAATGCGAACATGGCGCAAATAAATTCATTTGTCATTCCAGAAGATAATAAAAACATACCACCAAAAAAAAAGCTCCAAAAATTATAAAACATACACTGATAAACCAAGCCAAACAAATTCTCATTTTGTACTCTAGATCGCTGATCTAGAAAGTAAAATAACTGTCGGGGAGTAAAAAACAGCGTATCGTTCACAGAAACATCGGTAATCGCCTTGGCAAACATGGAGTCAGTTATTTTGAGATCAGTCATAGCAGTCGGTTCAAAAGCAAACTTATGATTGCATTGTTTACAGCGACCACCATTGGCTGTGCGCTCTTTTAACTTATTGTCAGTTTGGCATTTAATGCACTTCATAAAAATCTCCTAGTGATTGTTCAAAAAAACTTGATTTGCTAACAAAACGCTGTAATCTTCTCTGTGGCGAATTAGCCGATGACCGCCATTTTCTAACAGCACTTCCGCAGGTTTGGGGCGGTGTAAAAAGTGCGACGACATGGCATATCCGTAAGCTCCCACATCCAAAATACCAAGAATTTCCCCAATTGCCAAAGCCGGAAGTTGACAGTTTTTCCCCAGATAATCCCGCGAATAAGTCGTATTGCCACAAATATCAGTAAAATGTAGAGCATCCCGACAATTCCAGGTACAAATCTCTCGATAACCGCCATGAACTGACGGCACTGAAAGATTGGCAACAGTCGTATCTACACCGACAATTTGTTTAGCTGACTGCCATTTTGTGGAAACAACTTGAGCGAGCAAAGTAGCACATCCTGCTATGGCGGCTCTTCCTGGTTCAATTATTAACTCAATTTCGCGGTCTAGTTGACTAATTCTGCTGGTTAATTCTGCCCCAAACAGTTCCCAATCAAACGCTATACCGCCTTGGTAAGGATAGCCAAAGCCGCCGCCAAAATCGAGATATTCCCAATCTGGCAATTGCTGCGCGGTGGCAATTATCGTATCAATTACTTGAGTAAACGCTGCGGTGGAATTAGTGCCGGTTCCGCGATAAAAATGCAAGCCAGTGAGCTTTAATCCGGCTGTTTTGGCGATCGCAATTGCTGCGGGAAATTCGGACGATCGCACTCCAATGCGACTATCCCCCGTTAATTCGGGCAAATTCAGCCTCAAACCCAGACTGGGCGGTTCTAAAGCCTGCTGGTTTTCCCTGAGAGATTGGTACACTTCGCAGCATAACTGCAATTGAGCGAGACTGTCGAAATTCAGAGTTTTGACACCCCATTTTAGAACTTGTTCCATCTCACCTCGGTGCAGATTGCTGCCGCTGTAAACGATATTTTTGGGCAAAAAACCTGCTTGAATTCCTAAATAAATATCTCCTGGTGTATTGGCGTGTAATCCCCATCCGCAATCCTGAAAAATTTGCAGCAGGGCGATGCTACCGTTGGTGACGCTGGCAAAACAAAATTGAGTTTTGGGATAGTCAATTGCCTTGGTAATGCGGGCAATAGTTCGGCGCAAAATATCGCTTTGATAAACGTACAGCGGCGAACCGTAGGTGGCTAATAACTCTTGGGCTAGCGAAAGAGTGAAAGGCGGTTGTTTGATGATTGATTTGCGATCGGTAATTGTTTGCATTATGGTAAATCAGGTGTTTGTTTAATCGAAAATGTTTATTTTATTTCAATACGGTTTAGTTAATGATCTTTATTCCCCGGAGATCCCCCTAAATCCCCCTTAAGAAGGGGGACTTTGAGTAATTTCTTGTTCCCCCCTTTTTCAAGGGGGGCTAGGGGGGATCAGGCTTAATTAAACTGTATTGAATTTTATTCTCCCCACCGTTGGCGGTAATTCCAAACCTGGCGAGGCAACCAAAATGGATGATTCCAAGATTTGTGTTTCACCTTTTCACCTAGAATTTGCGATCGCCAATTTTGCCACATCACCAACAGCCAAATCATCTCGCCAATGCGCCGGCCTTGAATTCCGGCTGCGAATTTGCCGGAGATAAGTTGAGCGGCTAAATCGGGTTGCCAGTGTTTCTCTGATTGCAACACGGCAGGATTCAACCAATCGCCGATGTCATGCCAAAATTCATTAAAACACCAGGAAGTTAACGGCACGCCCATACCGCGCTTTTCCCGCCAAACTATGTCCGCAGGTAGCCAATTTTCTACCGCCCGTTTGAGGATGTATTTCTCACAAGCACCTCGCAAACACAGTTCTCCCGACAGTTTAAACGTCCAATCTGTGAGGGCAAAATCGCAAAAGGGCGATCGCACTTTCAGACCAAAAGCCAAAGCCAAATTAGCAGCGCGCGGATGGATGTTCTGCGCCCCTTTCAGCATCAAACTCGCGCGGCGGAGGCGATGCAGCAAAGACCCGCCCACCGCAGGATTAAGAGCCTCTAGCAGCCAATCTTGAGGTTGCACATTCTGAATTTCAGTGTAAATTTCCGGCTGATAAACTTTAGATTCGTATCCCCAAAGTCGGTGAAAAGTTCGCAGATATTGCAGGGCAAAAGTTTGGTCTCCGGCGGGATTTGCGGCTTGATAAACAGCCGCTGCAATCAGGGGTTTATTCGTCCATCCTGCAAATAACTGATCGCCGCCTTCACCGTTAAAAACGATCGCACATTCTTGACTCGCAGCTTCATTTAACAGGTAAAGTGGGACTGTAACTCCGTCGCCAAAGGGCAAATCTAAAGCTTTCACAGCAGAATGCAAAACTTGTTTAATCCGGCGTGGCGTAGCATCTACTTTTACTAAGGGAATTTTCAGCGAATCGGCCACTTGTTGAGCCCAAGGATATTCGGGAATTCCGGCTTCGCCGAAGTCGAGAGTATAAGCGCGGACTTTGACTCCGGCTTTGACTAATAAAGCTGCGACTATTGAGGAATCTAAACCGCCTGAGAGAAATACTCCGACAGTTTCATGGCTATTTATATCGGAAATTTGACGTTCAACAGCATTTTTAAGTAAGTCTTGTAATTCTGTTATGGCTGCTGCTTCGTCTTGTATTTCTTCTGAAATTTCTCGCCATTCTAACAAGGGTTTTGATGGGGGTTTAAAAATAACACCGCTATCTCGATCGCACTCCCAAGTTAATTCGGTTCCGGCGGGAACGGCGAACACCTTTTCTACGGGAGTTAAGGGAGTTGGGACATAGGAAAAACAGCTATAACTGTACAAACCTGGAATGCTGATATCTGGTTTTTCGCAAATATTTAACAGCAGTTGTAAACTCGATGCAAACCAAATACTCTGCTCGATTTGCGTCCAGTAAAGTGTTACTCGCCCAAAGGGTTCTCGTCCTAAAATTAGGAAATTTTTGCGGACATTTACCCAGGTATCAGGTAACAGCAAACCGTTGGTTGATGGATACGTTGATAGTCCAGAGGCTGAGAGGGCAGCGATTTGCCAAGTTTTATCACTTTTTTGGGTTGGCAAGTGCTGCGGGCGATCGCACTCGGTGCTCGCTACATTCCAAATTGGGTGATTTTCGTTTCCTGCGGCGGACAAATTAGACGAATTCTCGATTTTTTGCACTGGGATTTCTCCGCCAGATTTGCTGATAATTTTCGCCAGCCGCGCTTCCAATTTATCGCGAGAATCGCAGCCCCAGTATCCTACAAATTGACGCGGTTTGTTAGTAATTTTCATGTTAAAATTTATCCATAGGCGAGTTTTTAAGGATTATTTAAGTTGAAAGGATGTACTACCGATCGCCCGATTTTCAACCAACATTTTAACTTGCCACTTTCCGGGAGTAGCCGCAGTACCAATTTTGTAACGGCATTGAGTATTCCAGATAGATTTGTCGATTTCGCGAGTTTGATAGCTGTTTTGTTTGACAACTTGACCGCTGGGATCGATCCAATCGCAGGATAGCGAGAGTTTTTTTCCTAAAGGTGCATCCTTTAAGGTGACGCGGTAAAAGATTTCGGGATTGTTTTGGCGGGAAACAACTGTCAAGTTGCCGCCATCATCTTGTACGGAAGTTATGCGGTTTTGTTGCACTGAAATGCGATCCAGGGCCTGTCGGCTTTGTTGAATGAAAAATCCGGTAATGGCGATCGCCCCCACAGCCACCGCAGCCAATCCTCCAGCAATCCACCGATTCCTGCGTTGCTGCTGTGCCAGTGCTTCCCGACGCTGCAACTGGATTAAAGCCTCATCTAGCAACTCGGTCGGCAAGCCCAATTCCTGCAAAATTTGTGTGACTTCTGCGGAATTAAGTTCAGCTTCCCGAACGTTAGAAAGGCGTTGTACTTCAGCTACTATTTGCGTTAGTTGAGTTTGAGTCAGTCGATTTTCCATATATTAAGACGCGGTAGTTTTTATGCGACTTACTAACAGCAATTAATTAAAATCCTAAAACAGACTGAGCTTAAAGTCAATTCATAAATGTCATAAGTTTGAGTTCATAAAAGTCATAATTGATTTTTCACCATCCTAAATGTATGTTGAGTTGCAATATATAGCCTTTCTCAGAAAGATGAGGTACGCGAACGGCATAGCGCATAGGGCATAGGGCATGAGGCTCTCCTCACTTTTTTGAGAACCGCTATAGACTAATTGCGAAATTCCCAATTCCCAATATTCATTTTCCCTGCACAGGATGTTGCCCGTAATAAGGCAAAGCATCCGACCAATTAGGGCGACTTCCTTGTTTCCACTCCAAATAAGCCAAATCCAACACACCAGAAACCGACGTACCCAACTCGCTGCCAACTTCAATCAACTGATAGGAATTTTCCCAACTTGCCAACTTTTCCTGCCAAGATTCCGCCGTCATTACCGTATCTGGAAACAACTCAGTTAAACCAGAATTACTGTTAACTGAATAAACCGCCCCAAATAATTGCCCCCGCTGTGCAGGCATTTGCAGCGCGATATCCAAAAGCCCCCCCTTATCAAGGGGGGGTTGGGGGGGTTCCAACCAAGCAACAGCCGCCAAAGTTGAAACCGCAAAAACCGGAATATTCAATTGTTGAGCCAAAGTCCGCGCTGTCACCATACCCATGCGAGTGCCCGTGAAACCTCCGGGCCCCTTCGCCACTGCAATAAAAGCCAAATTTGCCCAAGTTTGCGGCGCGATAAACTCTACTAAATGCTGATGCAAATCTGTGGCTAAACTGCGGCCCAAATTCCAAGTTTGGTAGCGAGAATCGCCGTCAAAATTGCTGATTGCTAAACCTAATTCGGGAGTTGCCGTGTGCAGGGCTAAACCGTATTTTTTAACTGATGTTCCGTCTGGGGGATTGCTATTCACGATTACTGATAATTTTCCTTAACAAAAAACAGCGGCAGAACTACAACTAAGCAACCTAAAAGAATACCAAATATTCCAGTGTTTAAAATCCTTGAGTTCCCCATCCCACCTGTTATCAAAAATAAGACTACTAAACTGGCAAATAAATTTTTATTCGCAAATTCTTTATTTTGGGAAACTTGATGTTTGACCACCATAAAACCTGAAGCAACTATCAGCGCGAACCAAGAATTAAAAATGACTATCTGAGAGCCAAAGATAAACCAAACCAAAGCAAACATTAGCGAATCGATCCAGAAATCCGTATTTTTTAACTTCGGTAGCCAAAATTCTTGGGTGGCAACTGGGGCGATTTTCTTGGCTAATTGATTGTGTTGCAGCCGCAGGAGTTTGTTTCTCAATTGAATCTTGGGATCGATTTGCAATACTTCCTTCCACTCGGGGACGCGAGAATTGTTGACTCTACCCAAAAGCTTAATGGTTGCGACTTTTTTTAACTGCAAATCGGTGAGTCTGGTGGCAATTATTTGCGACAAGTGCGGATAGTGAACGGGATTGTCTTCGGTTCTGTTGATGACTATATTGAGCTTTTGCTTGGCTTGACTGACTTGGATTTTAACATTGTACGGGGCGATCGCATCTTGTAAAGCTTGCTGAATTTCGGCTTGCTGTTGGCGAGTGAAAAGCGACACACCGGGCGCAGGTGTAACTATCCGTTCTGCGGGCGTTTCCGGTGCATTCAGCACAGGCTGCCCCTCTAAATACACCGGCTTGGGGTTCAACTGCCGGATGACTGCGGATGCTGAATTGTAGCGTCGATTGGTGCCACTTTGGAGCATCGTATCGAGAATGCGGCCGAAATCGTCGCTAACAGCACTCTTCAAATAATTGCGCCAAGCCCAAGAATCCTCGGCGCTGTCGAATAAGTCGAAGGGAGGAATGTGAGTCAGCAAGTGAATGCAAGTAACACCCAAACTGTAGATATCGCTGGCAAAAACTGCTTTTCCCATCAATTGTTCTGGGGCTGTATAAGCAGCACTGCCGATAATTGTACCAGTTTGTGGCAATCCGGTTGCTGTTACTTTTTTGGCTGCACCAAAGTCTACTAAAACGATATCTTTCTGGAAAGGAGAGCGTTGATAGGAATTTTCTAAGGCGGGTAAAGGGGCTGGAGATAGTCGGCGGCGAATGATATTGTCGGGTTTGATATCGCGGTGAATAACTTTGGATTTGTGGACGAAGTGGAGCACTGGTAATAAATCGTTGAGGATTTGCCGAATTTGAGTTTCGGTGAATGCTCCTTTTTGTTCTAATTCTTGGGCTAGGTTTTTGCCGTCTATAAATTCTTGTACTAAGTATTGTCTCCCGTCTTGTTCAAAATGCGCGATTAATTCTGGAATCTGGGGATGTTTCCCCAAGGTTTCTAGCTGGGCGGCTTCTTGGTGAAATAGTTGGGCGGCTTTTTCGGCTGCGGTGTTTTGTGGTAAAAATTGCTTGATTACGCACTGGGAAAAAATCAGGGTTTTGGTTTCATCAACTGCTAGGAAAGTTCTGCCAAAACCTCCTTGTCCGATCGCCTTTATGGTACGGTAGCGAGATGCTGATGGCGATTGTTCGTTAGTTAGCAACAATTTCGATCCGCAATTTTTGCACAATTCTGCATCCCCTGAATTTTGCGGATTCTGACAAGTTGGGTTTAAGCAATAGGACATTTTGATTTTAGATTTTAGATTTTAGATTTTAGATTGGGGGAATTGAGGATTTTAGAATTTGTAATTTGTAATTGGTAATTTGTAAGTGAGGAAAAAGAAGAAACAAGAAAGCAGCAGGTTTTATTTTCTTCCTTCTTCCTTCTTCCCTCTTCCTTCTTCCCTCTTCCTTCTTCCTTCTTCCTTCTTCCTTCTTCCTTCTTCGTTAAGTCGGTACGAGTTCGCCGGGCCGCATTTTTGCCCATTTACCGGTCTCTTGCTTGAAACTTTCACAGCCAACTACATCCCATTCCATTTCAATTTCGTCTTGACGGGGGCGGATGTTGACGTTGATAGTGGGTTCTACGGGGTCGAAATCGGGTGTTTCGGTGAGGTGGATTTGTTCGTGCTGTCCTTCTACGGCGTGGTAGGTGAAGCAGCGGTCTACATAGTGGCAGTTAATACAAATACACATTCTTGATATCCTCTGTGCATTTCAAAAAGATTGGTTAATTCTGAGCTTTCTGTTAATCTAGCTTAGCAAGAGTTTAATGGTTTGTAAGGAAAGTAGATTTTTGTTGCGATGCCGATTAATTTGCCAACTGCGTTATCTCCTGAGACTTGGCCGTTCGATTTGGAACTGTTGACACCGCCTGCTTATTTGGTGGGCGGCGCGGTGCGGGATGCGCTGCTGGGGCGCCGATCGCACTATTTTGATTTGGATTTCGTTATGCTAACACGGGCGGTGAAGACTGCTCGAAAAATTGCCGATCGCACAAAAGCCGGATTTGTGTTGTTGGATGCGGAACGACAGATTGCGCGGGTGGTGTTTGCGGGCGGTACGGCGGATTTTGCGGAGGCTTTCGGGGGGAGTCTGGAGGGGGATTTGTGGCGCCGGGATTTTCGGATAAATGCGATCGCCTGCAATCCTTTTACTGGAGAAATCATCGATCCTGTGGACGGTCAAACTGATTTGCGGTTGGGTTTGCTGCGGATGATTTCGCGATCGAATTTGGAAGATGATCCGCTGAGGCTATTAAGAGCTTACCGTCAAGCGGCGCAGTTGGGTTTTGCGATCGAGCCGGAAACACAATCGGCGATTCGAGAATTAGCGCCGTTGTTGAGTCGGGTGGCGGTGGAACGGGTGCGGACGGAATTGGGTTATTTGTTGAGCAATAATCACGGTGTTCCTTGGATTTGTAAGGGTTGCGAAGATGGTTTGTTTTCGATTTGGTTTGAAAGTGCGATCGACCGTTTTGATATCTTGACAAAAATTGACTCCTGTGCTGCTGATTTGGCGGCAATTTATCCAGAGTTGGGTAGAGAATTTGGGCGATCGATTCGAGATACAATTAAAACGCCGTTATTGGCGGTTGGGAAGTTGGCTATTTTGGCAAATTCTGACCCGACAATCGCTGAAACTGAGTTGCTGCGGTTGAAGTACAGCAATGCAGAGATCAAAAGTGCGATCGGGCTTTTGAAATATTTACCCAAATTGCAAGCAGAACCAATTGCGGAAATGTCTTTACGAGAACAGTATTTTTTGTTTCGCGATGTAGGAATAGTATTTCCAGTTTTAGCAGTTTTAGCCCTAGCGGCGGGAGTTGCGGTTGATGAAATTTCACCCTTAATTAATCGCTACCTCGATGCTGATGACATTATCGCTCATCCCACCCAATTAGTTAGCGGCAATGAGTTAATGGAATCGTTGAATATTCCCAGAAGTCCGCGCATCGGTCAATTATTAATGGAGATTCAATTAGCGCGGGTAGAAGGGAGAATTGCCACTCGCGAAGATGCGCTGAAATTCGCGGCAGAGTTGATTGAAATTGATTGATATTTGGGAAATATCGCAACAACAATATTGCTAGGGGCAGGTTCACAAACCATCTGTAATTCACATCCCAAATATCTAGAAACCAGCCCCGGCGACCACCTGTAAATGCGCCTACATTTATCCGCGTTTATCTGTGCTTATCTGCTTGACATCTGCGGTTGAATTATCAATCCCAAAATAATGCAATAAGTTTATTTAGGACTGACTGTTAATTCTGCAGGCAATTGAAACTTACCATCTGCACCCGCTTCAAACTCAAAAACTTGCAACACAGCATCAATATTCAGCGGCCCGTAAATGTGCGGGTAATCTTCACCTGCTGCAAATTCATACTTAAGTTCAGATTCTACTTTTGCTGAGTCAATCCACAGCAGCAGCAATCCTGTTTGTCCCAAAAAGAATTTATTGGCAGATTTCAGAACTTGCGGCAAAGTTGAACAGTGGATAAATCCTTCAGTATCTAGCGTATCTCCGCGATAGGATTGCACTTGTTTTGCTTCTTCCCACTGTTGGCTGCGGGTAATGTGAAAAATAACGCTCATAGTTTAGATGGGTTTTAGATTTAATCGAAAATGGGTAATAAAATTGAGAGGGATAATTTCCGCCACAACTTAACTGTAAATATCATAATTGTATCATCGATTGGTTCGCCATCAAGACTTTAATCATTCTAAAAAAAGACTAAAGTCTTGACTACCAACTTAGCAGGATACAAGTACATCCGATCGCCCTAAAACTCTCAAATCTTCCTCATCAAGTTCGACTGGTGTACCGCTGCGAATTAGTTCCACAAAATCCTCATTCGGCACCATAATGCACAAAGTGTACAAACGTTCGCTGCCCGTATTTTCAATTAGATGAGTGCCGGTTGGAGGCACTAACAAACTATCACCCGGTTGAATACTAACTGTTTTGCCGTCACAGGTTGCTTGACCTCTGCCTTTGAGTACAAAAAACATTTCTACTGCCAATTGATGGCGGTTGGGAGGAGTTTTACCGCCCGCATCGAAAATTTCGACGCAAACAGTTAATGAAACATTCGCGGTTGCCGGATCGAAGACAATCGCCAATCTATTAGTATCGCCAGGACTGATGCGAAATGCTTGGTAGTCTTTCGGAGACTTCATAACAGGAATCATGCACTGATTTGTCATTGTTTTTTGTTTTTAATTGTTAATTATCGTAGGTGCCCCCTGTGCCCGCCCACTCAGTGTCTTAATCGAGAGGGCGAACCGCAGGGGATTGCCCCTATGCTAATTCGTGATTGCTATTTAATCGCTTCTAACATAGCCTGAGAATCCGATAAAAAACCAAAACATTGTTTAACGTTATAAAGAGTAGCCTGCCAGCAATACTCTGGAGATGTTGTAGCTGTACAATCTTTGACTAAAATACAGTCGTAACCGAGGAAATTAGCATCTTGTAGTGTAGCCATGACGCACTGATCGGCGTTTACTCCTCCGAAGAAAAGTGTAGTTTTGCCGAGGTTCCGCAATATACTATCTAAAGGAGTATCCCAAAAGCCGCTCATCCGATATTTATCAACACAAATATCCTCTGGTTTCTGTTCCAATTCATCGACAACCCGCGCCGCCCAACTCCCCGCCATCAATACAGATGCGCCGTTTTTGGGTAGCGGATCTCCTAAACCTACGCCCTCGCCCGTGGGATTGTAAACGTGGCGGGAAGCTGCACTAATATTCAGCAAATCGGGGCGGTTTCCCCAGTTGATCCAAATAATTGGTATGGCGTGCGATCGCAATTTTGGCAGCAAATTCTTTAAAGGATTGATTGGAGTTCTTGCGGGCGTTACATCTACACCAATATGTGCTAGCCAACCGTCGGGGTGACAAAAATCATTTTGCATATCTATCACCAACATGGCTGCTTTTGCTAAATCCAAACGCAGGGTTTTAGTTTCTGTTTCTAGGGTAACAGGTTGAGGCGCGATCGGCGATCGGGTAATGTCGGCAATTTTGGCATCAACTTTCCAAGCATTCGGCGGTACGCCCAAGGTACGGAGAGAATCAGGATTCATATGGATGGTGACTCAAAAACAATTTTAATGTTATAACTATTTGATTTATCCTAACTTGTCATGTAGCGTTTCTCACACAAATGAGGTATACCAAAACCTGTATTGCTAAGGTTTTTAAGCCCCTCGGCGGTTGAAAGCGCGACTAGACAAACTTTCGTCCGCCGACGCGGACTGAAGAATAATCGTAAGGTTTGCAATGTGCACGCTACAGTATGATGTTAAACTGTGGTGTTTGCGGAAAATTGATGATTAAACTGCACAAATGGCAGCGGATACTGGCTTTAATAGTTGTTTTTGCGATCGCCCTTACCTCCTCCGCGATTTTCTCTCCCAGCCTCTCGGCTCAAACTCCGCCCAAAACCCCAAAAACCGAATTGCGCGGCATTTGGCTGACTAATATTGATAGCGATGTGATCTTTTCGCCCAAAAACATCACAGACGCTGTAAATAGGCTAGACAAACTGAACTTTAATACCATTTATCCTACGGTTTGGCAAGGGGGTTATACCATTCATCCGAGTGCTGTAGCAAAACGAGTATTCGGATATTTAAACGACCCCACACCCACATTAAAAGGGCGAGATGTCCTCAAAGAAATCATTACAGCAGCACATAAAAAAGGTATAGCAGTAATCCCTTGGTTTGAGTTTGGTTTCATGGCCCCCGCCGACTCAGAATTAGCCAGACTGCACCCTGATTGGTTGGCGAAACGGCGTGACGGTTCAACGATTTGGAAAGAAGGCACAAACGATCGCGTTTGGCTGAGTCCTTTTCATCCTGAAGTACAGAAATTTATCCAAGAGTTAGTTGTCGAACTTGTGGCTAATTACGATCTAGATGGCATTCAATTTGACGACCATTTCGGCTTACCATCAGAATTTGGATACGAACCGTTGACAGTATTAATGTATCAGAAAGATATCAAAGCCCGTCCCTCCAACGACTTCCGCGAAACCTTCTGGGTACGCTGGCGCGCCGATAGAATCAACGACTTTATGGCGCGACTTTTTAGAGCCATCAAAGCCCGCAAACAAAAATGTATTGTCGCCTTGTCTCCCAATCCCCTACATTTTGCTTTACCAGCCCACTTGCAGGACTGGTTTAGCTGGGAAAGACGCGGTTACATCGAAGAAGTTATAGTCCAGGTTTATCGCAGCGATATCAAGCGTTTTAATGCCGAATTGGATCGCGAAGAAGTTAAATTAGCTAAAGGGCACATTCCAACTGCGATCGGCATTTTAACAGGCTTAAAAAATAGTCCAGTTCCCCTTAAACAAATTCAAGATCAAGTGCAAGAAGTCCGAAAAAGAAACTTTGGAGGTGTTTCATTCTTTTTCTACGAAAGCTTGTCGAGTTGGGCGAATGAAACCCCCGAAGAACGAAATTCAGCATTTCGAGCATTCTTTCCCACGAAAATGAAGCGACCTTCTGTTTAAAATTTGGTACGATATTTGTAGTAAGGACTAAAGTCCTTATCTTGGGAATTATTAAGGATTAAAGTCTTTATAAAAAGCCGAATTCCACACCCACCGTTAAAATGAAAAAAAACATACAGTGCTTAGGAATTTTCATCTTATCTTTTACCGCTTTCCTAATTATTGGCTTTCTCACTCCCACAAAATGGGGATATTACTCACAAGCAGATTGCACGGTTTCCATACAAATTTATAACGGAGGCATCCACACCGAAATCATTGTTCCAGTTAAGAATAAATATTTTGACTGGAATCAATATTTACCGCTAACAAAAATAGGGCGCGAGGCCGCTTCCGATTATAAATATTTATCTTTTGGCTGGGGAGATCGAGCTTTTATGCTGGAAACTCCCACATCAGGAAGTATCAACCCAATTACTGGTTTAAAGGCGCTTATTTTCCCTAATCCATCTACCCTACAAGTCGAAGGTTATCAGATTTTTTTCCCAAATCCAGAAACCAAATGTGTTAAAATTAGTGGAGAAAATTATCTGAGGATGGTAAATTTTATTAAAAATACATTCCAATTAGACGCCGGAGGTAATAAAATAAAAATTAGCTACGGCTACGACAAAAACGACAGTTTTTATGAAGCAAAAGACAGTTACTGGATTTTTAGAACTTGCAACGACTGGACGGCAGAAGCTTTGCGAAAAGCTGAGGTTAATACTCCTTTGTGGTCAACTCTATCATCATCGATTATGTTTCATTTAAATAGCCGTTGCACAGGTAAGGAAAAATGAGAAGGGGGAACGGGAACAGCCAAAATTTGTAGATAAAAAGTTCGTTATTAAGTGCAAATTACCAATTACAAAATCATGAATGTAATTCCAGCGATCGACCTATTGGACGGAAAATGCGTCAGACTGTATCAAGGAGACTACGCCAAGTCTCAAACTTTTAACGACAATCCCGTCGAAGTCGCCAGACAGTGGGTAAATCAAGGCGCGACAATGCTGCATTTGGTAGACCTCGATGGGGCAAAAGCCGGTCATCCTGTAAACTTAGCAGCCATTGAGGCGATCGTCCGCGCAGTGGACATTCCTTGTCAACTAGGCGGTGGAATGCGCGATCGCCCTTCTGTCGCAGCAATTCTCAAATTAGGCGTTCAGCGCGCCATTCTCGGCACTGTCGCCGTCGAACAACCGCAATTAGTCGGCGAATTGTGCGCCGAATTTCCCGATCGCATTCTCGTCGGAATCGACGCCAGAAATGGTAAAGTTGCTACCAGAGGCTGGTTAGAAACTTCAGAAGTTTTAGCAACAGAATTGGCGCAGAAAATGGCAGAATTAGGTGCTGCTGAAATTATTTACACCGACATTCACCGTGATGGTACTATGGAAGGGCCGAACTTGGAATCTTTGCGCGAAATTGCTAACGCTATTTCGATTCCGGTGATTGCTTCCGGCGGCGTTAGTTCGATCGCAGATTTGTTGACTTTGTTGGCTTTAGAACCAATTGGTGTCAAAAGTGCGATCGTCGGTAGAGCAATTTATACCGGTGATATCTTGCTAAAAGAAGCAATTCAAGCCGTCGGACAAGGGCGGTGGCAAGATGTACCCCCCGATTTGGGTTCTTCTAGTTTTGCTTGACCATCTAAATCCGCACAACCAGCCTTTAAAAAACCGGAGTCCTTTAGTTTGTCTGCATCCAGAATTATCTGATTAGAATGTCTTTCTTATCATCATTGTACCATGTTTTTTAACCCAACAATTACAGCTTTAAGTTCTGGGATGGCATCCTTAATTGCTCCCATACCTTTGCTAGCAACACTCGATCCCGAAAATTCGCCGATCATTCTGAGCGGAGTTCTGCTCAGTTTGGTAGTGATTTATCTTGCCAGCAAATTAGGCGCGGAAGCGGCTCTGAAGTTTAATCTTCCACCAGTTTTGGGTGAACTTGTAGCAGGGGTGATTGTTGGCGTATCCGCTTTACACCTGATCGTTTTTCCCGAAGGCGGACTGTCAGCTTCCAACTCAGGAATTATGACTGTTTTGCAGTCAATAAATCCTATGTCCCCGGCCGCCGTCAGCAGCGTGTTTGAATCGCAGAGCGAAATCATTTCTGTGCTGGCTGAATTGGGGGTGATTATTCTATTGTTTGAAATTGGTTTGGAGTCGGATCTCAGACAACTCAAAGAAGTGGGAATTCAAGCTACCTTTGTCGCTGTTGTCGGCGTAGCAGTTCCCTTTGCTGCGGGTACTGCGGGCTTGATGATAATTTTTCATACGGCGGCGATTCCGGCAATTTTTGCAGGGGCTGCTTTGACGGCAACCAGCATCGGAATTACCTCGAAAGTTTTGTCTGAATTAGGACGGCTGAAATCTAAAGAAGGTCAAATCATTGTCGGGGCGGCAGTAATTGACGACGTGCTGGGAATTATTGTCTTGGCGGTAGTTGCTAGTTTAGCGAAAACAGGTGAAATAGATGTTCTTAATGTCATCTATTTAATCATTGGTGCAACTGCATTTCTGCTAGGTTCAATTCTGTTGGGCGGCATCTTTAATAAAACCTTTGCCGCTGTAGTTGACAAACTAAAAACTCGCGGTAATATTGTCATGCCGGCATTTATATTTGCTTTTTTCATGGCTTTTATCGGCAACGCAATTCATCTCGAAGCGATTTTGGGTGCCTTTGCGGCTGGTTTAGTGTTAGATGAAAGCGATGCCCGCAACGAGTTGGATGAGTTGATTAAACCCGTCGCTGATTTGTTTGTACCCATCTTTTTTGTGACGGTGGGAGCGCGCGCCGATTTGGGGGTTTTGAACCCAACAGTGCCGGATAATCGGGCGGGACTTTTGATTGCCGTGTTTTTGATTGTAGTGGCGATTTTGGGCAAGTTGATTACTGGTTGGGCGGTGTTTGGTCAGCCTGGAATCAATCGATTGGCGATCGGAGTTGGGATGATTCCTCGGGGCGAAGTCGGGTTAGTTTTTGCCGGTATCGGTTCGGCTAGCGGGGCTTTGGATAAGCCGCTGGAGGTTTCGATTATTATCATGGTAATTCTGACGACTTTTTTGGCTCCGCCTTTTCTACGGATTGCCTTTGGCGATACGGTAGAGCCTCCAGCTATCGAGAAAGCATCCAGTTAGAAATTAGGTTTGTAGTGAGGACTTTAGTCCTCTGGTTCCCAGGCGACGGCCTGGGAACCGATATCTAGAGGCTCTGCCTCGCTTAGTGAGGACTTTAGTCCTCTGGTTCCCAGGCTCTCCCTGGGAACCGATATCTAGAGGCTCTGCCTCGCTTTAACTGGTAACAAGTAAAAGCACTATAATTATGGGAAATACTCGATCTGGTATTTGCAGCTATGGTTCAAACAACGGAACATCTTTACATTGTCAGAGATGAGCAAATTCTCAGCGGTGAGCCGATTGTCAAGGGCACGCGGACATCTGTTAGGGCGATCGTTGAAACTTGGCGTATGGGTATTTCACCAGAAGAAATTCCTAACGGTCTTCCTCACCTAACGCTGGCACAGGTCTTCGATGCGTTGAGCTATTACAGTGACCATCAAGATGAGATTAATACTTATATTGAACGCAACCGAATTCCTGATGATTTAATTGACCCGTTGGTGCGAGATTTATGAGTAATTTATTCATTTGTTTGTACCTGGATGAGGATGTCAATGTATTAGTCGCAGATTTGTTGAAAGCGAGAGGATTTGATGCTCTAACCGTAAGAGACGCAGGACAGCTTCAGGCAAGTGATGAAGAACAACTCGCTTACGCTGTTAACCAAAGAAGGACGCTGGTTACGCACAACCGAAGCGACTTTGAAAAACTTATACAAGCTTATTTTGATACCTCACGAACGCACTACGGCGTAATTTTGGCTTTTCGTCGTCCACCCCAAGAAATAGCGCAACGATTATTAGTAATTTTGAATCAAGTAACGGCGGATGAGATGGAAAATCAGGTTCGGTATATCTGATTGGCGAAATATTTAGGAAGAAACCGGATTTCTGGCAATTATGCAAAGTCTCAGAAACCCGGTTTCTGGAAAAATCTCGGTTGGGTGGCGAAATATTTAGGAAGAAACCGGGTTTCTGGAAATTATGCAACAAATCTAACCTGCAATTAACCCAAAAAATAAGGACACAGCACTGCCATGTCCCTACCGAAACTAACCAGGTTTGCTATTACTTAACAAACAGCATTTCTTGATAAGTAGGCAGCGGCCACAAATCATCAGCAACTTCACCTTCCAAAGCATCCGCATACTGGCGAACCTCATCCATCAAAGGACGAATTGTTTGCGAAGCATACTGCATATGATCTTCTGTCGTAGCAAAATCATGCTTGCTCAAAGCATCACTCAACTTGCTCGCAGTATTCATCATCGACTTAACCAGCACCGCGACTTTTTCCGCAGTTTCCTTTTCCAGTTCAATCCCAATCTCTTTCAAGCCAGCAATCGTGCTGGAAAGATCAGACAAATATCTCACCGCAGTCGGATAAATGATGGTTTTGGCAATGCTTCCGACCAGTTTTGCTTCGACTTCAATTGCCAGCAAATACTGCTCTGCATAGACATCATAACGGCTTTCCAATTCAACGGGAGTCAGAACACCTGTCTTTTCAAACAAGTCTTCAATGTATCCTTCCTTCAAGACGGGCAAAGCATCGGCGGTAGTCCGCAAGTTGGCTAAACCCCGTTCCTCGGCCATTTTGTGCCATTCTTCAGAATAGCCGTTGCCGCCAAATACCACAGCGCCGTGGTCGTCCATCACTTCTTTCAGAACTGTTTGGATGGCAGCATTCAGGTCAGTTCCTTTAGCCAAATCGCTTTCTAATTTGTTAGCAACCCAGTCCAAAGAATCTGCAAGAATTGTATTCATCGCCACCAACGGGCCGGAAACAGACTGACCTGAACCTACTGCACGGAATTCAAAGCGGTTTCCAGTAAACGCAAAGGGCGAAGTCCGGTTTCTGTCGCCGGCATCTTTGATGAAAGTAGGCAGTGTTTCTACGCCTAGATTCATGATGCCCCGACCTTGAGAACCCTTAGCTCCTCCCTTGCTAATTTGCTCGAAGATATCTTCTAATTGCGAGCCCAAATAGACGGAGATAATCGCTGGTGGAGCTTCATTGGCACCTAATCGGTGGTCGTTGCTGGCAGTTGCAACTACCGCACGCAACAATGACCCGTATTTGTGAACGCCGCGAATCACAGCGCCGCAGAAAACTAGGAACTGTATGTTGGAGTGCGGTGTATCGCCGGGGTCTAATAAGTTGCCTTGGGTGGCGTTACCGACTGACCAGTTAACGTGTTTGCCGGAACCGTTGATTCCCGCGAAGGGCTTCTCGTGCAGCAAGCACATAAAACCATGTTTCTTCGCTGTGTTGCGGAGAATTGTCATGGTTAATTGTTGGTGGTCACTGGCGACGTTTGCTGCTTCAAAAAATGGTGCAATTTCAAATTGACCGGGTGCTACTTCGTTGTGGCGGGTTTTGGCAGGAATTCCCAGGCGGTACATTCTTTCTTCTACTTCCTGCATGAAGACTTGAACGCGCTCTGGAATTGCTCCAAAATAGTGGTCGTCAAATTGCTGACCTTTGGCGGGAGGTTTGCCAAAGAGGGTGCGACCTGCTAGCAGTAAGTCGGGGCGGCTGTGGGCGAAATTAGAATCTACCAGGAAGTATTCTTGTTCGCAACCGCAACTGGAATTTACGGGAGCAATTTCGGTATTTCCTAACAGTTTTAATACTCTGGTTGCTGCTTTGTTCATGGCGCCAATGGAGCGCAAAAGCGGGGTTTTCTTGTCTAGGGCTTCACCTGTCCAGGAGATGAAAACAGTGGGAATGCACAATGTCATGCCGTTGTCTGTTTCCATGACATAGGCGGGGCTGGTGACATCCCAGGCTGTGTATCCGCGAGCGGCGGCGGTGGAGCGAATGCCACCGTTGGGGAAGGAGGAACCGTCGGGTTCGCCTTGTACTAGAAGTTTACCTGCAAATTCTGAGATGACGGAGCCGTCGCTTTGGACTGAGATGAAACCGTCGTGTTTTTCGGCGGTGCTGTTGGTTAGCGGGTAGAATACGTGGGCGTAGTACAGGGCTCCTTTGGAAATGGCCCAATCTTTCATTGCTACTGCAATTACATCAGCTACGGAAGGATCGAGTGTTTGCCCGGTTTGAATGGTGTTTTTTACTGATTTGAAAATGCTCTTGGGCAGGCTTTCTTGCATCTTGCTCAGACTAAAAACGTCTGTTGCCCAAATTTCTTCTAACCGCTTGGGAGGCTTGGCAGGAGTCAGTTGGCGGTTGACGATTTGAGAAATTGCTTGTACGCGCGATTCGTTTCCACTCATGGTTGTTTTTATGGGGATTATGGGACGAGTAATTGTGAAAAAATATAGGTTAGCAGAAGTCTAACCATTGATGAATATGTTGGGTTTACCTTACATCTTGCACCATTACAAATAAGCCTTTTAAGGGCGGGATGCCCACCCCATAAGAAATTTGATATCTTGTGTAACAGGCATCTTGCCTGTTCTTGAGAATGGTGCAACATCTGAGATTTACCCAACATTTTTAGTCTGAACTCACTTTTTGGAGAATGCCTTTTTTGGCAGGCTCTCAAAGATTGGAGGAGCGAGGCGGAATTTCTTGGCCGTCCGTGTTGATGAGAATCCAGTGTTAGATAGATGCGGTTGAATTTCAGTTATTAGCAATAAAATAGATGACAGGAGCCTGTACTAACTTGAGTCAACATGATAGATGTCGGCGCTGCACAGATTTAGTAGCTAATCTTCGCCCTGGTAAGCTCAAAAATTTTGTGCGAGTCAATTCCGATGAATTCTGGTCAAAACTACTTATGGTTTTTCACTGTTGGGCGATCGATAAATCGCAGTCCAGCAAACAACGCACTTGTTTAGATTTTGGAGAATTATGGAGAGTACACTCTCTACACTTGGAAAGTGTAAACAATGATTAAGAAAATAAATGTATCGTAGGCTACGGAATTTGAGTTTTTTGGTCGGAGGGTCGATCGCCCGGAGCGCACGTAACCGCAGGATTTGAGTTGTAAGGTTTGTCAGCAGGGCGTTATTTGATAATTGAGAGTTGAAAGCTGACGCACGATACTAGCTGATTATCCTTTATCAGACTCCAGGTTCTCACCAAGAGTTTGTTGTGCAGCGTGTCGAATACGCAGGATGCGAACTGTGGACACCTCTTCACTTTTTACAATTGCGAAAAGAATACGGTATGAATTGCGTCCTTTACCGTAGATTAGCTGCCGAATTTCCTTACTGAAGTATCGATTTTCCCTTGCCAAAGGACAGCGTTTTGGCATTGACGATAGAGATGCGATCTCATTCAACAATCCATCATACCACTCCCTAGCTTTCTCTAGTGACATCACCTGAGAAATCCGCAGAAATATACTGTCAACTTCTGCTTGTGCAACGCTGGAAATTTCTATGCGATATGTCATCAATTGGCTGGTAAATTGTACTTGCGCCGCTGTGATTCAGCAAATTCGTCAAAAGAACTAAATCGTCCGCAATCAAAATCATCCAAACCCTGCTGGATAGCCTGAATATCTTCTTGGGAGTCTGGTGTTTCCGATTCCAAAATTAGAGTTAGCAATTGGGCAGCCACAATGCTAATATCTTGTCCCTGTCGATCGGCTTTTTCGCGAAGCAGTGCCTCTATTTCTGGACTGAGGGAAATCGCAATAGTCATAGACTTGGTTCCTTAGCATCAAAACCCGTGTAAGTAATTATAGCAAACTGCGAAACTGAAACACTCGTGGCGATCGCACAGCAGAAAGTTCGGCAACGGATTATGTAGCGGATGTAGCGGATGTATGGGATGAAATTTGTAGGGTGCCACGGCGGCGGGTTATGCGATCGATAATTGATGATTTAAAGCTGACGCACCATACTAGCTCATCTCATGTCCGTTGAATTGCGCGCGATCGATTTTTGTGGCGTGGTGGGGGCGGGTTTATAGATATTGTTAGTTTGAGTCAGAGATTTTTGGTGAACCCGCACCTACAAGCATTGTGATTCATTGAACGGATATGATATCAAGGATCGAATAAACATCACTTACTCTTTGCTTTCGCGGCCCTAGATTCCACCGTAAATCCGGGAATATCTTGTAATTCTGTGGCGCTCAAACTGTACTGTTCGCAAACCAAACTCAAGCGAGTCCCGGTACTTTTAACAGCGTTGACAGAGTGTGTCAAATCTCCTTGAAAATAGATTAGTGAGTTGGCTTGCGGCTTAATCTGTCCGACTTGCTGTTTGTTGCGTCGCAGTATTAACTCTCCTCCTTGCAAATTTGGGGGCACTTGTACGTACAATACGCTGACGGCTGCGGGAGGTTCGACGGTTTTGCAGTACGATCGCAAGGATCGATCGATATGGGCATCTACGCGGGAACCTTCGCCCAGCAACAGGGGGTTGAGGTAAAAAGCGTTGCATTCAGGCTGTAATGCTTGGTCTAGATAGGGTTTGAAGAAGGGGAAGCGACGCTCTACTTCGGCGATTTGGGCGCGCCCAAATACTACGGAGAAGCCTTTTGTGCCGATGAAATCGCGGTTGAGGTTGTTGATTGCAAAGTAAGGTGAGGCTAGTATTGCTCCTCGTAAATCGTTGAGATAGTCGATCGAGAAAGCGTTAGGATGTTGGCTGTAGTATTTCAAGGCGCTCAAAAATCATCAATGTTCAAAAGGCAGGTAGCCACGGGCGATCGGTCAGACTTGGGATTGCTGCGTTGCTCGTAGTGATATGATATCGTAAATTGCGATCGCATGAAATACAGAAGACCGGGCGAATAAAATTCGCGTCGATACCGGGCGAATAGAATTCGCGTCGATACAGACAAAACCCGCCTCCGCCGGTTGAAGAATGAGTGGTTAAAATTACGTTATTTTCCTCAGTCCCTCTGAGTTCGGACATCGTTTATGTAGACGCGAATTCTGTTCGCCGTCTTCGGGCTGATTTACGGTATGAACGGCTAAATATGCAAATCATAAAAACCATTGTCCACAAAGCTTCTTGATTTTTGCCTGATTCTTTTTCATACCCTGATTAAGCAACACCCAAAAATAAAACGATCTTCATCAAGATTCGGGCACTGGTTTTCTGACTTGTGATAGATAGAATTAGGACAATGATTTAAGTTTTAGAGATGCAATGTCCGTTCTGTCAAAGCCTGGGCTAAAAATGGGAAATACTCTTCGTCCAGACTCACAATTTTTTGAACTTAAACTCATCAAACTTCACCACTTCCGATTCCGGTTTCCGCGTATCAAAATAATAGCTGCTAACCGTACCGTTCCCTGTATCAAAAACACTAAAAGCCGTAATATCATTGCTCTCAATGTACGGCAATGGCAGCCCATCTTGGCCCAACAAAGGCGCCACAGTTGGCACCACAGGTTCCAATCCGTTCGGGTCTCCAATAGCGCTGTAATCCTCCCGATATCCCGGCGGCACAAATCGGCGCTTTCTCCCCGCAAACGCACCGTAACTGTTGCCCACATTAGAAGTCTCCAAAAAGTGCATTCCGCTGGAACTTACAAACCGATTCCACAAGTGCGAATGTCCGTACAAAACTAACTGCACCCCCGCCGTTTCTAGCAGTGGCGCCACATCCCGAATCAGATAATCTTGCTGTTTCGGATACTCGTAACGCACCATCTTAATCTCACCATCCGAAGTGCGATCAACTATTTGTACAGGGTCAGTATAAGCAGGTACAATATTGTCACCCAGAGAATGCGGCGGATGGTGAAACATCACAATTTTATATTTAGCCCGCTGAAATTCCGCACTATATAACTCTTGTTCGAGCCAAGAATATTGAGCACTACCTTTCATAATTGGCTCAAAAATATGCTGTCCGTATCCCCATTTTTCGGGACGATCAAAATCTTCGTCTCGTTCCCGATACCTGCCTCTAGCCCCCGGATCTAAATTCGGAGTCCGCCAGATATTCGCAGCATACAAAGTCACTAATCGTATGTCCCCAAAAGTCACGGCATAATAATTTTCGTCACTGGGTAAACTAAAAATTTCGTTGTAAGTATCGCTATTAAAACTATTGTTTTTCAACAAAACATCTTTGTCTTTCACCCCATATTTTTGAGTTAGGTATGGATATATTTTTTCCACAGCAGCGCGGGGGAAAGAGTCATTAAACTGGTCGTTGAGGGTGCTGCTAGTTGAAAACCTACCCATAATTTCATGGTCTCCAATCGCGGGAAATATAGGCGCGTTTTGGATCAGTTCGCCGCCTTTGTACAGGGTTTTGATGCCGTTTTTGTCGAGTTCGGAGAAGGCGCGGCCTTGCAAACCGGGGAAAAACGCGCGGCCTCGGTTGTCGTCGAACCATTCGGAAGCGCGATCAGGTATATTAATTAAATCACCTGCCATGAAAACCGCATCAACTTTGTCAATTGTTTCTGCAACTTTCTGGAGATTAGCGGCTGTCATCGGCATCAATTGATGGTCGGAAGTGAACAGAATTTTTAGACCAATTCCTGCTGCTGGTGTCGGAGAAAGGCTGAAAATTTTGCTACTAACAGATGCGCCGCCTTTAGTTTCGCTAGTCACTAGATAGGGAATGCGAACACCGGGTATTAAATTGGTAACTTCTGCTTCGTGTCGCCAGATGGGGCGAATAATAGGATTTGTGCCAGTTATGCCCTGTTTCATTTTATCGGAGATGTGCGAGTCTTTGTCTTCGCGAGTGCGGCTTAGCTTGGTAGTATTTGCAGTCGCAATTTTACTCAAATTTTCGCCGTAAGCAACAATATTGCGAGTTCCGTAAAATTCGGTGAACCAAACAACTCGCACTGAGTTAGTTGTTGGGAGTTGCAGAAACGGATCGGTTAAAAGTTGGGGTTGGTTGAGGAAAGATTGCAGAATCAAACCTAATAAGAGGATAATCAAAATCAAAACGGAAAAAAACCACAGGTTACGAGAAGAACCTTGGGAATTTTCTAATTGATCGGGCAATGGTGTTAACATAAGTTATTGCTCATTATTCTGTAGTCAGTAGTCAGTAGTCAGCAGTCATTAGTAAGTAGTCATGTGAAGCAAGAATAGCGATTACAAATTCTATATTTGGCAATCTCCCTGACAGGTTTGGACGTTTATTTATGTCAAACGTCAACCATTTTTTTACATTTTCTTATATCTCCATTTCTCTCCATTTTCTTTGTCAGTGCCCTCCGCGGTTCATCAAAACAGAATCTTTTTCAAAAATGATTGAGACTTGCGATATAACAGTCTTAATACCATTAAAGCATCCTCAATTTCAAATAGACATGACTCACCACCTTCTCAAGGCTAACTGCAAAACCGTACACTTAGGCGGTTTCTCTCCCAAGCTGGAACCTGCTTTAACTGTCGATTCGGGCGATCGCATCGATATCGAAACCTATTCAGGATATTATGTTGCTGACAAGGCCCCGCCGGAATTTCTTACCCCGGAATTTTTAGATATTTGTCAGAATTTACCTGACAACCGCAAAGTCGGCCCAGGCCCGCACTTGCTAACAGGCCCGATTTATGTTAATAAGGCAGAACCCGGAGACGTTTTAGAGATTCATATCGAGGAAGTTTACCCAAGTTTATCAGTAGGATTCAATGCAATTCGCGCCGGATGGGGAGTTTTACCTAAATATTTTCCTGATCCTAAATTGCGATTTATTCCGCTAGATTTAGAAGAAAAGATTGCGGAATTTCCCGCAGATAGTGGCGTTAAGATTCCCCTAAATCCATTCTTCGGAATTATCGGCGTTGCGGATTTTGAAATCAACCGTTCTTCTATTCCTCCACAACGCTACGGAGGTAATATGGATAATCAGGAATTGCAACCAGGAACGCGGTTATTTTTACCTATTGCGGTGCGTGGTGGTTTGCTGTCTATCGGTGATGGACATTCGGCACAAGGAGATGGTGAAGTTAATGGTACGGCGATTGAAACTTCGATGAATGGGACTATTAAAATCATCTTACGCAAGGATTTATTTTATATATTTCCGTTTGCTGAAACTCCTACTCATATTGTGACTATGGGTTTTGGTCAAACATTAGATGATGCCTTTGATATGGCGGTAAAACAGACGGTTAATTGGCTACAAAAGTATGCAGGTTTTCAAGAAGAAGATGCCTATGTTTTCTGTTCCCTCGCCGTCAATTTTCGGATTACTCAGGCTGTGAATAATCCCCGCAAAGGAGTTCACGGAATGATACCTAAGTCGATTTTGCCGAATGTGCAAATTATGGATCGCTGGCGGTGATGTGCTATGATAACACTCGATCGCCAAAACAACCTCGATCGCGATCGCACAAATTCCACAATTTTGTCACAGCGGTGGGCCGATCGCGATCGCACCAGCGTTCAAAATTAAGCTTAAGATTGGGATAAGTTGCAAATTCTATCTAAATGGGCTCCATGAAAAACCAGACTGATGATACTGCAAAACAAGATTTAGTCGATCGGGCTTTTGGGAGTCCAAACATCCCAGATCCGACAGCGTGGGTGGATGAACATTATTTTCTGGCTAATTTCGCCAATACTCTGGCCCACCTCCAAGAACATTTATCTGATGACAGTTGCGAAATCGGCGAGAGTGCTGAGTCTGGCGAGGCGAGATTATCGATCGATGGTAAAATTAGAGATATATTGAGAGCTAATTTTAGCGATGACCGCTGGCATTATGTCGAAAGTTTATTCTGAGTTTGGTAAAATCCATCAGTATTTGTACGTTGATAAATTTTGAGCGTAAATTAAGCTGTTGCAGATTTAAATTCTCTATTTCAACCGATGATTGAAAATCATTAAATTGTCTGCCGTCTTCGTCTGGGACATTCCTTGACACATTGTATTTTTTTATACTTCAGGTTGGTCGGAAATTACGATCGCCAGGAATTGCGATCGATCGCAAAAACTCGGCACTTTCCTCCGGCAAAGCAGTATTGATAAACATCCCGCTACCCAACTCAAACCCAGCCTGCTTCGTGACTCTGGGAATAATTGCGATATACCAGTGAAAGTATTTGGTTCCTTGTTCGGCAGTTGGAACCGATCGAATACTATAATTATAATCTGGATCGTTCAATCCGTAATAAAGCTGAGCGAGTACAGTTTTCAAAGTATCAGCAAGACCAATAATTTCCGCATCAGTAATATCATCAAACGAAGACGAATGTCGGCGCGGAAAAATCCAAATATGAAAGGGCGAAAGTGCAGCAAAAGGGATACAAGCGACAAAATCTTTGCTTTCAAAAATTACTCTTTCACCCGTCGCTAACTCATCTTCCAAAGTCCGGCAAAACAAACATTCTCCCGTGTCGTCAAAATATCTAATAGCTTCGTCGATCCGCCTGCGAAATTGGTTAGGCACAACGGGCGTAGCTGCTATTTGCGAGTGAGGATGTTCGATAGAAGTTCCGGCACTTGGGCCGTGATTTTTGAAGATCACAATTGTTTCAATGTAAGGATATTTTCTAATTTCTAAATAGCGCTGGCGGTATACTAAAAGTATGTTGGCAACTTCTTCAACGGTCAACAAAGCAGTCGTCAAATCATGTCGCGGGTGTTCGACAATTACTTCGTGAACGCCGATTCCCGACATTGTGCGGTAAATTCCTGATGATATTCTGAGCCGTTCTGCTGTCGGGGAGAGGGCGGGATATTTGTTAGTCATTGCCCTGACTTTCCAGCCAGTCCCTTCATCACTCAAACGGTAAGTTTCTAAGGTTCCGTCTTCTTCATTTCCCACGCAAAACGGGCAATCGGCACGGTATGGCGGTACTGCTACCATCAACTTTTTTTTGTTGGCAAATTCGTCCGGTCTTTTCGCCCGTTCGGTGGCGATGATTACCCAATCTCTGGTAATTAGATTTTGTCTAAGTTCAGACATTTTATTACTTTGATTTTCACGGCTTAATTATTTTTAATTCTAGATAAAACTTGGCGTTCTGTCAGTGCCTGCTTGCGAATATTTAATAAATCTTGACATTGACGTGCGAAGGTATTAAATAGATGGTGATGAATAAAGTTAACTAGAACAATAGTGAATTGCCAACAATTCTGATAAAATAGATTCATCGCAACAGCTAGGAACTAATCTATGGTTCTCCAAATTAATCCCGCGAAACAAGAGCCAGTTGTTACCTGGGAAAAACTGCCATCAGACTTTATCTTACCGGAATATTCGGCGGAAAATATTCAACAGCCACCGCTGGCGGCCGCGCTGACGGATGCCCTCGGTACGTCCGATCGCATCCAACCCGAAATGTTGATTGCGTCGAATTTTGCGATCGCTACTACGGTCAATCAAAAGACGGTAGTGAAAGCGCCAGACTGGATGTACGTGCCGCGAGTATTGCCGTTAGCCGAAGGAGTGATTCGCCGCAGTTACACACCGTCTTTGGAGGGCGATCGAGTTGCCATAGCGATGGAATTTATCTCAGAAACCGACGCTGGGGAATACTCGGTGCGCGCCAAATATCCTTACGGAAAACTGTATTGTTACGAGCAAATTTGGCAGATTTCTACCTACGTTATTTTTGACCCTTACGAACCAGATTTGGAAGTGCGCTGTCTGCAAGAAAATCAATATGTTTTGCAGTCACCGACAGCGGAGGGACGTTACTGGATACCAGAAATTAATTTGTTTTTGGGTATTTGGTACGGAACCCGATTGGGTACAACTATGCACTGGTTGCGGTGGTGGGATTCAGCGGGAAATTTGCTGCTTTGGAGTTCGGAAAAATCGGAATTGGAACGACAAAGGGCTGAACAAGAAAGGCAAAGGGCCCAAAGTGCGATCGCCCAATTAGAAACTGAACGCCAGCGCAGCGAATCACTCGCGCGTCAACTTCGGGAATTGGGCATCGATCCGAATGCTTGAAATGCCTATTCCTGCGGGGATAGCGGCGCTTGATGCCCTTTTCTCGATTCATCAAAATTGCGGGAAGGGCGATCGGGCTATCTGGTATATCAATAACTTGAAGCATTAGACATCAATCTATTTCCTACGCCCTAGAACCCGGAGTACCGATGAAAGCAATTAAAGTGATGGCATCAAGTTGATTCTGCTTGGTGTGACTATGGGCGTGCTGGCTTCATTTAATCCTAAATCACACTCATAGTGTGTAGATTTTGGAGTGCAGTCACCGATATCTTGCTGATGTGGCAGAAAATCCAGAGCTAAAAAAATTTGGAGAGCAAGTTCGCAGGCTAAGAACATCAAAAGGCTTTTCCCAAGAAAAGTTAGCAGAACTAGCCGGACTGCACCGCAACTACATTGGTGGTATTGAGCGGGGTGAGAGGAACATAGCCCTGTTAAACATTTTGCGGTTAGCAAAAGCTTTAGGAGTATCGCCCAGCGAACTATTGCAGGAAATAGAGTAAATGCAATCACCCTATACGGGGCTTCCTGTCCAAGATTGGCAAGAGAAGACACGGGAACTCATAGATCAACACCCACTAGATCCACAAGAAATTTATGACGTGGTTATTCAAGTTTGGAGTGAAATTTTTCAATCAAGCATAACCAGCAGAGGCTACAAAATAGGAGTAAATTTATTCCCAACTCCCCAAATTATGGGCTTTTTTTTACATGAACTAATCCCATTAGAACTCGCCAGTAAATACCCCGGAATTTGGCGGCGCGATCGCAGCGCCATCGAAAAAGATATTGTTTACATCCCGAGCAATGACTTCTCAATTGAAATTAAAACTTCTTCAAGTAGTCGTAACACTTACGGCAATCGTAGTTATTCCCAACAAAGTGCCACAGGAGCAAAACCGAAGAAAGACAAGTCCGGCTATTATCTTGTAGTTAATTTCCAGAAATTCGATCCAAAAATTCAAAGTGTACAAACTCTACAGATTAATTTAGTTAGATTTGGATGGATAGATCGAGAAGATTGGCAAGGGCAAACAGCGGCCACTGGTCAGCAAGCTAAATTAAGCCCTGATGTAGAGCGATATAAGCTACTGCAATTGCCTATTAAGCAAGATTTACCCTCTTTAAAATAAAGATAATTGAGCTTCACTAATCTGCTTTTCTCTTAGAAAATTATCAATTCGGTTTGCTGCTAAATCGCAGTATTCCTGACAAATCTCAAATCCGATAATAGTGCGCTGCAAATCTAAAGCAACAACAGCCGTAGTTCCTGAACCCAGAAAAGGGTCTAAAATGATTTCATTTGGGTTGGATGAAGCTTTGATTATTCGCTGTATGACAGCACTAGGAAATTGAGCGGGGTGAGATGTTCGCTCTTTTGAGGCTCTATTTTTACCAGAAGTTACCTTGGGGAATTCCCAAACATCAGTCGGATTTTTGCCTTGGGAGTTGACTTTAATTTTGCCATTCTTTTTTTGATTAGGATATTTTACATTTGGATCGCGCACATCATCTAGGTTGAAGGTATAATCTTTATGGTTTTTCACATACCAAAGGAACTTTTCATTGCGCGGTGAAAAGAACTTACTACCAGCAACCCCAGCGCCATAGTGCCAGATAACTTCTTGGATGAGGTAAAAAGGAATTTTGTCCCAAAGTAGATAGGGAATGGGGATAGCTTTAGCTTGATTGGGAATTGATAGATACCCCAAGTTGAGCCAGAAAGCGCCGTTAGGAAGGATTAGCCGATAATTTTCACTGATCCAGCTTTCACACCAGTTCAAATATTTATCAAGTGGTAGTGTTTTTTCGTATTCTTTGCCAATGTTATAGGGGGGACTGGTGACAGTAAGATTCACGCATTCATCAGGGAGCTTTGACATTGCTTCTAAGCAGTCCATTTGATAAATGAGGCAGTTGGAGGCTTGGAAGTAGGGTTTACCTAAAAGATTTACTATGTCAGTTAAAAGCATGATTAAGTTGATGATGGTATAAATCTATATTGGCACAATTGTGCATTTTTTATTGATCAACTTACGAGGCAATTAAATTATGTATATTTCCTCTACTCGTCTTCCTAACTTCCCAACCATTACGCCAATTGCAACTGCACATTCTGCAACTTGCAAATAGCTTTCAAAACTTGCGCCAATTCGATCGATCGCCCTTTGTCAATCAAATTCAATTCCGGTAAAATCTGATAAGTGCAAGGATTTCCCCGCGTCAACCGCACAAACCGATAACTTTCGCCATTCGTCGTCAATCCCCAAACAGACGATTGCACCTGCAAACTCTTAAACGCATAAGTCAGCAATTGCGGTAAACCGGTCAAAGGGGCGATCCTCTTCGAGGGCTTCGCTAACGCACTATTTTTCGCCTCCACCACCAAAATCCAGAACTGCGCCGCCCCAATCTCCGCATCCGGCCCATTTACTGCGAGAATATCCAACCGCCCTTTAATTAAAGTATCTTCATCTTCAACCTCGATCGGAATGCTATCCTCCATAGTCAGCACCACAGGAATCTTAAAAAATCCCGTCAATCGCATTAACGGCGAAAGCGTTAAAAACTTCACCAATTCTTCAGAAACTTTCCCGGTTTCTAGGTAGCGCCAAAAATCATTGCTGATTTCCAAGAGTTGCTGCTGTTCAGAGTCTGTTAGAGGTTCCAGAGATAAAGACTCAGCAAAAGAACCTTCTGTTTGTCTTTCCAGTTTGAGAAGGCGGCGAACGTCATTTAACGAAAGTTGGCTGGCTTCTAAATTTTGGGTCATAGCTTTTGTGCGATCGGCTTTTCCTGTAAAATATATTATAGAGGCATTACAAGCTAATTTTGCCTGATACAATATTAATTGTCCCTCAACTCCACCGTCAACTCTACCTTAAATCTGCTATATTTTATGTGTACCAATTTCCCAGTCTTTCATCAAGGTTAATTAGTATGGATATCACTGTCACATTGAATCAAATTACATCTCTCAGTGTTGAAGACCGAATTAGGCTTGTACAAGCAATTTGGGATAGCATCGCAGCAGAGCAAGCTTACCCTAATCTTACAGAAGTACAAAAACAGGAACTAGATCGTCGGATTAGTGATAGCGAAGCTAATCCAGATGATGTAATGACCTGGGAAGAAATTAAAGCTTCGGTAAAAAGACGCTCATGAATTATGTGCTAGTGTTTCGGCCAGAAGTTCGTGAAGAACTCGATGGGGCCTACAGTTGGTACGAAAGTCAGCAACTAGAACTTGGCGACGATTTTTTGGACTGTGTGGACGAAATTTTAAATCGAATTTGCCAGATGCCAGAATCATATCCCGTTGTCTATCGTGATGTTAGACGGTGTGTGGTGCGACGCTTTCCCTATGCTGTTTACTATCGGATTGTGTCGAGTAGGGTGATTGTGACAGCAATTTTTCACAGTCGGAGAGATCCAAAAACGTGGCAAGTGCGAACATAAACAAATGTTTGCAATAGTATGTGCAGTCTTTGACTTGTATCATTCAATTAGATATGAGGTCGCCACAATGACTGAAATTACTCTCAACCCAACGGAACTAAAAGAAAGATTGAAAAGTGCGATCGTATAACGACTGCTCTATGCCTGTTCATTTAACAGAGCATTTAGAGCAAAATCACCATATCCCAGGAATATTTATCCTGAATTTCAAGCTGAATATCGGTCAAAACATTGAACTAATATTTCTGATTTATGAAGCATCATTTGATAATGAGTACCAAGATAGAATTTACAATTTACCAGTGCTATAGTTTTTAACACATCCCCAATACTTACAAAATTTCCCAACGTCTTAAGGAAAATAAACATACTTTTGCCCCAATTTATGCACACAATAGCTAAAAAGAGTAACTGAACTAAAAACTAACAGCGATGTCACAAGATACCATCGAATCAATTCTGCATGAAAAACGCCTATTCCCGCCCACGGCTGAATTCTCCCAAAAAGCACACGTCAAAAGCTTAGAAGAATACCGCGCCCTCTACGAAAAAGCGAAAGCCGACCCCCAAGCATTCTGGGCTGAACTCGCTACCCAAGAATTGCACTGGTTTCAAAAGTGGGATACCGTGCTCGACTGGCAGCCACCTGTTGCTAAATGGTTTGTCAATGGCAAAATTAACATTTCTTACAATTGTCTCGATCGCCATTTAACCACCTGGCGCAAAAACAAAGCCGCCCTGATCTGGGAAGGCGAACCCGGTGACTCCCGTACCCTGACTTACGCGCAACTCCACCGCGAAGTCTGTCAAATGGCGAATGTCATCAAAGATTTGGGTGTCCAAAAGGGCGATCGCGTCGGCATTTATATGCCCATGATTCCCGAAGCTGCGATCGCCATGCTAGCCTGTGCGAGAATCGGTGCAGTACACAGCGTAGTATTCGGCGGATTTAGCGCAGAAGCTTTGCGCGATCGCCTCAACGACGGCGAAGCAAAACTCGTCATCACCGCCGACGGTGGCTTCCGCAAAGATACCGCCGTCGGCCTCAAAGCACAAGTAGACAAAGCATTAGGAAATAATGCCGTACCAAGCGTTACCAACGTTCTCGTCGTCCAGCGTACCAAACAAGAAGTGCACATGGAACCAGGGCGCGATCATTGGTGGCACGATTTGCAAAAAGGTGCATCGGCAAATTGTCCCGCCGAACCGATGGATAGCGAAGATATGCTATTCGTACTCTACACCAGCGGCAGCACCGGCAAACCGAAAGGAGTCGTCCACACAATCGGTGGCTACAACCTTTATACCCACATAACAACCAAGTGGATATTCGACTTACAAGATACCGATGTTTATTGGTGTACTGCCGATGTCGGCTGGATTACAGGCCACAGTTACATCCTCTACGGGCCACTTTCCAACGGTGCAACAACTTTAATGTATGAAGGTGCGCCCCGCACGTCCAATCCCGGCTGTTTTTGGGACGTAATTGAAAAATACGGTGTCACCGTTTTCTACACCGCACCAACAGCAATTCGCACCTTTATGAAAATGGGCGAACACTTGCCCAACGCGCGCAATTTGTCATCTTTACGATTGTTAGGAACCGTCGGCGAACCAATCAATCCCGAAGCTTGGATGTGGTATCAGCGCGTAATTGGTAACTCAAATTGTCCGATTGTTGATACTTGGTGGCAAACAGAAACAGGCGGAATTATGATTACCGCTTTGCCCGGTGCAATTCCCACAAAACCCGGTTCTGCAACCCTTCCATTCCCCGGAATTGTCGCCGATGTCGTTGACCAAGATGGCGAACCAGTAACTAATCAAAGCGGCGGTTATTTAGTTGTAAAACATCCTTGGCCGGGAATGATGCGTACACTTTACAACGATCCAGAGCGTTTCCGCCGCACTTATTGGGAATATTTGCACCCCAAAAATGGCGAATTTGTGTACTTTGCTGGAGACGGCGCGCACAAGGATAAAGATGGTTATTTCTGGGTAATGGGCCGCGTTGATGATGTGATTAATGTCGCCGGACACCGACTCGGCACGATGGAAGTTGAATCGGCTTTGGTATCGCATCCAGCGGTGGCGGAAGCTGCGGTTGTTGGCAAACCGGATGAGATTAAAGGTGAGGAAATTGTCGCTTTTGTGACGCTGGATAACTCGCAGCAGCCTAGCGACGCATTGGCTAAGGAGTTGAAGCAGCACGTTGTGAAGGAGATTGGGGCGATCGCCCGTCCCGGCGAAATTCGATTTACCGATGCTTTGCCGAAAACTCGCAGCGGTAAGATTATGCGCCGTTTGCTGCGTTCTTTAGCTGCCGGAGAAGAGGTTTCTGGGGATACTTCGACTTTGGAAGATCGGACTGTTTTGGATAAGTTGCGCGGCGGTTCCTAGGGGTATTTTTGCAACCGCAGATTTGAGCAGATGAACGCAGATTAACGCAGATGTGTTTTGATCTGCGTTCATCTGCGGTTTCATTATTAATTTACTTATTTACTGCGCGATAGATCAATACGGTTAACTTAACGTTTTTTGTCAGCAGCGATCGCGCGTGAGAGAAATCGCAGAAATTATGACACTTATCGGTTAAGTCGCGCTGAGCAATTATCTTCTTAAGTGAACCGAAATATAACTGCTCTGAATTATCGGCGCTTGATTCCTTTAGTAAGTGTCGTATAACCCAGGATTAATTGTGATTTTAGTGGCTCAAAAAAGCTGTGTTACTTATTGAGTTTATGATGAATAATACATGAAAATACGTGGAGTTTTTGCAGGAATTAAGATATTTGTAGAATTTAAAATGAATTCAAAAACGCTTACAAATTACTACCTACCGCAACTTATTGAGCATCCAAAAATTTGGCATAATCAATATTTTTCTCATGAACCGCATCTTCGCGATTCGTTGTAAACTAATTGTATTAAAATGCAAGATTATGCTTGAGTTTCTGCTTCTGTAAAAATTGGCGGCCACAGTTCAGAAATTGGCAATTGCCAACCAGGGAAAAGTTCGGTAACAGTCAAATTATCTCCATTTACTAGCACAATTGGTTCACCTTCCTGACGATAAACTGTTACAGTTTCTTCGTCTGGATCGATCAGAATTCCTACTTGTGCTCCGAGTGCGATAAAATTCAGAATCTTTTTTTCGAGAGGTTTTATGTGATCGCTTTGTGATTTAATTTCTACTACCAAGTCGGGGACTAATTCTCCGAAATAACGCGGACTTTGCCTGAGACGCGCGGCCCGCACAAAAGAAACATCGGGTGCTGTGAGGTTAGCATCAGGTAAAATAAAGCCACCTGCGGAGTCAAATATTCGGCCCAGACGGCGGGGATAAACCCAATTGGCGAGCAACCAAATGAAAATTACACCAATTTCGCTAGATACAATATCTGATGGGCCCACAATGATAATCTTCCCGCTTTCTAGTTCTAGTTGGTAATCTTGACCGGCTTCTTGGAAGGTTTTTTGGACTTTTTCTAAGTCTTTGATGGTCATCATATTGATTATTCCCTGGCCGAAAATGAGTTGCCGCAGCTACAGCTTTTGGCGGCATTGGGATTGTGATATCGGAAACCTCCGCCCATCAAGTCTTCTGAATAATCTAAGGTGAGTTCATTCAGATATTTTAAGTGCTGGGGGTCGATCGCAACTTGAACTCCCTCGGACTCGCATACAGCATCGCCTGGGGCTGGCGCATCGTCAAATGCCATTGTATAAGACAAACCGGAGCAGCCGCTCGATTCCACGCCCAGACGAAACAAAGCATTGGGGCTGCGATACTTTGACTTGAGGCGTTTTACTTCTGTGGCTGCTGTTTTGCTCAGATTAATCATGATTGGTAATTTGTAATTTGTAATTGAAATGTAGGGTGCGCAATGCGCACCTTACCAGGAGATTTTCTGGTAAGGTGCGCACCTTACCGAGAGTAAATTACTTCGCTTTTTCTGTGCGGGCATAATCGTCTTGAAACCGGATAATATCATCTTCTCCGAGATATTCGCCATTCTGCACTTCAATTAAAACCAGGGGGATAACTCCCGGATTTTCCAGACGGTGAGAAGTGCACTGCGGAACGTAGGTAGACTGATTTGTAAACAAAACTTGTTCACTTTCGCCACAAGTAACTTTTGCAGTACCAGAAACTACGATCCAATGTTCGCTGCGGTGGTGGTGCATTTGCAGGCTGAGGCGGTGTCCGGGATTAACTTCGATGCGCTTAATTTTATATCCTGGGCCTTCTTCTAGAGTCGTAAATGAGCCCCAAGGCCGCGATTCTGTGGCGGTTATTTCGTTGAGTGCTCCAGGTGCGTGCAGACTAGATAGTTTAGAAATTGCTTGAACTTGAACCATGTTTTGACTCCTTGAGGATTGCTTACTGAATCCTGTGGTAAACGACTTTGGGTTTGATATTAGCTAATTTATCCTGAAAACCGAACTCCGATCGCGCGAACCGGTTAGCGGACTGTAGATTTTTGCAGTTTTGCCTGTGAAAGCTCGATCGACGCACCTTGACCACCATAGCAAAATCATCACAGTAGTTGTCACCTGTTATGTGATCGATCGCCCAAATCTACATCAAATCTTCATCTACGGCGACTGGTTCTTTATTTAAGGGGGCATCTTGTAGGATTTACGGTTGTTTTGGAATGATTTAACCACAGAGGGCGCAGAGGGCGCAGAGTCGGAGAGGAGACAGATGAATAATTGCGATACCAGCGGATTTGAGATGAATCCTAATCCAGCTCTTGAGACTGCTGTTGCAAAACTGTTAGCATCTCTTGATAGAAAGGCAGCCCTTGACTCTGACTATCGCTGGCGGTGGCTACGATTTGCAGGGTTTCGATCAGGGAGTACCGGGCTGCATCTACAATCAAATCGAGGAGGGGATGAATCCCGGAATCATTTTGCTGTGCTTGGGCGATCGCCTCGATATACGCAGCACGCACCTGGTTAGATACAATCACAATGGGATATCCGGCCCGCAACAGCAGGAGATTCATCAATAACCGCCCGGTTCGCCCGTTACCATCCCGAAACGGATGAATCGAAACAAAGCGAAGATGTGCTTCGGCTGCAAACTCTAGTGGATGCAACGATTTGATTTGATCGCTGTTAAGCCATTGGATAAATTCCGGCATTAAATCCGAAAGCAAATAATGAGGCGGATAGAGGTATTCGGTACCAGCGGCTTTGACATCTAACTGCCGATAACGTCCAGCTTCATCCGGCGCGATTGCTCTTATAATTAAGTTGTGAATTTGTTTAATTTCCCATTCACCGATCGCAGTGTCCGATCGCGTTAAAGCTTCAATATAGTCGATCGCATCTCGATGTCCA
This sequence comes from Lyngbya sp. CCAP 1446/10, assembly GCF_026130175.1. Lineage (GTDB taxonomy): Bacteria > Cyanobacteriota > Cyanobacteriia > Cyanobacteriales > Microcoleaceae > Microcoleus. The sequence continues at coordinate 27,327 of NZ_JAIGNI010000016.1, read as the reverse complement.
ATAACTTCTAGATGTTCGCGCAGAGTTTTGCCGCCGACAGTGATGCCAGTTTTTAGGACTAACTCAGTTTCGCGCTGCGTCAAGGTATTGCCCTCGATCGCGTTAGAATGATAAGTGAACCGCACATCGTAGAGTTTTTTCAATTCTGAAACCAGAGTCGGAGAAAGCGGGCGAAAGCTATCTAACCAGACTTTGAGGCGATCAACTTTTTGCAGTTTTTCAGAAAGATTCATCGCGGATGAGAAGGGAAAATGCTGGTGGAGGATGTCACCCAGACGCTGAGGATATAGTCGTACTAAGACTGCGATAAATTTATTTCTACAAAACAGGCAAGATGCCTGTTCCACAGAGACTAATGGAAGGCTAATTAACAACATATCCGAATTGCTCATCTCTCCTCTCTTCCTCTGCGCTCTCTGCGGACTCTGCGGTTAAAAAAATCCAAATATCAATTTATCATCAACAAGCCATTTTTTACTTATTTATGAACAGGCAATATACAATCCAATAGTGCGATAAACTCATTTCTCAAAAACAGACAAGATGCCTGTTCCACAAAGACTAATGAAAAACCGATTAACAACATATCCGAATTGCTCATCTCTCCTCTCTTCCTCTGCGCTCTCTGCGGCCTCTGCGGTTAAAAAAAATCCAAATATCAACTTATCATCTAATTACCAACAAGCTGTTTTTCTGCCTCTTCCAGCAACCCAATAACTTGCTCTTTAGTCACAGTTGGAAATCCATCCAAAAAATCATCAATGGATTCTCCTGCTTTCAGATAGTCCAGAAGTGTTTGTACTGGAACTCTAGTACAAGCAAAGACTGGAGTGCCGCCCATAATCTCAGGAGATACGCTAATAATTAGAGGATTTTTCAGCATAAATATTTAGACCTTCGGGTTTCATAGTTAACTCATCAGCTTCAACTATTTTTACACGCTCCATCGATCGCATCAGCTTTGATTTTTTCGTGCATCTACCCAATTGAGTAAATCTATATATAATACATGATACTAGATCGATCGCCATCCCACGCTTGACTCTAGATCAAAATCTTTTCATCACTTTGAGAGACACATCAAAATGAACAACAACGGACTGCCAGTAAAACAAGGCCTGTACGATCCGCAGTTCGAGCACGATGCTTGCGGAGTCGGGTTCATCGTACACATGAAAGGTAACAAATCCCACGAAATCGTCGAACAGGGACTAACAATCCTGCTGAATCTCGACCACCGGGGGGCCTGCGGCTGCGAACCCAACACCGGAGACGGGGCGGGAATTTTGATGCAAGTGCCGCACAAATTCATGAAAAAAGTAACGGCGGCCCTCAACATCCAACTTCCAGAAGCCGGCGAATACGGTGTCGGCGCGATTTACTCGTCGGCAAACCAAACTGAACGCGAAAACGGCAAACGCATTTTTGAGGAAATCGCGGCAGAAGAAGGCCAAGAAGTGCTCGGCTGGCGCGATGTTCCCACGGACAACTCATCCCTCGGCGACACCGCCAAATCTAGCGAACCTTTCATGCAGCAGGTGTTTGTTCGGCGCGCCGCAGGTATTGACGAGGCGGGCTTTGAACGTAAATTGTATGTGATCCGCAAACGCGCTCACAATGCGATTCGCAGGGCGAAGGTAGACCCATACTGGTATAATTCCACTCTGTCGTGCCGCACGATCGTCTACAAAGGAATGTTAATGCCGGTGCAAGTGGGAGATTACTATCCCGACCTCCACGACCCCGACATGGAAAGCGCTCTAGCCCTAGTTCACTCGCGCTTCAGCACCAATACTTTTCCGAGTTGGGAACGATCGCACCCTTACCGCTACATCGCCCACAACGGCGAAATCAACACCATGCGCGGCAACATCAACTGGATGCACGCGCGGCAATCCTTGTTCGAGTCGGAGTTGTTCGGAGACGATTTGAAGAAAATCCCGAATTTAATCAACATCGAAGGTAGCGACTCGACGATTTTTGACAACGCTTTGGAATTGCTATATTTGGCCGGGCGTTCTTTACCCCACGCCGTGATGATGATGATTCCCGAACCTTGGACAGCCCACGAGTCCATGAGTGACGAGAAAAAAGCTTTCTACGAATACCATTCCTGCTTGATAGAACCTTGGGATGGCCCGGCTTCGATCGCATTTACCGATGGTACATCGATCGGCGCAGTGCTCGATCGCAACGGTTTGCGCCCTTCCCGCTACTGCGTCACCAAAGACGACTTAGTAATCATGGCATCGGAAGCCGGAGTTTTGCCGATCGCCCCAGAAAGAATCCTATCAAAAGGCCGTTTGCAACCGGGGCGGATGTTCCTAGTAAATACTGAGGAAGGCCGCATCGTTTCTGATGAGGAAATTAAGACCAAAATCGCCACAGAACACCCGTACCGCGAGTGGATTGACCAGCACATGGTCGAAATCGCCAAACTCCCAGATGCGCCAGCAGTCCCAGAATCCGACCCCGAAACATTGATCCAGCGCCAAATGGCCTTTGGCTATACCTTTGAAGAACTGCGGTTGCTGTTAGCGCCAATGGCAAAAAATGGTGTAGAAGCTATCGGTGCAATGGGTGCAGATACGCCGCTAGCCGTGCTTTCCAACCGCCCAAAACTGCTTTACGAATACTTCCAGCAACTGTTTGCTCAAGTTACCAATCCGCCGATCGATTCGATCCGCGAAGAAATTGTCACTTCTGCTGAAACTACGATCGGCGCTGAACGCAATTTGCTGAAGCCAGAACCGGAAAGCTGCCATTTAATCGAACTGAAAACGCCAATTCTCAGCAATGAAGAATTAGCAAAACTCAAACAGGTAAATCTAGGTAATTTTCGCTCTACTACACTACCGATTTTGTTCAACCCCAAAAGCGGGGTAAAAGGTCTCGAACAGGCGTTAGAAGAAGTTTTTGCAGCAGCAGATCGCGCGATCGCCTCTGGGGTGAATATCATCATTTTGAGCGATCGGGGAATCAACGCCGAAAACGCTCCAATTCCGGCGCTGCTGGCGGTTGCGGGCTTGCATCACCACCTGATCAGTAAAGGTACGCGCACGCGGGCGGGACTTGTTCTCGAATCCGGTGAACCGCGCGAAGTGCATCACTTTGCGACTTTAATCGGCTACGGTTGCGGTGCGATCAATCCGTACTTGGCCTTTGAGACGATCGCCGATTCGATCCGCGAAAAATTGCTGCTAGATGTCGATTACAAAACAGCTTGCAAAAACTACGTGAAAGCCGCAACTAAGGGTGTGACAAAAGTTGCCTCAAAAATTGGGATTTCCACGATTCAAAGTTATCGCGGCGCGCAGATTTTTGAGGCGATCGGATTGAACAAATCCGTAGTCGATAAATACTTTACTTGGACAGCATCGCGGATTGCAGGTGTAGACTTGGAAATCATCGCCCAAGAAGCAATTTTGCGCCACACCCACGCATTCCCAGAACGCCCCAGCAGCGGACATACTCTCGATGTCGGCGGCGAATATCAGTGGCGGAAAGAAGGCGAGGCGCATTTGTTCAGCCCGCAGACAATTCACGCGCTGCAAAAGTCGGTACGCGAGGGCAGTTATCCGCTTTTCAAACAGTATTCTGGGCTGGTAAACGAACAAAATCAGCAGCATTTTACCTTGCGCGGTTTGTTGCAATTCAAGCAGCGGGAATCAATCCCAATTGAAGAAGTAGAACCCGTGGAAGCGATTGTTAAACGCTTCAAAACTGGGGCGATGAGTTACGGTTCGATTTCCCAAGAAGCGCATGAGTCTTTGGCGATCGCCATGAACCGCATTGGTGGCAAATCGAACACCGGTGAAGGCGGCGAAGATTCCGATCGCTACACTTGGACGAACGATCTGGGTGACTCGAAAAACAGTGCGATCAAACAAGTAGCTTCCGGGCGTTTCGGCGTTACCAGCTTGTACCTTTCCCAAGCGCGGGAACTGCAAATTAAGATGGCGCAAGGCGCGAAACCCGGAGAAGGCGGACAGTTACCGGGTAAAAAAGTATACCCTTGGATTGCGAAAGTACGGAACTCTACTCCTGGTGTGGGTTTGATTTCGCCTCCTCCTCACCACGATATTTATTCGATCGAGGATTTGGCCGAATTGATTCATGACTTGAAAAATGCCAACCGGGAAGCGCGGGTTAGCGTGAAACTGGTGTCGGAAGTGGGAGTCGGGACGATCGCAGCCGGTGTTGCTAAAGCCCACGCCGATGTCGTGCTAATTTCCGGCTACGACGGCGGTACAGGCGCATCTCCGCAAACTTCGATCAAACACGCGGGTTTACCTTGGGAGTTGGGATTGGCGGAAACTCACCAGACTTTGGTACTCAACAATCTCCGCAGTCGCATTGCTGTGGAAACCGACGGTCAAATGAAAACCGGGCGCGATGTAGCAATTGCTGCACTGCTTGGTGCTGAGGAATTCGGTTTTGCCACCGCGCCGCTGGTAACTTTGGGCTGTATCATGATGCGCGTCTGCCATCAAAACACTTGCCCCGTGGGTGTTGCAACTCAAGATCCCTTGTTGCGGAAAAACTTTACCGGCGATCCGCAGCACACGGTAAACTTTATGACATTCATCGCCCAAGAAGTCCGTGAAATTATGGCGCAGTTGGGTTTCCGCACGCTGAATGAAATGGTTGGCCGCACTGATGTGTTGGAAGCGCAGCAAGCGGTGGAACACTGGAAGGCTAAGGGTTTGGATTTCTCGAACATCCTGTATCAGCCGGAGGTTGGGGCGGATGTCGGGCGCTATTGTCAGATGGCGCAGGATCACGGGTTGGAAAAGTCGATGGATATGACTGTGTTGTTGGATTTGTGCAAAGGTGCGATCGCAAATGGCGAAAAAGTGCACGCAAAACTGCCAATTACCAACATCAACCGCGTTGTCGGCACAATTCTCGGTAACGAAATCACCAAACGCCACTGGGAAGGTTTACCCGATGACACGGTACACCTGCACTTCCAAGGTAGCGCGGGACAAAGCTTTGGCGCATTCGTGCCCAAGGGAGTCACTCTGGAGCTCGAAGGCGAGGCCAACGACTATCTCGGCAAGGGTCTGAGCGGCGGCAAAATCATCTTGTATCCGTCGCCGGCTTCTACCTTTGTCGCAGAAGAAAATGTGATTGTTGGCAACGTGGTGCTTTACGGAGCCACCGCTGGTGATGTTTTCATCCGGGGGATGGCGGGGGAACGTTTCGCTGTCCGCAATTCCGGGGTAAACGCGGTAGTTGAGGGTGTGGGCGATCACGGTTGCGAGTACATGACTGGCGGCAAAGTTGTGGTTTTGGGTGAAACCGGGCGCAATTTTGCAGCGGGTATGAGTGGCGGTGTTGCTTACATTTTGGATGAGGCGGGGGATTTTGCTACTCGCTGCAATATGTCGATGGTGGATTTGGAAAAACTGGAGGATGTTGAGGAAATTAGCGATTTGCGGCTGATGCTTCAAACTCATGTTGATTTGACTGGAAGTGCGATCGCATCGAAGGTTCTTGCTGCGTGGGATGAGATGGTGCCGGTGTTTGTGAAGGTGATGCCGCGGGATTATAAGCGGGTGTTGCAGGCTATTGAAAGGGCGATCGCATCGGGTTTAAGCGGTGATGATGCGCTGACTGCTGCGTTTGAAGAAAATGCTCGCGATGTCGCTCGAATTGGCGGCAGTTAGGCTTTAAAATGAGGAATGGGTAATGAGTGTTAGTAACAATCCATTACCTATTCCTCACGAGCGATCGATTATAGCCTTTCTCGCTTTAGTGAGGTACAAATTTTACCTGAAAAACTTGACTATGTAAGGGTTACAGCATACCTCAGCATACCTCATCTTTGTGAGAAAGGCTATACCAACTATCAACTACTTTAATGGCTATTGTTTGAGCCGGAGTTATAGCTGTATTGACTGGCGGTGCAAAAGTAAATTCTGAGCGCAGCGAGTAATTAATCAGACTCCAGCGCTGTGTTATATTGCATCACCAGAATACTTAATTTTTTTGAGAATAGTATATAAGTCTTCTACAGAATCAACGCTATTAAGCTTGTCTGATGTGAGTATCTTTATTATTACATGACGTGCTATTTCAAGCAGAGTTTGATAATCTGCTTGACTAATATCTTTGTTGCCAGAGTGTACAATCTTCGATCTCAAGCCATACATTTTTTTTACTTTTGATTCCATTTTTAATCTTTCATCGACTGAGCTGCGTAATATAAGAGCTATACTTTCAGACATTTGATTCATAATTGAGGGAGTAATGATTTCTCTTTCGTTATATGTAAAGATAATTTCTAGAGCGATGGCCGCCTTGATAAAAGCACTTTGTGGTGAGGGATCAGCCATTGATTGTCCGATCCATTCAACTGCCAGCATAATTCTTTTTTGAAATTTATTAAGGTTTTTCTTTGTAGTAAAACCCCAAACAGTGTGATATCCATTATCCTCGTTTACAAAATATGGATTGTCAAGTGATATCTGTTCTATTGGGCCATGATTACTCAATGAGCTTGACACTTCCCCCATATCAGACAATATGTAAGCTTTACGATGACGCCAGCCTTGGTAGTTTAAAACGCCAACTTCAAAGTGATTTGTGACGGAACCTATGAGATATCTTAGGATAAGCTCGAATCGCTCAAAATGTTCGTCAGCAATTTCAAGTGCTTTTTCAGAGTGTCTTGCTTCAGCCTTCCATTCAATTAAATATTCTGGATTGTCCTTGAAGCATATTAATTGAGAAGATGAATTTGTTTTTGACTCAAAAATTGACTCAATAAACTCTTTTTGTGAAGCAAACTCGTATATTGTGTAACCACCCAATAACAAGGGACTTGTGGGGCTATTTAAAACTATTCCATGTATGTCTCGGAATACAGAAAATGTTTTTATACTTTCCGCCTCAAGCTTTTTCAGAAACGATGATACATCAGGTTCTTTAGCTAAGCATTTTTTTGCAAAAAATTCTCTAAAATGCTTTATTAGCAGCGATTCATATCTTTCTAACGTATAGGTATTTTTAATTTCCTCATCTGAATTAAATGCCCTTAATATTGCGTCGATATATTTGAGGTTATTTTCGTTTACAAAGTTTATAGCATAGTCACCACTCCCAAAAGTTTTATAGGAGGAGACATCTATCCTCTCCCCAAAATCACCTGTTTCTGCCAATTCTATAATTTCATTTACAATCTGAAGAAGATTCATGGCTTTCTTTAGCAATCTAACGTTCGTGTTCAGCGCTGCCAGTATCCTTAGCAAGGCTATAGAGAAATAAGGTATTAAGCTGTTAGTCATTTAAATTTCTTGCCTGAACCCTTAAAGTATGGGTATAGACCACAAATAATGCAGTTTAAATGTGGAACAGCTTACCACCATGCAAATCAATTATGACACAGATAGACTATGAAAGCAATTGAAACCACCGGAAAAATTGACGGTCGAGGGCGACTTTTTCTCGATAGACCCCTTGCGCTTGCCAACTACAGCCACGTTCGGATTATTGTCTTAGTACCGGAAGACACTGATATCGATCCAGATGATGACCCCATCGAAACTGTCCTCGAAGGGCTTCAGCAAGGCTTCCATGAAGCAATTACCGGACAAACTCTCCCTTTGTCTCAAATGTGGGACGGCATCGATGACAACTGATCCACAACCGATCACAATTGAAGTCACGGCTGAATTGCTGCTGGGGAAACCGTGTTGAGATATCTAGAAAACATCAGAACGATTACTAAAGGCACGTTATCAGTCGGAAAAAAATAAGAGAATACTGTCAAAGTCACGCTGATTTCTATCATGCTTTGTCAAAGCACTAATGACTGACAAAGCATTATGGTTTACAATGAAATTGTACTGTGAAGCACTCTTCCAAAATGCTTATGCCCATCCAATTTCGGTTTCATCCAGAGAAAGCTATTGAAGCAGCAGCAGTGTTCTTAAAGCTGCACGATCGGCCTATGAAATATTTAGGCTTACTGAAGATGCTTTACATAGCTGACCGTATTGCATTGAAACGCATAGAGCAACCGATTACTGGCGATCGTTATGTATCTATGAATTACGGCCCCGTCCTCAGTGGTGTTTATGACCTGATTAAAGGGAATCCCATTGATAATGCCTTACCTCTCTGGTCTAAGTTCATTACCAGACCTGAACAAAATGAACATCTTGTTTCCCTGTTGAACGATCCAGGGAATGCAGATCTTTGCGAAGAAGAGGAGGAAATCATTCAAGAGGTTTATCAAGCTTTTGGGGATCTCGATCCTTTTCTGGTTGCTGAGTGGACTCATGACCTTCCAGAATGGCAAGATCCGCATGGTTCAGCCATTCCGATTGCTGTAGAGGATATTCTAAAAAATGTGGGTAAGAGTGACGAAGAAATAGGTGAAATTCAGCAATTAGCCATCCGAGAGGCATATCTAGATGGGGTTTTGATGGGTAACAGTGACGAGAAAATAGCCGAAGTTCAGCAGTCAGCCATCCGGGAGGCATATCTAGATGAGGTTTTGAATGGCTAGCATCATCATTAATTTGGGAGATGCTTTTTTGCTGGATACACCTCCTAACAGTGAACATCTATATATTGCCATTGCACAAACTTCTGAAAGCAGCTATCTCTTCGTTAACGTCACTAGCCGCAGACCTAATTCTGAAGATGCCTGTATTCTCCTACCAGGTTCTGGTGTGCCAAGCTTTATAATCCGTGAGTCTGTGATAGATTACCAATATGCTCGTGAGATGAATGCTACTGAACTAGCTCGATTAATTACGGCTGGTAGTCCTATTCCAAAAGGATCTTGTTCAGTGGCTGTTCTGGCACAAATCCAGCAGGGTGGTTTGGTTTCCAAGCGGTTGAAGAATAGGTATAAAGTCGCCCTAAAAGGTTTCTTGGGAATATCGTGAGATTTTGTTGAGCGTTTAGTTCTGGAAACCTAAAATCTAACACTCCGATCGCGAATTTATGAGTTGTGAATCTGAGGAGGACTAATGTTAGATATTGCATAAAACAGAAGTAGAGGAAATTGTGCAATGGATAAACTAATCGAGTATCCCAAACTAATTAAGCGTATTTTGACGGAGTATATAAAATTGTGCAATAATCGCTCTTCTCAACAAGAAACCGAGACCTTCTTGATTGCAGACGAGCAAAACGGTCATTACATCTGGATGAACCTGGGCTGGCCAAAGGGCGATCGCCTTACGGGAATGACAGTCTACGTTCGGATTTGCGATCGCAAATTTTGGATCGAGGAAGACTGGACAGAATATGGAATTGCAACAGATTTAGTACAAGCAGGGGTTCCCAAGGAAGACATCGTGTTAGCATTTCACGAGCCGGAAATGCGGCAATACACAGATTTTGCAGTCGCTTCCTAGCGCCTTTATGGTAAAATTAACAGAAGATGCTATAAACAATAAACTTTATTCAGATGTTTTCTATAGGACGATGCACACCGAAACTTACTAATTACCAACTATTAACTACAAATTACCCATGTCACAATTACTTGAACGAATTACAGTGAATCCCAAACAGTGCGGCGGCCGCCCATGTATTCGCGGCATGAGAATTCGAGTGTCTGATGTCTTGGATCTATTTGCAGCAGGGCTGAGTGCTGAACAAATTGTCGAGGAACTACCAGACTTGGAAATGGACGATTTGAGGGCTGCACTTGTATACGCTGCACGTAAACTGAATCATCCTGTGTTGGTTGCATGACTACTATCTGGATTGATGCACACTTATCGCCTGCGATAGCCAATTTGAATGGCAGACCAAGGAAAACAACTCCTTACTTTATCTATCAAAAGTTATACAATGCTCAAACTAGCTTGTTATGAAAATTCCGAATAGCGATCGCGCCATCATTGAACCCTTAAAGTTGACTGATTACCTACTTGATCCAGAACATAAGCGAGGTGGTACTAAAGCAAAACTACTAATTAAGTGCGGATATTCTCAAGAAAAATGGCAACAATTAGAAACAGATATTCGTAGCTGTCACCTACCTGTAGATGTTGATATCATTAAAGAAACAGCCTACGGAATCCGATATGAAATCAGTGCCGAGCTTTCTACACCTATGGGCATACAACTTCTTGTCAGAACTGTTTGGCAAATAGATACAGGTACAAATTATCCCCGTTTGATTACCTTGATTCCTGATTAACAAATTTACCAAAGAAGGCTATGAATTACGAACTTTATTCAGATGTTATCTTACTAGACGATCGCCCTGACGAAGGACTCTATGCCGGTGATATCGGTACAGTGGTAGAACAACATGACGTTGAAGGACTAGAAACAGGTTACAGCGTTGAGTTCTTTGATATGCTGGGAAACACTGTAGCAGTTGTCACTCTGCCTGGAAGTTTTTTGCGATCGCCCACGGGTGCAGACAGACCTACAGTGAGACTTGTGAATAGTTTAGCTGCGTAAGTACCGAAAGCAGTAATTTACTATGAATTATGACGGAAGAGGAAAACGAGATTTATTTGGAGATTGTTGAAGAGTTAATTTCTCGTACAAATCTGAATCCAGAAGAAGATGCGTTGCTAGAACTACTGGTCAAACTGATTGAGGATTTTGAAGACAAGCACTATCAAATTAATACCTCAACGCCATAGTCAAGGCTGCTGCATTTAATGGATGATCGGAGTCTGGAAGCAGCGGATTTAGTCGGAATTCTGGGGTCGAGTGAGGCTGTATTTGACGTAATTTGCGATCGGCTAGAAATCACTAAGCAACAAGCTGAGGTTTTGGGGACGTTTTTTCATGTCGATCCAGGGTTGTTTTTGTTTAATTAGGCGATCGCCCCAACTATTGAATCATACCGATGATACCGCAAACCATATAATTAGGGGAAATCAACAAGCAAAATGATTCAATCCATACCAAAAATATCCATCAAACCTGGATATCGCGCCCAGTCAGATGATAAAACCCCTGAAGCCGATGCAATTGATTTCTACCAATTGCGGCAACTCACCAATTCCCAACGGTGGCAAATGGCGGCAAAATTAAATCGTTGGGCAAAAACTGTTAGCTTGCGCGGGATGAAAAAAGCTTGTCCATCAACCTACCAAGAGCGATTTGCCCGATCGATCTTACGTAGCAAATGGCTGCCAATTTTAACCCCCACCAGTGAGGCCCCTATGTGGACGCAAGACCACAGCCACATCGCTAGACTGTTGCACCCAATTTTTGAAACATTAGGTATCTCTTATTATATTACAGGAGGAGTTGCCGCTTCTGTCTATGGCGACCCCAGAACAACACGCGATTTAGATTTAGTAATTGAATTGATCCGAGATAATATTTCTCAATTAGTTGCAGCACTAGAAACCGCTGGTTTTTACTGTCCTCCGGGTTCGGTAGAAGATATTCAACAGGGCCGAGGGATGGTGTTGAGTGTCACTCACATGACTTCAGTATTGAACGCTGATATTGTGCTGAATTCTCAGACTGAATTCGATCACTCAAAAATGGCAAGACGACGATTAGAAGCGCTTGACGAAGCTGGTGTAGAACAGTTTTGGATAGCTTCTCCTGAAGATATTGTGTTGGCAAAACTGTTCTGGCGGCAACAGTCTCAGTCTCAAAAACAATGGAATGATATTTTGGGAATCCTGAAAGTTCAAGCTGAGCATTTGGATCGGGGTTACTTAACGGAGTGGGCGCAACGATTGGGGTTGATTGATGATTTGAATCTAGCTTTTACTGAAGCAGGGATTTGATGCGTGAGTATTAACTCAACACGTAGCGACAGTTTCAGGGCTGACGCAGGGGCGGGCTGATTCCCGGTTTTTAGGAAAAATTTTGCGTTTAAGCAAATCAAATCTGCGATCGATCGCCTATAATCAAAAATCAGACCAGCCATAAAAAACCATCGCCATGAGCGTAATTGCAGTTAAATGGTCGATCGACGAATACCACCAAATGATCTCCTCGCGCATCTTAGAAAATCGGCGCGTCGAACTGCTGAAGGGAGAAGTTGTTGAAATGTCACCAGAAGGGGAACCCCACGCCTATTTTAGCAGCGAAGCAGGAGAATATCTGATCAGGCTGTTGGGCGATCGCGCTACCATCCGTTCAGCCAAGCCGATTACGCTTCCTAACGACTCGGAACCAGAACCCGATATTGCGATCGTACAGCGATTGGGCCGCACATATCTCGAACATCACCCCTATCCCGAAAACATTTTCTGGCTGATAGAATACTCAGATTCCACTCTCGTTAAAGATTTAGAGACGAAAACGAAAATCTACGCAGAAGTCGGAATCCCCGAATACTGGGTGGTTAACCTCAAAAGAAGACACCTGATAGTATTTCGAGATCCTCTTGATGGAGATTACACTTCCAAGCTGACGCTAACCGCCGGAACCGTTAACCCGCTAGCATTTCCCGATGTGGCTGTGTCGGTAAGTGCGATCGTTAGCACTTGATTTTCCTTGTAAATTCCGCCTTCAAATCACAGGTAAACCGTCCTGAAATACCAGCAATTCTCCCGGTTGAATTTGCGTCCAAACTTCATCATCAGTCAGCGGAAAAGTAGCAATAACCGCCACGCGATCGCCCTCCTGTGTCAGTTCCCGGAAATCCACAGTTACATCTTCATCGATCGAGTGCGCCCTAGCAAAAGGTGCTTGTCGCACAATATAATGCAGATTAGTAGAACAATGTACAAATAAGTGTTCCCCATCAGAAAGTAAATAATTCAAAATTCCGTGCGCTGCTAAAGTTTTAGTAATTTCGTTTAAAACCTTGTAAATTTCCGTCAAAGCAGGCTTATTATGAGGGAAACTTTCTCGCAACCTTTCTAATATCAAACAAAAAGCTTTTTCGCTGTCAGTATTGCCTACAGGCTTGTAAAATCCGGAACTTTCAGGATGAAAATTTTCCAGATTTCCGTTATGAGCAAACACCCAATAGCGCCCCCAAAGTTCTCGGATAAAAGGGTGGCAATTTTCCAGAGCAATTTCGCCTTGGGTAGCTTTGCGGATGTGAGCAATCACGTTAGTTGAGTGAATGGGATAGCGCCGCACAACTTCCGCAACCGGAGAAGCAACCGCAGGTTTTGAGTCGATAAACAGGCGGCATCCCAAACCTTCAAAAAAAGCAATTCCCCAACCGTCTTGATGAAAGTCTGTTTTGCCACCCCTTGCAGAAAAACCTTCAAAAGAAAAGCAAATATCTGTTGGAACATTGCAGTTCATTCCCAGTAATTGGCACATAGCTTTTAAATCTCTGGAGTTTGGATAGATGTCGCAGCTATTGGCAGCTACAGATTTTTGATGATACCATTATAGTATGAATTAATTGAGCATGATAAAAAAATATAATCAATGTGCTTTTCTTGTCCCCCCCTTTTTAAGGGGTGTGCCAGGGAGATCGGTCTTAAGTGAACCGTATTTTATCATAGCCCAAGAGAAGGCGATGCTTTCTGAGGATTGCTCTCTCTTGGCTTAATTAACTTCATTTTTAATTCAAGTTTCTGGGGGAAAGTCAGAAAACTGTTTGATACTCTTCAAAATTATTTGAGGCTTGCTTTTGTACTGTTCAACCTTGCCACTGATATACACATAACCGCGTCCTTGACCAGCATAACGTTTCTCAATCAATCGCTTCAAAGGAGCCATTTCATCAGTTTCGGCATCCGGTATCCACAAATCTAATTTATGATAAACTGAACCAGCATAAATCAGGGCATTTCCACCGATCCATTTATTAATCCCAGCCTGCAAGTCGCAGAAAATAGTAATAGATTTAGCCTGCTCGGAAGCCGCTAAGATTTTCGGGTAGTGCAATCTCACAGACAGGACTCCGGTGGTTACTTCCGACAAGCGAAAATCTTCAACAATGGAGCCGCGCATCGACCACCAAGGAAGCAAGTTTGCATAGTTGCGAGAGGGAATTTTGGCATTAGTAATCGGATTCCAAATCATCAGATTGTAAGCTTTTGCGGCGGATTCTGCCTGAGTCATTGGTCGGTGATACAATCGGGATCGCCCGTATTTCACAAAGTACGGACTCCAGCCTTCTTCAATTAGTTTAAGATTGTAATTTTCTCCATCTTTGTGTATGTAACAGAGGATGCGTCCGTAGTTGTCGCGGTGTTTTAAGAGTGCAACTTCAACCGCATCGTCTGTATCAAATTCAATATCAACTTTAGCTAGTCCACCATCTGCTGTCGCGAAGTATTGTTTAGCCATTTCCGAAGCTGCTTTCCCCGCCGCGGTTACAGGTTTTGAAGTGTTGGAGTAACTTTCTTCTGTATCGACGCAAATCAGTCGCAATGACTCGGTTTTGCCGTTAAGAGCAACTTTGACAGTATCGCCATCAACTACTTGAGTTATTTGCAGGTTCGGAATTCTGGTTGCCATATTTCGCAGCCTGTTAGACTTGAGATTTCATTCACATATTGGCTAAAGTGTACATGAGTTTGGTGCTGAATGCAATTTCTTAGGAGTGAGACCTTCTGTTGGCTACTGGATATATAGCACAATACGGTTCAGTTAATATTTTTTTGTCCGAATAGAGCGTCTTCTGGAAGCAATTGCAGTGTCTATTTTTCACAGAGATTTCTCAACCGGACTCTCTTGTATGAACCGTATTGATATCTAGCATTCTGTGCAACCTTACCGATTAGTGTTGGTATTTTTGATATTGATTTTTGCAAGTTGCTGCGTAATTTATCAAGTCTGGGAAAAAAGCCCTAAAATCTGATTCAAGCTGCTGATAATTAACTGTTAAATCTTCTAGGCCATCTGCTAAGTTATTAGTCCAGTTGATTCTTGCCGATATTCTCTTGAGAGCATGATCTATTCCGTCAATTTCCTTGTAGGAGTCGAGCCAGTCATAGGCAATTATTTTTGGTAGCACTTCCTGAAGCGATTCGGGCAATATATCGCGGTTGTCTTGCAATACTTTGTACGCATTACGCGAAAACTCGCGGAGGGGAACTTGTGAATATTCCAGCCAATTTTTAGCTAAGAAGTGGTCATAAAATACGTCTACCAACACTCCGGCAAATCTGCGTCTATCGGCGCAAACAAGGCTTGTACTCGATCGCACTACTGCATGAGAGTCGGTGTAGATATCTACTTTTCGGTGCAAATCGATGCCGTTTCGGCGTTGCTTAATCAGGGTATGAAAAAGAACTAGGCAAAAATCCAGAAGTTTTGTGGAAAATGGTTTTTATGATTTGCATATTTAGCCGTTCATACCGTAAATCAGCAACGCCGCCGTTTCTAATGTCCTCGGAATAAAGATTGACTGCCGAACCCTTGACAAAATCGCCTAAGAGGTTGCCAATCAGCGATGCTGGCGTACCGTCTGATAAGAATAGATGAGCTAAATAATTCATTGCTACATTAAACAGATATAATACCATTTTTGAAACATGATGCAACTGTATTTGTAGGGTGTGTTGCTCTCTTCTCTTTAAATGCCTATTTAATCGACTTACATGAGAAGTGCTCAATCCATATCCAAGGAGTGAGTTTGTTAGCTAATATTCTTATTAGTAACTTCATTTTTTTTCATAAATTTGATTATCTGATTTTCTATAACCTTCGAGTTGAGGTATGGTGCGAAAACGCTTGAATATTTGATATTTTGAACCTTTTTTTTTCGTCTATTATTTTACAGAAATTTACCTCGAAAGAACCTACAATATATAGCCTTTTTCAGAAAGATTAGGTACGCTTCCGGCATAGGGCATAGGGCTATCCTCACTTTTTTGAGAACCGCTATAAGTATCCGCTCAATAAATCGGGGTAGACTACCGTGTCGGGAAGGTTTTTGCGATGTTTGAGGCTCGTCAGTGAGCGATTTTCCCCGATTTATTGAGTGGATACAAAATTTGTATATATTAACACGCCAAATACTATGATCGAAGGTTAACAAGTTAAAATTAGTTAATACCATTTTGACAAAAAATTGCTACACAATAAATGTTGTGTTTGTTTACAATGACCCTGCTCTGGCGGTAATATTGATATTAACACAAATTTTTTCATTCCTAAGCAAAATAGCGACATCCGCGCCAACGCAATCCGAGGCCAAGGCGGAAATATTATCATTAACGCACAAGGTATTTTTCGCTCGACTGACAGCGACATCGACGCCAGTTCAGAATTAGGAATTAACGGCAATGTCGAACTTAGAACTCCCAATACTGACCCCGTAAAAGGATTAAATCAGCCAGAAACCACCCGATTTCCCCCGCCGCCGGCGCGAGGCTGTCAAACTACCGGCCAAAGGACAAGTCGGTTTGTCATCACCGGGCGCGGCGGTTTACCACCGAGTCCCAGGGAACGAGTCAGCAGCAGCAACGATAATTTTGATGTCGTCAAGCCGCTGGTTGAGGCTCAAGGCTGGATAATTAACGCTAAGGGCGAGATTGAATTGGTAACAAATTCGGCGGTAGTTGTGCCTTACAGTCCTGGGGGAGCGCCACCAATTTGTAATTAATATCAATTAATCAACAAAATTCGTAAAGTTCGTAGTGAGGAATGCAAGTCTTTTTTTCCGATGACTAAAGTCCTCACTACAAACTATTTTGATTGTGGCTGCTGAGAATAATCCACTGCATTAACTGCTGCCACTCGGGAGATTGAGTTAATAAATCTGCATCCAATTCATTGCCTGCATCCTGCGAAAATTCGGCGAAACATTCCGCCCAATCAATTACTGTTTCCACAGGCAAATAAGGCGTATAATTCCAAGAACGCTGCAAAAATTCGGCCATCTCAACGGAATGACCGGTGCGGTGCAAATACCAAGCAATCCAAACTAAGGTACTGTACTTGATTTGCTTTTCCAACAAACGTATTTTATCGGGCAATTCGGGGCGGGCAAAAAAACTGTCTATGACTGCCGCCAGGGATTTAGCTTGCGGTAAACCTTTGTACATGGCGCTTTGTTCGTGCTGGCGGTAGCAAACTGTTATTTGCCGCAGCCACTCTGTTTCGCATCCCATTAAGGCTAAACGCAGCACTAAATCTGTATCTTCCGCCGGGGGAAATCGAGGGTCAAATCCGCCGGCTCGCTCTAACCAATGGCGGCGAAATACCATCGCGCTGGGTAATACTGGTTTCCACCGCAGCCACATTTCTAAGTCTAATTTAGGGACGTTTTTCCAGGGTGTGACATCTTTGATTGGTTCGCCTATACTGTTGACTTGACGCCAGCCACTGTGGACTATTCCTAAATTTGGTTGCGCTGCAAATACAGCGATTTGTGCTGCTATTTTGTCTGGTAAGAAGTAGTCATCTGCATCGAGAAAGGCGATGAATTCTCCTCGCGCTAGCTCGATGCCGCGATTTCGGGCAATGGAAACTCCTTGATTTTGTTGGTAAATGTAGCGAATTCGATCGCCATATTGCTCTAAAACTAATCTGGTGTCGTCTCGGGAACCGTCGTCTACGACAATAATTTCCCAGTCAGTATAGGTTTGGCGCAGCACGCTATCAACGGCTTGGCCGACGTAAGCAGCGCAGTTGTAAGCCGGAATCACCACGCTTACCTGCGGAGTTCGATCGCTCATCATGAATATCCAGTCCGAAGGATTATAATCTATACAGGCTGGGCGGATTTACTAAAATCCTGGCTGTGAAATCCAGAAAAATTATGCACTCGCCCCTCAAAGATTTATTGATTAAATCCAGTTGCGTCTTGATTATACAATACGTCTAAGGTGCGTCAGAGACTGACGCACCGGATAAGCGATGCTTTTTGAGCATAAATTTGGTTCAAGAATTTGCCCAAGTAAGTTGGCGCGAATTCAGTAAATCGTGGGGGCGAATTCCTAAAGGACTGGGATCGCCTTTTACCTTCAAATACTTGTCAGCTATTTGCAAAACCTGTTCGGGATTGGGTGGCTTGGTCAAAAAATCGGAAGCACCTGTAAGTTTCGCTCGCGTGCGATCGATTATACTGTCTTGACCAGTCAAAAATACGATCGGAGTTTCCCGAAAACTCGGTGTTTTCCGCAAAAAATTGCACAAAGCAAAACCACTTGTCTTCGGCATCACCACGTCCATAAAAATTAAAGCAGGCTTCTGTTTGGCGATGATGCCCACTCCATCCATCGGATCTTGAATTTTTAGGACTCGATACCCCGCCGGCAATAAAATTTGCTGTAAAAATTCGCATACTGTCGGACTGTCATCGATACAGGCAATCAAAGGGCGCACCCGCCCATTCATCGCCGCAGCAAGGCGCCACTGTTCTATAGGCGACGGTAAGTCTGGTACTGTTCGGAAATTTACTAAACCCTGCTTCATGTAATTAACTAAAGCGCGAGTTGCGACGGTGACGCACTGTTTTTTCTTAAATGCAATATCCCAAAGAGTATTCTCGCCGTTAAATACGTTACCCAAAGCTATCAAAGAACTAGAGCTAAATCGATTTTCCTGTAACTTGGCCGACGCTTTTAAAAGCGGTGCTTGTTCAGGATCTACCAGCCACAAACCCATTCCTTTCCACTTCTGCCAAATTTGTTCTGTAGAACACAGAATTTTTTCTACTTCCGTTACAGACAGCAGCAAAGAAGAGATAATTTTAGAAAAATATTTTTCCGACGGACGCCATTCCCGACGTAAACCCGATTGACCGATCAGAGCAAAGAAAACTTCCGAAACGCTGCTGTGGACGATCGCCTTAGCTTGTTGCAAACTCATTTCGCTGGCTGCCAGCCCTTGCTGAATCAGTTGATATTCCCATAGTTCCCCAGCATCGAGGTCTCTGAGATCCACTTGAAAGTTGCGACAGTGTTGCCCAACAGCCCTGTACCAGCGCCTCGCCCTATGCGCTCCTCCTGTCGCATAAACCAAACTACCCTGGAAAAAGTAAAGTTGCCACTGTTGTTCGCCTTGCTCTAACAGCAGTTTTCCCGTTGCTTGTTTCTGGCTGAGCACTGCCAGAGTATGAGATAGCATTTTGTACCCGATTGCGGTAGCAGACATATCAACTCGCATCCCCTGTACTCCTGTTTCTCCTATTATATAGATGCTGAGTTGTGGAATAAAACAGTAATATTACTGAATTTTGCTCAAAAAAACACACTTTATGCTGCGAGTGCAACCCCATCAGGTACTGATACAATTTCTCCAAAATAATGCAGCCATAGGTAGGCTGAAAACCCTTAATTCATCAGTTATTCCCAAATTTCAAATCTGAAATCTGAAATCTCAAATGGTACGATACCCCTCAGGAGTTTTAGCCATCAGGATGCAGCGCCTATTTGCACTAAGCTGTCGCGTATTTAAATTAAATATTCGGTACGGCGTCGGAGCAACGTACCACAAGAGTGTTTGATTGATTTTTCACACACAATTTAAATGTAGAACAGCTTATTAATTAATAACTAAAATCCTGCGTCTCACTAATAGCTAATTCTCTTCGCTATCTTTGGGAGGTACGGGATCGTAACCCCCAGGATGAAAAGGATGACAGCGCAAAATTCGCTGCACTGCCACCCGGCCACCGCGGGCCACCCCAAATCTTTCTATGGCTTCGATCGCGTATTGCGAACAAGTTGGCTGAAATCTACAGGCGTTAGGCAAATAAGGAGAAATACCCATTTTGTAGCCTCGAATTAATCCGATCAGCAATACTTTCACAATTTTCACCTCAGCGCTTGATTAGATTAATCGCAAAATCTTGTTCTGTCCACCTATTTTTATTGTTGCCTCTTGGATAGCTAAAACACAATTTGAGGAGACAATATGGTACTTGTTTCGGAGTTTGCTACTTGACCGATACCTAAAAAATTACCATCTCGATCGTAAACTTGCAAGGGATAGGGAGATTCGGGTATTAAGTTTTCCGGGGGATTGTTGCTACTTTCCTCGGCTGCTATCGCCGTTTCGGGAATCGGGAGGCGCTGTCCTTGAAACCAGCGTTTGGTATATTCAGGAGAAAGGACGATCGCACCTAAGTGTCCCAAAACCGCTGATGGCAAAATCGGGCTGAATGTATTCTCCTTTAATTGTAGTTCTAATTCTTCAAAACTGAGACTTTTGTCGATCGAGAAACCACTGCTTTCGGTGCGAGTCAAACCAGCCAAAGTACCGCCTGTATTCAACAGTGCGCCCAAGTCTCGCGCGATCGCCCGAATGTAAGTACCTGCCCCACAGGCGATCGACAAATCCAATTCGGGAAAATCCCCCGGCCGCCAATCCAAGATATCCAGCCGAAACACCTCAACATTCCTAGCCGCAACTTCCACAGTTTCGCCTTTTCTGGCTAACTCATAAAGCCGTTTTCCTCCCACCTGAACCGCACTAAAACTAGGCGGAAATTGCTCGATTTTGCCGATAAAATTCGGCAGTGCAGCTTGAACTTGTTCTAAACTTAACTCCGGCACTGGTTGAGAATGCAGGATTTCTCCTTCTAAATCGTCCGTAGCGGTAGTCAAGCCAAACCGAATCGTACCTTGGTAAGCTTTGTGGTGTTGGAGGAATTGCAGCAGTCTGGTTGCTCTTCCCAGGGCGATCGGCAAAACGCCAGTCACAGCAGGATCGAGGGTTCCTCCGTGTCCGACTCGTTTGAGTTTCAATATTCGGCGCACTCGCCCCACGCAGTCGTGAGATGTCATGCCCGCAGGTTTGTTGAGATTGAGAAAACCGTCAATAGTCATTAGTTATTAGTCAGTAGTCATTAGTCAGTAGTCATTTTAGCCTGAGCGACTTGTGAGTCAGCGTAGCTGAAGCAAGCCGAAGGCTAGTCATTTTAGCCTGAGCGAAGCCGAAGGCTAGTCATCAATCATTTTAGCCTGAGCGACTTGTGAGCCAGCAAGCCGAAGGCTAGTCATCAATCATTAGTCATCAATCATTAGTTATTAGTCATTAATCATTAGTTATTAGTCAGAATGAAGTTCGGCAACTGATTTTTTAACACATTTAAGGGATAGATGGAAGAAGGTAGAAGGAATCTGAAAACTTTTGAGAGATATTTGTTACTGACAACGCGCAAGCCTTGCCTGAGTTGAAAACTTTAACATTAAAAACTTAAGACTCAAAAGTACCCGCAAGCTCAATTCCCAATTACCGATTCCCAATTACCGATTCCCAATTAAAAAATAAAGTCTGTCCGAGAGATAGTAACTCCCAATACAGTAGCCAGAGTTTCCTTGGTACTTGTAAGCTGAACAATGGTACTCGGAACAGTTCCAGATCCAGCGGAAATATTGAGTTGGTCAAATGTGAGGCCGGCACTCAAGCGAATTTTATCCGTACCAACAGTAAAATCGGTAATCACATCGCTATCTGCCGATCGCCCGATCGAAAAAGTATCATTTCCAGCGCCACCAGTTAAAGTATCTCTGCCGCGATCGCCCGATAAACAATCATCGCCAGCACCGCCAAACAGCGAATCATCGCCAGCACCGCCAAAAAACGTATCATTGCCGGCACCACCCAACAAAGTATCGCTGTCTTGGTTGCCAAACAGCAAATCATTGCCATCATCGCCGCTTACCGAGTCAGCACCTTTGCCGCCGTAGAAAGTATCGTCGCCCGCGCCGCCCAAAACGCTGTCGCGCCCTGCACCACCGAACAGCAAATCATTACCAGCGTCGCCCAGGATTGAGTCGTCGCCGTCGCCGCCGTAGAGACTATCGTTTCCCCCCAAACCTAAAATGCTGTCAGGGCCTCCCAAACCGAAGATCAAGTCAGCGCCAGCAGTACCGCTGAGGGAGTCTGGGCCGCTGGTGCCATTGCGAGGGGTAGCAGAGCCTCCCGGCCTAGTACCCGCGCTGGTTGGGGTTGGGGTTGTGATGATGATAATGTTGGGTACTGCTGATGGCATGATTTGGCACAGTGGTAGAAATTTGCCATTCTAACTTAGCTTAAAAGCCGGAGTTATCAGCTAGCCAACCGCCCAAATGAGAAATATCGATCGCACCTGCGACAGCATAAGATTCGCACAAAAAGCCCTGCACGGTGGAGCAATCCTCGAACATTAGCGTACTGATTCCCAGCGGCGACTTAATTTGAGCGACAAATCGGCGATCGACAATTCCCAAACTTCCACCTTGGTAAAAGCAACGGGAACCCGTCTCTAGCCTGCGGTATCGGTATCCTGAGCATTTTGGGTGCGATCGGTCTTCTTGTGTTATTGGAGGGTGGATTGGGCGATCGGTATTTGATTATTAACAGATGTAGGGTGCGTCACCTGCGTTAATAGATAGTTTTGGCAAAGATTGGTAAGGTGACGCACCCTGCTACTACGGCTAACTTGAAATTTCAGCCATAGTTCTTCATCCCGAAGTATGATAGACTTAATGTATCAAAAAGTCCTTAAATACTACGCTAAATATAGTGTTTAAAAAGTGATATTCATGTTAAAAAGAATAAAAATCATTACTCTTTCAACTTTTATGGCGTTAGGAACAGCTACGCTAGGTTCTACTGCACCTCTCCCTAGTCCTAATAATCAAGGGGATTATACGGGAAGAGCTTATCATACTTATTGGGAAGTAGTAGATCCAGACCCAAAGGGGTTAAATTGTCGTATGAATTCTTCTTTTGAAGAATTTATGCGTGTTGACAACCGCACTCCATTTGATGTTTTTAATTGGTCTGTAGTTGGTGTTTTAAAACAGGGACAGCGTTTTGAAAGCTTTCCTGGAAATGCTGGTGTTACTTTCCGGGATACCAGGCGTTTACCCTGGCTTTTTGTAGGCAAAAGCTACGCTGCTGGTGCGGCGCAAGGTTGTTTTATTCGCGCTAACAGTCAATTTGTCAAACCAATACAGATGTCACAGACTCGCGTACAACCCCAAACGAATCAACCGCTAGCAAGTTCCACAGCACTACCGATGAAGCTTGGTTTTGACGAAGGATTTGGCTCAATTGTAGTAC
Organism: Lyngbya sp. CCAP 1446/10; assembly: GCF_026130175.1. Classification (GTDB taxonomy): domain Bacteria; phylum Cyanobacteriota; class Cyanobacteriia; order Cyanobacteriales; family Microcoleaceae; genus Microcoleus. Next base: position 4,455 of record NZ_JAIGNI010000016.1, on the reverse strand, counting down.
CAGAAAGCGATACCACAGCATCGGCCTATGGAGGACGCTTAAGGCGATATGATGTTCACATTGCCAAAATGTTTGAAGTCACCCACTTCATGTGTCAATCGCGGAATGTAACACCCGGTCTTACATGGAATTACGAGGCTGGGGGTGGCACGATTAATATGGGAAGTTTTGTAATAACCTGCCGACTTGCTAATCAAATAGCTAGTGCCTATGGTTTAGGTAAATCAGAACCTACGAATATTACTTTTTCGGCTGGTGAAATCGGTCGCCCTAATGTCAGAAGTTTCAACGTTCCCATCCTAGATATTACAGGTGATAAAGTACCACGCTGGGTGATTTTTGTGCAGGGATTTCAGCCAGTGAGGAGGTAGGGCGATCAATCGCAATGGAAGGAGTTGTTGGCAAGTATGTTGAACAATGTGGTGCTGGGACAAACTTAGTGCTTTTAGATGCAGATGTTGCCAAGCTTTTCCCCATGATGTAGCAGTGAATGAGGCATTGAGGATGTTAATTCAGATTGCACAGCGCCAGCAATTAAATACTGTGGTACAGTAAACGGAATAAAAATGATTGGTGAGGTGCGATCGCAATTCGCAAAAATGTGAGTAATCAGCTAGTAATTTTGATTTTCAAGTATAATAGAGTTCATGTATCAGACAATCTGTCTTAATTTATGTCAAACCATCTGTGGGAATAAAAATATCATGCTACCTAAAATTACAATTGCTCAAAAGTTAACGACCAAGTTTTTAATTGTCATATTTTTATGTTTTGGAATCCTCTTGATGCACTCTGAACCAGTCAGAGCAGAAGGAAGTCTATCTAATGTTAGCAAAAAAACAGATTGCTTTTTAGTTCTAGGAGGAAGCTGTGATAAAGAAGCGACAACCAATACATCCTCCTCTGAAACCGAGATTAAACCAGGCGCTAACCTGAGTGGAAAAAACCTACAAGGTGTTAATCTGCATAATGCTGATTTGAGAAGATCGGATTTGAGTGGTGCAAATTTAACTGGAGTAGACTTGAATGGTGCTGAGTTAAGTGAGGTTAAAATCAGCAGAATCAAAAACCCGGGCAACTTAGATTTTCAGGGATTTGATTGGAGTAAAATTAGGTTGAGCAAGGAAGATTCTCTCAAGATATTTACAGCCAACTTAAGCAAGCAAGATTTAGTCAATTTCATCAAAGCTGACCCTAATGGCTTGGATTTCAGCGGATTGGACTGGAAGAAAGTTAAGTTAAGTCCTAAAGATGTAGTGAATTTGGTTAGCTTGAAGCTAAATCAGCAGGATTTAATTAACTTAATCAAAAGCGATTCTAATCAGCTAAATCTTAGTAAGGAAGAATTACTAGGGTTAGTCCAGCTAAACTTAAATAACAGCAGTTTATGGCGAGGTTCTAAGCTAAGTAGTCAAGACCTACTAAATTTACTACCAAACAGTTTGAGTGGAGTAGACTTAAGCGGGGTTGACTTACAAAAAGCAAACTTTACTGGTAGCAACCTACAGCAAGCTAACCTAAGTGGTGCAGACTTGAGAAAAGCAAATCTTAACGGTGCAAAAATGCCTGATGGTACTCTCTATCGACGTTAGTTTTGCTTAGTAGAGCGCGTCACCTGCTATAATCGCTCTGTTTGATCGAAAATTAATCTAAAGGTGACGCATCGTACTAATACTGGTTATTGCTTACTCTTCATTCATCATTGATTGGTAATCACTGAGATCAACTCGAACCATTTCGCATTGTTTTTTGGCATAAGTTGTACAAGAAACGCAAGAATTGAGACTTCTAGCTGCTGCTCCTAATGTTATGTTATATGGCATGGGCAGAGCTTCCGTAATCTCAACTAACTTTTCGGCTTGACTTTGGTATTCTCGCATTTTGTCACCGCACTGTCTTAATTTTTCGAGATTTTCGCGATTTCTCAAAGGTTCCATATTTCTGCCCGCTTCTTCTAGCTGACTTATATCATTGTAGATTTTTTCAAGATTGTAAGTATTAGGAACTGTAGCACTTGTACCGACAACAGGTTGGGTGGCTGAGATGTCTCCTGGGTGGGAAAACAATAAAGTTGGTAATAATACTATTGAAATTAGTGCCTTATCAACCCCCATCAATAACCCCCTCGCTAGCTTAAACGGCGATAAAGCAATACCTACAATTCCCAAAATGACACTGAAAATCCAAGAGAAGAAAGTTGATACCAAGTGAAAAATAAAACTTGGTATCGCAAATAAAAAGTCCATAATACATAACCCCTAACTATTCAAACTAATTTACCTAAACTATTGAGAAAGCAATTGTGGTGGATTCTCTCAGTTATTCTGCAATATTTAAATGAAATGTGACAACTCAAAATGGTAGGATTTAGTACACAATTTTTATAATTATACTGAACCAATTTAGTATAGATTAGTATAATTCAGTTGACAAAGTAGGATTTGGTATAATATAATACCCTCAATATCTCTTTGTATATACCCATGAAGAATGTTGAAGATGTTGTACAATGGGCTAATAATTTGATTGTTGATAAAACTGGAGAACATCTTACACCCATAGAGGAAGCAATACTGACGGGTGTTTGGCAAAAGCAAAAATATCCTCAAATAGCTAAAGATTTTCATTGTAGTGAATCTCACGTTAAAAAAGAAGCTGCGAAGTTATGGGAAAAGTTGCGTGAGGAATTAGGAGAAGACCTTAATAAATTAAATTTTCGTTCTAAGTTAGAGAAAAAGCATCGGGTTTCTCAAGGATCTAATTTTGGTTACTGCGTACAAATTAATGAGGGAAGTATTAATATTTGTGGTGAATGTTTACATCCTTTGAACGATTTACAAAACCGATCGCCCTTTCCGCCAGATTCTCCCCAAAACAAAGCCCATACCCGCATAATCGACTTAACAGACGCGCCCGACATCCCTTACAACAACGATCGCACATCCGAACTCACCACCCTCAAACAATGGATATTAGAAGCCCACACCCGCTTAATCACCATATACGGCTTAAGTGAAATCGGCAAAAGCGCGATCGCCCTCCAACTCATCCAACAAACTCAAACCGAATTTGATTACATTATTTGGCGGAGTCTCAGCAACACTCCCACACTCTCAACCCTCCAAACCGAACTCAAGCAAGTTTTTTCACGATCGCAACCAACCCCATTACCAACAATCCTTGATTATTTTCGATCCCATCGTTGTTTAGTAATACTTGATGACCTACATAATATATTTAGCAGCGGTCAAATAGCAGGCGAATATTTACCAGAATATAAAGATTATGGCAAATTTTTCAAACAAATTGCCACATCATCTCACCAGAGTTGCTTAATTCTCCTAAGTTGGGAAAAACCCAGAGATATCACAACTTTAGAAGGAGAAAACCGACCAACTCGCACCTTACACCTCAAAGGCTTAGGAGAACAAGCCGGAGAAATATTGGAAGAAAAAGGATTAACCCATGAGGAAAAATGGTCAGAATTAATCACCCTTTATCAAAGTCATCCTTCCTGGTTAAACATCATAGCTTCCACAATTGTAGAATTATTTGACGGGAATGTATCCCGGTTTTTAGCCGAAGGAAATGATATCTATTTAGGGGACATAGAACCGCTTTTAGAATCTCAACTAGAGCGTTTATCGGAATCAGAAAAAAAGGTGAGCCAATGGTTAGCAAGTCAAGATGACGCGGTTGATATTTCCCAACCACCAGCCGATCGCGAATTATCCCACTCAGAATTTTGGCAAGCCATACAATCCTTGATCCGACGCGGTTTAGTCGAAAAAATGCAGGTGGAAGGGCGATCGCTCTTTTTCCTCAATCCCGTATTCAAAGCATACATTCAGTGCAGGTGAAATCTTATATAATTTATGAGAGATTACATTTCTTACATTTAACGGATAGAAAGCGAATCTTATGAAAACCTTTACCGCTATTATCGAAAAAGATTCTGATACCAAGCTTTACGTTGGTTATATTCCTGGATTTCCTGGGGCGCATTCTCAGGGAGAAACCTTGGATGAGTTACACGAGAATCTGCGTGAGGTAATTGAGATGCTCCTAGAAGATGATACTCTCGTCATTAGCAGCAAAGGCAAAACGTGAGGCTAAAGCATGATTTTTTGATCGCACTTCTCAAATTTTACCTCAACGATCGCATAAAAGCATTCACCGCATCATATTGATCCGCCATTCGCGAATAAAACTCGATCGCAAGGACTTACCCATCAGACCAAAGAAACCGGGTTTTTTAGCTAATCTGTGGACGACAACGAATAATTTCGGAAAAAACCCGGTTTCTCATCACCCGCGCGTAAGTCATAATACAAACACATAATTTTTCCCCAAACAAAAAGCGCCCCTATTTCTAGGAGCGCTTTTTGTCAATCTCAGGTTAAAAATTAACCGTTGATGGAAGGAGCAACCAAAGCAACTGGAATTGTTTCACCA
>NZ_JAIGNI010000015.1 GCF_026130175.1 Lyngbya sp. CCAP 1446/10 | reverse complement strand
CAGCTAGTTAACTTGAAATCTTTGCTTAAACAACCTCGTTCTCCTAAGAAGAAAAAACCGGACTTGATTGTAGACCCACTGCATCGTCATGTATCTACAGCTCGACTTTTGAAGCAAGCTCAGCAAAAACCTTGACAGGGCTAGCATTGCGCACCCTACTGAAGAAAATAACTGTCATCGAAAAATGATTATTTCGATGCAGCGAAAATGATCTAACTAATGACTAATGACTAATGACTGATGACTGATGACTGATGACTGATGACTATCAATTTACCTTGACAGGCGAAGTATTTAGATTAGGATTTTTAACTCTTTTTAAAAGTTCTTGTCGGGCTTGTTCGGGATTTTGCCCTTTGGGTACTTGATATAATAATCTACAGGAACCATCTTGAGGATTAGCTGCACAAATAATTATTTGACCGCTAGGAGATGCACCTGCTGTGACAATATTATCCCAGTTTCCTTGGGGTTGCGAGTTGTTGAGAATTCCAGAGACTCGTGTACACCGAGTAATGGCGTCTTCTCCTGATTCATTGAAATAGTTGTCAGCCACCCACAGAATAACGGGAATATTTTTTCCTTGTTGGACGGCAATTGTGGCCGGGCGACCACCAGCAGCGCCACAGAAGAATGACGTTGTTTGGGCAAAGGCGGGACTGTTTGCTAAAATCGGAGCTGCTAGGGCAATAATTGACGCGCTAAAAGCTGACTTTAAGAGCCGAAATTTCATGGGCAGTGATAAGTTTTTTAATTTAAGGTTACTAATACTCTAAAAAGTTACGCTGCTGGTTGCCGGGAAGATTAGGCATTTAGGGAAAAAAATAAAATTTATTCTGTAAAGTTTGGCCATCGCACATACTGACCTTATCTTCGCCTAAACTCACGGAAAATCCCTCGCTGACAAACGCTGGGGCAAAAAATACGTGCAGCCACAAAGGGCGCAGGCGCGAGGGTATAGGGTAAAGGTAAGGTTTTTAGCCGTTTTTGGCGATCGCCTTGCCATTCCTGAGCCCGCCCCCCTAAATTGGAACCTGTGTTAGCATCATTAAAAATCTTCTCTTTAATAATCAACAATGGGCAATGTTCTGGTGCTGAATGCCTCCTACGAACCGCTCAACATCACCAATTGGCGAAGGGCGGTAGTTTTGTTGCTGAAAGGAAAAGCAGAACAGGTAGAACATAACGGGAAATTTATTGCGCCAAACTTCCCGCTACCAACTGTGATTCGACTGCGGCATTACGTCCGAGTTCCCTATAAGGATATTCCGCTGACTCGCCGGAACATCTTGCACCGGGACGGGCACTCTTGTCAATACTGTGGCTATAGCGGGGACGATTTGACGCTGGATCACGTGATTCCTCGATCGCGCGGGGGAGGTGAAAGTTGGGAAAACCTTGCTACAGCGTGCGTGCGCTGCAATGTCAATAAAGGCAGTCGCACCCCGAAAGAAGCGGGAATGGTGCTGCGCTATCCGCCGAGGAAACCTCACAGTGGTCTTTATTTTGAAGTGACTAGACACGTTAAGAGTGGTATGCACCAAGAATGGCAAAAATATGTAATCGGCCTTTGAAACCCCTGTCGCAAGCAAGCGCGGGGGTTTTTTGCGGAAGTTTTGAATTGTGTGGCGCCATCAGTGTGTCCGCCCGATAGTTTTGAGTTAAAAAGTTAAATAGTTAAGAGAGAATTTAAGCTCTTAACTCCGGTTTCTCTTAAGAAATATTCGGTTTGACAACGCGGCATCTACAAAGAAACCGGGTTTAAGAGCTTTTGGCGCGCCAGTCCAGACAAAGTTAAATTGCTAATTTCTAACAATGAAAGACCACCCCCCTACCAATTCTGATGAAATATCTGGCAATAATCTCGAAGCTGAGGTTAACTCCAGCAGCGAGGTTGTACCCGCAGTGAGTGTACCTGGAAAACGGCGCGGCAAAGCCGAAGTTGTTTCCGAAGAGAATCGCGACAGTCTGCGCGGGGAATTGCACGATCGCAAAGTCGAGCAATTGCGCCAAATGTTCGATCGGCACAGAGGCAATCGCCAGTTAATATTATTGCAAGATTTTCCAGACCCAGACGCACTTTCCAGCGCTTGGGCTTACAAATTAATCGCCGAAAAGTACGATATCCAATGCGAGATGATCTACGCCGGCGCCCTCAGCCACCAAGAAAATATTGCCTTAGTTAAATTAACTGGTTTACCGTTACAGCGCTGGACGCTGGAAACGGCAAAAGCTAAGGATTTATCGGCTTATCAGGGCTGCGTTTTTATCGACAACCAAGGCACGACTTGTAACTTAACCGAGTTTATTTTAGGGGCAGGAATTCCGATCGCCGCCGTGATCGACCACCACAATTTGCAGGGAGAAATAAACGCAGAATTTACGGATTTGCGCCCTCAAATCCGCGCTACAGCCACGATTTTTACGGAGTATTTGCAGGCTGGACTGCTAACTCTCGACAGCGGTATTAGCCAGCACGTCAAATGCGCTACAGCTTTGATGCACGGTTTGCGATCGGATACCAACGCCCTCAGACAAGCTCAGGAGGAGGATTTTTTAGCTGCGGCTTATTTGAGCCGATTTTATGACTCACAGTTGTTGAATGCGGTGTTACAGTCCTCTCGGTCTAAATGGGTGATGGATGCGATCGAGCGAGCGCTCAAACACCGCATCGTCCAGAACAATTTCTCGATCGCGGGCATCGGCTACCTCCGTTATGACGATCGGGATTCCATTCCCCAAGCAGCGGACTTTCTAGTAACAGAAGAGAACGTACACACAGCAGTTGTCTACGCCATTGTACACGACAAAGACGAAGAACTTGAAGTAGTAATTGGCTCGCTGCGAACGAATAAACTTACTCTCGACCCCGACGAATTTATTAAAGAAGCCTTCGGTCAAGATGCTCAAGGACGCTTTTTTGGTGGAGGCAGAAGTCAAGCTGGAGGTTTTGAGATTCCGGTGGGATTTCTGTCTGGCAGGAATGATAACAGCGACTATGCAAGGCACAAATGGGAAGTATTCGATGCTCAGATCAAGCAAAAGTTGCTGAATTTAATTAGTCCTAAAGATAATCCTATTTACGATCATTAATTATGGAGTTTGTCGGTAGAGTCTTGATTTGAGCAACAGCCTGGGAATGCCGAGCAATCTGTCGCTGTGAGGTTCGATCGCATTTTTTACTCGTCTCGCAAACATCTCAACTTTAGAATCTTATTTGGTTCGTAGTGATGACTTTAGTCCTTATATGAGGACTTTAGTCCTCACTACGAACCTTTTTTGTTACCAGTAATTGACCGGATATAATACAATACGGTTTAATTAAGGTTTTTTTGTCCGAATATAAGGTACTCGTGAAGCAATCGCAGTGTCTGTTTTTCACATCGTTTTACCGCCAAGACAGTCTTAAATGAACCGTATTGAAATATACAATTAGCTATTTCCGAGACCAAACCACATAAATTCCTGGGAATATAACATAAAGATGATTTTTTGGCTTGAGCGTTCCTGAACAAGAAAACAACTTTTTAGTTTTATTGTTAAAGTCAAAAAAAACGTTGCTACGAATTAAAACAAATTATTATATTTATTTGTCGCGGGCTAGAATAGTATAAAATAGCTTCACAGAACAAGGAACACGGAGATGTCTACAAAACAGGATTTCTCTTGGTCGTTAGAGAAAATTCTAGAAAAACTTTCAGAAATTGCAATTCAAATCAACGAGTTCGGGGATCTGGAGAGCATTTTGCAATGTGCGGTAGCAGAAACCAGGGTGTTGCTGCAAACCGATCGCGTAATTATTTATCGCTTCTTACCGCATGGAGATAGTGTAGTATTGGCTGAATCCGTTGGTGGCGAGTGGCCGCCCATCCTGGGACAACTGATTTATGACCCTTGCTTTGAAACAACCTGGGTAAAGCGTTACAGCCAGGGACAAACCAGCAGCATTGCTGATATTAACAGCGGTCATATTCCAGCTTGTCATGTCGAATTGCTCGATCGCCTCCAAGTGCAGGCTAACTTAGTTGTACCAATTTTGCTAGATGGCAAACAGCAGCAATCTCCGAAGCTGTGGGGACTGTTGATTGCTCATCAATGCCGAAGTCCGCGTCAGTGGGAACCTCTCGACATTCAGATCCTGCAACACGTTGCAGTGCAGATCAGCTTGAGGATACGGCAACTGGAATCTCACCACCCGGTGCTGCCACCAAATCAACCGCCACAACTCGAAACAGCACCGGATCAAACTGCCACCAATATAGAAAAAGTCTACCATCAAAATAGCCTGGAACCAGACAGTGCCTGTTCCCTGATCAGCGATATTGTCAACATCAACGCCTTTGATTTGTTGCAATACCCGCTCTGGATATTTGATATTGAGCATTGGCAAATGCGGTGGGCAAACCAAGCATCCTTGTATTTGTGGAATGCTGCGACGCCGCAAGAACTCACGAGCCGCAACTTTAGCGATGTGTCGGAGTCTACTCGGATTCGCTTGCAGAGCTATCTGCAACAGTTTGAGCAAGGCAAAACCTTGTCCGAGCGGTGGACGTTTTACCCGGCCGGTGAGCCTGTTTTTGTCGGCTGTCGGTGCTCTGGCATTAGAATTGACGGCGGGCGTTTGGCAATGCTGGTGGAGGGTACGATCGAAACCGTCGATCGCATTGAGCCGGAAACCCTGCGATCGATCGAAGCACTCCGCCACACCACGCTGATGGTTGCGCTGTACAGCCTAGAAGGCTTGCTGCTGCTGCAAAACCCGGCGGCCTTGCGCTGTTATGGAAAGACAGACAATGCTTTTGTGAGCCGCTTTGTGGACGATCGGGTAGGAGAGCGAGCAATGGCAATTCTCAAGTCCGGTAAGGTCTTTACTGCTGAGACTCAAGTCATTACTCTGGCGGGAATTCGGTGGCACGAGATGGACGTGCGATGTACCAACGACCCGGTAACAGGCAACCCGATGTTGCTCGTGAACGAAAAGGACATTACCGACCGCAAGCAGACGGAAACAGCCCTGCAACAGAGTGAAACCCGGTTGTCAGAAGCCCAGCGGGTTGCCCACATCGGTAACTGGGAATGGGACGTAATTACAGATAAAATTACCTGGTCTGCCCAACTATTCGAGATTGTGGGACGCAACAGGGCCCTGGGCGAACCTACCTATGAAGAAAATATGCGGCTTTACCATCCCGAAAGTGCCGAACAGCTACACCAGGTAGTTCTACGATCCCTCAGTCACGGAGAACCCTATCGATTGCGGCTCAGAGTCTTGGGCGTCAATGCTTCGCTCCGCTATATCGAAGCCAGGGGACAGGCCGAACTCAATGCAGAGGGACAAGTCATTCGGTTGTTTGGCACATCCCAAGACATTACGGATATTGTCCAGGCAGAAACAGAACTCAAAGAAATGAGTAGAGCTCTTGCTAATGCGGTGGAGGGCATCTCGCGGCTGGATATTTTCGGACGGTATATCACCGTTAATCAAGCCTATGCGAATATAGCAGGTTATCAGCCTGAAGAAATGGTTGGTATGAATTGGCAGAAAACAGTTCATCCCGAAGACTGCGACACGATGATGGTCGCTTATCAAAAAATGCTAGCCTGCGGCCGAGTGGAGGTTGAGGCCCGTGGTATCAGGAAAGATGGTTCGATTTTTTACAAGCAGGTGGTGATGTTGGCGGCCTACGACTCGCAGGAGCGATCGATCGGGCATCACTGTTTTATGAAGGATATCACCGCTCGCAAACAAGCAGAAGCAGCATTAAAAAAAGAGTTCGAGCGTCTGGGTATAGTGATTGCCACCCAACAGGAAATCGCCCTTCGTAATCCTAACCTGGATGCCGTGATGGCGGTGATTACCGATCGAACTCAAAAATTGATCGGTGCCGATGGGGCCGTGATTGCAATGCTGGAAGGGGATGAAATGGTGTATCGGGCAGCCAGCGGTATCGCCACCGCCTATCTTGGATTACGGATCAAAGTAGGGACAAGTTTATCGGGAAAATGTATTGCGACCGGCCAAATCATGATTTGCGAGGATTCAGAAACCGATGCACGGGTGGATCTGGCGGCCTGTCAGCGCATTGGTCTCCGGTCACTGGTGGTTGTTCCCTTGTTCTATCAGGACGATCGGGTTGGCGTCTTAAAAGTCGTTTCAGCTACACCCTTTGCCTTTACAGAGTCAGATATCCAAACTTTACAACTAATGGCGGGGTTTATGGCCGGGAGCCTGCATCTGGCTTCGGAGTTTGAGGCTAAAAACAGTCTCCTGAGTCAATTGCAGGAAAGCGATGAACGGTATTGTTCTGTGATTACTACAATGACCGAAGGTGTCGTACTTCAGCTAGCAAACGGACAAATTACTACCTGTAATGCTAGTGCTGAAAGGATTCTCGGGCTGACACCAGACCAAATGATGGGGCGTACATCCATAGATTTAGACTGGCGCACCATTGGCGAGGATGGCGAACCGTTTCCGCGGGAACAGCATCCGGCAATAATCACCCTACGCACGGGAGAAGCGCGATCGAATGTGGTGATGGGCATTCACAAATCGGATCAAACCCTGACTTGGATTTCGATTAATTCTCAACCACTGTTCCATCTCAATCAATCTCAACCCTATGGAGTAGTGACCACTTTCGCTGATATTACAGAACGCCAGGAGGCCGAGGAGATTCTGAAAAACCGGGCGGAACAAGAAAGATTAATGGCTATGACAGATGGGTTAACCCAAGTAGCAAACCGCCGCTGTTTTGATCAGCGATTGCAGTCGGAATGGCACCGACTGATGCAGGGCAAACAACAGCTTTCATTGATTATGTTGGATGTGGATTATTTTAAGCGATATAACGATCGCTACGGACATCAAGCTGGGGATATTTGTTTGGTGGAAGTGGCGAAAGCTGCGGCGGCTGCGGTTAGACGTTCGACGGATTTGTTTGTGCGCTATGGGGGCGAAGAATTTGCTGCTATTCTGCCAAATACGGATGCTGCTGGGGCGATCGCAGTTGCTGAGTCGATCCGAGATGCCATCGGAGATTTGGCCATCCCTCACGAGCAATCTGATGTGAGTGCGATCCTGACTGTGAGTATGGGAATTGCTAGCATGGTTCCCTGCTGTGGCAAATCCCCGGATGAATTGATCGCCGCAGCCGATCGAGCATTGTATGATGCGAAACGACAAGGGCGCGATCGCTACGCCTATGGCGCGTACCAGATGACAGTGCTAGATGTCAATCCAGTTGTAGAATAGGCAAAAGATGTCGATCGCGCTAAACTTCACCCATCGCGTGCGTAAGCCGGGGCGTAGCCATCGCAAAGCTATCAAAAGGACAGCGAGAGTGCATTTATATTTGATCCGTCACGGTATCGCAGCCGAACCAGAAGAATACGAAACAGACTCAGAACGCCCGCTGACTAAAGAGGGCGATCGTAAAACCCGAAAAATCGCCCAGCGGCTGTACGAGCTCGAAATTCAGTTCGATCTGATGCTCTCTAGTCCCCTACTGCGCGCCTCGCAAACCGCGCAAATCCTGCTTTCAGTCGGTCTAAGTTCCAAAATAGAAGAATCCGCCGCCCTCGCACCTTCAGGAGACATCGGGGACTGGCTGAGGTGGTACAAGCAGTGGCAGGAAACAGGCAACCGCAGCTTAGTCTTGGTGGGCCACCAACCAGATTTGGGCAATTGGGCAGAAACTTTGCTTTGGGGGCGATCGCACGATACGCTGATCCTCAAAAAAGCAGGTATCATCGGCTTAATCCTCCCCGAAACAGGCTCCCCAGTCGGCCGCAGCCAAATGTTCTGGCTCACAGGGCCTAAGTTTTTGCTTTGTTAGAAACAGCGAATCGGCGCGATAATCACAGGGCGCGCCAGCCCTGTTTGACCGGCATTCTCCGACTCCGCAACAGGGTGTGAGGAACTAAAATATCTAACGGTGCGATCGCAAACTCTGTGGAAAAATCTCGTTTCTGAGCATCCTTGCGCCTGAGTCGCGAGTAAATGATTATTTGTCAAGACGGTGACACTATCTTGCTTTCTGGTAATGTAATTTGATTAGATTCAATCACACAATACGGTATCGCAATGGTCGTCGGCGAATTCAAACCAGGTTTAGAAGGTGTTCCCGCCACCTTGTCCAGTATTAGTTATGTAGATGGACAAAAAGGGGTGCTAGAATATCGCGGGATTAGCATTGAGGAACTAGCTCTCAAAAGTTCCTTTGTGGAAACTTCGTATTTATTAATCTGGGGCGTACTTCCGACAAAGGAAGAACTAGAAGCTTTCGAGCATGAAATTCGCTATCACCGCCGGATCAAATATCGCATCCGGGATATGATGAAATGCTTTCCCGAAAGAGGACATCCAATGGACGCGCTGCAAGCTTCAGCAGCGGCCTTGGGCTTATTCTACTCGCGCCGAGCTTTGGCCAACCCAGCATACATTCGAGAAGCTGTAGTGCGGCTGCTAGCCAAAATTCCGACAATGGTGGCGGCGTTCCAGCAAATGCGGCGGGGAAATGATCCGGTGCGGCCGAGGGATGATTTGAACTACTCGGCTAACTTTCTTTATATGCTAAACGAGCGAGAACCAGATCCGCTGTTAGCTAACATTTTTGACGTTTGTCTGACTCTGCACGCCGAACATACAATCAATGCTTCTACATTTTCGGCAATGGTAACAGCTTCGACTCTGACAGATCCTTACGGGGTGATTGCTTCAGCAGTTGGCACTTTGGCGGGGCCTCTGCACGGGGGAGCGAATGAAGAAGTGATTGAGATGTTGGAGCAAATTGGTTCGGTAGAAAACGTGCGGCCTTTTGTGGAGAAGTGCGTTGCAAATAAGGACAAAATCATGGGATTCGGACACCGAGTTTATAAGGTGAAAGATCCGAGAGCAACTATTCTTCAAGGGTTAGCAGAACAGTTGTTTGAAAACTTCGGACACGACGATTATTACGACATTGCTGTCAAGTTGGAAGAAGTGGTTGAGGAGAAATTGGGGCAGAAAGGAATTTATGCTAATGTAGATTTCTATTCGGGTCTGGTTTACCGGAAAATGGGAATTCCGATCGATTTGTTTACGCCGGTTTTTGCGATCGCCCGGGTTGCCGGTTGGCTAGCTCACTGGAAGGAACAGCTAGAGACAAACCGCATTTACCGCCCGACTCAAATCTATACGGGTACTCACGGTGAGCCTTATATTGCGATCGAGGACAGGCCCCAATCTTAACCTCAAAGCTGTAGCCGTAGGGTGCGTCGCCATGAGATTGTCGCTGTTGATGAAGGATTGTCGATGGCGACACACCCAAGGGCTTAACTTTGAGAAGATCAATTTTTGGGGCGATCGCCAAAATTAAGAATTGAGAAGCGATCGTAGTATAATAGATCATTGGATCGGACAAATATGATATTTTAGTTGAGCAAATGTACTTTACTGCCGCTCAACTTAGCCGTTAGCTACACAAAATATAGTGCATCCTAAATTGAGTCAAATGAGAGATAATGTTTATAGTTTATAAGACGGGCAAGGGTAAAAATCGTTGAATCGGCAATCATTTATTGAACCCAAAAACGATATTATTAGCCTTCAAAGTGCGTTTCTCAGATCTAAGTCATTAGAAAGCAGGAAGACTTTAGGGCAGTTCTTCACCGGGTCGGTTGTGTCAGATTACATGGCATCTCTGGTCGTCAAACCCAAAAGTAATACTGTTCGCATTCTGGACGCTGGCGCAGGAACTGGTATATTAACTGCCTCTACTGCTTTGCATTGCTTAGGTATGGGTTGTAGGACTGTTCATGCTGTACTATATGAACTTGACTGTGAAGCCGTTGTTAGCCTTGAACAAACACTGAAGATTGTTCAGAACAAGTTTTGTAAACAGCTAGGAACCTTCACTTATGAAATTTGTTGTGAAGACTTTGTACTTGCTAGACCAGATAAGAAAGAAAATATTCAGCCATTTGATATATCAGTAATCAACCCGCCATACTTTAAATACAGTGCGAAAGATTCACCTTATGCTAAAGCGGTAGCCGATTTGTATCACGGCGATCCAAATATATATGCTTCATTCATGGCAGTTGTAATGGCTTCCATGAAGGCTGGTGGGCAAATGGTCACAATAACACCTCGCAGCTTCACAAATGGACTATATTTCAAAGGTTTCCGTGAATACTTACTGACTGAATCAGCACTAAGCTTGATTCATATTTTCAAACACCGAGACAAGGTGTTTAATAATGATGACTCATCGGTGCTTCAAGAAAATATTATTTGTTACCTCGTTAAAGGTAGTAATACAAACACTATAACAGTTAGGTCGAGTGACTGTGATATCAGCATCAACCATGCTGATGAAAAACAATATCCAGTTCATTTAATCGTCGATTCTTCAAACAATCAACGATTAATTAGAATTCCTGAATCGGCTTGTGCTGCTGTCATTTTGCAGAAAGCTGAAACTTTCAAAACTACTTTTGAAGATGCAGGATATTTTATTTCGACTGGTCGTGTGGTCGAACATCGCACCCGTCAATATATCACCAAAGAAACTAGGACAAAAAATACAGTTCCGCTATACCGTCCACACAATGTGACACCATTAACTGCAACTTGGACGGGTAACCATAGGAAAGACGTATCCTTCAGCCTTAATGAAGACCATGACAAACATATGATTAAAAATGGTACTTATGTGTTGCTAAAGCGTTTTTCATCCAAAGACGAAAAAAAGCGATTGGTCGCTAGTGTTCACCTTGCCAAGATGCACTATTGCGAATGGATTGGTTTTGGCAACAAGACAAATTATATCGGTGTATTAGGTGGTGAATTATCTACTATTGAAGCCTATGGTCTTGCGGCTGTTCTTAATTCATCATTCATGGACAAGTATTTTAGGTGTATTTCGGGAAATACTCAAGTTAATGCTACTGAAATTAGGGTGATGAAATTTCCATCCCGTGACCAAGTGAAAGAAATTGGTGAGCAAGCACAAAAGCTGATGCTTTTTGAAACGGCTAAAATTGATTTAATCGTGAACCCAGTTCTTGGTGTAGTGGATTTAATATAAGGGGTAGAAATTGCGATTTATGGTACAACAACAAGAAAAACTTAATGAAGCGAAAGCATTATTGACCGCCTTGGGGCTGCCAAAAGCACAGTGTAATGATCGATCAGCATGGGTCTTTTTGGCGTTAGCTAACATAAAACCTTCAGATAACTGGAGTTCATCAACAGCAAAGCTTTTGCCAACCGTGACCATCATGGAATTCATCCGTAATGAATATGGAAAGGACTATAAGCCGAACAGTCGCGAAACTATTAGACGGCAAACACTTCATCAATTCGAGCAAGCCCGTATTGTTGATCGAAACCGAGACGACCCTACACGAGCAACCAATAGCAAAGACAATAACTATTCATTGAATCGGTCAATATTGGAAATTCTGGCGGAATACCCGAACGGCGGCTGGTTGGGAAAAGTTCAAGATTACAAAGACGCGGTGCCCGAATTGAAGGCACAATATGAACGCGCTCTTGATATGCACAAAATTCCAATTAGCTTACCAAATGGCGAAACTATCACGTTGTCACCTGGTAAGCATAATCAGCTTCACGCTGACATTGTTCACGAATTCTGTTCGCGCTTCATCGGTTCTGGCGGTCGATTGTTATACATTGGTGACACCGCCAGCAGTCGAAAAGAAGGCGGAAAGCTGATGTTCCGAGAAGCCGAATAT
The DNA here is from genome assembly GCF_026130175.1 of Lyngbya sp. CCAP 1446/10. GTDB lineage: Bacteria > Cyanobacteriota > Cyanobacteriia > Cyanobacteriales > Microcoleaceae > Microcoleus. The sequence continues at coordinate 82,244 of NZ_JAIGNI010000015.1, read as the reverse complement.
CTGGAATCTCTAGGTGTAACCCCAATGTCACATGACAAATTGCCAGATATTGTAGTGTATGACGAAGATCGGGAATGGCTATTTTTGATTGAAGCAGTTACCAGTCATGGTCCTATATCCCCAAAGCGTTGGATTGAACTTGAGGAAACCTTCAAAGATTGTAAGGTAGGTCTTGTTTACGTGACAGCGTTTCCAGACCGTGCTGAATTTCGCAAGAATGCGGCTGATATTGCATGGGAAACTGAAGTGTGGATTGCAGATAACCCTGATCATCTAGTTCATTTTAATGGTGAGCGTTTCCTCGGTCCTCATGGTAAAAGTATCTAACAAGCGCTTGCACGCAAAAAGGTGACACACGCTATATCATTGCCGTTCGTTGAAGCGTAAGCCGTTAGACCGTTGGAGATCGCATCGTTGAGATTATTTATTTCTATTCGAGATTAGGCAAGCAAAAATAGTTAATTTAGTTGCTAGGTTTCGAGAGATAATTGCCGATCGCACTCCAAAACACATCAAAGCATTTGAGAATATTTGTTGTTGGGTGAGATAGCGATCGCCTTTAGCAAACTTGAGAAGATGATTGTTGTGGCGAGCGCATAAACTTTGAGTGAAAATTTGCGATAATATACTAATTTAGAGGAAATATGAAACTAGAAAAGCGATCGCTACTACCAATCGGGTTTTTTCTGCTTTACACATTTTCCATAACATGGTTTTGTTGGTCAATTATTATCATCTGGAATAGATATTTTAATACGCTTTGGTATGGTGAACCTCTATCTTGGATACCATACACAATCGGTGGTTTAGGGCCAGCCATTAGTTCTTATCTAATTCATCGATAATGAAGAGAGCATCTTTATTTCTGCCCTCTAAAATACAATTTCTCAGGTCTATTAATTCCTGTATCATTGCTCTTGACCTCAATATTTCTAGGAATTTCGTAAGGTGCGCCGCAGCGAACCCTACGCGCGACATTACTGGCCCTCTAGTAATGTTTTTTAACTGTCTACGTTCCAATCTTCACCCCCAGGCAACTGCGACAAATATTCATCGATCGCATCCTCGAATTCTCCTCTAGCATAAGTGTATGTCAGGGACAGTAGCTGATTTGCGATCGCAACCATTTGCTCTCTGTCCACTCTCTTAGCAAGTTGAGCGCGGCTTAACCTTCCTTCCAACACTTCCCTGCTAGCCTCACGAATTGCGGCTTCTAGCTCATCCTCTATGAAAAGCTCCCACTCATCGGCATTGATATAGTAAGATGTTTTATTATCTTTGAGATTTAGCTTTTTAATACCTCGAACAGAATTAGCAATAGAAGCAGCCCAAGAGTTTGTTAAACGCTGTTCTACTTGGTTTTTAATGAGGTGGATTAACAGAATTAGTAAAAAAGACCCGATATTCCGCAGAGTTGCCTGTTTGCTCATGCCCTCTAATTCATCGACAATGAAGAGAGCATCTTCATTTCTGCCCTCTAAAATACAATTTCTCAGGTCTATTAATTCCTGTACCATTGATTTTCCTCTCAACATTTCTAGGAATTTTGTAAGGTGCACGGCGAGGCGCACCTTACGCGCTCTTATCTTGAGTCCGCGGAGGCGGACATTGTTTGTGTAGACGCGGTTTCAACCGCCGAGTCTAAATGGATTCAGTTACACAGATTGAGTTACATGATGGCGGCTAGTCAACTTATCCAATTGATTCACCAACAAACTCAGGAACAATCCCACATCGGTGACAACTCCCGTAGATTCGATCGACCCCCGATCGCTCAATTTAGTCACCACAGCCGGATTAATGTCCACACAGACCATCTTCACACCCGCCGGTGTCATATTTCCCACACCGATCGAGTGCAGCATAGACGACAGCATTAACACCATATCCGCGCCCCGTAACAGCTCAGTATACTCTTCTTGAGCCTTCACCATATCCATTTGCGTGTCAGGAAGTGGCCCATCATCGCGGATCGAACCAGCCAGCGAAAACGGTATATTGTGCTTCACACATTCGTACATCACACCGCTGGTAATTACGCCTGCTTCAACGACTTTAGCAATACTTCCATAACGCCGCGTGGTGTTAATCATTTTCAAGTGGTGGCGGTGTCCTCCGCGCACAGCAACGCCGCGTTTCATGTCAACTCCCAAAGAGGTTCCCATGCTCGCTTGTTCCATGTCGTGAACCGCGATCGCATTTCCACCCAACAATGCTTGCACATAACCTTCGCGAATCAAATGCGCCAAATGTTCGCCGCCGCCGGTGTGGATCACAACAGGCCCCGCCGTAACTACAACTTTGCCACCCCGATCGCGAATTTGGCGCAATTCCCACGCTACTTGTTCCACTACCAACTCTACGCGGCGCTCACTAGAAACGCTACCCGACATAAAGCTAAACTCTTGAGAATTACGCTGTTCCCGCGATTCTGTTTTGCGGATAGTGCGGATGCCGACAACATCCACAACGACTTTTTCACCTATTTTCAAATCGCGCAATAATTTGCACGTAGCCACCGGGCCTTCTGCGGTTTCAGTAATCGCAACTGCACCGTCCATCCGCTGATTTCGCGCTCTCACCCACTGACCGTTTACCCGCACTTCCGTGGGATAAATTGTACTAACATAAAAGTCATCCGGGCCGACTCCATCCTGCACAACATCTTCTAAAATAGCGTCGCAAATATCTTCCGGTGGTGGAACTGCACCCAAATCAATCAGCAGTCCCATGATTTCTTCCATCACATCGTGGGAAGGTGCCGAAACTTTAACATCCGCAGATGATGTGCTTTGGCGCTGCTCTCCTAAATTGAAATTCAGCACTTGGAAACTGCCGCCGTTTTCGATAATTAAGTCTAAAGCGCGACTGATTAAACCCGCATCTAGCAAGTGGCCTGCCATGCGGATTGTGCGGCTTTCTACCATCACGTTTGCCGATCGATCTTCTTGCACCGGTTCATTCACCCGCAGCGTCAAACACTTACAAGCACCGCCGGCTTTCAAAAATTCGCTCATCGGCGTTTCAATGACTTTGAAACCCGCTTCAGTGATGCGCGTTTTCAAGCCTTCGCTGACCTTGTTCATTACCACAACTTTGTCAATATTGACAGCATTGCAAGCAAAGTTCGCGGCATCTGCTTCTTCAATGGCGATGCGTTTTTCCGGCGCAACTCGCATTTCAATTAAGCGGTTCGAGTAGGAGTCAAATGCTGCTGGATAGTAGAGCAAATAGCCACCTGTGAGCGGACAAAAACAGGTGTCTAAGTGATAGAAACGTTCGTCAACTAAACGCAGCGACAGCACTTCTATGTTCAGCCAGTTTGCTAGTAATGGGTGCGAGTCTAGTTCGGAACGGAAGCCGTATCCAGCCCACAGCCAGCGTCCTTCGCGATCGAGCAAAGCATCACCTGCGCCCTCAAACGGCAAGTCCTTCGGGAGTTCGTGCACGGTGAAACCTTTGCTTTCAAACCATGCTTTGAAATAGGGTTCTTCGCCTTGGCGTTCTTTGTGATAGAAACGACTGAGGACGAAAGTATTGCCTAAAAGCAAGCCTGCGTTGGCGGTGAAAACCATATCCGGCCAGCCTTTTTCGGGCGGCACGAGATCTACAATGGCGTTGTCTTTCAGGACGTGGTAGAGTTTATCCCACTGTTCGACGGCTCGCTCGCGCGATGATTTGTGGACGTTTCCCTCCATCCAAGGGTTAATTACATAATCGACATCGTAGTGGTCGGGAGCGCACATCAGGAAGCGTATTGAGTCAGTCATAAGTCAGTTAAAATGTAGTAGATGCTACAGACGCGAGTTGAGATAATATGTATGAAATCAACTGTCAAATTCACTCCCCAGAGAAAGAGTGAAACGTCTAGCAGCGAAAAAAGTAGCTTTTAATTCTATCACGATTAAGATAAGATTAAACTAGACCACAGATGGTTCCAATGAAATATCGGATCAAATGTCAGGGTTTGATATTATTTGCCGTCAATTAACCTTAATAAAAGGTTTTACTTTTCACTTTTTGCGAAATCGGCAGTTCGATCGCAAATTCTGTTCCCCGCCCAACCTCTGAATTACACCGCAACTTACCGCCGTGGGTGTCTTTAACAATTTGGTAACTAATCGACAACCCCAAACCAGTGCCACTGCCGATCGGCTTTGTAGTAAAAAACGGGTCAAACATCCTTGACTGAACTTCGGGAAGGATACCGGGCCCATTGTCAGCAATCCGCACAACAACTTGATTGTCCCTATTTATTTCAGTGCTAATGTGAATCTGAGGATTTTTCTCAAACATTTTTCCAGCATCATTTGTAACTGTTGAAATATTGTTTGCTAATGACGAATGAGTGATGACTAATGACTCTTCCACAGCGTCGATCGCATTCACCAGCAAATTCATAAATACCTGGTTTAATTGAGCCGGATAACACTCGACTTTTGGCAGCTCGCCATAATTTTTAATAACTTGAATTTCCCGACGTTTTGGCTGTGACTGCAATCGGTGCTGCAAAATCACCAAAGTGCTCTCTATCCCTTCATGAATGTCGATTACTTTACACTCTGTTTCATCGAGTCTCGAAAAGTTTCGCAAAGACTGCACAATCTGCTTAATTCGGTTAGCACCTTCTTGCATTGAAGCCATAATTTTTGGGAAATCCTCAGCGATAAAATCTACTTCGACTTCTGTCAATTCTTTGGCAATTTCTGGAAATGGTTCGGGATAATGTTGTTGGTAAAGCTGAATCAATTTTACCAAATCGCCAGCGTACTGTGCGGCTGGAATAATATTACCGTAGATGAAGCTAATCGGGTTATTAATTTCGTGGGCAACTCCCGCTACCATTTGCCCGATACTTGACATTTTTTCGGATTGAATGAGCTGGGCTTGAGCTTTTTTTAATGATGCCAAAGTTTGTTCTAACTGTTCGGCTTTTTCTCGTTCTCGCTGTTCGCTAAATTGCAAAGCTGCTTCTGCTTGTTTGCGATCGCTAATATCAGTGTTCGTGCCCGTCATCCGCAAAAGATTTCCCGAATCATCGCGTTCCATCACTTTAGCTTGAGCTAAAATCCACTTCCACTCGCCGGATTTTGTCAGCATCCGAAATTCCACTTCGTACATCGAACTTTCCCATTGAAAGTGAGCTTGTATCGCTGCTTGAGCCTGTGACAAATCCTCTGGATGTACCAGTTGCTCCCAGGATGCAAAATTATTTTCAACCTCCTCTACTTCATATCCCAGCATCGTCTTCCACCGCGAACTAAAATATACTTCTCCCGTCCTCACATTCCAATCCCACAATCCCATAGCACAGCCTTCAAATGCTAGATAAAAACGCTCTTCGCTAATTTGCAAAGCAGCTTCGGCTTGTTTCCGTTCAGTAATATCCATGACTGTTCCCAACAGTTGGATTACTTCTGGGGTTTCGTTAGAAACAGTTTCTCCCCTGATCTCCACATATCGGATATGACCGCTAGAATGCAAAATTCGCAATTCAATTTTGTAGGGAGTTCCTTCTGAAATAGCGAGGTTGATAGTTTGCTCAAAAACCTCTCTGTCGTCGGGATGATACATCTCCAAAAGTTGCAAGTATGTCGGTTCAGGTGCGGTTGAGTCAAGACCAAAAATGCGGAATACTTCTGCTGACCAAGTAATTTTATTTGTGACGACATCAAATTCCCAACTACCGATATGGGCAATTTTCTGGGCTGCTGCTAGAGTAGCTTCGCTCTGTTGCAGTTTCAGTCGCTGCTGTTTATCTTGTTCGAGAAGATTGGCTTGGGCGATCGCAATTCCCATTTGTGCCGCCACAGTTTTCAATAATCCGATCTCATCTTGCGTCCATTGGCGGTGAGCGTACTGGTGCAAGCACATCATTCCGTTAGCTTTTCCCTGGTAAGAAGTCCGCACTGCTATCATCGACTTCAAACCTATTTCCTCGCACAAACCTATGACATTTTCTAGCAGCGGTTCCACATAAATATCATTACAAACTACAACTTTATCTTGGGACAATACAAACTGAACGTGAGGGTTGCCCTCGATGGGAATTTCTAAATTTGAAAGCGATTTTGATTCAATTCTTGTGTAGTAAGCCACACAAGGAAGGCGGGGACTTGGATCTTCTGTGTAGGTGTGAATCAAGCAAGTATCGGCATTAAAAACTCGACATATTTGGGCTGCTGCTGTTTGAAACACTCGATCCTGCTTTAAGCTGTAACGAATTTCCAGAGTAATTGTTTCTAGCAGAAATCTTTGCTTAATTTGCCGTTCCAAAGCAGCTAAAGCCGTTTTCAGTTCGAGTTCTGCTTGTTTGCGATCGCTAATTTCAGTAGCACTTCCCAGAATTTTCCAAGGTTTACCCTCTGCTGTTCTGGTAAACACGGTATCCATGCTAAAAAACCAGCGATATTCACCGTTTTGGTGCTGAATTCGGTACTCAATCTCAAAGCTTTCACCGTCTTGTGCTGTCTCAATCCGGCTCATGTGTTCTGAGAAAGCTGGCAAATCATCAGGGTGGATTAAGTTAGGCAGAAATGCTGCTCCCATTTGCTGTATTTCTGCCAGGGAATAGCCAAGATCCCTATACAGTTCGCGATTGATATATAAAATCCGCTGTTCCATCACATCGTAAATGTACAAAACATTAGGATTCATTTTAATTACTGCCGACAGCCAGTGCTGACTTTCTCGCAGTTCTGCTTCGACCCGCTTGCGTTCTTCTATTTCTGCTTGCAGCCGCGCATTTTGTGCTACAATTTGCTTAGAAAGACGACTGAGCAGCAGTTGATTTTCGATGCGGCTCACCACTTCTTCTGTTTGAAACGGTTTACTAATGTAGTCTACCGCCCCCAGCGAAAAAGCTTTGACTTTATCAAATACTTCATTTAAAGAGCTGAGAAAAATTACAGGAATATCTTTGGTTTTGGGAGAAGCTTTTAGCTGTTCGCAGACTTGATAGCCATTCATACCGGGCATCATGATGTCCAGCAAAATCAAATCCGGTGGAGTCGATTGAGCAAAGTTAAGAGCCAATTTGCCATCCCGTGTCGGCCGCACTTTATATCCCCGCTTAGACAAAACCTGGGATAAAAGGCGCAAGCTTTCTGGGTGATCATCAACGATTAAAATGTTTTGTGTTAATACATCTTTTTGAGATGCGAGTGTTTTTGTTTCAGCGGATTCTTGATCATATTGATTCATAATAACTCCCCTATCACTATTTTTATTTATCAAATCTTAAATATTAAATCCTACAATTATTTGTACATAAAACTATTAGTTTGTAGCAGCATGAGTATTGGTAGAGGTTAATTTATGGCGCGGATTTGAGCAATACAAGTTTCAATCAGCTCGGCATCCTGTTTTTCGAGGACTGGCGGTCAATGAGCGACTGTATGCGATGCTTTTATCAGCTATGGCAGCATAAATCAGACTCTCAGTATCCCTTTCGCTTGAGGCAGTGGCACTGTCCGATCGCTCGCTAAGATAGATTACCCCTGATATTTGTAATAATTGTATCAAGAATGTCTGCATTTTTAAAATTTGTGGGCATAAAATTATCCCAGGCGATCGAGAAAACAGCCGATATTCCTCAAATCACCGGCTCAGCACGCAACTTTACATTAAACGCCAAACTTTTACAATGTTTAAAGCCCTGTTTTACCTGTATTTATTGGATTGCTCGGACTTGTATTTTTTGCGTAAATATACTGACTCTCTTTCAGCAAATACACAAGCCCTGACAAGCTCTGATCGTATGTGATATGTTGTTTGGGCGGGCTAATTTATGAAACTTTTGCATCAGCCTGTAATTCACCGTAAGCAGCATACACAGCTTTAACATTATACCAATTCAGAAAAATTCGAGCTATTTCTAAAGCTAACTGCGGTTTGCCTTGGTCAATTAGCCACTGCAAAAAAGGAGTCATCGTCCGCTCATTCAGCATCCCGCCCAAAGACAAAACTCCCCACAGTATTTGGTGTAGCCAAGTCATTTGAATCATTAGCTTTACTTCCCAACTTGGGTGTTTTTGATAAAACAAAACTCCCATTCTCCCGCGCTGAATTTCTCGGTCAATCATGCCTGGTATTTGATCTAGGTTAAAAGCTGGATGCCAGTGATAGCCTACAGCCTGCGGACATTTAATCAGTTTTAAACCTAATTTTTTCAACCTGACACCCAATTCTAAATCTTCCCATCCATACAGTTGAAAGCGATTGTCAAACAGTCCAGCTTCCAGCAGCCAGTGGCGGGCGATGGCCACATTTCCTGTAGCAAAATAAGCCGCCGAAAAATCCGTTATTTTGTAAGGTTCCGAGGTGGGATTGTCGAAATTGCAAGTATTAATCACGCTGCCGTAAGTAAAAACCGCATCAGTATCTTTGTAGCCCTGTAGTAAAGCATCTGCGTGTGCTTGTAAAAAATGCTTTGTTACAACTAAATCGCTGTCAATAAAAATAATTGTCTCGCCCTTAGCATTTTCAACGCCTAAATTCCGGGCGGCGGCTGGGCCTTGGTGAGATTGGGCGATCGATCGCACATGGGGTAAAAACTCGGCATCGGTGCTCAACCACTCGATCGTCCCATCCGTCGAGCCGTCATCGACTACAATCACCTCATAATCTGTGACACTACTACCAAACTGCTGATTTTCCAGAGCCAGTAGACATTTTTCCAAAATCGGTTTACGATTGTACGTCGGAATCACAACACTAAAAAACACAACTTTTCCCCATCGCCACAGTTACCGTATCCCACGGTAGCAGATTTTTCGCAGCAACTAGGCCGGGAAATCGCCAACCTTAGCAAAAAAAGAATATCTAAATCTGTACGATTGCTGACAAGAATCGATCTCAATTAGGTGCATAATACAAAGTTGGTTAAATTCCAATACGGTTGGGTTAACAGTGTTTATGGCCCGGAGATCCCCCTAAATCCCCCTTAAGAAGGGGGACTTTGAGAAGAATCTTGTCCCCCCCTTTTTAAGGGGGGCTAGGGGGGATCGGCTCTGGCCCAAGCGTATTAAGTTAAATTCAGGATGTAAATACAAATGAGTCGCGCTAAAAAAGTTGTGCTAGCATATTCGGGCGGAGTCGATACCTCCGTCTGCATTCCTTACTTGATGAAGGAGTGGGGAGTCGAAGAGGTAATTACTCTGGCGGCGGATTTGGGACAGGGAGACGAATTGGAACCAATCCGCAAGAAAGCTTTGGCATCTGGTGCTTCGGAATCGTTGGTAATCGATGCTACCGAGGAATTTGTCAAGGATTATGCGTTTCCAGCAATTCAAGCTAACGCGCTTTACGAAAATCGGTATCCGCTTTCTACGGCGCTAGCCCGCCCGCTGATTGCTAAATTGTTAGTAGAAGCTGCGGAAAAATACGGTGCGGATGCGATCGCCCACGGTTGTACGGGTAAGGGAAACGATCAGGTACGGTTTGATGTGTCGATCGGCGCACTGAATCCCAAGATTAAGATTTTAGCACCGGCGCGGGAGTGGAAAATGAGCCGCGAGGAAACGATCGCCTACGGCGAAAGATGCGGGATTCCGTCGCCGGTGAAGAAGTCTTCGCCTTATAGTATCGATCGCAATTTGTTAGGAATGGCGATCGAAGCCGGCATCCTCGAAGATCCTTGGGCGGAACCGCCGGAAGAGGTGTTTTTGATGACAAAGGCGATCGAGCAAACTCCCAACACACCCGAATACATAGAAATCGGTTTCGAGTGCGGAAAGCCTGTCAGTTTGAACGGCAAAGAATTATCACCAGTCGCCCTGATTACCCAACTCAACGAAATAGCTGGAAATCACGGAGTCGGGCGTATCGACATGATTGAAAACCGCCTAGTCGGGATTAAATCGCGGGAGATTTACGAAACACCAGCGATTTTAGTATTAATGCACGCGCACCGAGACTTAGAAAGTTTGACCTTGACAGCAGATGTCACGCGATACAAGCGCGGCATCGAAGAAACCTACAGCGAAATGATTTACAATGGTCTTTGGTACAACCCTTTAAAAACTGCTTTAGACGCATTTATTCAGGATACTCAAAAGCGAGTAACTGGAACCGTGCGCCTAAAAATGTTCAAAGGAAATGCCACAATTGTCGGCCGCAAATCCGAGTATTCGCTGTACAGTTTCGACTTAGCAACCTACGGCGCTGAGGATGAATTCGACCATAAAGCGGCCGAAGGATTTGTCTACGTTTGGGGACTGCCAACGCGCATTTGGTCGGAGAAGAATAGAGGCTAGAAATTAGCTAAAAATTAGTAGGGTGCGCAGTGCGCACCTTATTTGCTAAAAATAAGAGTCGGCAGATCAGAGTCGGCAGATCAGAGTCGGCAGATCAGAGTCGGCGGTTGAAACCGCGACTACACAAACAATGTCCGCCTCCGCGGACTGAAGATCGGAGTCGGCGGTTGAAACCGCGACTACACAAACAATGTCCGCCTCCGCGGACTGAAGAATTAAATGCTGCGCACCTGATTTAAAGTACGTAGGGTGTGCACTGCGCACCGCATTTGCTAAGGTATAAATAGAATAATTTAAAAATCCCCGCAAATGCCATGACCGCCTCAATATCAAGAGTTATTCAAACAGATATTACGACAACTACATCTCAAGGTAAAACCGCCACTTGGGAAGATTACTTGGCTTATCGCGATGCTCCCAACGATAATGATCACATCGGATTGTGCTTTAATTGCGATCGGCTTTTAGTCATTGATATGGGAAAAGAAGGAATCAATCACGCCATCATCAATAACTTGTTTCCAATGTTATTCGCTATCTGGTTTAGTCAAGTACCAGAACAGATATACAGTTCCCTGGGCGGCTGCTTGCTAGAAAAACCTAAAAAGCAAGCTGCATCACCAGATTTAATGGTTTACGTGGGGAGCGAATACCCAACTTGGCAAACAGGAGAGCGGCGTTACATTAATTTAGAACAGTGGCGAGTTCCTAATTTAGTTGGCGAAATTGCTGACACAACTTTAACAATAGATTTAGATGAGAAAAAATATCTCTATGCCGATTTGGGAATTCCTGAATATTGGGTAGTTGACGTTAAAGGTTTGCGAGTTTTTGCCTTTCAGTTGCAGTCAAACGGCAAGTATCAGGAATGCGAGACTTCTCTAGCACTTTCAGGATTGCCAATTTGTTTGTTGAATCAAACTTTGGAACGCTTAAATGCAGAAACAAATGGCAGTGCAGCCATGTGGTTTGCTCAACAGATTGCTAGCTTAAAAACAGAATGATTGTGGTATAATACGATCGCGGATACTAGAATCATCAAACAATTCATTCTGAAAAAGCAATGATTGCCAATAAAAGCCCAAATTACATCTCCCCAGAAGAATACCTGAAATTAGAAGAACTCAGCCCCATCAAGCATGAGTATATTCGGGGCGAAGTCTACGCAATGGCGGGTGCGAGTGATGCTCATGTGACTGTCGCCGGCAACTTATTTGCACTGTTGAGAAATCATGTTCGGGGTAGTGGCTGCCGTATTTATATGTCAGACATGAAAGCGAGGATTGAATCTAAGAATCTTTACTACTATCCCGACGTGATGGTAAGTTGCGATGAACGGGACAAAGCATTTCAATCTTATAAAAGATATCCTTGTTTAATTGTCGAGGTTTTGTCTGATGGAACTGAAGGATTCGATCGCGGAGATAAGTTTGCTGATTATCAGGAATTAGAAACGCTTCAGGAGTACGTATTAATTAACCAAAAACGGCAGCGAGTGGAGTGTTTTCGGCGCAATGCTGAGGGGTTGTGGGTTTTGCAGTCTTACACGCCCGGAAGCGAAGTTTGCTTAGCTAGTGTTCATTTTCGCACGAGTATGGATGCTATATATGAGGATGTGGTGTTTGCTGGGAATGATGCGGAAATAGAGAATTGAACGAGTGGCTAGCTTGAAAACAGGGCGAGTGCGGTATAATAAAAATGGTGAAGTTTTCGAGCAAAAAAACATAATTGCAAATATGCCAAAATACCTGACAATTGCAGAAGCGCAACAACAACTACCAAAGTGGCCGGATGACTTAGTAGCAGAGCCAGCTATCATCACTAAGGATGGGAAACCGGCAATAATTGCCCTCAGTTTTAAACAATTTGAATCTCTGTTAGAAACAATAGAAATTCTCTCCGATCGCGAATTTATGGCTCAGTTGCGATCTGGTACCGAACAAGCCCAGAATGGAGAAACAATAGTTAAAAGCCGAGTTAAACCTTTGACAGCACTTAAAAATGGAGCCTGTAGAATATCAAGTTATTTTGACTGCACAAGCAGGGTAACTATTTATGAAAAATTCCTAACTTACATATAGACAATTTCACCGCGACGAACCTGTGCCATCGTGAGCTTCTAACGTTTCTTGTGTAGCAAAGCTTTGTAAAAATGGTAAATTACTATGACTCCCCCTCAAAAAAGACCTGAGATTTCACCTTTGAAAAAAGTTTTTATTAGTCCAGGATGGATCGTAGTATTAGCCATAGCTTGCTTTGCATTCTGGAGGGCACGAAATCCTGAAACTTCTTCAAATTCAACTTTTGTGGCTAATGGTAATCAGTCTGTTCCCAAACAATTAATAGGTCAATGGCAAACACAAACTCCTGGTAATTCTGTAACATTAATTTTTACTAATGAAGGGACGTTATTTGTTTGGAATACGCCTACTATTGCTAAACAAATGGAATATCAGACTGATGTAAATCATCAACCCAAGAATTTGGATATATTAACACGAGGTCAAGTTACGGGAAGGACAATTTTTGAGTTTACGGCTGATGGTAAGTTGCGTTTAATCTTAAATAATATTCGAGCATCTCGACCTACTTCTTTTGATTCTAATGCCAGGATTTTTCAGAAAGTATCTGAAAAAACGACATTGCCTGATAATGTGAAAGTAATTAATTTTAAAGAACCCAACCAAGCTAGACAATCGGAAGGAAAACAATATGTTGCATCTATAAATAGAGGACAACAAGCTTTTTATGCTGAAAATGGACGTTTTACGTCTATTTTGCCAGAATTGGGATTAGGTATAAAATCAGAGACGGCAGGTTATTCATATAGTATTGTTTTGAGCAACGATGGGCGTTTTGTGCAATCAATTGGTTTAGCAAAGAGAGATGGATTGAAAAACTATACAGGAATAGTTTTTTGGGTTAACAATGCTGACAGTAAGTCTACATCTTCTCTATTTTGTGAAAGCTATCAACCTTCAAAAGAGCTTCCTGGATTACCGGTTGTTACCAACTCTAAAGATGGGCTACAATGTCCTCTTGGTTATTCGCCGATAGTGCGTTGAAAATCTGGACTAGATTAATAGCATATTTGAAATTACTTGAGTGCATTCAAAAGCCCATTCCTCACTCCTCAGACTCAAAATCCACACGATCGTACATTTCGCCCAAAGACATCTCAAAAGACACCGAACTCAACGCCAGAACCGCATCAGCACCATCATACTCAGACAAAACCCACTTATTGTCATCCCTCTTACAAAACTGTTCGACGTGCATCTCGTACTGATCGATCAAAACATACTCCCTGAATGTAGGAATCGTGCGAAAAAGTTTAAATTTGTCACCACGATCGTAATTCGCTGTCGATTTCGATAAAACCTCAGCCACCATCACCACATTAGTAATCGCATCTTTCCTCCCCTCAGCAAACTCTAGCTTACCCGCAACTACCATCACATCAGGATAAGTACAAAATTGCTTCTGTGGTATCCATAAACGCAAACCCAAAGCAAATAAATGATAATATTTCTGTCCTTTAAAAGCAAAATTCAAAGGAGTAACAAAATCACCTACTATCATATTGTGATTAGCGGAATTTGCCGCCATTGGTACTATTTGACCGCGATGATATTCACTTTTATACTCTGCGGCTTCTTCTGAATCAAAATACTCGGTTGGAGAGTAATAACGCTGTGACTTACTCTCAACTACTTCTTCGCGAATTTCTGTTGATGCCGTCATAGTACATCCTCGTGCGATCGTACTCACAATTATAACCGCATTAGGTGTTAGAAACCGGGTTTTTTGCGAGAATTCTGCGCTGTACCCAGAGTTGTCAAAAACCCGGTTTCTGAGAGTCTTAGCAATACAAAAAATAAGGACACAACAACGTTGTTGTGTCCTTACTTAGGCGGTATCGGAGTTGATCACACAACAATGTTGTGTCTCTACTTAGTCTTGTCCAAAGTCCGCGACTCTAACCAAATAGGAATTACAATCCAAGCAACTGCTAAAAGTAAAGCAAATACCGCAAATTGAGCCGCCCAAGCTACCAACTTTTCCAAAGACACAACTTGTCCTAGAAAGTATGACAAACTTACCATGACAGATGCCCAGCTTGCTGCACCCAGAACATTGAACAGCGAAAATTTCCAAAAAGGCATTTCTGCGATGCCCGCTAGGGGGCTGGCAAAAATCCGCAGCAGTGCGATGAAACGACCCAAAAATACCGCTTTAGCTGCATTTTTGCTAAACTGTTCTTTGAGGTCAAACAGTTGTTCTTCCCGAAAGCGGAAAAATTGTCCTAGCTTCAGCAGCAGCGGCCAGCCGCCGTATCTGCCGATCGCATATCCGAAATTTCCGCCCAGAGTCGCACCGGCGATCGCACTTCCGAGCACAAACCAGAAATTCAGTTCCCCACTGCCAGCCAAAAAGCCACCAGCAATAGTAATTGTCTCGCCTGGGAGAGGGACTCCCAGATTTTCTAGCAAAATACCCAAAAATACCGCCCAGTAGCCGTAATCGTGGGCAAATTGCTGAATAGTCTCTAACGATAAAAACTCAAAAGACATTCGATACTGCCTTCGTAAACTTTTGCAAAGCTCAATACATTTATATCTTGGCTCGATTCAGCCAATAGTGCAATCCTTCGCTGTGATTAAGAACACACTAAACTCGCGATCGCCCGCCCAACAAAAAACTAGCCTTTAGGGCATTATAGATGAATGGAGAATAGTTGCGGTTGCGTTGAGCCCATCGCCAGCCCGTCATCCTACTAAATTTATCACCAGGGCGATCGCCACCGATTCCCACAAGGGCGATCGCGCATCCTAGAACCTTAGCTGAAATTCCCTGATGATCTCAACTTTGGCAGCAACCGAACTCACTTATTGATACTTGACAATCCGAGGATAACTGCTATGGAATTTCCCAACTTCAACCAACACATCATCCTCCAACCTCAAAACTGCCTCGACTCCGAAGCCGGCAGCCTCCTCCAGCAACAGCTAGCCGAGATTTTGCCTGATCGCCCCCAACTCTGGGTAATTGACATGGGCGACGTAGATTTTATCGACAGTTCCGGCTTGTGCGCCCTAGTCGGCGGACTCAACGCCGCCCGCCACCGGGGATGCCGCCTCGTCATCTGCAACGTCTCAGCCACTGTCAGGCTAATATTTGAACTTACTCAACTCGACCAACTTTTTGAAATTTTTGACAGTTTCGAGCAAATTATCTCAACACCAACTCCCGCTTTAGTTGCTTGATAAAAATTATACGATCTCCGGTTAATTGCCCATAACTAGGTTCGATCGTTGGGAATGCAAGTCCTGATTTATTAGCCAAGAAAGGAATAAAGTCCTCACTACGAACACCAAGAAGTAATTTGCATATCATAAATCGGCTTATTTGTCAAGCAATACCAATGGCAGACAAATAAATCCGGCACTTGAACGCCGACAGAAGCGATCGCAGGTGCAGCCGGAAAAGGCAAAAGTCGATCGAAACAAATCCTTTCCCCAACGAACCCGAACTGCATCAAATAAGTCGCCGGTGGTGCATTTAAAAGATTCAGTAACCCGAAAGCCAACTCATACAACTGCTGTCGCCAAACATCCGACAAATGCAGCGGTTGACGGTAACTCAACTCGCCAGACAACTTGTCAGATTCCGCAGCGATCGCCTCAGCATACAGCGGCCCCTTTGCCGTCAACACCACCGGTAGCCAAAAATTGCCATCGCCGACGGGCACTTGTAACTCCTGGGCCACTCGATCGCGCGCCGCCACAACATTAGCGCCAAATCGAAACACATCTTGACCCGGAAAAACCAGATCCGACGGCACATCCAGCGTCAAAGGACAAACGATCGATCCACCATCGGCGATCGCACCAGAATAGAGATCGGAAACCCCGCAGATCAGGACTTCAGTTAAAGGATCGGATTGAGAGATCGCCTCCAGGAGACAATCGGCCAGGCCCCGCGAATCGCCCGCCACAATCAAAACCTTAGACATTGCCAAAGCTCGGCATTTGAATACCGCGATCGTCATCAGGATCGACGCTCGGCAGATCCAGGCCTTTCGCCTTGCGATTCCGCATCGCCAGACGGTAAGTCACGCTCTGCAACTCAATATGCAACTGGCGGTTTTCCTTTTGCAGTTGATCCAACTTTTCCTTAATCGGCTCGATCCGCTCGGCAAACTTCTGGCGGTAAACCCCAGGCAATTCCTGAACCACTTGTTCGAGCATTCTAGAGCGATCGGTCAATTCTTGCACCGATTGCCGCAGTTGGTAAACCTCCGTATCCCGATCGGCGATTTGTTCCTGATAAAAACCCACCTGCTCTTCCACAGCTTGCAGTTGTTCCCGCATTGCCTGCATTTGAGCTTGGTGGCGATCGGAAACTTCCGGCGCCGGCACAAAACTCGAATTTCCCTTCACCAGTCTGAAAAGTTCTTGAGATAACTGCTGCACCAATTGGTCGCGCATTTGCAGCTCTTCGGTGAGACGAGATACCTCTGATTGCAGTTCTTTTGAGCTTACAAGTTTAGTTGGATTCACGATTACTCTCAGCTTTTGCTATAAAATGTGTTTCTTTAAAATATCTTTCCCTCACCACAGAGGCAAGAGGCAATTTAAAAATTTTGCACCCGGGCCTGCTAGATCGATCTGCCAGATGTCAACGGTCAAAGCCAGTCTAACTCACATCAGGCACCAAAGTCAGTCGATGTGAGATTTTAGATTTACTGCACAGATGAATCTAGTAGCTTTGAACCTTAGTCTCAAATTTTTGACTCTCTAGGTCTAACCCGATCGCCGCCGAGAGCACTTTGCCAGCTTCATCCAAGGTACTGCCAAAACAGATAATTCCGTCCTCGTGACCGGCCATCGCCAGAATTTTACGATCGCCTAAATTCTCCTCCTCAAAAAGTCTAAACATTTCTAAGGCCATCTGCGGAGTACCGTAAGGTATTTCTTTTCTAGTCGTAGGAATCTTAAACAGCAGTTGCTGCCATAGTTGAGGATTGTGAACGTGAATTATCGCGCCCACATCATCTCTGTGAAGGTACAGGGCTGCGTGAGTTAGGGACTCCGACGAAGCTGGTACGGGGCCCCGGCAGCCGAGAAAATTTTGTTCTAAGTTAAATTCAGTGACAGTACAGTAGAAATCAGGCCCCAGATTTGGCAAGTGTGCCGTCTGGGTGCCTGAAATCACGAATTGGCAAGAATTGTCGAGTCTGACGCTGACGTTACCAAAACCAATGCCATTTTCGTAGACGCCTATTAGTCCCCAAGAGTGGAGTCGATCGCGCCAGTCGATCAAATCTGCTATGTTATCGGCAGCTAAAGGATCTGCCTCTTGCCATTCGCAGCGGTACTTAACGACTCCTTCATCCATCTATTTTTCTGCCTAGCCCGTACACCACACACAAGTCTTATTCTGAGACTTGACCGAAGTTGTCAAACTGTTTTTTGTCTGCTGCCTTCTTTCTAGAGTGCCTGAGTGCCTTAAATAATCTACATTCCTGTGTCGCCGTAATTAGCGATCGACATCAGCAAAAAGTATACTACGCAAGAAGAACAAATTATTCCAAACATCATAAATTTAGCCTCAACAGGTGATTGCAAAAGTTGAATGTAAAAACGCACGCTTTCCGGCTGGGAGTTTTATTCTTGGCTGTTGCTATATCTAGTCTCTTATGTGAAACTATTTAACATACGTCAACAATTTATTGCTCAAGAGTACAGCATTTATACTGAGGTTGCTGGCCTCCTCAACAATACTTAACGAGAAAGTAGCCCTTGATCCGGGAACTTAGGTAAAATTAACCGTAAATTTACTTACTTTCATAATACTAATATTTCAGTGAGCGGAACACAAAATTAAAAAAGTTTACCAAATCAACACAAATGCTAGCCGATCGCCCGCGGCGTGATTAATTGCTAAAACCCTTGCTAATATTGATTTTTCAGTGAGCGGAACACAAAATTAAAAAAGTTTACCAAATCAACACAAATGCTAGCCGATCGCCCGCGGCGTGATTAATTGCTAAAACCCTTGCTAATATTGATTTTTCTGCTAGCGGCGATAACTGAAGCCGTAATTGCTTCAACATCGTGCTTGTCCCAAAAGAGTTTAGCCGATCGAGCCACTGCTCGATCGGCTAAACTCTTTTGTGGGGCAGTCACGCCCGCAGCCCTTTAAATGTGGAAGTGATACAAAATGCTGCCATCGTCTTTAATTTCGCAATTGGCATTAAAGACTTCAGCTTGTTGGTTCAAAAAACGCTGAGCGACATCCGGCGACAGCCGCGTCTCCATCGCAAACCGCACCAGAGTGATTTCGCCGCTGCCTTCTTTGATCAGTCGGTACAAAGCACTTTGGAGTCTTTCGCTCTCTTCTCGCTGAAAAGCTGATTTGTTCTGCCAATCAGCCACCGAAGGAATCAAACCGCGGCTCACCAAAATCGCCAACAGCAGGCCAACTCCCACAATTAGAGGCACAGTCGGATCGCTCGTGGGCGTCGCCACAATTTGCGGCGCCGTAGCGGCGGCAAAACTGCTCACCATTTCTTTTTCTGACGCTTGCGTATCCGCCATTGCCAGTTGAGTTTTGTTGTATACGTCTTGCTGAAGCTTCATTTGCTGCAACAGGCGAGCGCGCTCTCTTTCGTATTGGTCGAGTTTTTGCTGAGCTTGTTTGAGGTCTTGAGTGACTTGTGCCAAGCGTTGGTTGAGCGACTGATTGACTGATTGCCACCGATATCTATTAATCAGGCGGCTTTTTTCAACCATGCCCTTCATCAACATATCCGCCGTTTGCACTGCTTGATCCCGATCAAGCGAGCGATACCCAACAGCAATCTGTAGAGGTTCTTCCGGCTTAGAAATCTTGACGCTAGCATTTTGTCGAATTTGCTGAGGCGACAGCTTAACTGCATCTGCCACTGCTTTGACAACATTATCTGCCAGCAAAACATCGGGAGTGAGTTGCTCTCCCTGCTTGAGAATTGTCGCGCCCGTACTCGAAAATTTTACTGGCGGATTATTAGAAGTCAGAGTGCCTTGGGCCAGGAATCCCGGCAGCGGAGCTAGGCGGTAGGCTAATGCCCCTGAAATACCCATAATTACAGCAAAACTGCCTAGGGCAATCCATCTGTACTGATTTGATGAAGATCTAAAACGTAAATTTCCCATTTTGATAGTCAAGTCATAACATTCACTTTGCTGTTGCAGCTAGTCCCAAACCAAAGAGCGATGGTTTCTTTCTTTTGAATGAAATTGACTGCGAAAAAATCACTCAAATTGTAGCGAAAAGCTCTCAGATCGGCTTTTCAGAGTTGCAAATATTCATGTTTCCAAAAAAGCACCTAACTTGTGTTTTTTCCTAACTGTAACCTCAGCTTTTTTGTTTAGGAATTACTCAAAAAATTGCAGGTATGACGATGATCAAGCCAAGTCTGTTGCCATCAGGGGAGCCTCGTGCGAGAGTGAAATCTTGCGGAGCCTCGCCGTGTTTGTTGACACTTAAAACTTTCACTTTTTCGCCTGCTGCAATCCTTCAATTATTTTACTTCTTGCTGTGCGTTTTGCGGAAGCGATCGCGCGGGTGCGTTGTTGCTCGATCCTGCGATCGCCCGCAGGTTGTACGGCACTTCGCTCTCATCTGAGATGCCCTCAAACTCGATACTTCTTCTGACGGCACATTCAAACCGATCGCAATTACGCTCAACGAAGCCATCAAGCCCGCAGGATCGATCGGCTAAACTCCCGATCGCGATTAACCAACTGCTAATTTTGCCGATATTCTCAAATAAGAGCGGGTAAAACAATCAAAAAAAACTTAAATATTCTTCCTAAAAAGTTACTAGCCCAGAATTATACCACGCACTAACAGTAATTGCTAAAAATAAAAAAGTTGTGGAGCAGGCCGCAAGACCTGCTCCACATCAAATGATGGTTTGACAAAGATACGATTGATCGTACCGACGAAAGTTCAGAAGCCGATCGGCAAAATAAGACCCTCGCGGGCCATGACAGCCTTGGGAAAAGCGATTTGTACCTCTTCGGCGATGCGATCGAGAAAATCGTCAGTATGAGCCGGATCATGGTGAAAAATCACCACCCGTTTCACCCGCGCTTCCTTAGCCATTCTCACCGCTTCCTGCCAAGTCGAGTGTCCCCAACCCACCTTCGGAGACTTCGGGTTGTGATATTCCTCGTCGGTGTACATCGCATCGTAGATCAGCACGTCAGCATCGAGGGCTAGATTATAAATATTCTCATCGAGTCGATCGGGAAAATGT
This sequence comes from Lyngbya sp. CCAP 1446/10, assembly GCF_026130175.1. Taxonomy (GTDB): domain Bacteria; phylum Cyanobacteriota; class Cyanobacteriia; order Cyanobacteriales; family Microcoleaceae; genus Microcoleus. The sequence continues at coordinate 61,679 of NZ_JAIGNI010000015.1, read as the reverse complement.
TCAGTATCCGAACAGTAAACAACAGAACGTCCCTGCCAAGTCACCCGATATCCCATCGCAGTATTCGGGTGATTAAGAGAACCAGTCCTAATCTCAATATCATCCAGCATCATCGTCTGGTTGTGATTGATCTCGTGAAAATTCAAATCTGCCGGCAAACCCATAAGCGGCACCGGCGAATTCGAGTGCAGAACCCGTTCGACGAAGTGCCGTTTCAGACAATCTCCATCCGGCGGAATCGCCCCATAAATATCAAACCTATTGCCGCGGATAAAAGCTGGGGCGAACAGCGGGAAACCTTGAATGTGATCCCAGTGGTAGTGAGTAAAAAACATATAAGCTTGTATCGGCATTTCTTGCATCAACTGGTCTCCCAGCATCCGCAAGCCAGTTCCGCCGTCAAAAATCAAGCGTTTTCCACCGACTCGCATTTCCAAACAAGAAGTATTTCCGCCGTAGCGAACAGTTTCCGATCCTGGTGTCGGAACACTGCCCCGGACGCCCCAGAACTGTACTACAAAATCATCTATACCTTTTATTGCTTCGGAGGGTTGAGGGCAATCAACGGGATTTGCCACTACAGAGGACAAGCTGATTTCCATTTTAAAATTCAGACTTTAAGGTTCCACATTGTCCGTGATGGCGCAGCAGATGGTCGCACAACACTAAAGCTACCATTGCTTCGACCATTGGCACAGCTCTTGGTAAAACGCAAGCATCGTGCCGTCCTTTGGCTGCTAGCAGTGTTGCTTCACCCTCTCGGGTCACAGTGCGCTGCTGCTGCCGAATTGTCGCAGTTGGCTTGAAAGCCGCCCGCAGAATGATATTTTCACCGTTAGCAATGCCACCCTGAATTCCACCGGAGCGATTCGTTACTGTGCGAATTTCTCCTTGTTCATCAGTATAGTATTCATCATTGTGTTCGCTGCCCTTGAGCAGAGTCCCGGCAAAGCCCGAACCAATTTCAAAGCCTTTGCTAGCGGGTAAGGACATGATCGCTTTGGCTAAGTCGGCTTCGAGTTTGTCGAATACGGGCATTCCCAGGCCTTTGGGTACGTTGCGGGCGACGCATTCGACTACGCCGCCGATCGAATCTCCGCTGTCGCGAACTTTTTCGATTAGTTCAATCATTCTTTCGGCGCAGTCGGCATCGGGACAGCGGACAATGTTGCTTTCTACTTGTTCTAAGGTAACAGTGTCTGGGTCGGCGACGCATTCTAAGTCTTTGATGCGTTTAACGTAGCCGACTATTTCTACGCCTGCGGCTTGGAAGAGAATTTTTTTGGCGATCGCCCCTGCTGCTACTCTACCAATAGTTTCCCTCGCCGAACTTCGACCTCCGCCTTGCCAGTTGCGAATTCCGTACTTAGCATCGTAGGTAGCGTCGGCGTGGGAAGGGCGGTAAGTTGTGGCCATTTCGCCGTAATCTTGAGGGCGAGTGTCTTGATTGCGGACTAAAATTGCGATCGGAGTTCCCAGAGTTTTGCCTTCAAACACGCCCGACAGAATTTCGCAGGTATCAGCTTCTTTGCGGGGCGTGGTAATTTTGCTTTGTCCGGGGCGGCGGCGATCGAGTTCCGCTTGAATTTCCGAAGCGTCGATCGCAACCAGGGGCGGACAACCGTCAATGACTACCCCGACACCACCGCCGTGAGATTCCCCAAATGTCGAAATCCGAAATAGATGCCCGAAGCTATTGCCCATAATGCTTTTCCCTGAAAATTGATATTTTTTACGTTAACTGGAAGATAGATTTTTTAAATATAGATTTAGGGTATTTCTGAAGAATATAGCATTGACTGGGGGCTTTCGGTCGATCGCAGCACAGAAGTTCGATCGCATCCCGGTAGCAGAATATCTACGAGGGACAGGGGAGAGGAGGGAATTGCCAGAAGAGGAAAACTGTGAAAATCTCTTCTTCCCTCTTTCTGACATCAGTTACATCCGCTGCCGAACATCCATCCATCCGTTACATCCGTTACAAAATCCGCTGCCGAACTTTCTTCTTTTTTAGTCTTCGTGTTCTTCAAAAGGATCTCTCAATTCCTTAGCGGGAGGGCCAAAAGCCGTGTAGATAGAGAAGCCGGTGATTGCCACCAGACAGATACCGAGAGAAATGCCGAGAACTGCTGCTGGTTCCATATTTGCGATCGATTATGAGTGATCCCCTCTATAATATTACAAAAAATAACAATCTGTCTAAAAGTCTAGTGATTTTACGCGCAGTACGGTAAGGCAGCCGAGCCCACTCCCGCTGTTTTCAGTCCCCCTGCCGCATTTCTGAGAAATTGCGATCGCAATTAGCGGTGGAAGTATGTCAAACTTTTCTGTAGAGATTCATTGTAGGTGACTTATGGCACAGCGGACTTGGTTAGGAGATATACTCAAACCCCTTAACTCAGAATACGGCAAGGTAGCCCCAGGTTGGGGAACCACCCTGTTGATGAGCGTTTTCATCGGATTGTTTTTCGTGTTCTTGTTGATTATTTTGCAAATCTACAACTCTTCTCTGATTCTAGAGAATGTGGATGTTGATTGGTCGAGTCTCGGCCGCTAGAATTTGAGCGAAAATTAAGGCTAACAGTAAAAGCTGAGGGTGGAGGAGAAATGGTAAAAGCTAAGTTTTCCCATTTTCCCTTGCCCTTTCCCGTTAGTCCCTCGTAATTAAATGCTAACTAATTAAACAAATTACCGGAGACAAAAAATGAATATTTTTGGCATTGGTTTGCCGGAAATGGCAGTGATTTTTACCATCGCCCTGTTGGTATTCGGCCCAAAAAAGTTGCCAGAAATTGGTCGGAGTTTCGGGAAAGCACTTCGGGGTTTTCAAGATGCTTCGCGGGATTTTGAGTCGGAGTTTACGCGGGAAACCAAGCAGCTAGAAGAAGCAGTAGCAACTACCAAAAAGCCGGAACCAGAAAAACTCGCGGCTGCTGCTAAGGAAGATAGCACAAACAGTTAGATGAACAACACTCAGAAATCGGAAACACCAGCGGAGTTAGTAATTCCCCAGCTAATTGTGGGTTTGGGGAATCCTGAACCAAAGTACGATCGCACGCGACACAATATCGGCTTTAATGCAGTAGATGCCTTCGCTAAATCTTGGCAAATTTCCCTGTCAGAAAACCGCAAATTTCAAGGAATATTTGGCGAGGGAAATCGGCCGCGGGGACAGAAAATCCGCTTGCTGAAACCGCTGACGTACATGAACCTGTCTGGCCAATCGATTCGGGCGGCCACAGATTGGTACAAAATACCTCCACAGTCCGTATTAGTAGTATACGACGATATGGATTTGCCGATCGGCAAAATGAGAATGCGGCTGGCCGGTTCAGCGGGCGGGCACAACGGTATGAAATCGACAATTGCTCATTTGGGCACCGACAAATTTCCCAGATTGCGGATTGGCATTGGCAAACCTCAAAACGATCCTGCTAAAAACGACAAAGATACGATTTCCTTCGTATTAGGAAAATTTTCCTCAGAGGAAAGTCAATTAGTAGAAAAAATGCTTAAATTAGTTGTAGAAGCTGTGGAACTTAGCCTCCATCAGGGAGTAGAAAAAGCCATGAGTCTTTACAACAATCGTACCATTGCAGAAACAAGCGCGGAAACAAAAAGGTGAGTTCGAGACGTTTGCCGGAAACTACAGCCCATGTCCGAGTTACGGGTCAATCTTGGCTAAAAGGCACGATTGAAGGTGAAGTGACTGCCGGCAGTTTTGAGTGGCACTTTCAATGGCGTTTTCGGGAGGAAAAAACACTGATTCTTGAACCATCTCAGGGTAGGGCATTGATTCAAGAACCGCTGCACCGTTTTCTGGAAAAATGGGATTATCAGCTTGAACCAGGTGGCGATTATTCGTTCACGGTTCGGGCTCAGTTTTAATATTCAGAAACCGGGTTTTTACGAAATACTTCGTTACCACACCCTAAAACTCTCAAAAACCCGGTTTCTTTGGCCTTGATACTGCGAACTAAGAAACCGGGTTTTTTACGAGATTTATGATTTTCAACAAGTATTGTCGTAAAAAACCCGGTTTCTGGCCTCTGATGAAATGCGGGATAGTCAATTGATTTGTGGTGATTCGAGCAATTCTTGAATTAAAGCAGGTGCAGTTGCTTCTCGGTAAGCGCCGCAATAATACATCGTCAAAACAGCTTTGTAAGCCCAGTGATTTGATGGCACATCCGTAAAAGGATTTGGCAGAGTTTCCGCGCGATTGATCACGCAAGCATTGAGGATTTGTTCGCGGGTTGGCTGGAGTTGAACTAAAGAGTTATTTGGCTTTACTTGTGCAGGATTTTGTGATTGTGCGGGAGTTGAACAACTGGCACTAATTAGCAGTATAAATGCGGCAACGATTCTGAATTTAAGCATCTCATTACTTTTTGTGCGACAATATATCCTAACTTCCACTGCATTCCCTGAATACTATGCTGGATCGTACCCTCCGCAATCATTATCAAATTATCGAATTCTTGGGACAAGGCGCTTTTGGCGACACCTACCTCGCCAAAGATTTAGACTTACCCGGACAGCCCCAGTGCGTTGTCAAACATCTTAAACCGAAAAGCCTAAAACCCGCCGACTTACTAATTGCCAAAGGCTTGTTCGACAAAGAAGCCGAAACCCTGTATAAATTGGGTAAGCTACACGACCAAATCCCCAGCCTTTCCGCCCACTTTGAGGAAAATGGCGAATTTTATTTGGTGCAAGATTTGATCGAAGGACATGACCTTACCAAAGAACTGATTCTAGGAAAAAAATTAAGCGAATCCTATAGTATTAAATTATTGCACGATATCTTAGCAATTTTAGCCATTGTTCATCAGCAAAATGTGATTCATCGCGACTTGAAACCTGCTAATTTAATGCGCCGCCAAGATGGTAAAATTATCTTGATTGATTTCGGAGCGGTCAAGGAAATTAGCACAATGGTTGTTAATGCTCAAGGACAAACTAGCTTCACCGTTGGCATTGGTACTTCGGGTTATATGCCCAGTGAACAAGCGAAGGGCAAACCTAAACTGTGTAGCGATATTTATGCAGTGGGGATGATTGGGATTCAAGCATTGACTGGTCAAGCTCCTTATACCTTACCAGAAGATCCGCAGACGGGAGAAATTATTTGGCGAAATCAAGCGCAAGTCAGTAATAATTTAGCAAATGTGTTAGATAAAATGGTGCGCGACCATTTCAGTCAGCGTTATCAAAATGCAGAGCAAGCATTGCAAGCAATTTTATCTTTGTCGCCGCCTCCTACACCACCACCGGCACCGACACCGACACCAACACCACCGCCACCGCCGCCGACAAGGCGAGGCTTTTTACAATTCGTCCGTTTAGCTGGATTAGGACTTATCCGTTTAGTTTTCAACACCATACTGTTATTAATGTCGCTCATTTTTTTACTTTTTGTATGGCAATTCTTCGGAGGGTTTTTTAATGGCCTTGTAAGCCTTACGGACTAAGCCCTGCCCTTTTTTACGCATTTTCTGAAACTTAGGGCTGAACTTAAACATTGAAAAAATAATCCAAAATATAGCCAGCAATGGTTTCGGAGACTCGACTATATCTAAAACTGTCCGAAGTATTGGTATGGGAAATTATGAAATAACTCAGGTCGGGTGGCGGGCTGTGGCAGGTTTACCGAAAGTCAAGATTGACCTCAATCCCAATCCGTCTAAATTTAAAGGTGATGATTTGCCTGTTGAGAAAGTATCTTGGGATGATTCTATAGAATTTTGTGCTAGGTTATCTCAACTTACTGGACGCAATTATAGATTGCCTAGTGAGGCAAAATGGGAATATGCTTGTCGTGCAGGAACCACTACACCTTTTTATTTTGGGGACACTATTACCCCGGATTTAGTTAATTATAAGGGGAATCAATCCTACGGTTCGACACCGAAGGGAATCTATCGTGAAAAAACAACTGCTGTGGGTAGTTTTCCGCCTAATAGCTTTGGACTTTATGATATGCACGGGGATGTCTGGGAATGGTGTCAAGATGTTTGGCACGATAATTATAGCGGTGCGCCGACTGACGGAAGTGCTTGGGAAAGTGGTGGAGATAGTAAAAACCGGGTGCAGCGTGGTGGTTCCTGGAACTACTATGCGGTTCATTGCCGGAGTGCCTATCGTAACTACGGCTTGGCGGACTACAGGTGGAGGTTCAGGGGTTTTCGCGTAGCGGTTGCTTTGGTTTCTTCGTCGTCCTAGTTTTCCCCGCGAGGACTCTTCTTTGCTCTTTTGCCCTTTTGCTCTTTACTCTTTTTTCTTTTTCACTTTTTTGGTCGTCTCTGGTGACTCGATTTATTTTTGCACTCGTGGATGAACTCCCGACAAAGAAACCGGGTTTTTTACTTAATCTGTGGAGTACAGCGAAGGATATCGCAAAAAACCCGGTTTCTGGGCACCTGCGCGTAAGTCTTGTTTGGGAAAATCACTGTCACTGTGTCAATACTTTCTGTAGAGACAAGTCTGCTGAAATAGTCTGGTTTATTTACGGAGGAGTTGGTACTGATTTAGGATGGGTTCCAGCGTAGTAAACTAATACCAATTTTAAAAAAAAATGCAACAGTATTCTTGTTCCCCCCCTTTACAAGGGGGGGCTAGGGGGGGTCGAAGAGTGTTGCACGATTTTAGAAAAATGGTATAATTTTTTTTTCAGATTCACCCATGAACAGATTATAATTAGAAATATTGATTTTTCTCACGAATAGTCGCAGAGGAGATTTATAAAATGAATAACCTATTAGCAGAAAGTTTTGCCACTGTCTCTCAACTACCCGAAGCAGAACAAAATGCCATAGCATCCTTAATCTTACAAAAGATATCAGCACCCAGAGTCGCGCCGTTCCTCATTTCCCAATCAGACATCGAAACCCTAGAAAAATCATACATTTTCCGAGACAAAACAGAAGTCATTGAATTTATCAACAAATATCCGTTTCTACTTCCCATTGTCCTAGACGCACCCGTTCAGATTAGCCCTTATTTTCCCAAACAAAAACTATTACTTCAAGTCATCAATGACCCGGAAATTCCTAACTATATTCATCTGGTTCTCTCAATCATCTTAACAGACCTCGAACCCGATGCAGCAATGGATAGAGAAGACGAATTGCGTAAAAATTGGTCGAGGGGATTATCCCACGAAATTCGGGAGCATTTTTATACAATTTTGGAATACACTGATGAGTTTTGATTGGTCGCAATACCTAAATTTAGCAAAAGAACTTGCTGGTCAAGCAACTATTCCTGCTGAACAGGAGGCGCGATTGAGGGATGCTATCAGTCGTTCCTATTATGCTGCTTTTATCTCAGCGCGGAACTATTTGCGAGATAAACAAAGTCATTCCCTGCCAAAAACTAGCGATGTTAACCGCTATGTTTGGCAAGAATTTGATATTAATCCTGACTCAAGATATCAATTAATCGCCGATAATTTAGCAGTGTTGCGCCGCTATCGAAATCAAGCAGATTATGACGATAATTTTCCCTTATTATCTGCGATTGCTACTATTGCGATCAAGCGTTCTCAAGAAATTATTTCTAACCTAAGTAATCTCTAAATATCAATTTAATCTGATAATGTTTTTTTGCTGGAGTCGGGTTTCTTGCTTCATCAGCCGGTGGAGTCATGGAGCCAAATATCGCGCTTACGCACTAACAACTGTAGCTTTACCTTTAACTACGTTAGCTAAAATCGCTAAAATATTTGGCACCACTGGCTTCAAATCTGCCAAGCGGTTAGACGATGCTTGCAAAACAACCACGGCAATGTTAAACTGTGGCAGATTTTGCTGAAATGACAAATTGCGATCGACTGTAATAAAAACATCAAACTCTGCTTCTACTAGAGCCAGAAGTTGACCATTTTTAATTCCGGCTCATCCCATCTGTGGAACTGTTTTCACCTCATAGCCCACAAACTCTTTTGCCAATCTGCGATCGATACACTCATCCAATATCAACTTCATTCTACGCCACCATTGCCATCAATTGTTTTCTCAGAACTTCCAACAGAGCAATTACTTGCTCCCTAGTTACAGTGGGAAATCCCTCTAAAAAATCATCAATTGACTCTCCGGCTTCTAAATAGTCAAAAAGTGTTTGAACAGGAACCCTAGTGCCAATAAAAACAGGAGTTCCGCCCATAATTTCATCAGAAATGCTAATTATCTGAAAATTCTGAGACATAAGCCTAAGTAGTTGTAGGGTGTGTCGCCTGCGATAAATTCGGGCGGGCACGGGGGCACCGCCCCTACGAGCTACGAACCTTTGGACTGTTCCGACATCTGTCGCATTCCCACAGCCAACACGCTCAAAAACAAAAGCCCGATCGCCCCAGCCAACGGATTGCCGTTAACTCCAGTCACCCAATCCGGGACAGAGCCAGAATATCGTACTAACTCACCGACGTTAATTATATAGTATCCCCAGACTAAACCTGCATGAAGCCCGATCGACAAACCCAGCCTATTTTGACGGCTTCGCTTTGCCAAAACCAGTATCAAACCCAACAACAACAAGCCCGGAAACTGAGGCCAAGTCCGCAACATCGCCGCCACAGGTTTGATAAAATGAGATAGGGCAAATACCAGGCTATTCGCCCGCACAGAAATTTGATTGTTGTAATCCCGCTGCAACTCGTCGAGCAACCAACCACGGAATACTAACTCCTCCGCAAAACCCACTCCCAGGGCGCTTAATAGCCCTTCTGCGATGATTCGAGGCAAATTATCAGAATTTTGCCATGAGACAAAACCGAACAGTCCTTGCACTAAAAATAGGGTGAAAGTGATCGAAAGCCCGATCGCCAATCCAGTCAAAAGTTCAAAACCGTTTTGTCGCGTATTGACTAAACCGTAACTTTTGAGTAATTGCGTTTGTCCGTAAACCTGTTTTCCCCAGCGCGGCACTAGGAACAGAAATTCGACAAACAACAATCCCATTGTCAGAATAGTTGCGAGGTTCCTATCTTTAACTAAGAGATAAATTGGGGCGGCGACGGGCAGCCAGATTGCTGCTAAGATTAAGAGAAAAATTATTATTCGTAATAGAAATGGATACTTTGCTATTTTGTTGGTGTTAATCATTATTGTTGTAAATTAAATGGATTTGACATGACATTTTTATGGGCATAACATTGCTCGCTGGTGTAAACTTAATGTCAAACTTATTCATATACTTCTGTTTGCTGCCGAGGCCAGATCCCCCCTAGCCCCCCTTAAAAAGGGGGGGACAAGATTCTGATCAAAGTCCCCCTTCTTAAGGGGGATTTAGGGGGATCTGGCCTAGGCTATTAACGAACTTAAGAAGGGGGGAACCGGAAACACTCAAAGTCCCCCTTCTTAAGGGGGATTTAGGGGGATCTGGCCTCGGCTATTAACGACAGATACAAGGGTTGTCAGGTTTAAGTTGACACTCACGAGCATTATCCCGTCCCCAATGTACAAAGCCCACAGAAAAAGCTAGAATAGCATCATATCGGTTAAAACTTTAAGTGAAGCAAAGCTATAACATCAGGTAACAATGACTGAAGTATCGGATTTCTCAAATGTCGATCGCGAATTAGACGACACAATATTAAGTTTCGCAGACATTCAAGCAGAACTAAACCTGCGCCGCGCTAAAGATGCTCTGCGAGATATAGTAGAAAATCTCGACTTGACAGCACAAGAGCGAACTGGACTGGAGCCGGAAATTGGCGGCTTGGAAACCATGCTGGACAAGCTAGAGCGCGCTTGCGTGCAAATCGCTGTGTTTGGGATGGTAGGAAGGGGAAAATCTTCGGTTTTGAACGCGCTACTCGGTCAAAATGTGTTTGAAACAGGCCCTACTCACGGGGTGACTCGTACCACAACTATTGGCCAGTGGGATGTCGGAGATGGTGTTGATGACGGTTTACCCGATCGACTTTCGCCTGTTATTTACCGTTTATCGCAAGTAGAATTAATCGACACACCGGGAATAGATGAAGTTGACGGCGAAACTCGCGAACTTTTAGCCCGCCGCGTCGCTAAACAAGCCGATTTGATATTGTTTGTAGTTGCTGGCGACATTACGAAAGTGGAATATCAAGCACTTTCGCAGTTGCGGGAAGCCGGAAAACCGATGTTATTAGTCTTTAATAAAATTGACCAGTATCCCGATGCAGATAGACTGGCAATTTATCATAAAATTCGCGACGATCGCGTGAGAGAATTGTTATCTCCCGATGAAATTGTGATGTCCGCGGCTTCACCTTTGACAGCGCAGGCGGTGCGCCGTCCCGATGGCAGTATGGGAGTCAAAATGACGCGCAGTTTGCCACAAGTGCAAGATTTAAAATTAAAGATTTTGGAGATTTTAGACCGCGAAGGCAAGTCTTTGGTGGCGCTGAATACGATGCTCTGTGCGGGAGATATTAATGAGCAGTTAGTACAGCGAAAAATGGAAATTCGAGATGATGCTGCTAATCGCATTATCTGGAATGGCGTAATGACTAAAGCTGTGGCGATCGCCCTAAATCCAGTTACTGTAGTTGATATTCTTAGCGGTGCGGTAATTGATGTGGTGATGATATTAACTTTATCTAAAGTTTACGGCATTGCGATGACAGAAGCGGGGGCGGTGGAGTTGCTGCAAAAGATTGCGATTAGTATGGGGGGAATTACTGCGGGCGAATTGTTGGCTAATTTGGGTTTGAGTTCTTTGAAAGGATTGTTGGGTTTGGCGACACCGGCGACGGGAGGTTTGGCTTTGGGGCCTTATATTTCTGTGGCTGTGACTCAAGCTGCAATTGCTGGGGTTTCTTGCTACGGAATCGGTCAAGTTACTAAGGCTTATTTGGCTAATGGTGCTTCTTGGGGAGATGATGGGCCGAAGGCTGTGGTGAGCAAGATTTTGTCTTCTTTGGATGAGGATTCTATTTTAAATCGGATTAAGGATGAGTTGCGGGCTAAGTTGAATTTGGGGAGTGGGGAAAAACATCAATCTCATTGATTGTTTTGGGACTTGCTTGTTTTTAATAATCTGTTTATGGGCGGGCTATAATCCCACCCCACAAGGCAATTGATTTGTCGTTATACTTGGAAAAATTTAGGCTTCAGTTAACAAGACTCGGCGGTTGAAACCGCGTCTACACAAACGAAGTCTGCCTCCGCCGACTAAAGAAAATAACGTGATTTCAACCACTCACTCTTCATGCGGAGGCAGGTTTTGTCTGTCTAGATGCGGTTTCAACCGCCGTCTCAACTGGCAATGAAATTAACCATAAAAAAATGGCGTTTGTACTTGACAAACGCCATTTTATAGAGTTACAAACGCGGCGTTTTATCTTGTTTAAACGACGCTAACCATTCGCGAAGTTCGTTGGCCGCAATGTCGCGCCCACCCAAACCAAAGGCTAGAGCAATTCCAACTGCGATCGCCCCCAGCAACAGCCCGAAAGCCAAATTCACAATATCGCTGCCAATGCCCATCTGTTGCAGCGCTAATGCCGCCACAAAAGCAATAATCGCGATGCGAGCCGTTTGGCCCAACAACCGCGCTTGGCGAGTTCCAGAACTAGCAATCAAACTAAAGGCCAGGTTCGCCAAATACAAGCCGATCGCAAATACGACCAAACCGGCCAGCACTCTACCTGCAACCAGCACAATACCGCTGACAATCGCTGTCAGCGCTGGAATCCTCAGCACATCGGTAGCAGCCACCACCGCAAACAGGAGGATGCCCACCTGCACCACAATGCCGACAAACTCCGAAGGCGTGCGCGCAGGAAGTTCCGGTTCCTGAAGAATCGTTGCTTCAGGATCGATCGAACTAGGCGGTAGTCGCAGCGGCTGTTTCGGCTGCATTCCCAACCAAGAAAAGACATTGTTAAAGCCAATTCCCGTCAAGATATTCGTTACCAAATCGCCGATCCAGCGCCCCAAAATGTAAGCAACGGCCAGAATTATCGCTGCTGTAAAAATGTTGGGAAGCGCGCCCAGAATCGTGTTGAGCATCGCGATTGCCGGCAAGGAAATCGCTTGGATGTCCAAAGCGTTCAAAGCTGCGATCGCCGTGGGAATCAAAATCAACACGTAGACGATCGTACCGATAATCCACGACAGCGATTGTCCGCCCGAACTCCGGGAAATGCCAAACCGAGCGCCCAAACTGTCCGCCCCAGCAGCAGCCAGCAGATTCGTGACAATCCGCTGCACCACTTGAGCCAGCAGCCAGCCGATAAACCCAATCACCAAAGCTTCCAGGATTTTTGGAATTGCCGCCAAAATTTGGTTCAGCAAATTATTAACTGGTAGCAAAGCCTGCTGCAATTCCAGCGATTCGAGAACCGACGGCAAAAACAGCAGAAAAATGAACCAGTACAGCGCATTCGCCAGAGTCTCGCTCAGCAGCAAAGGATTCTCGGTAGGTGCATTCCCCACCTGCTGATTCAAGCGCTCGTCTACGCCAAAACTCCGCATCGCCCGCGATAATGCCAATTTGGCAACTGTCGCCAACACCCAAGCAATCCCCAGAAAAATTAGGGCTTTGGCTAACTTAGGCAAAGCACCGGCAATTTGATTGAGAAATGTATTGAGGGGTTGCGAGACAGCCGTTAGATTCAGCCGGTTGAAAAAGGCAACTAGGAAAAAGATAAAAATGATCCAGAATACCGCACCGGAAATCCATTTTTCCACTTGCGGGGAGCCTTCTCCTTCCGGGCGGCCAGTAATCCAACCAGCCAGTCGGTTGTCGATCGTCGTCTTCTTGAGCAATCCCCCAACTAGGGATGAGACGAGGGCTGATACGATCAAGCCAATTAGCAGGATACCGATCGCCCAGATCAGATTCTCAATGTTTGAACCCACCACAAAATTGTTAATTCCGCGTTCGGCATCTGCCAGCGGATTCGTGGCTGCCGGGGCCTGTGCTAAAATGCGTAGCGTAGCGGGGCGTAAGCCATCGGACAAAGCCACCATTGGGCCCGATATCGGTTGAGTTATTTCTTGCCAAGTTTGATTCATTTTTTTCTCAGATTAACGTCAGATTTGACAAACAAGATAAGAAACTGTAAGAATACGCTTCTAGCTTGCAGGTTTCCATGTCAATTCGTCAAGTTTTCGAGCAATCTATTGAAATTCGCGCTGCTGCTACCTTGGTTGAGCGCTGTATAGTCGATCGCACTTTAATGCACAAATGGCTGAATCCCATACTGCGCTGCGATCCTGAAGGCGAATGGGATACTGCTGTGGGAAGTCGCAGCTTATTTATCATAAAAATTCCGGTTTTGCAACCCACTTTAGAGAGCGTAGTGTTGGAGCGACAACCCGGTTTAATTGTGTGGGGGTTCGACGGATTTTTCAAAGGATGCGATCGCTGGGAATGTCAGCCCCAAATCCAAGGAACTCTCTTGATTAACCGCTTTGAATTTCAAATCCCCAATCCTTTAATTAGATTTGGTTTCAATCGCTTTGCAGCTTCTTTGACCAAGAAAGACATGAAAGACCAACTCCGCCGACTCAAACGAGTAGCGGAGCAATTATCGGAAAAAATTAGTAATAGCTAATCGGTAACGGTAATTGGGAATCGGTAATTGGCAATAGTTGAAACCTCAAGATTAATAGAAAAAGCAGCACCAATTCGCAATTAGCAACTCCCAATTTCCAATTCCCAATTCCCGATTTCTGATTTCTTAATTCCAACAATTTCAGTTATTTACTTCCCAGCCCCCGATGATGAATTGGGCTGACAAATCATTTGTCTTGCTTGACCTGCCGTATTTTGCAAAGCTGGGGAATTCTGATATAAAGCCTGCATATCTTGCAAATCTTTGATGACTCGCTGATAGATGGCCACCGCTTGATTGCCATTCACTTCTAAAGCAGCAGGCCCGTAATTTTGAATCACTTCGATCAGCGATATTTTGCCATCTTTGGAAGCTGCGAGTAAGGCATCGCGCAGTGCCGGCGCGCTTTGCAGCCTAGTTGTCGGCGTATAAGCAACGTCGCCCAATTCTTTGAAAACAATTTCCCCAAAATAAGTATTTGCCAACCGCGTTACTAATTGGGAATCTAAAGCCACTTCTCGCGTTAATATTTCGCGTACCGAATCGGGACTTTGTTTCGACAAATTCAGAACGCTTTGCAGTTGAGGTGATGCTTTGCCGGTTTGTGCAAAGCTTTGCAAGTCGCTCATCGGTAAAGTTACGTCAACTGCACCGTATTTTACGGTAACATTGTCTAGTGCAAAAGCTTTGCCGCTGTTGAGAAATACTGCACTTGTCGAGATTAAAAGTGCCAAACCTAATGATAAAGACTTTGACATTTTTTTGGTAAAATGGGCTGACTGTAGCTGCATTCCGTTGAGATAATTTGGTTGAAACTTAAAGTTCATGGGTTTGTGCCTTTTTACGTCAAAATACTGTTTCGATCGATCGTCTCTGCGGGTACCAGTGGGGAAAGTGGACTCAGGACTTCCGTAAATGACATAATATTTTACAGTCAGGTCGAGCAAATGTAACCTATCAAAAGATAGGTGTTAATCGCTCGGTTATATGTTATACCCAGATTTGCAAGAATTCATCGAGCTTTGCAAAACTTATAAGAGCGATATTGGGCTGTCCAGCAGCAGTTTATCGAGTGTGGCTTGGGATGCGATGTTGTGCGATCGCCCATTTAAGTTAGTTCTGGTCGAGCCTTTCGAGCAATAGGCGAATTCTAGCAGCATCCTCAGCATTCGGAGCATTTGTCAGGTATAGTTCCAAATCGTGGCGCGCCTCCGCCAAGCGCCCCAGTTGATAGTAGAGAATTCCGCGATCGCGCCTTTCCAACAGCGCATCGGGAAACAGCAGCAAAATCCGATCGATCGCCGCGAGAAACCTCATAGCATCACCCTGTTGGAAGTAAATCGCCTTCAAATTCCCCAGCATTCGCCCCAACAACTGCCGCGGACTTACCGGGGCGAGAAAAGCCGGTTGCAACTCCATCGGTTGACCGTAAAGTTGAGAAAGTCTCCCTTGACAATCTTCAGGAAATAGTATTTCGCCACCATTAAACGCATCCACAAAAATCCCAGCATCTTCAAAATCCGGCTTAATTAAAAAATGTCCCGGCATCCCAATCCCCACCATCGGAAAATCAATGCGCTTAGCAACCTCCAAATAAACCAATGATAAAGAGATGGGAATGCCAGTGCGGCGATCGATCACTTGATTCAAAAAGCTATTGCGGGGGTCATAATAATCAACATCGTTGCCGGAAAATTCCAAATCCTCGTACAGATAGCGGTTAATTGTTTGAATGATCCGCAGCGGATAATTCTGTGGCGGGAGGCGATCGCGCACTTGATCGGCGATCGAATCGAGAACATTGAGATACGCTTCCGGCTCTAAATTCGGGTATTCTTCCAAAGCCAGATACAGTGCAGCTTTCGCCAGGTCGATCGAACCATCAGGCTGATTAATTTCTTGATAAAAGAGTTGTCTGGCTCTTGAAAAGTCCATATTAATGATTTATTTGATTTTAATTGACATTTTATCCGAATATCCTGTTGCCCAAAAAAACATTAAAAACATCTCTCTACTCTTCCTCTCTGCGTTCTCTGCGCCCTCTGCGGTTAAAAAAAACAGTTTTGTATGTAACGCGCACCTTACAACATAACTTTTAACTTTCAAATCCCGTGACTTTTACCAATTACCCAACTGCGGCGAAAAATTCGAGCCAGAGTCGATTCTTCCAAAGCAAAATAGATAGGGCGTCCGTGAGGACAAGTGCGCGGATTGCGAGTTTGCTGCCATTCATCCAACAAATTTTGCATTTGCAAAAGACTCAAAGGAGTACCGTTACGCATAGCGCTGCGACAAGCAGTAGCAACTTGAGCAGCTTGCAAATCTGCGACTTTACTGAGTTCAAAAAGCGCAGCCGCACAGTCATCTCGATCGGCCAACAATTCAGGCACTTCTCGCGCCGCCCATAGCTGTTCGCCAAATGTTTCTACCTCCAAACCCAAGCGCGACAAATTCTCGATTTGCAGGGCAGATAATTGACTGAGAATTACTGGTTTTTCGAGAGATTTTAACTGCCAATCAGCGCAGATGTGTTCGTACAAAACGCGCTCGTGAGCGATGTGTTGTTCTATCAACCACATTCCGCTGGAATGTTCGGCCACAATGTAAGTATTGTGAACTTGTGCGATCGCCCTCAGTTCCATCAATCCTATTTTACGACTTTTTGTATCTTGGCACCCTTCATCATTCTGGCGAGCCGAAACCCCTACACTGTAAGCACTTTTCTGTTCCGATGCCTTCAGCAATTGTCCCACGCGATCGGGAATTGGAGGATCTGGCAAAACCTCATCATTCAGGTGCAAAGCCCGATCGATTGCAGCGCCAACTTGTGCTTGCCAAAAACTCGGATCGTGCAGATAAATTTCCACTTTAGCCGGGTGGCGGTTCCAGTCGATTTCCGAGGGGAAGAGTTGTAGGTGAACAAAACACACAGGATAGCGATCGCGCGGACAAGTGCGGGCGAAGGCGCTGAGAATAGTTTGCTCTAATTGGGGCGATCGCACAACCCGCCGATTCACCGCCACCTTAACCCAATCCGGCCGCCTGCGGTGACAGCGATCGGGCAAACCAATTACTAATTCCAAAGACTGGGAATTGGTAACAGATGATTGAGAAGTAGCAGCAGGTAATTGATAATTGTGCTTGCTTGTAGCTCCCACAAGTTGAGTTTCTCGCAAAAAATTTGCTGCTTGCTGATTTTGAGGACTCGCAGGCAAATCTAACTTTAAATATTGTAAATCGCTCGATCGCACACCGCGCACAAATTGAGGCAAAATTTGTGCCGCTGTGCTGGCAGAAGTTACATAAAAACAAGGCGTATTTGCTTGACGCAACTGCCAATTAACGTGCGGGTGACAAATAGCTATTTGCTGAATAATTGATTGGATCGATCGCATTTGCTGTGCCGGCGACAAAAAAGTGCGGCGCACAGGCCAATTGCCAAACAAATTATCCACATTCACCACCGTACCAGGGGCGATCGCCACTGTTTCCAGATCCACAGCAACGCCCGCGTTGTTGTAAACTACCCGCCAGCCCGATCGAGCATTTTCAACTCCACCTTTGTTAAACGATGAATTCTCAACTCCCCCCCTTAACAAGGGGGGGCTGGGGGGGGTTTCCGCAGACTCTCGATTTTCCCAAAAATCCCCCAATCCCAAATCATTCGGCCTGCTCAAAACCTCCAAACAGCCCAACTGAGCCAAACTGTGCAAAGCTTCCCCGCGAAATCCCAAAGTAGCAATTTTGTAAAGGTCAGCTTCCGTGGTAATTTTGCTCGTACTGTGAGGCGAAGCCGCCTGTTGCAAATTTTCCAGATCCATTCCCGTACCATTATCTGCAACTTGCACCCGCCACTGTTCGGGCCAAACAGACACAACGATGCGAGTTGCGCCAGCATCCAGAGAATTTTCAACTAATTCTCGTACCGCAGCGGCGATCGAGTCAATCACTTCGCCGGCGGCAATTAAATTGATAACTTCTGCGGGTAAGGTTTGAATAGTAACTGGCATCAGATTTTTAGCAGTTCGTTAATTAAATTCTACTTGATTCTGCTACTCGCTACACATTATATCTCACGAAAATCGAGAAAAGCCTGATATCTGTCTGCTAATTAAACTTGCTCCGCTTCTGCAATATTTTTCGGCAATCGAATGTAAAAAATTGTCCCTTTTTCATTGTCCGATTCATAGGTAATTTCCCCTTTGTGAGCATCAACGATCGACTTAGCAATCGCCGTTCCCAAGCCAGTACCAGTCCGCTTTCCGTAGGTCACAAACGGTTCAAATAATTTGTCCTGAATTGATGGCGGAATACCTGGGCCGTTATCGTAAATGCTAATTTCTGCCCACTCCTCGGTTTGTGTCACAATAATCTCAACTCGCCCCCCGCGCCCGCCAAAAGCTTCAACAGCATTCCCAACTAGATTTTGCAAAACGCGCAAAATCTTATTTTCGTCCGCTTCCACTATCACTTCTGTCACCCGCAGCACCAAATCTACTTTTGCCGCATCAAAATAAACTCTGTTCAATTTTTCAAACTGCTGCAATGTCTGGATTAAATTGACTGGTTTTTTATTTAATACAGAGTTCCCTCGCGAAAATTCTAATACTTCTTCAGCCATCCCCAACATTCGCTGAACTTGTAATTGAATAAGTTCGCACCACTCCTGAGTTTCCTCATCCGGGTGCATTTCTTTGAGCATTTCGCTGGAGAGTTTAATTCCCGTAAAAGGACTTTTGAAATCGTGAATGATTGTACTCACCATTTCTCCTACTAATACCATTTTTTGTTTGTGTACGAACTGGCTAACATATTGATCTGTCGTAGAACGCAAATTTTTAATAATGAAACTAAACATTTCCAGTACCGAACTGCCTTTAGCAAACTCTAGAGTTGCTATTAGTTCTTCGCGGCATATTTTTGCCAAAGTCGTGCCGCCAAATGCCACAGCTCTAGCACTGCGCGGCTCTCCGTCTAAAACTCCGAGTTCGCCAAAAAAATCGTCTGGCTTAGCGACAGCAATAGTTTGATATTTACCGTTTTCAATCCGCTTGCTAAACTCGACTTCACCTTCTAAAACTAGATATAAAAAATCGGCTGTTTCTCCTTCTTCAAAAACTAGCGTTTCCTCAGCAAAACTCTCCAATACAGCTATTTGACACAGGTGAGCAGCTTGCAGAGGTTCAAAATAAGACATAAATCGATGAGATGCCAGATCCATGAGATGATACCTAATGCTTAATTTAAACAGTTTCTTTTTTCTATTTTCGCCGATCGGCATCGATGCGTTGATAAAATACAATACTGCTTGAATCTGGCTCTATGTTTTGGCATCCCTGGCCGGGAAAGGGCGATCGCGGGAATGTAGAGCCAGACTCAGACAGCAGCAGCAATCTCGCGCAAATTCTTAATTAATTGACTAAAATCCATAAATATGGTAATATTTGTGAGATTTTAATTGGATGTGCGATCGAGTTCAGCGGCGAGCATGACAAGATTTTAACTTTAGAAAGAGCGCACAATTTAAATGCCGATCGCCTTTCATTGCCAAAAATTAACGATCGCCAGATAAGACAACCGCAGCATTCTGTCCGCCAAAGCCAAAACTCAAACAAACCGCATTTCTCACAATAGTCGATCGGGCACAGCGCACAAAATCTAACTCAAACCCAGGTTTTTTCATACCAGCGCAAGGTGGCAACATTTGGTATTTAATACCCATCAAACAAAAAGCCACGCCCAAAGCACCCGAAGCCCCCAAAGTATGACCCGTAGCCCCCTTAGTCGAACTAACAGCAACTCCTTGCTGAAACAATTTCTGAATTAACAGTGCTTCATGTCGGTCATTTAAATCAGTTGCAGTACCATGAGCGTGAATAAAATCTATATCAACCGCCGATAAATTGCTGCGTTTCAAACATTGAGTTACCGCCGCGATCGCACTTTTCCCACCCAACTCCGGCGCAGTAGCATAACAAGCATCATTTGTAAACCCAAAACCAGAAATTCGACCATAAATTTTAGCGCCACGACGGCTTGCCAACTCAGCCGATTCTAATACAAATAAAGCCCCGCCTTCGCCGAGCACCAAGCCTTCCCGATGTTCGTCAAACGGATAGCAGCCCGTGTTTGCCAAAGCACCCATCCGGCTAAATCCAGCCAGAGTCAGCGGTGTAATTGGGGCTTCCACAGCACCGGCGATCGCCCGCTGACACTCACCGGTGCGGATCAAATCAACAGCGCGGGCGATCGACTGTAGGCCCGTCGCACAAGCAGCCATCGGTGCGAATACAGGCCCCGTCGAGCCAATTGCCCTCGCCGCCGCGATCGCCCCCATGTGAGGCAAAAAATCCACAAATCGAGAATCGGGAATTAGTAATTGGGAATTGGGCATTGAGAATTCCCTTCCCTCTTCCTTCTTCCCTCTTCCTTCTTCCCTCTTCCTTCTTCCCTCTTCCTTCTTCCTTCTTTCTTCCCTAGCCAACTGTTCCAAATTTGCCTGAAAGCCGCGGCTAGAGCCGATCGCAATTCCGCAATCAGGCAAAGGCAAAGTCAAATCAGCATCTTGCAAAGCATCTGCCAAAACCTGCCGAATTAAAGTTATTAAATCAGCAGGTTTTGTACCAACCAAAGCCAAAAGCTGCGGTTCAAGTTCTAAAAAAGGTTGATGCTTCCGAATGCCACAATTCCCAGACAACAGTTGTTTCCAGCTATTTTCTAAATTACCTAAAGCTGAAACAAGACCAATTCCCGTAACCACAACATCCATAAATAGAAAGCTTGCTTTCGGCAGAAAGTAGAAAACAGAAAGCAGTTGTGTGTCTACTAACTACTAACTACTAACTACTAACTACTAACTACTGTCTACTGTCTACTGTCTACTGTCTACTGTCAACTGTCAACTGTCAACTGTCAACTGACTAATTAACAGGTTTAAAATTTTCCAAACCCTGAGTAACAGTAGCCTTTTCAATGCGATCGCCCGCTTGAATCTGATCGACTACATCCATCCCTTGCTTCACGTAGCCAAAAACCGCATAACTACCGTCCAAAAACGGCACATCGGTCAAAGTAAAGTAAAACTGAGAAGAAGCCGAATCAGGACTTTGCGATCGAGCCATAGCCACAGCCCCGCGAGTGTGCATCAACACGGGTTTCTGGGCAACCCCAGCTTCTTGTAGCGTTTGGCTGTAAGTCGGGTTTGCAGCACCTTTAGCTTTAATTTCCAGAGGAATCCTGCGTTCTGTAGAAGTTTTCGGGTCAATAAAACCGCCAGTTCCGAGCCGCGCCGTAGGGAATTTAGGGTCTTTACCCTGGGGGTCGCCGCCCTGAACTACAAAAGGCTGAGGTTCCCGCACGACTCGGTGAAATACCAGCCCGTCGTATACTCCTTTCTGAACCAAATCGACAAAATTGCCGGCAGTAATTGGGGCATTTGTGCCGTCAAGTTCGATCGTAATCGGAGCACCTTTGACGATCATCACCACCGTTGCTTTTCCGGTCAAGCGGGCCAAATTGCTAAATTGCGAACCAGCCGCCACAGCAGCAGGCGGAGACGCAGACGGAGACGGAGATGGAGACAAAGAAATACTTTCACCCGATGCCGGATTTGGTGTTGGAGTTGAGTTTGCAGCAGGGGAACTACCGCATCCCCCGACAAATAGCGCACCAACTATTAAAAGTGAGAAGAACCACCGCTGAATTTTGATTTGCATTTGCATTTTTATTTTCACTTTGACTCAACATAAGGTGCAGCCGTGCACCCTAGATTTATCGATTTACCGGGGATAATGTGCACGGCGTACATACTTTAGATTTATCGATTTGGTGCGCAGCCGCGCACCCTACAAGACATTACCAATCGAAAATCGAAAATCGAAAATCCCTAAAGTCCTTCTAGGGGAACTTGCAAAAATCGAGCCAATTCGGCAGCTTGATTTTCCACATCAGACAAAGAAATCGGCTGTCCGACTCTAGTCAGGGGAAACTGACGGCGGTCTTTGAGCTTAAGATAAATACTGCGGCGGGGATTGAGACCTTCTTTAATATCGACCCGCACAGATTGCACGTCCGATGTCTGGCAAGTAAAATCAATTTTGCGGTTTTTGCCGGGAAATCCCCAGCGAAAGATCCGAATGTTACCTGTTTTGCGATCGAACTCATTGTATCCGCCACCGACATCCCAGAGAATAGTCAGCCACAGGTAAAGCGCCAACAGCACGCCGCAGACACCGTAGAAACCCATCGCGATGCCTTGGGGGATGAAAATGAGCTTAGTCGGGTCAGAAAAAGGCAGCAAGTTCACGTGCAAGTAGCTGGAAATGCCCGACAGCAGGAAACCAGTGCCTCCAATGGTGACAATCGTCCCCCACCAGAAATTGCTGAAGCGACGAGAGCCCAAAACCTGGTAGCGCAGGACAGAATCGATCGAGGTCATTGTTTTTGCAGTCATAATAAACAGCCTTAAAGCCAAATTTTAATTCAACTAGCCCACCTGTGCGTCACAATTCGCCTGGGCGATCGCGACTAGCCGATCGCGATTCTGTATCAACTCCTGCCGTTTTAGTTGAAAATTAATGAACTTATAATATATAGTTATGTTAACTTTAATTAGAAACCTTGGTCTTTTAACAAGCAAGAGGATTTAAGAGCTATGACAATCGCAGTCGGACGCGCCCAGACCGAACGAGGCATCTTTGATGTACTCGACGACTGGCTCAAGCGCGATCGCTTCGTCTTCGTAGGCTGGTCTGGCATCCTGCTATTCCCCTGCGCCTACCTATCCATCGGTGGCTGGCTGACAGGCACCACCTTCGTTACCTCCTGGTACACCCACGGTTTGGCAAGCTCCTACCTCGAAGGAGCCAACTTCCTCACCGTCGCAGTATCCACCCCAGCCAACAGCCTCGGACACTCCCTGCTATTCCTGTGGGGCCCCGAAGCACAGTGGGACTTCACCCGCTGGTTCCAACTCGGTGGCCTGTGGACATTTGTCGCCCTTCACGGCGCCTTCGCACTGATCGGCTTCTGCCTGCGTCAGATCGAAATTGCCCGTTTAGTCGGCATCCGTCCCTACAACGCCCTCGCATTCACCGGCCCCATCGCCGTGTTTGTGTCCGTGTTCCTGCTGTACCCCTTGGGTCAATCAGGTTGGTTCTTCGCCCCTAGTTTCGGCGTCGCAGCAATTTTCCGCTTCCTACTCTTCCTGCAAGGCTTCCACAACTGGACGCTCAACCCCTTCCACATGATGGGCGTTGCAGGCATCTTGGGCGGCGCGCTGTTGTGCGCTATTCACGGTGCAACCGTAGAAAACACCCTGTTTGAAGATGGCGAAGGTGCTAACACTTTCCCAGCTTTTAACCCAACTCAGTCAGAAGAAACCTACTCGATGGTGACAGCTAACCGTTTTTGGTCGCAAATCTTCGGAATTGCGTTCTCCAACAAACGTTGGTTGCACTTCTTCATGTTGTTCGTGCCCGTCACAGGCTTGTGGATGAGCTCCATTGGTATCGTCGGTTTAGCATTAAACCTGCGTGCTTATGACTTCGTATCACAAGAATTGCGCGCTGCTGAAGATCCTGAGTTTGAAACGTTCTACACTAAGAACATTCTGCTTAACGAAGGCATCCGTGCTTGGATGGCTCCGACCGACCAACCCCACGAAAACTTCATCTTCCCAGAAGAAGTTCTGCCTCGCGGTAACGCACTTTAAAAAAATCAGGATTTGGATTTCAGATTAATTTAAGTTTTTTAAATTCAAATTGAAATCCAAATCCCTATTCCCCAGCGCAGGCGCGGTACTCCCGTACCCTACTGGGGAACAAAAAAACCGAAATCCAAAACCTAAACCTAACATCGTTGGAGGTTCTACCGCGTGGTAACGCTCTCTAATTCCTACGCAAGCGGTCGCGACCAAGAATCCTCCGGGTTCGCTTGGTGGTCAGGCAACGCTCGTTTAATCAATCTCTCAGGCAAACTGCTGGGCGCACACGTCGCTCACGCTGGTTTGATCGTTTTCTGGGCTGGAGCAATGACTTTGTTTGAAGTCGCTCACTTTATCCCAGAAAAACCCATGTACGAACAGGGCTTAATCTTGATGCCCCACGTCGCTACTTTGGGTTGGGGCGTCGGCCCCGGCGGTGAAGTTATTGATATCTTCCCGTTCTTCGTAGTCGGTGTTCTGCACTTGATTTCCTCTGCTGTTCTCGGTTTGGGCGGCATTTATCACGCCGTTCGCGGCCCAGAAGTTCTCGAAGAATACTCTTCCTTCTTCGGCTACGACTGGAAAGACAAGAACCAGATGACCAACATCATCGGCTATCACCTGATTTTATTGGGTGGCGGTTGCTTGCTGCTGGTGGCTAAGGCCATGTTCTTCGGCGGTGTCTATGACACTTGGGCTCCAGGTGGTGGCGACGTGCGTATTATCACGAACCCAACCCTCAACCCCGCTGTGATTTTTGGCTATTTGACTCGCTCTCCTTTTGGTGGCGAAGGCTGGATTGTCAGCGTCAACAACATGGAAGACATCATCGGCGGTCACATCTGGCTCAGCTTGATTTGTATCGGTGGCGGTGTTTGGCACATTTTGACCAAGCCTTTCGGCTGGGCTCGCCGCGCTTTAATCTGGTCTGGTGAAGCTTACCTGTCTTACAGCTTGGGCGCTTTGTCCCTTATGGGTTTCATCGCCGCCTGCTTTGTCTGGTTCAACAACACTGCTTACCCTAGCGAATTTTACGGCCCGACGGGCCCGGAAGCTTCTCAAGCGCAAGCTTTGACCTTCCTGATCCGCGACCAACGCTTGGGTGCTAACGTCGGTTCTGCACAAGGCCCTACCGGTCTGGGTAAATACCTGATGCGCTCTCCTACTGGCGAAATCATTTTCGGCGGTGAAACGATGCGTTTCTGGGATTTCCAAGGCCCTTGGTTGGAACCCTTGCGCGGTACTAACGGTTTGGACTTGAACAAAATCAAGAACGATATTCAGCCTTGGCAAGCTCGCCGAGCTGCTGAGTACATGACTCACGCTCCTTTGGGTTCTTTGAACTCTGTGGGCGGCTTGGCAACTGAAGTTAATGCCTTTAACTATACTTCTCCCCGTTCTTGGTTGGCCTGTTTCCACTTTGTGATGGGTTTCTTCTTCTTGGTCGGCCACTTGTGGCACGCTGGTCGCGCTCGCGCGGCTGTCGCTGGCTTTGAAAGAGGTATCAATCGCGAAAATGAAGCTGTGCTGTCTATGCCTGATTTGGACTAATCGATCGCGCTTTTGCTGATTTGATGGTCTAATCTAAAAAAGCTCCTGCTTAACGGCGGGAGCTTTTTTAGGCTAGAAGGAAGTTCGGCAACGAACAATGTACGGGATATAACGGATGTCAGGAAGAATAAAAAAAGCAATAGACTGTGTGGCTTTGGGAAATCAAGAGCTTTCTAGTTGTCAGGTTGGTATATCTGGAAAAAATGGCTCAAAAGTCGATCGACCTTTCTCTGAATGATTCTGCAAGTCTTGACACTTGACAATTTTAATTTGTTCGGGTAAAGAGCTTGCAAGGCACGCTCTACAAAGTTTATATTGAGAGTAGAAAAGTTTTAATCACACAAAATTGAAAGTTGCAATGGGAAGTTGCAGTGTCAAGGCAGATCCCTAGCGGCGCAAAACTCATCTACCATCGCCCTACTGGATATTCATATTTTATTAAATGCCTGTGCTTGTCTATTTTTGTAACAGGCACAAGACTTTTCAGCCACTTAATATTATTGCTGGGAAAGCAAAAGATTAATAATGGACTCATTAAAGATCCAAAATGTCAAGGTAATGTACGATCGAGTAAATTTACTCGATCGCATCGCCAACCGCATTCGCCGCTCTCTAGAATTGCCAGAAATTCTCAGCGCCACAGCAGCGGAAGTTCAATCGTTCTTGGGAACAGACAGAGTAAAAATCTACAAATTCCATAGCGATGGCAGTGGTGAAGTGATTGCCGAATCAATTAACGGCAACCGCTTACCATCGCTATTGGGGCTGCATTTTCCCGCAGACGATATTCCCCTTCACGCCCGCCAACTGTTCGCGCAAGTACAAGTGCGATCGATCGCCGATATCGATTCCGGGCAGCTAGGCCAAAGTCCCCGCCGCGACGCGGTTTCCGGCCAACTGCTGCCCGACGAAGTGCGGTACAGGCCGATCGACTCCTGCCACGCTGAATACTTGACTGCACTCGGCGTCAAGGCTTCCTTAGCAGTACCAATTTTTCATGGCGAAGAATTCTGGGGGTTGTTGGTATCTCACCACTCCGAGTCCCGGAGTGTCCCAGAAGACGAATTGCAAGGCGTTCAGATGGTGGCAGATCACCTCGGCGTCGCCATAGCCCAATCAACCCTCCTGGCGCGCGCGAGAGCGAAAGCTCAGCGGGAAGCTGCCGTCAACCGCGTCGCCGCAGCCCTGCACTCCCAGCCCGCGATCGAACTGCAAGCAGCTTTGGCAGAATCTGTAGCTGCACTAGACGCAGCCGGTGGCAGGCTGTGCATTTTTGACAGCAACAAAGTCACCAGTTTAGAACCCAACTCCGACAATTCCACTCGCGCACCCAAAGTCTACACTTGCGGATCAGGGCCGAGGATGCAAGTTTCGGCAAAATACCAGCAGGTAGAGCAATACAGCGTCTGGCCCGAATATTTTAAGTCGGGCGAGCAACAGGTTTGGGCAATTCCCGACTTGTACAAAATTAGCAGTTTGAGAAGCCTGCAACCTGCATTTCGATCGACAAAAATTCGCAGCATTTTAATCATACCGCTCAGAAACCGCCAGCAAATATTCGGTTATTTGAGCATTTTTAGAGAAGAATTTGACACCGAAACTCTCTGGGCAGGACAGTTTGATGCCGACGGGCGGCTCGCCCAATCTCGGATATCTTTTGAAGCGTGGAAAGAGTCAAAAACCGCTCAGATTCGCGAATGGAATGCTGAAGAAATTGAACTCGTACAAACTTTTGGTAGCCATTTTTCTAAGGCAATTAACCACTACCAACTCGACCAACAAATAGAGGAACTTAACACTAATTTAGAAAATCAAGTTCAAGAGCGGACAGCTCAACTACAGCAGTTGACCCAACAGCAGCGAGTGCTGTTTGAAGTGGTGGCAAAAATGCGAGAATCCCTGGACTTGAACAGGATTTTTAGCACAATGTCCCAGGAAGTGCGGCAGGCTTTAAATGCCGATCGCGTTGGGGTTTACCGCTTCGATCCCGCATCGAATTTTAAGGATGGCGAATTCGTTGCCGAAGATGTTTTACCAGATTTTCTCTCAGCAATGGCTGTGAAAGTGCACGATCATTGCTTTGGAGAAAAATACGCCCAGCTATACTCTAGGGGGCGAGTTCACGCACTGCCCGACATCAGACAAGTGGGACTGCCAGATTGTTTTCGGGGAATTTTGGAGCAATTTCAGGTGAAAGCTACTTTAGTTGCACCGGTGATGAAAGGCAACGACCTTTGGGGGTTGCTGTGCGTGCACCAGTGTTCGGCTCCCCGCCACTGGGAATCTTCCGAAATTCAGTTTGCTACCCAAATTTCCGCTCAGCTCAGCATCGCCCTAGAACAAGCAGATTTGCTCGCTCAAACTCAGGAGCAAGCAGTTGATTTGCAGCGGGCAGCCGAGCAGGAGCGGATACTATTTGAGGTTGTTGCTAAAATTAGACAATCTCTCGATTTAGATACAATTTTTTGCACGACAACTACAGAACTGCGGCGAATTTTAAATGCAGATAGAGTTGGAATTTATCGCTTCGATCCTGATTTGAATTTTAATGAAGGTGAATTTATTACCGAAGCTGTTTTGCCAGCTTTTGATTCAGCAATGAATGTAAAAGTTTACGATCGTTTCTTTAGCGAAAAGTATGCAAAAAAATACAGTCAGGGACAAATTCAAGTGCTGCCAGACATCGAAAATGCGGGACTCTCAGACTGCCACACTGCTCTTTTAGCTCAATTTCAAATTAAGGCGCAAATAATTATGCCAATGATGAATGGCAGCGCACTTTGGGGTTTGCTGTGCGTGCACCAATGCGACAGTCCGCGCAATTGGAACAGTTCGGAAATTCAGTTTGTGACGCAAGTTGGAGCTCAGTTGAGCGTTGCATTAGAACAAGCAGATTTGCTCGCCAAAACGCGGCAGCAAACGATCGATATCCAGTGGGCTGCCGAGCAACAGCGGATACTGTTTGAAGTGGTGGTCAAGATTCGAGAATCTCTCGATATTAACGCGATTTTTCAGACAGCAACTCAAGAAGTTTGTCAGTTTATGCAAGTTGATAGAATTGCTGTATATCGCTTCAATTCTGATTGGGGAGGCGAATATGTTGCTGAGTTTGTCAAAGATGGCTGGAAAAAATTGGTAGGGGAAGATATCAATACGGTTTGGGAGGATACTTATTTGCAGCAACACCGAGGCGGCAGGTATCGCAATAATGAAACTCTAGCCGTTGAGGATATCTATCAAGTTTGTCACTCGGAGTGTGTCGTCGGTATTTTAGAGCAATTTCAGGTGAAGGCTTATGCGATCGCACCAATTTTTGTGGGACAAGAACTTTGGGGTTTGTTGGCAGCTTATCAACATTCTGGGCCGCGCTGCTGGGAAAGTTCAGAAGTTAAATTTTTAGCTCAAGTTGCCAATCAGTTAGGTGTAGCTATTCAACAAGCCGATTTGCTGGCTCAAACCAGAAACCAATCAGCACAAATTGCTCAAAATTTAAAGGATTTGCAGCAAACTCAAGCTCAATTGATTCAGACTGAAAAAATGTCTGGTTTGGGGCAACTGGTGGCAGGCATTGCTCACGAAATTAACAATCCCGTTAATTTTATTTACGGTAATCTCAATCACGCTAGTGATTATACTGAAAATTTGCTGACTTTGCTGGAACTTTACCAGCAGCAATATCCCGATTCTAGTCCTGAAATTGCTGAATTGACCGAAAATATTGACTTGGAATTTCTGCTCGAAGATTTGCCGAAGTTGCTATTGTCTATGAAGGTGGGAGCCGATCGCATCCGTCAAATTGTTCTGTCTTTGAGAAATTTCTCTCGTCTGGATGAAAGTCAAATGAAGGCGGTTGATATTCACGAAGGCATTGACAGCACGCTGTTAATTTTGCAGCACAGGTTGAAGTCTAATCCCGACAGTGCACCCATTGTGCTAGTTAAAGAGTACGGCACTTTGCCTCTGGTTGAGTGTTATGCCGGACAGTTGAATCAGGTGTTTATGAATGTCATCGGAAATGCGATCGATGCTTTGGAATCGGACAAGTTGGTCGATCGCAAATCAGTGAGTCCTCAAATTAAAATCTCTACTGCTGTCGGTCAACTTAATGGCAATGTTCCTAGCGCGGTGATTCGGATTTCTGACAACGGTTCTGGAATTTCGGAATCGATGAGAGAACGCATATTTGACCCTTTTTTCACGACTAAGCCGGTGGGCAAAGGTACTGGATTGGGACTGTCAATTAGTTACCAAATTGTGGTAGAGAAACACGGTGGTGTTTTTAAGTGTAGTTCGGAATTAGGGAAAGGTACTGAGTTGGCGATCGAGATTCCGATTAGAAGATTCGGCGGTTGAAACCGCGTCTACACAAACGAAACCCGGATGGTGCGCGGGTTGAAGACGCAAGTTTGTCTAGGCGCGGTTTCAACCGCCGTTTTAGTTTAGTTCGATCGCCCGATCGCCCCAAAACATGGTAAATTCAATAATCAGACAGACTTTTGTCAAAATTGAAAACTGAGCGCTTGTAGTCGATCGACCGATACACCATGCCAGATTCCGAATTCTCAAACGATTTAAAATGGACACCCGAAGCCAAAACCAAGCTCAAAAATATTCCCTATTTTGTCCGGGGACAAGCTCGCGTCCGCATTGAGCAGCTAGCCCGCGAAGCCGAAACCGAAGTCATCACAGTTGACCTAGTTGAGCAAGCTCGCATCGAGTTTGGGCAATAAGGGATCGAAATGTACCCTAAAGCTCTAGACTATAAAATGCGTTGTAAGGACAAGGATTTAAAAAAATAGTGCGCAAAATAGTTATAGCTGGCAACTGGAAAATGTACAAAACTAGGGCAGAATCCCTAGAGTTTCTTCAAGGATTCATGTCCTGTCTGACGGAAACCCCAGAGGAACGGGAAATCGTGCTTTGCGTTCCCTTCACAGATTTGAGTGTCCTCTCGAAAAACCTGCACGGAAGCCGGATCAGACTCGGTGCTCAGAACGTCCACTGGCAGGAGTCGGGAGCTTATACTGGCGAAATTTCCGGGCAAATGCTGACAGAACTTGGGGTTCGCTACGTCATAGTGGGTCACAGCGAACGACGGCAATATTTTGGCGAAACTGACGAAACAGTGAATTTGCGGCTGAAAGCTGCTCAGAAATCTGGTTTAGTTCCGATTCTGTGCGTGGGAGAGACGAAGCAGCAGCGGGATGCCGGAGAAACTGAATCTCACATCTTATCTCAGTTGGCTCAGGATTTGGTTGGTGTTGATCAAGATAACTTAGTAATAGCTTATGAACCGATTTGGGCGATCGGCACTGGCGATACTTGCGAAACGAAGGAAGCTAACCGAGTTATTGGTTTGATTCGCAGTAAATTGATTAATCCTGACGTGCCAATTCAGTACGGCGGCTCTGTCAAAGGTGAGAATATTGATGAAGTTATGGCGATGCCTGAGATTGATGGCGTTTTGGTAGGCGGTGCGAGTTTGGAAGCTGCGAGTTTCGATAAAATTGTCAATTATAAATAATTGGTAATTTGTAATTGGTAAGATAGCTCAGAATTGCAATTGAATATCAAGAAATAATCAAACTCTTGTGGGGTGGGCTTCTAGCCCGCCCCGAATATTAGACAAGATTGCATAAATCTTTGATGCGAGCCTGTCAACCGCAGATACAAGGCGATGCAACGCAGATAATTTCAAGATGGTTTGCAAATGAATGCAATCTTGTCTAATAACTTATAGCTATTTAAAATAACTGATGAACGATCGCAAATTAACCATTAGAAATAAAACTTTCGAGTGGGGGAAACGCACTTATTTAATGGGCGTTTTGAACGTAACTCCTGACAGTTTTAGCGACGGCGGCGATTTCAATACCATAGAATCTGCTTTAGCGCAATCTGAAAATATGGTAAAATCGGGGGTAGATATTATTGATATTGGCGGTCAATCTACTCGGCCCGGTGCAGCGGAAATATCCTTAGCCGAGGAACTCGATCGCGTTATACCTGTTGTCAATATGCTGAGGCAAAAAGCCGATATTTTTGGCTCAGTTCCGATTTCGGTCGATACTACCAGAGCGCAGGTTGCCAAAGCTGCGGTTGACGCGGGGGCTGATATTGTCAACGATATTTCGGGAGCAACTTTTGACTCGGAAATGCTGTCAACAGTTGCCCAGTTGCAAGTACCAATAATTTTGATGCACATTCGGGGAACTCCCCAGACCATGCAAAAACTCACAGATTATCAGGATTTAATGGGGGAAATTGGGGACTTTTTGCAGAGTCGAATTGCAGCGGCAGTTGCTGCGGGAATTGACAAATCTCAGATAATTATCGACCCCGGTATTGGCTTTGCTAAGACTTACAGTCAAAGTTTGGAAATTCTGCAACAGTTGCCAAAATTTCGTGTTTTGGACTGTCCGATTTTAGTCGGAGTATCCCGCAAAAGCTTCATCGGTCAGATTTTGCAGCAGCCGGAAGCTAAACAAAGAATTTGGGGGACAGCGGCGGCTTGTACAGGTGCGATCGCAAATTTGGCAGATATCTTGCGAGTTCACGATGTCAGAGAAATGCACGATGTTTGTCTGGTTGCCGACGCCATCTTCAGAAATCAATCTTGAGCGGTTGATTGGTCGATTGCTTGGAGTTCTCCCCCGTGAGTATGCGGCTCGACATCCGGCATAGAATCCATCAAATTGTTGAGAGCTTCTGACATATTCTTCGGGTCCATAAACAGAATTTTGGCATTGTCGCTTTCGCCTAATTTTTGTTGAGCCTCTAAGTATTTTTCGGTTACTAAGTAATTCAAAACTTGCTTGCTATTCGGATGGGAGTCTAAAGCTTCAACGAGGAGCCTCATATACTCCTTAGTGCCGATCGCCTTATTGACCATTGCTTGCCATTCGCTCTTGGTGGCGCGTTCTTCTTCCATAGCTTCTTGCACCCTTTTCGGAGGTGTAATGCTTTGAATTTCTACGCGAATTACTTTAACGCCCCAAGTTTCGGTAGCTTCGTCCAATTTCTTAAGTAACTTTTTATTCATGTCATCTCGGGAACTCAAGATGTCTTGCATGGGCAATCGACCAATTTCAGCGCGAAACGTAGTTAAAACTAAGTTGGCGATCGCATTTTCAATTTGATCGATTCCATAATAAGCTTTCTGCAAATTCACAACCCGCCAATACACAACGGCATCGACTTCTAGGGCCACATTATCGCCCGTGATTGCTGATTGAGGTTTAATGTCTAAAACTCGTTCGCGGCTTGTGTCCACGCAGACGACTTTTTCGACCAGGGGACTGATAAAGTGGAATCCCGGCTTGAGGGTGCGCTTGTATTGACCCAAACGTTCGACTAAAGCTTCGTCGCC
The DNA here is from genome assembly GCF_026130175.1 of Lyngbya sp. CCAP 1446/10. Classification (GTDB taxonomy): domain Bacteria; phylum Cyanobacteriota; class Cyanobacteriia; order Cyanobacteriales; family Microcoleaceae; genus Microcoleus. Next base: position 29,507 of record NZ_JAIGNI010000015.1, on the reverse strand, counting down.
ACCGCTGACTATTTTCACGCTTGAGTTAACAGCGTAGCCGAGGATGAGCGCAAACAGCATGGTGAGAATAGACTGCCCCATTTCTACTTTCCTGCTAAGGTTGACTGAGAATCGATCGGGAATATACTCTAATTTAACTCAAAATCTGCCGATCGCGTGCTAAAATGTCTCGACTGTCAATAACAAGTTCAATAGTAAGTCGCCATGTGTTTGGACTCTCACGGCGAAGCAGTGAAACCCAGCATATCAACAACACATTTCCACAAAAGACATGAAAAACGATCGAGAGTTTCGCCCTTTCAAACCTTTTACCTGGATTGGCCCAAGCATTGTGGCGGCTGGAATGTGCGCATTGGCAGTTGTCCCACCTGTACAAGCTGAACCAACCACGGTGCAAATTTCCCCAAACTTGCAGTCGCAAAACTCGCAGCCACCGCGCCGGGGGCCGGCAGTTCGCGAAGTTCTATCCTACGAGATGAAGGGAGACGAACTCAAGATTTGCAAGCAGCAAGGCAACTCCGAGAAAAAGTGCGAAGTTGTAGGCAAAGGTTACACCCTGGGTTTGAGAACTGCCAACGACCTTTACGGTCAAGGAAATCTGGTCAATGCCGAAGTTTTGTACCGGCAACTAATCGCTCGCTATCCCAAACAAGCCGATGTTTATTATAAATTGGGAAGTCTGCTGTCAGGACAAGGTAAAATGAGCGATGCGATCGTCCAATTCCAAAAAGCCATTGAAGTCAACCCACAGCACGCCAAAGCTCACAACGATTTGGGCGTGGCGATGGCAAGTCTAGGGAAGTTGCCAGAGGCGATTGTGCTATGGAGACAAGCCGTTAAAATTAACAGCCAATATCCCGATGCTTTAAATAATTTAGGAGTCGGTTTGTACCAACAAGGTGCAAAGGAAGACCAAGCGGAGGCAGTAGCCAGCCTCAAAAAAGCTAAGGAGTTATTTATCAAGCAGGGTAGAACTCAAGCTGCTACTAGAGTAGATAAAATTTTGGAAGAAATGAATTCACAGTCCAGTAGTTCCTAAGCTGAAATGCCGATCGAACATTGACAGAAAAAACATCATTGGCGATCGGCATTAATCGACCTTGTAGAGCGGTTCAACACCCCCAAGAACGAAAATTTAAAGCATTTCCCTCAAAACTTGTATAATCACATCTCCATCCACGCGATCGCTCACAGCGGCCTCGCCCAAGCGCACCGGCAGCACAAAGCGCACCTTGCCATCCTGCACCTTCTTGTCCAGTTGCAAAGTATTCAAAATCTCCTCAACATCGACACCTGCCGGCAACTTAGCCGGTAAAGCAGCTTTGGTAATTAAAGCAGATTGGCGGCGATCGCACTCAGCATCCCACATTCCCAACTCCACAGCCAAGCGGCTAGACGCAGCCATACCGATTGCCACACCTTCCCCGTGATTGATCACCTTGTAATTAGTCAAACTTTCTACAGCATGACCGATCGTGTGTCCATAATTCAAAATCGCCCGCAAACCCGATTCCTTCTCATCCTTGCTAACCACCTCAGCCTTAGCTTGGCAAGACCTGATCAAAATTTCAGCTAACAAATCCGCCTTCACATAGCGCATTTGATCCAAACGCTTACAATTCTCCAACTTCCCGAAAAGTTCAGCATCCCAAATCACCCCATACTTGATGACTTCCGCCATCGCCGAACGAAACTCCCGCGCCGGCAGAGTTTTAAGTACATCCGGGTCAATCAAAACCAAACGTGGCTGATGAAAAGCCCCGATTAAATTCTTCCCAGAAGGATGATTGACCCCCGTTTTGCCGCCAATAGAAGCATCAACCATCGCCAGCAGCGAAGTTGGAACCTGCACCACATTAATTCCGCGCAGCCAAGTCGCGGCCGCAAAACCGGTGATATCGCCAACCACCCCGCCGCCCAAAGCCACCATTGTTGAGGAACGTTCTAAGCGGTTTGCCAAAGCCTCATTGTAAATTTTCTGCACCGAATTTAGCGTTTTGTACTGTTCTCCCGGTGGTAGGATGCAGGTACTGACTTCAAACCCAGCGGATTCGAGGGATGCTGTTGCTCTTTCGCCATATTGCCGAAAAATCGACTGATTCGAGACCAGCAGCACCTTTTTGCCCAAACTTAAATCGCCCATCAGCGTGCCGAGATCGTCTAAGCCGCCCGATCGCACGCAAATATTGTAAGATTGTGGGCCCAAGTCAACTTTAATTATCGATTGCATATTTATCTAATTTAGATTATAGATTTTAGATTATAGTTCTTATAGGTCTTTTTATTGATTATTTTGGAGAAATTGCCATGACTCTTAGCGGAGCAATAGCTTATTTTGGGATTTTCGGAGGCATGGTCGCCTTGGCGACAGTGCTGATGTTTGGTCTGCGGGCTGTCAAACTCATCTAATTTACTAACTTAGATGTAAAAACCAGAACATTAAATTTCTGGTCAAACGTGCGATCGAACGAAGTATTTCTGCAAAAAATCTTGAATTTTTCCTCTAGATTTAGCCCGCCAATACTTCGGTCGATCGAAGAATTCGACAAGAGGTTTAATATAGCGTTTGTCAAAAAAAATATAGATACTTCGGCTTCGCGGTACAAGTTTTAAGTTTTTCGGCTTCGCGAACGAAGTCGAAGAATCTAAAATCTAAATTTTCAACTCCTCACCTTTTTGATAAAGGCTATATTACGACAGACCAACCCTCACATTATAATTGGAATCATAACTGTAAACTCCGTTAATTTTCCGGGAATTGAGGAACAATTTAGCTGACCGTGATGTTTTTCACAAATAATGTGATAGCTAATAGATAGTCCCATTCCTGTACCTTTACCGATCTGCTTGGTGGTAAAAAATGGATTGAATATTTGCCCTTGAATCGATGGTAGTATACCGCATCCATTATCGGCGATCGCAATTTTAATAAATCTATCGACTACAGATGTCCGAATAGTAATCTGACCTACCTTTGTTTCAAGTTGATTAGTATTGTCTATAACACTTTTTTCATCAATTGCATCAATAGCGTTAGCGATAATATTCATAAATGCTTGGTTCAATTGTCCCGCACAGCACTCAATTTTTGGCAGCGCTTCATACTTTTTGACGATCGAAATTTGCGGGCGGGTAGAAGTAGCATTCAAGCGATGACTTAAAATTAGCAGACTGCTATCAATTCCTTCGTGAATATCGACTTTTTTAAACTCAGCTTGATCTAAACGAGAAAAGTTACGTAACGATAATACAATATCTTTGATTCGGGTAGTGCCGACATTCATAGACTGTAATATTTTGCTAATATCTTTTTTCACAAAATCAAAATCCACCGCCTCTAGTTCAGTTTTAATTTCAGTAGGAGGGTGTGGCAAGTATTTATGATAAAGCTGTATCAGATGCAGTATTATTTGAGTGTATTCCTCCAGATGTCTAAGGTTGCCGTGAATAAAACCAATGGGATTGTTAATTTCGTGGGCAATACCTGCCACTATTTGTCCGAGACTGGACATTTTCTCGCTATGAATCAGCTTTGCTTGGGTTTTTTTTAGCTCAAATAAGGTAGTCTCTGTTGCGATTTGAGCGCGGCGGTAAACCTCTTGAGTAACTTGTGTTGCTAATAATTGCTGGAACGTGTAATGATAGATATTAACGTTAAGCAGAACAAATAGTGAACCCAGGCAAAATACTAAGCCAATCAAAATAGGAAGGAATTGCCACTGTTGATTAATAAGTAAGAATAAAGCTAGGCAATATCCCAGTAGAAAAAACACCATCAAAAACCGCAGTATCTTCCAAGCTAGATAGCCACTGTGTTCTTTTAGTAAATCTAAAATTTTTTGAGTTTTGATGATTGACAAGAGCATAAATCCTGCTCCCAACGCAATCAATAATAATGAAATCAACAATAAAATATCGATGTTCATAGAATTAAATTATTCTTTTTATAAAAAAGTCTATATTACTTGTATTTAAGTAATAAATACTGGTTGGGCAATTGGTAATCAATGGTCTATCGTCATTACTCTTCACTTCTTTTTTAATAATTGCTATAGATACAATTGATATTTCACTACCACAGAGTTGTTAATGAGAGCGGAGCTAAGTTAATGAGAAAACATCTGCGAAGCTTGGTTAAATTAGCAAAATTAGCGAACTGAATATTTATATTTGTAACATTGGTGATCAAAGCACCGCAAGCAGACTGGACAATAAAATGTGAGTGGATCTCGATATTGTATATGACTTACGCATCAATACCTAAGAAACCGGATTTTTGTCGTTGAAGTGGCTTTTAACGAGAGTAGGGAGCATCTCATTTCTGTCGCAAAGCATTTTTTTTGAGTGCTGTCTCGCACAGCACAGCTATCCAAGACTCGATCGCAACACAGCACTACAAATTTGACACTCAAGCGGGAGTCAACGCCACGCTCGATTCTTGCTTCTATGAATCGACTTGCCGATGCAGAATTACTTCAACATCGGTAGCGGTCAATTCTCCACAAGCGTTCAAGGTATTGTCACCCCAAGTTCCGGTATGCCCTACCGTACTTAATCCCCGACTTAGGATATTCTTAGCTGCATTGTGATCACGGTCTAAAACACATCCACATCTACAAACGTGAGTTCGTGTTGATAGACTCTTCTTAACAATCGTTCCGCAGCTAGAGCATTCTTGGCTGGTTCCATTGGGTGAAACGGCAATCGTAATTCTTCCGAATACTTTGCCAAAATATTCCATCCAAACTCGGAACATATACCAAGATGCGTCGTTAATCGATTTCGCTAGACAGTGATTCTTCACCATGTTCTTAATCCTCAAGTCTTCGTAAGCTATGCAGTCGTTAGACTGAATTACGCATCTTGCTAATTTCACAGCAAAATCTTTACGTTGTCTACTTATTTTGAGGTGGCGTTTTCCCAGAGTCACTCTGGCTCTTTTTCTGTTGTTGGAACCCTTGACGCGCCTTGATACCCGTCTTTGGGACTTCTTCAGTCTACATTCTCCCTTGCGGAGAAATCGTGGATTCTCTACTGCAATTACATTGGAGTCGGTGTAGAATTCTTTCAATCCTACGTCTAGTCCAATGGTATTTCCAGTTATTTCTACGACTTCGGAACGGTCAACCTGAATGCAAAACTGAACGTAGTAGCCGTCTGCACGTTTTACCAACCTGACTCGTTTAATTTGAGTGACTTGGTAGAAATGCAAGTCGCGCGTCCCTTTTAGTTTCAGCTTCCCAATCCCCTGTTTGTCGGTAAAGGTGATGGATTTCCTATCTGTTGCCAATTTCCAACCGCTAGTCTTATATTCGACTGAGCGGTTGTCTTTTTGGAACTGTGGAAATCCCTTTTTACCGGGAACCTTCTTCTTACAGTTATCGTAGAATCGGGAGATTGCAGACCATGATCTTTCTGCACTCGCCTGTCGAGCCATACTGTTCAATTCATCACAAAACGAAAATTCTTTTGCTAATAATGCACAGTATTTACTTAGATCGTTTTTACCAATCTTTTCGCCATCCATCCACAAGCGAATTGCTTTGTTTCGGATAAATTGTACTGTTCTAATAGCTTGATCGACAGCATCAAACTGCTGTCGCTTTCCGTATGTTTTGAATTCAAAAACTAGCATGACTTCGACCTGATCACGATATACTTACAACAGCAAAGTTGGTGTAAAACAAATACAGTCTGTGACAATACTTTACAAGAAAGACTGAAGGGGACTGAAGTCCCCGCCCGCTTTCATCGAGCGCACTAAAGTCACGCTCGCTTTCCGCATTCCGCTAGTTTTTTTGTAAAACTACAGATGATCCCCGATAGTATTTCGGAAAAAAAACAAAGATGATGACAGCCGTGGGTAAGTTTTATTGTATTTTAGACTCGATTTGTACTCAATCGCTTTCAAATAATTATTAAATCATCTGCGTCCATCTGTGTCTGTACTGGGGAAACCTGCGGTTAAAAGCTAGATCGAAATTTATACAAACTCAAGTCTTGTGTTTCATTGATTTACTGATTGATTAAGACTTCCTGAAAAAACAGAAAATCCATAAACCTAACTTTGTAAAGTAAGTGGGAGATCAAAATCGCCAATTGATAGTTCTCACTTTAATCTAAAATAACTTATGTTCCCCTCAATCGAAAATCCCCAATCTAAAATCGCCAATCGATCGCTCTCGCTTTAATCTAAAATAATTTCTACTCCCTCAATCCAAAATCTAAAATCCAAAATCTAAAATCGAAATGACCCATTCCACCGATATAGTCACCCTCGCCCGCTGGATGGCCGCCGACTTCAGCAATCAAGCCCAAGCCTTTGAAAATCCGCCTTTTTTCGCCCACATCCGCGTCTGTATGAGACCATTACCCGTGGAGATATTGGACGGAGTAAGTCTTTATCTAGAACAAGCCTACGACATCGAACTCAACTCTCCGTACCGAGTGCGAGTGTTAAAATTAGTCCCGGCGGACGATCGCATCGACATCGAAAATTATGCGATCGAAAACGAAGCACAATTCTACGGCGCATCCCGCGAACCCCAACGGCTGCAAGAAATCAAAACAGCACAACTGAAACTGCTCCCCGGATGCACCTTTTTTACCCACTGGACGGGCAACAGCTTTAAAGGTCGCGTCGAACCAGGAAAAGGCTGTGCCGTAGTCAGAAAGGGCAAAAAAACCTATCTAGACAGCGAATTCGAGATTGATGGTAACAAATTTGTCAGCCACGATCGCGGACGCGACCCAGAAACCGATGCCCACGTCTGGGGAGCTCAAGCCGGCCCCTTTGAATTCACCCGCTGGGCCAGCTTCGCCGACGAAATTCAGGTTTAATGCAAAAAAAACTGAGTCCATCCTGGGCGAACACGCTTGCAGATTAAAGGTTCACAATGCACCATTACCTGGTACATTAACCCAGTATTGGCAAGCAAGATTCACCGTTGTTTTATGAAAGTCCTGGTTATTGGTGGCGATGGCTATTGCGGTTGGGCAACCGCGCTCTACCTTTCTAAAAAAGGTCACGAAGTTGGCATCCTCGACAGCTTCGTGCGACGGCACTGGGATCTGGAACTGTGCAGCGACACCCTCACTCCCATTGCACCGATTCAGCAACGACTCCAGCGATGGCAAGATTTAACGGGTAAGTCGATCGACTTGTTCGTCGGTGACATCACCAACTACGATTTTCTCAGCAAAAGCATGAGAAAATTTGCACCAGAGGCGATCGTCCATTTTGGCGAACAGCGATCGGCCCCTTTCTCCATGATCGATCGCGAACACGCAGTCCTCACCCAAGTCAATAACGTCGTCGGAACACTCAACCTGCTGTACGCCATCCGCGAAGACTTCCCCGACTGTCACCTAGTGAAACTCGGGACAATGGGCGAATACGGCACCCCGAATATTGACATTGAAGAAGGCTACATTACGATCGAACACAACGGCCGCAAAGATACACTACCCTATCCCAAACAACCGGGCAGTTTCTACCACCTGTCAAAAGTCCACGACTCCCACAACATCCATTTTGCTTGCAAAATCTGGGGTTTAAGAGCCACCGACTTAAATCAGGGCGTAGTCTACGGCGTGCTCACAGAAGAAACAGGCATGGACGAACTGTTAATCAACCGTTTGGACTACGACGGAGTATTCGGTACGGCATTGAACAGATTTTGCGTCCAAGCTGCGATCGGTCATCCTTTGACGGTTTACGGAACTGGCGGACAAACCCGCACCTTCTTGGACATTCGGGATACCGTGCGGTGCGTCGAATTGGCGATCGCCAACCCCGCCGCCGCCGGAGAATTCCGCGTCTTCAACCAATTCACCGAACAATTCAGCGTCGGCGACTTAGCCTCATTGGTGCAAAAAGCAGGCACGGCAATGGGATTAAAAGTAGAAATCAACCACCTCGAAAATCCCAGAGTCGAGAAAGAAGAACATTATTTCAATGCCAAAAACACCAGTTTGCTAGAACTAGGCTTGCAGCCGCACTATCTCTCAGATTCCCTGCTCGATTCTCTGTTGAATTTTGCTACAAAATATCAGCACCGCGTCGATAAAAACCAGATTTTGCCGAAGGTTTCTTGGCACAGGTAAATTTGGCTGTCTAGCTGCGGGAGAGAGTTTTTTTAACGAACCGCGAAGGCGCGTTAGGCGAAGCCGCGCGTAAGCGCTAGGGCGTGAAGTAAGAGAAAAAAAGGGAAGAGAAGAACTGCTAGCTTGTTTGGGAATAAATATAGCAACCGCGCCCGATGGTTATGACGTTCTTAATTGCTGAAACATAAGCGGTCGATTTTTTCTTCCTTTTTCCTTCTTCCATCTTCCTTCTTCCATCCGTTACATCCGTTACAAAATCCGTTGCCGAACTTCTTCCTTCTATACCGTGAAAAGTCGAATTCTCATTTTGTTGCTTTTAGTTGTTGTGCCGGGATTTTTGGCTAGTGCAGTTTGTGCTTATTATTTGGTGCCGGAATGGGCTGCACTAAAGGCGAGTTATCAAAATTACCGCCGTGTTAGCGAATCGCCGAATGCTACAGAAAAGGAAATCTTAATCGCCAAAACTGCACAGGAAATTCACCGAATTAACTGCTTTGCTGAAGGTGTGGGATTGCTTTTAGGTGGAATAATTGTATCAATTGGTATTCAGGGAATTTGTATTTTACCCCCAAAACCTATCGATCGCACTTAAGAATGAAAATTTAATAACTTAAGCGATTGCTCGTTACCAGGCTCTGCCTGGTAATGCAGATTCGGAGGCTCTGCCTTCTTTGATATCGCAACTTACAGGAGAGAAGACTGTATGAGGTGCTTAATTTATTAAGTTTTAGATCCTTAATTAAATAGTGAATCCTGTTACTAACCGCCAAATTTGCCAAAAAATGGAAATATCGATTTCCTCAATAATATATAAAGAATAACTACAGCCTTCTTCCTTCTTCCTTCTTCCTTCTTCCTTCTTCCTTCTTCCTTCTTCCCTCTTCCTTCTTCCTTCTTCCTTCGTTTTATGAAAATTGCTCTGTTCACTGAAACTTTCCTGCCGAAAATAGACGGCATTGTCACTCGGCTGATTCACACTGTAGATCACTTGCAGCGATCGGGCGCACAAGTTCTGATCTTTTCTCCAGATTACGGGATTACAGAATACAAAGGCGCGCGAGTATACGGTGTGGAGGGTTTGCCTTTGCCCATGTACCCGGAACTGAAAATGGCGCTTCCCAGTCCGGCAATCGGCCAACAATTACAGCAGTTTGAACCGGATATTATTCACGTTGTCAATCCCGCTATTTTGGGATTAGGCGGTATATATTATGGCAAAAAGTTCAATATTCCGATTTTGGCTTCTTACCACACGCATTTGCCTAAATACTTGCACCATTACGGTTTTGGAATGCTTGAACCTTTGCTGTGGGAATTGCTCAAAGGCGCTCACAATCAAGCTGAATTGAATCTGTGTACTTCCACAGCAATGGTGGAGGAGTTGAGAACTCACGGCATTGAGCGGGTAGACTTGTGGCAGCGGGGCGTTGATACCGAAATGTTTGTCCCCGAATTGGCAAGTCCAGAAATGCGATCGCGCCTTTCTCAAAATAACCCAGACAGCCCCTTACTCCTCTACGTCGGCCGCCTCGGTGCCGAAAAAGAAATCGAGTCGATCAAACCAGTCCTCGCAGCCATTCCCAACGCCCGCCTCGCCCTTGTGGGAGACGGCCCGCACCGACAAACCCTCGAACAATATTTTGCCGGCACCCCCACCAATTTTGTGGGCTACCTGAAGGGGCAAGAATTGGCTTCTGCTTACGCATCTGCTGATGCCTTCATTTTTCCCTCCCGCACCGAAACCCTGGGCTTAGTGCTCCTAGAAGCGATGGCTGCGGGGACGCCCGTAGTCGCGGCGCGCAGTGGTGGAATTCCCGATATTGTCACCGACGGTGTTAACGGATATTTATTCGACCCCGCCGACGAAGCCGGAGCTCTGGCTGCCACCCAGCGTCTGTTTGCGAATCCCGAAGAACGGGAAACCCTGCGCCAAAACGCTCGCCAAGAAGCTGAACGCTGGGGTTGGGCCGCCGCCACCTCACAACTGCGACGTTACTATCAATCGGTGATATTTGCTCAGTCCATGCCTTCTGCTGCCTAAATGCCGGGATGTCGTGCCTTTAAACAGCACTGACAGCTTCGCTGGTCTCGCGCGATACTTCGGTTTGTAGCGGGGATGGATGTCCTCAAAGACCGATCGAAATTTTTTGCTGCTTAGATTGCTGTAGCTATCGTGTTGTTGCGTTTACCATTAAACTTATGAGTAGCATTTGGAATGCTTCGCCCGTGACAAAATACCGCCATTCAGTAGACCGGATACGGTAGCCGAAGGCGCTAAAGCAGTCCGATTGCGTAGCAGCCTCCTGACATAGCGTCAAATCTACATTGCCCGCGATCGATCGCACCAGCCTGCAAATTAATTTTCAGGCGGGCAGTGTTCCGAACTCAAGTTCAGCTTTAATTCACGAACCAGGATCCGTATCGATGTTGTAAAAAAAACGATCGATCGAGCATATGTAAAAAGCAAACTGAAGTTGCGGCGAAAAAATAAACTCACGATCCCTCAAAGCTACAAGCAAGTACAGGCAATTCCTGCAAACAACTTAAAAGTTGGCACCGCCGCAGAATTTAGCACCGATCGACCAGCAGGTCTGTCAACCCTCTGAGCAAGCAGTTAATCATGACATTCTCCAATGCTGGTAGCGTTCTGGCTACACTGACTCAAGTAAATTTTATGGGGGCATTAACCTCGCGTGTTAAGAGCCTGCCAGTTCCTGAATTAGTGTGCCTGCTGGACTTTATCACGGCAGAATTTCAGCAATTTATCCGGGCGATGGACCTGATTAACAATGACGCACTCGAAACTCTCTTAGAGCAACTGTTAGATGCCTTCACTGTCAAAATTGGTCAAATTCTGCAAGCAGACCGGACAACAATTTTTTTGGTTGACCCCAGCAAAAATCAACTTTGGTACAAAACAGCCCACGCGCTCACGGGCGAAGATGTAGAAGTTCGCTTGCCGATGGATGCAGGCATTTTAGGCTACGTAGCAACTACCGGAAAATCGATAAATGTCACAGAAGCTCGATCGCACGAGCATTTTAATTCCGAAGTAGACGAACCGCCGGAGTACCAAATCGAGACCATGCTCTGTATGCCGATTTTTAGCAGCAAGAGCCAAAACGAACCCGTAGCGGTGGTCAGACTGTTAAATAAAGCTGGCAATGCCCCCTTTACCGAGGAAGACGAACAGCAGTTTCAGGCTTTTGCAGATTCGATCGGGATTATTCTCGAAAGCTGTCAATCTTTCTACGTTGTCGCCCGCAATCAGCGAGGAGTGGCCGCGCTTTTGAGAGCCACCACAACTTTAGGTCAAAGTCTTGACTTGGAAACAACTTTGCGCGCAGTCATGGATCAAGCTCGCGACTTGATGCAGGCCGATCGCAGCACGCTATTTTTATTAAATCGGGAAACCAACGAACTCTGGACAAAAGTCGCCAAAGCCGACGGTAAAACCATCGTCGAAATTCGCATTCCTGCCAATAAAGGAATTGCCGGTTACGTGGCTTCGACCGGTCAACCCCTAAACATTACAGATGCTTACGACGATCCCCGCTTTGACCCATCTACAGACCAGCAAACCGGATACCGCACTCGGACTGTCTTGTGTATGCCTGTGCATAACGCTAAAGGTGAGCTGATCGGGGTAACTCAGCTAATTAATAAAAATCAAGGCACTTTCACCGCTTCCGACGAAGAGTTTTTGCGAGCCTTTAATTCCCAAGCTGGAATGGCGCTGCAAAATTCTCAACTGTTTCAAAACGTGATGGTGGAAAAGCAGTATCAAAAAGATATGCTGCAAAGTCTGTCAGATGCAGTGATTTCCACAGATTTGCAGGGGCGGATTGTCACAATTAACGAAGCAGCCCTAGAATTGTTGGGCTGTCCCCCAAATCAAACTAAAGGCAAACACCATCCCCAGATCTGGGAAGAAAAACTGATCGATCGCTATGTTTGGGAAGTTTTGCCGATCGATAATTTGCAATTTCGACTCGAAGATAGTCTCAACCATGCAGCCCGACATTACGTTCCCGAACAAAGTTTAACTGTGGGACTGTTGGTGGAAAAAACGTTTTGTTCCGCAGCATCCGCAGAAGAAACAGCAGAAGAAACAGCAGAAGAAATTTATATTTTGGCCGTGCCCGATCGCACAGACCCGAATTTATATTACGCTTGGGGCGAAAACAGTGCCTGGACAGAAGAAGTAGCGCGGGCAGAATTAGCTAATTCCCAATCTTTATTTTCGCTGCCGAATTCTGCCCGGTATCACCCTTATTGTCCGCTACCAATCCAGAAATCTCAAATTAAAGTAATTGAACGCAGTTTGAATTTAACTGTCAACCCCCTAATCAATCCAGAAGGCGGCGTGCGCGGCGGTTTAGTGGTACTCGAAGACATCAGCCGCGAAAAGCGGATGAAAAATACGATGTACCGCTACCTGACTCCCGGAGTCGTAGATAAAGTCATGGCCTTGGGCGAAGGGGCCCTGATGGTGGGCGAACGCAAAGACGTTACTATTTTATTTTCGGACATTCGCGGCTACACCACCCTCACCGAAAATCTGGGAGCATCGGAGGTGGTATCCCTGCTAAACGAGTATTTTGAGACGATGGTGGAGGCCGTTTTCCATTACGAAGGTACTTTAGACAAGTTTATCGGCGATGCTTTAATGGCCGTGTTCGGCGCGCCCCTGCCACTCAATCCCCCGGAAAGTCACGGTTGGATGGCGGTGCAGTCGGCTTTAGATATGCGCCGGCGTTTGAAAGAGTTTAATGATTCTCGCCCCGGCAAAGATCCGTTTCGCTTCGGAATTGGGATTAGTTCTGGAGAGGTGGTTTCGGGCAATATTGGTTCGGAAAAACGGATGGATTACACGGTAATCGGCGATGCGGTGAATTTGAGTTCGCGCTTGGAACAGCTTACAAAAGAGTACGGCTGCGATATCATTTTGAGCGAGTTTACCTACAATTTATGCCGCGAAGGAATTTGGGTGCGAGAGTTGGACAAGGTGCGGGTTAAGGGCAAAAATCAACCGATCGGCATTTACGAGTTGCTGCAAAATAGTTCCGATCCCCTTGATGGAGAAACCGAAAGGTTTTTGGAACTTTACAGTAAAGGTCGGGATGCTTATATCAAGAGAAATTTTCAGAAAGCTATTAGTTGTTTTGAGGCGGCTTTAGCGATGCGACCGAGCGATCGACCGGTGGAAGTTCACCTACAGCGAACACTCAGCTATTTGGAAGTACCCCCGCCCGACGATTGGGACGGCGTTCATACTATGACGACCAAATAGCATATTTTATCAGATATAAGTGCCCCAAAATAAAAAGATTGGATAAAGTTTTGAGATCTTCCTTATGACAGAGTTAACAAGTAGAAAAATGTGAAAACATAAATCGAATGCCCGATTAAAGTTAGTATTTATTTCCACGCCAACAATTAAATGAACTATTTATCTGTTCCGAATGCCACAAAAGCCGATCGCATTCTGGTTGTAGATGACGCACCAGATAATGTTTTGTTGGTGCAGACAATCCTGGAAGAAGAAGGTTACGAAATTAGCACGGCCGAGAACGGCTTTTCGGCCTTAAGCCAAATTGACAAATCAACCCCCGATTTGGTACTGCTAGACGTAATGATGCCGGGAATGGACGGTTACGAAGTCACCCAGCGAATGCGACAAAATAAGGAATTGCCCTTTATCCCGATTTTGCTGATCACAGCTCACGACAGCGCCAGCGTAGTCCAGGGACTGGATATGGGTGCAGACGATTTCATCCGCAAACCCGTAGAAATGGACGAACTGCTGGCGAGGGTGCGATCGCTCCTGCGCCTAAAACACAGCGTAGACGAGCGCAATTCGATCGCCCTCCAGCGCGAAGATTTTGTCTCCAGACTCGCTCACGACTTGCGGACGCCCCTCGTAGCAGCCGATCGAATGCTCACCTTAATGCAGCAGGGAGCTTTGGGAGAAATCTCGCCTCAGATGGGGGACGCTTTCGGGACAATGGTTCGCAGCAACAAAAACCTGATCGCGATGGTAAATATGCTGCTGGAAGTCTACCGCTACGAAGCAGGGCGCAAATCCCTAAGTTTCGCTCCCGTTGACTTGCGCCAGCTCATTCATGAGGTAGCCGAAGAACTCGCTCCCCTAGCCGATGCTAAAAATTTGTCGCTGAATTTAAACTTGACAGACAGTGCAGAAAGTGCTCCGATTGCCAAGTATCCGGGCGATCGTCTGGAGTTGCACCGCTTGCTGACAAACTTAATCGGAAATGCGATCAAATTCACCGACAGCGGCTCCATAGATGTCCGATTAAAAGCTGCCAATTCCCCTGCTTATACCAGCTTCAAAAACCAACCGCTGGCTTGGGTAATTATGGAAATCCAAGACACCGGCGCCGGCATTTCTCCCACAGAACAAGCCAAGTTATTTGAAAGGTTTGGATCGGGAACTCACAAGAAATCCAGCACAGGTTTGGGACTGCACCTCTGCCGCCAAATAGTCGAAGCTCACCGCGGCACGATCGAGGCAAAATCTGAGTTGGGTAAAGGCAGCTTGTTTACTATTTGCTTGCCTTGTTAAGCTGTTCTACATTTAAATTGTGTGTCAAAAGTCAATAAAATGCTTGTGGGATGGGCTTATAGCCCGTCCCGAATATGCAATTTAAATGCTCAACAGCTTAGATGGTGCGTCAGAATTTGATTGTCGGCGTTCATTAAAAATTACTAAACTGACGCACCCTACCGCTAACTTATGAGAACATGATTACAAAAATCGCTTTCGTGTCTTAAATTTATCTGCGTTTGTCTGCGTTTATCTGTCTTAAATCTGCGGTTTTGGTATTTATCAAAAATTTATGCAATTGCTCGTCTATTATCCTAGGAGCATATTAGATTATATAATTGGTTGGCAACCGAATTTATGGCAATATGTCTAACTGTCCAGTGTGCGGTGCTGATTACATAGAAGAAAAAGCAGAGTTGTGTTGCTCAATTTGTGGCTGGGATTTGACTCCCTACCCGCCGCGTGCTAAGCCTTCCAAAACTTATTTAAAACAAGAACAAGTTAGATTGCAATGGGCAAAACAAATGTGGGAATCGGCCCGCAATCAACAAAATTGGTCAGCCCGATTTGATGAGTTGCAACAGGAATTGCAGCAAGGCGCGATCGCCCGCACATACCTGCAATCGCAGTTAGAATGGGTTCTGTACCGCCTGGAACAACTAAACCCCGAATTCATTGCCAGCACTCTACTGCGACTGGAAGAGAAAATAGGCGCCATACCTGACCAAACTCCTCCGATGTCTGAAGTTGGGATGGACTACCGACAACTGACAAAGCTGTTACAAATGCGAAAATGGCGCAAAGCTGACGAACATACTTGGGAAATTTTGCTACAGATAACTCTCCGAGAAGAGGAAGGGTGGCTAAGTGCGGCGGATATTGACAGTTTTCCTCTTACAGACCTTCGCACGATCGACCAACTTTGGCAACAATACAGCAGCGGGCGGTTCGGGTTGACAGTGCAGCAGCAGATTTGGGAAAGTACCGGGGGCAATTATACTGAATTGTGCGATCGAGTCGGCTGGCGAGTTAAGGAAAATTGGAAATATTACAACGAGCTCTCATGGGGCGAAAATGCTCCCCCTGGACACCTCCCTGTCACTGCATGGCGACGGCGCGCCTGTTATGGTGCCGGCACACTCACAGCAGCAGAGAATTTTGCCGGTATCGGTGCGAGACTTGCCACGGGCGATCGATAATCATCCAAAATAAAAAATTCAAAATCGACATTAACTGCTATAATCAAAACGGTTCAGCAACTGGGGCTGTGGCTCAGATGGATAGAGCAAGCGCCTCCTGAAGAATCGGGCACCCTGCGAGGAAACTCTGGGAGTGAATGTGGTCAAACTCAAGGAAGCCTAAGTCTGACGACAGATACGGTAATCTTGAGCCAAGCTTTATCTGAACATTGTTTAGGTAAGGAAGGTGCAGAGACTGGCTTTAGGAAGTAAACACAATAAAACCTCCTAAACATACGGCCGCCACCTAAAGGCTGCAAAGCCCACGGTGAAGGAATAGTCCGGAGAGTGGGGAAACTCACACAAATCTGAAGCGCTAGGTCGCCGGTTCGAACCCGGCCAGTCCCGTTAAAATCGAGAACCAATAAAAGCAGAGGGGCAAAGCCTAATTTTTGCCCTTTTGTTTTGTATATCCGCTAACGAATTCACCATTTTAAAATTTTTAATTCCTGTTAGTGGGCTGTACGTGCAGTATTTTTTGTTATGGTTCCTTTGTCAGCTATACAAAATTTTTATAGGGTTTAGATGTGGTTAAGAATCAATTCAAACACGCGGCGTTACAAGCGTTTGAGGAATTCACTCAATTTTTGGTTCCTAGTAGGGCTTTTGATGGCCTGTTGGTTTGGCTATCAGCAGGTTAAGAGCGAGTTTCAGACACCCCAAGCTTTGTTAGTTCTAGGTGGGGCTACGGAGCGAGAGGTGTTTGCTGCCAAATTTGCTGTTAAGCACCCTCAATTGCCGATTTGGGTGTCTTCTGGCAGCAATCCTGAGTTCGCGGAATGGGTGTTTTCAGAAGCGGGAATTAAGTCTGATCGCCTGCACTTAGACTACAGAGCGGTGGATACGGTAACAAATTTTACCACGCTGGTAGATGAATTGAAAGCTAAAGGGATTGAGAGCGTGTATCTGATCACTTCTGACGATCATATGCGGCGAGCTCAGATTATCGGCGAAATCGTGCTCGGCAGTCGAGGGATTAGTTTTAAGCCTGTGGCAGTTCCGTCTGGGCGAACCCCCGAACCGGTGCAAAAAGCTGTTCGCGACGGTGCTAGAGCTATTATGTGGCTGACAACTGGTTATACGGGTGCTGACTTTACCCATGCCAGAATTCAATAAACAAAGGGAAGAAGTCATTAGTCATTAGTCAGTAGTCAGTAGTCAGTAGTCATTAGTCATCAGGAGAAGGAAGCAACAAAAAGAAGAAAGCAACAGGAAGAAAATCTCATATTTGTGCAATTAAGAACGCCCTAAAGGTCGGGTGCGGTTGCGATAAAATCTTTTTCCCTTCCCCAAATTTTTAAAACTTGTATTTGATAGCGATTTCACAAACCGCGAAGAGGCTGATGACAAATCCGTCAGATAAGAAGATTAGTAGTTTAAAATCTGTAGGTGAACTTAAAGACCGAAAGTTAATGACAGACCAAATTCTGCCGCAAGTTCTGGAGCAAATTTTGAGTGACAGCAAGACTGCGGATGCTGTTTTTTCGGCCTTGGTGCCGGCTTTAGGCGAGGTGTTAAATTGCGATCGCGTTTTTCTCTACCTCCGCAATCCTGAAACCCAAACGGGCAGAACACCTTACTGCTGGTGTCGCAACTCGAACTATCCCGATGTTAGCGGTGCCCAGTGGAAAAAAGAACCGGAATCTTTAGGAGACGAAGACCCTTTGTTTGCTGCGGCTTTGCGCACTGAACCTTCAATTTTTGTGGAGGATGTTGAAACAGCAAATCCTGAAGTTGTTAACAAAGATTTTGAGGCAAAAGAGTTCGGACATCGTGCTTTGATTCACGCTCACCTTTGTGCTGACGGCTTGTTATGGGGGGTTTTGCAGCCTTGTATTTTCGATCGCCCCAGAGTTTGGACTGACTTCGATCGCCAAGTTATCGCAGCAGTTACAGAAAAAATTTCGCCCTTGGCTGTTGCTTTTGTTAGGGGCGATTCCCTAGGGGATAGCTTCGCTTCACGCACAACCGCCATAAAATAGGTTTGATCGTTCGGACTTTAGTCCTCAGAAAAGAAGGAGTGAAGTCCGAACGATAGAACCTGCGTAAGTTCTACAAAAACATCCTCCAAGCTGCATCAGCGGCCCAAATCGTGCATCGCATTAATCTCCGTTGCACATCTTTGAGTCAGCGCTTCCAACTCCTCGCGATCCGAGGAACCGGGCGCTTCAATTAAGTTACCAATTCGCACCGTCAGCGGCACCGGACGCGGCACTGCCGAACCTTTCGACGAAATTGCATGAGTTCCCCACAAACTCACAGGTAACAATGGCACTTTTGCCTTAGCAGCGATCAGCGCCGCCCCTAATTTCGGGTCAGTAATTCTGCCGTCGGGCGTGCGAGTTCCCTGCAAAAATACACCAGTCGCCCAGCCATTTTCCAAAGATTTGATAGCCGATCGAATTGCACTGCGATCGGCACTTTCTCGCTTCACAGGATAAGCGCCGTAAAGCGTAATTGCCTGCTTCAAAATTGGAACTTTAAATAACTCTTCCTTCGCCATAAATGCGACCGGTCGCCTCATGGAACTAGACAAAATCGGCGGATCAAAATCGCTGGCGTGATTGCTGACTATCACCACTGGCCCTTCTGCTGGAACATTTTCTGTACCGTAGATGCGGCCCCGAAAGTAAAGGTGCAGCATCGGGCTGACAATTGACCACTTGAATAAATAATAGAGAAGTAAACTCTC
This sequence comes from Lyngbya sp. CCAP 1446/10, assembly GCF_026130175.1. GTDB lineage: Bacteria > Cyanobacteriota > Cyanobacteriia > Cyanobacteriales > Microcoleaceae > Microcoleus. The sequence continues at coordinate 10,903 of NZ_JAIGNI010000015.1, read as the reverse complement.
GACTGGTTCGCGACTTTTGCTCACGGAAAAACCTTAAATTTTAAACTACACCGAATATTAGCCTATCAGTTCAGCTCTGGAAAATTAACTAAGACTTATGAAAAAAACGCATAACGTAATGATGTAGGGTGCGTGGCGATCGCATAATTTCAAATAGTGGCGAAAATTCCCGCAGCGACGCACCCGCGAGACTTTAGGACTAACTAAGTTCTGTTAATTTCCGGCCCAATACCTCTCGGTTAAGGAACTTTGGTTAACAATCCCTAACGAGTTTACAAGCATTTCAGGAGATTAAATCCTACAATTTTGTGCTTAACCGAGAGGTATTGATTTCCGGCCAGCATCGTTTTTTTCCTTCATCGGAAGTCGCGTAGCCCAAGAAATCCTTAACCGCTTGGCTGGGGGGATTTTTGTCAGCGTAGTACAACTGCCACTGATAGCGATAATTGGGGGCATCTGGCGTCGCACTGTCTATGGGGACAACTCGCACCCCGTACCAAACTCGCCATCTCAGAGCACTTGGTCTTTAAATGCTTGGTGAGTGCCACTAATTGCGGGTCTCTTAATGACTTTAATCGGGCCTGCCGGGCCGCCGACTTTTGACAAGTCTTGAGCAGTTTCCTTGAAGATATCTTGATTTTTACCAGAAAGAATTGGTTTAAAGCCTCTCCCTTTGAGGGAGAAATTAAAATCAGACTATTCATTGCTTCAATCCTCTTCCTGACCGGGAGAGGTAGCTGTCAACTGTCAACTGTCAACTGTCAACTGAAGCTTAGTCTACATCAGGATTTGCCGATCGAGATTTTCTACCTGTCTGGATTGTCGATCGCCAATTTGCACAACAAGCCATATTCGGATTTGCCTGTTGTGCCATTCATTTTTGGGCAATGTTCAAGCCAATTAACTCAATTTTAGGGCCGGCGGCTGAATCACCGTTTAACAAGAGATTAAGCAGGCAAATCGGCAAAACTACTAACATTTACCAGCGCTAAATTTGGACAAGTCCGTTTGATCAAACCAGTGAGCACTTTGCCTGGGCCAATTTCCACTACGCGATCGATTCCTTGTTGCGGCAATTGCAGGGAGATTTCTCGCCAGCGCACGCCTTTAGTCATTTGATAATTCAACCGCTGTTTTAAAGTAGCTGCGCTAGTAGTCGCTGTCGGTTCTGAGTTCGAGAGTACCAGCATTTTAGCATCGGAAAACCTTGCAGCCTTTAGGGCTAGTTGAAACTCTGCCGCCACTGATGCCATCAGCGGAGAGTGAAACGCACCGGAAACATTCAATTTAACGGCGCGTTTGACTTTAATTTTAGCCAGCAAATCTTCTACTGCTGTCGGCGTTCCAGAAATCACGACTTGTGCTTCGCTGTTGTCGTTTGCCAGTACCACATCTCGGCTGTACTGAATTTGCAGTTCTAATTCCTGCCTGTCGAACCCGATCAAAGCCACCATTTGCCCGCCAGAGGCAGTCTCCATCAGTTCGGCGCGGCGTTTTACTAAGCGCAATCCCGTTTCAAAGTCAAAGACACCTGCTGCGTACAGGGCAACGTATTCTCCTAAACTATGACCTGCAACTACTGTAGGTCGATCGCTCTTTTCTCGCATTAAGTCTGCCAAAATGCTTTCTACTACGAACAAGCAAGGCTGAGTGTAGAGAGTGCGAGCAAGTTTTTCTTCTTCTTTTTGGCAAACTTCCGAGACAGACCAACCCAAAATCTCTTTGGCTAGCTCAAATTTAGCTTTGGCTGTCGGCAAGTTTAATAAGTCTGCACCCATCCCGATCGCCTGGGAACCTTGTCCGGGAAATACCCATGCTGTTTTAGTCATTTTTCCGGTAATCTGCTATTTGGTGGTTGCTAATTTGTGATTGCAAAAATTCTTTGTTTCCCGCTTTTAAGTTCGGTGGCTGGTATCCGCTATCTTTTTGTTAACGAACTATCTACTCGCGACTCATAATCCTAACATATAAATGCGTTTTTTACGACGTTTATATTTTTTTAGGCTAATTTAATCAGTTGAATAGCCGTAGCCCGATTTTCAACCTTCGGGCCGGGGAAAGTCGATCGAACAATAGAGAATTTTTCATCTCAGGATGAGCCTGTCCAGAACTGCTGTCCTCCAGGTGCACCCCTCCGTGCGCACCTTACCCTATGTATGATGGCGTGCGTGTTAAAGGATTTTTATTTTTCAAGGGTTACACTCCCGACAATCACGCTTGGCAATTTGAAATATGCCAAATATTATACCAGTTCCCCAAAAAAATGAAACCGCCGGCCCGCGATCCCAACCCATAATTCATCAGTAATTCCCCAATCTAAAATCTCAAATCTAAAATCTAAAATCGTACTACCTTCCCCATTGAAAAATCGCCGCCCCCCAACTCAAACCTGCACCGAAACCAGCCGCAGCAATAGTATCACCAGATTTAACTTTACCCAGACGCACGGATTCGTCTAAGGCAAGCGGAATTGAAGCTGCTGAGGTATTGCCATAATTTGCCAAATTGCTGATTACTTTTTCCGGGGGAATTTTGAGCCTTTGGGCAACTGCGTCGAGAATCCGTTGATTGGCTTGATGCAACAGCAGCCAGTCAATTTCTGCGACGCTAATATTTGCCCGAAACATCGCTTTTTCTATGACTTCCGGCACTTTTCTCACGGCAAAGCGATAGATTTCTTGACCATTCATTGTGATCGGTTGAAATCCACCTTGTCCGATATTCACGCCCTCAATTAATTCTTTTGACTCGGCTTTGTAAGCCAAATTTAGAGACAAATTTTGCGTACCGTCACTGCGAATTTCAAATCCCAAAAAGCGATCGACTTCTGAAGCCTGCAATACCACCGCACCTGCACCGTCTCCAAATAAAATGCAAGTACCGCGATCCGACCAATTCACCCAGCGAGATAAAATATCTGCTCCGATCAGCAAAACATTTTGATAAACTCCTGTCCGAATGAACTGGGAGGCTGTAACTAAACCAAACACAAAGCCCGAACAAGCTGCTGTCAAATCAAAAGCCACAGCTTTTGTCGCGCCTAACTGATATTGAATTTTGCCGGCAGTGCCAAACAAGTCATCAGTGCTCGATGTAGCCAAAATAATCAAATCGATATCTGTTGGCGAAATTTCTGCCATTTCGATCGCCCTTCGGGATGCCTCGGACGCTAAATCGCACAAAGAAGTGCGATCGTCCGCCAGCCTGCGCGATCGAATACCCGTTCGCGCCCCAATCCACTCATCAGACGTTTCTACTATCTGACTCAAACCGTTATTATCAAGCGAAACCTGCGGTGTACAAGAACCGCTACCCGTGACGGCGATGCCGAACCCTGATTGCTGCAACATTCCTCTCCATTTATGAGCGTTCTGTCGAGAAATTAAAAATTAAAAACTACAAATTAAAATTCTTTTTAAACTGCTGAAATTACTTTTTTTTTAAGTAAAACAGAGTATTTAAGCTGACATTTTTAATTGGACATTTTCAATTTTTAATTTCTACTTACCAGAAAGAATTGGTTGAAAGCCGGAACCCTTGTAGGGAGAAAGTAAAAGAAGACTATTCATTACTCTAATCCTCTTCCTGACCGGGAGAGGTAGCTGTCAACTGTCAACTGTCAACTGTCAACTGTCAACTGTCAACTGTCAACTGTCAACTGTCAACTGTCAACTGTCAACTGTCAACTGTCAACTGTCAACTGTCAACTGTCAACTGTCAACTGTCAACTGAATGCCTCTACTTCACAGCTTCTTGTTCCAAAGCACTTTCGCGATTGCACGATCGAATTCGCTCCAGCACTTGGTTGTCAATAGCCCCCTTCGCCAAACGAATGGCATTAAAAATCGAGGCAGCTTGAGACGAACCGTGGCTGATAATGCAAACTCCAGCAACGCCCAACAGCAAACCGCCGCCGTGTTCAACGTGGTCTACCCGCTGCTTAAACCCCTTGAGGCTTTCTTGCAAGAGGGGAGCGCTAATTTGATTTTTGAGTCCGGCGGCCAATTCTTCCTTAAGCACTTGCACCACGACTTCGCCCACCGCTTCGGCAAACTTCAACAACACGTTGCCGACAAACCCGTCGCAGACAATTACGTTGAAGTTCCCCGACAGCACGTCGCGGCCTTCAGCATTCCCCACAAAAGGAATGTTCGGATTGTCCACCAATAACTGGTGGGTGCGAACCGCCGCGTCGTTGCCCTTAGAAGGTTCTTCGCCAATGTTGAGCAGACCGATTTTAGGTTCGGCTACGCCCAGGACGCACTGGCTGTAAATAGTTCCCATCAGAGCGAACTGCTCCAAATATTTGGGGCGGCAGTCCACATTAGCGCCAACATCGAGAATCAGTACAGATGTGCCAGGTACCATTGTCGGCAAAACTGCACCGATCGCAGGGCGATCGATTCCAGGTAAGCGTCCCAACCTGAGCAGGGCAGCAGCCATTGCCGCGCCGGAGTGACCGGCGGACACCACACCATCAGCTTGCTGCTGCTTGACTAAGTTCATCGCTACGTTAATCGAAGCGTTGGGCTTACGTTTGAGGGCACTTAGAGGTTCTTCGTGCATTTCCACCGTTCCTTCTGAAGGAACGATTTCTAGCTGACCTTTGCAGACGCGGCCGATCGCGTCTTGAAGACGTAGCGAGTCTTCTATTTGCTGCGGGTCGCCCACCAGCAAAATCTCTACGCCTAATTCTGCTTGTGCCTTAAGCGCTCCAGCTACAACCTCGGCGGGGGCATGATCCCCACCCATAGCGTCTATTGCAATTCTTGCGCGTGTCGATCCCATTGACCAATGTTTGAGAAACACTAAAAATTCTACCAGGAACTCAGTCGATTTGAGAGTTGAGATTTGAGAGTTGAGATTTGAGATTGACTTGCAGCATTGAATCTGAGAGCAGGAACTTTGGTCTAAAATTTTGGGAGCATCCACTCAAGAGCGTCTGGGCCTTGTACCCGTTTCTTGCTTGTCTGGAGTCTGAATCCAGAAGTGCGAATAAATAACTCAAATCTGCTCGCGCCCGATCGGACAATTGTCATTGACGACTAATCTGATAGAGTTTGTCCCTACTTTACTATTTTTGACTGCCAATTGAAAAACTCAATGGAATAGTTTACAGTGGGCCCGCCCAAAAACGGGTACAAGTTTCCGACACTCGTCGTGACTCGGCCCCCAAATTTTAGACCAAAGTTCAATCTCCCAGATTCATCAGCGGAGTAAATCTAAAATCTAAAATCTAAAATCGACTGACTTTAGGAGTAAAAAATGCTGGATTTATTTAGCTCAGGAATCATGTCTCTATGGCTGGACATGGCTGGGGTACGCAGTGCCGCGCCCAACGCTGTGTCGGTACTGGCTTGGCGGGGAGGGATACCCGGGTTAGTGATAGCCGAAGAGCTGGCTTTTGGGGGAATAGATGCGGCAAATTCAGACTTGCCGGCATCCGCGGCGGTGGAGGAATATTTAAAAGATTTGAAGGCGAAGCATCTGATTGACGGCAATCAGGGAGTTTGGGTGCAAGCGGGAATGCAGCCACTGGTAAGTCAGCAGGGAACGGTGCTGATGCCTGGGGCTTCGCTGACGAAAATTGCGACTTCTCTGGCTTCCCTGGAAACTTGGGGCGTGGATTATCAGTTTGAAACGCGGTTTTGGGGAACGGGGCCGATTAGGAATGGGGTATTGCAGGGAGATTTGGTGGTCAGTGGCGGGGGCGATCCGCTGTTTGTTTGGGAGGAGGCGATCGCCGTTGGCAATGCTCTCAATCAAATGGGTATCGATCGCGTGGCTGGCAATTTGGTCGTGACAGGCAATTTCCGCATGAATTACCAGTCCGATCCTGTGGCTGCGGGGGAGGGTCTGCGACAGGCACTTGATAGCCGTAGTTGGTCGCAGGACGTGCTGTCAATGTATTCTAAGATGGCTCCGGGAACTAAAAAGTCGCAAGTAACGATCGCCGGCAGCGTGATTGCTGAGAAATTTGCTAGTTCGGGGCATTTACTGCTGAAGCGTCGATCGCTCCCTTTACCCGAAATTCTCAAGCAGATGAACGTCCACAGCGACAATGAAATTGCCCAAATGCTGGCGGACAATTTGGGCGGGGCAAAAATAGTCCAGCAGCAAGCTACTTGGGCGGCGGGGGTGCCGGAGGCGGAACTTCAATTAATTAACGGTTCGGGCTTGGGAGTCGAAAATCAGATGTCTCCGAGGGCGGCTTGCGGGATGATGCAGGCGATCGCCCGCAACCTTCAGACTACTGGGTTGACAATTGCTGACTTGTTTCCGGTGTCTGGGCGCGATAAGGGAACTGTGGAACATCGGCACATTCCGCGATCGGCTGTGGTGAAAACTGGTACTTTGGACACGGTGATTGCTTTGGCTGGAGCGATACCCACGCGCGATCGGGGTTTAGTTTGGTTTGCAATTATCAATCGCGGCACCGATTGGGACTCTTTGAGAGCGCAGCAAGATATATTTTTGCAAAAATTGGTGCAGCAGTGGGGAACTGCATCGGCCCTGCCGCTAGCAATTACACCGCACATTGACGGTGCTAGACCAGCTTTGGGGGCAGCAAATCGCAGCGATATTTTGCTGGGAGGTTAAGAAATAGGGGTTGAGTTGGGGTTCGCCGAAAGACGACCGACATAATAGTTTAGAATTGAAACAGGACTATTCTGCAAGAAGATGATCAAACTGCGATTGAAGAGATACGGAAAGAAACGCGAGGCAAGCTACCGGATTGTAGCGATGAACAGCTCTACCCGCCGCGACGGCCGTCCCCTAGAAGAACTCGGCTTCTACAACCCTAGAAATAACGAAACCAGGCTGGATGTTCCAGCGATTGTCAAGCGTCTACAACAAGGCGCTCAGCCAACTGACACCGTGCGTGACATCCTGAGAAAAGCGAATGTATTTGAACAAGTCGGAGCCGGAGCCAACGTTGAATCCAGCACAGCAGCAGTCAGCTAGTCCCAACTACGCTGGACTCGTACAGTTTTTAATTGGGCCTTTTTTAGAGACCCCCTCGTCTTTGCGGGTTGATTGCGAACTGCACCCGCGTCAATCGCGGGTATGGGTTCGTCTCGCTTTTGAAGATCCTGACAAAGGGCGGGTTTATGGTAGGGGCGGACGCAATATTCAGGCGATTAGAACTACCCTCGAAGCGGTGGCGCAAACTGCTGGTCAGTCTCTCTACTTAGACATATATGATGTCGAAGCGGGCGATCGCAACTCCTTGCCGCCTAGGGGCGATCGCCCGGATCGCGATCGACCAGATCGTGGCACGCGCGAGCCGCGAGGCGATTTCCGCCCCCGGACAGCGCCTCCATCGCCGACTCCCTTACCTAGCAGAACTCCGAGAGAACAACCTCGCCGTACTAACACACCTACGTTTAGAACGAGCAGAAATACTCCCGGTTATTAACTGAAGAACCCAGCAAGAATTTTAGATTTTAGATTGCCTGTTGTATCGTTTGATTTTAGATTGCCGATTTTGCGATCGGACACAAATGTAAAATTTAAAATCTCAAATCTCAGCGGAATCAGGTAAATCTAAAATCTGAAATCTCAAATCTCAAATCTAAAGTTACCTCACTTCAAAGAAGGGAGATTTGATTTGTGCCTCAAGCACCAAACTCATTGGCGAGTTAAACAGAAAAGACGCTTAGATACTAGGTAAAATCTAGTATCTGGCGTTTTTTTGTTCGCAAAGTAGGGCTAATTTAACCGTTAATTGTTAACATTCAATTGCTTATTTGGAGGGGCTCATGCTAGCATGACTGAAAAACTAACAATCGAGTTACCGAGCACTCAAAGCGCCATGTCGCTAGCCGGCAATCAAGAAGAAAACCTGAAAATTATTTCTAAGCAAACCGGAGCTAACCTGGTAATGCGAGGCCAGGAACTACTGATTTCCGGCACAAAAACTCAAGTAGAATTGTGCCATAAATTAGTGCGATCGCTCTCCGACTACTGGAAATCCGGCAAAACCATCACCGGAGTAGAAATCCAGACGGCCCGCTACGCATTGGATACCAACCGCCAAGGCGATTTGCAAGACTTACAGCGAGACGTACTCGCCAAAACCCGCCGCGGCGAAGAAATTCGAGCCAAAACCTTCAAACAGCGCCAGTACGTCCAAGCAGTACGCACGCACGACTTGACATTTTGCATCGGCCCTGCGGGTACTGGCAAAACATTTCTAGCAGCTATTTTAGCCGTGCAAGCGCTGTTAAGCAAGCAGTACGAACGGCTGATTTTAACCAGGCCAGCCGTAGAAGCTGGGGAAAAATTAGGATTTCTGCCGGGAGACTTGCAGCAAAAAGTCGATCCCTATTTGCGTCCGCTTTACGACGCCCTCCAAGAAATAATCGACCCCGAAAAAATGGCCGATTTAATGGAAAGAGGCTTGATCGAAGTAGCTCCTTTAGCTTATATGCGAGGGCGCACTCTCAGCAATGCTTTTGTAATTTTGGACGAAGCTCAAAATACAACGCCTGCTCAAATGAAAATGGTGTTGACTCGTCTGGGCTTTCGATCGAAAATGGTAGTGACAGGCGATATCACTCAAACAGATTTGCCACCACACCAACAATCGGGATTGTCAGTTGCCCAACAAATTCTGGGCAACGTTGAGGGCATTGCGTTCTGTGAATTCAATCAGGCGGATGTGGTGAGACATCCCCTAGTGCAGCGGATTGTCGCTGCTTACGAACTGCACGAAAAGTAGTCAGTTGACAGTTGACAGTTGACAGTTGACAGTGGGCAGTTGTCAGTTGTCAGTGGGCAGTTGTCAGTTGTCAGTTGTCAGTTGTCAGTTGTCAGTTGTCAGTTGTCAGTTGTCATGGGGTATTATTAGTTATTTGGTGTTTTGGGTTGTTATTACCAATTACCAATCCCCAATTACCAATTATCAATTCCCAATTATCAATTCCCAATTACCAAATTATGCCTAATCTGAAAGAATTCTTAGAAGCTTGCGAAAAATTGGGTACACTGCGTTTAATTGTGACTAGCAGCGCGGCTGTCCTGGAAGTACGCGGTTCGATTCACAAGCTGTTTTATGCGGAGTTACCGAAGGGTAAATATGCAAATATGCACGCCGAAATATTTGAGTTTCACCTGAATATGGACAAAATCAAACAGGTGAAGTTCGAGACTGGGGAGGCGAAAAGAGGCAATTTTACAACTTATGCAATTCGTTTCCTCGACGAGCAAAATGAGGCTGCTTTGAGCGCGTTTTTGCAGTGGGGAAAGCCGGGGGAATATGAACCGGGACAGGTGGAAAATTGGCAAGAATTGAAGGAAAAATACGGGGAGGTTTGGGAACCCGCACCTGTTGAGACACTTGAAAAATAGGCTTTTCGACTTTGAAATTGCATATTTGGGGCGGGCAGGATGCCCACCCCACAAGCGGCAAATTTATTTTTGTGAAACAGGCAAGATGCCTGCTTATGAAAATGCTATAAATATGAGGTTTAACTAATTTGTTGCGTACTTATGGATTAATTAATCGCAGAGGCGCTGAGAACGCATAGAAGAGAGAAGAGAAAGAAAAAATTAGCTGTTTGAATGTAATTTGGTATGAAGGTAATTTGGGGTTTTTGTCTGGTTTTGGCTGTGCTGCTGTGGGGTGGGGCTGCCAGGGCGGGGGTTTTGGCCGATCGCATTTCCAGTTTTCCCAATTGGGATCGCAAGCCTCCCATCGCTGTAGCTAAGGGAGATTTGGTGTATCCAGACTGGATGGGAGGAAATTGGAATGTTGCGAGCATTTTGGTGGATTTAGCCGCTCCTTTAGCGCCAAATATTGTCACGCCTGGATTTGAAAAAAATCGCCAGTATTTACAGCAGCCCGTATTATTTCAAGTGCGATTTCAACCGGAAATAGATACTGGTATTTTTTCTAATTATAAATCTAAGCTAGCGAAGAAGATTGTGGGCGATCGCACTTTTAACGGTTTGAACATCGCCAAAGCCTATTTAGGCGACGGCGGCGTACTTTCCGTGAAAGTCGATCCGAACAATCCCAACCGCCAGATTACCATACTCAAAGGCGATCGCCAACTAATTTCGATTGTTACCAGTCGCGGCACTGAAACGCCCAATCCCGATGAATTTATGTCTACAGAGATTTCTCAGCAGGTGTTTCGGGGAGAGACTGATATTTATTTAAACGAGGTGGAAACAACAACGGCTTATCGAGTGTTTGGAGGCGGGGAAAATGGCGGTTATGCGAGTAAAAGAATTGAGGCGGATCAGGTGACAGCGATTTATTTGTCGCCCCAAGACCCGGATTATTTTGCTGCTGGGGGGCATCCTGTGGCTTTGTACCGATATCGGTTGGAGTTATTGCCGGGAGAATAAGCTAAGAAGAACGACAAAAATTATTGAGATAGTTATAGAGTTCGCGAAATAACGGACATTTTTTTTGAACTTCGTTCGGATCGATTTCTCTCAATAGTAAAGGAGTATGCAATCCTTTGGAAAAGCGTGGTCGATCGAAATTGCTCTCATGTTCAACAGTTGTTGACTCAATTAATGTCTCTGATAGCTTGTCTTGACAGCAATCTCTTTTAAAATCATATTCACTAAATGATTCGGGACTCTCAAAAGGAACATTTTTTTCTTTACTCAGCCACCAACGCATCCGTTCGTGTCTGCCTCGAAAATCTGAATTTTTAGCTATTGAATTATTCCAATCAGCAATAATCCAAGCTTCGATTTCTGGTGCCGCAAACCCAACAAATTTTTCGATATCAGCACATTCTGGTATTTTTGATAAGGAATGAAAATTTAATAACCTCAGCGATGTATAATAAATAAATGAGTGAATATGAATAGGTTCATGTTTCGGTATGGATGTCAAATATTATACCTACTTGGTTCTTCTTATGTCGCCCATGATTTG
>NZ_JAIGNI010000014.1 GCF_026130175.1 Lyngbya sp. CCAP 1446/10 | reverse complement strand
GGAGAGGGGGAGAGGGGGAGAGGGAGAAATTAACGACTAACATTCAGGGGGGAGTAAACTCGGCTTTGGTGTTAAACGGCGATGCAGCTTTAGAAACGCGCCGCGCGGGCGATCGAGCATTGCTGCAAAAGTGGTCAAAAGTGAGTGAATCTCCCGACTGGATCAATCACTTAGTGCTAGCAGCCGACCAATTTATCGTCAACCGCCCGCAGCCCCAGGAACCAGAGGGCAAAACGATCATCGCCGGATATCCCTGGTTTAGCGACTGGGGACGCGATACCACGATCGCCCTACCCGGCCTCACAATCTGTACCGGGCGATGGGATATTGCGCGATCGATTTTACGGACTTTTGGGCGGTATGTCGATCGGGGAATGCTGCCGAACCGCTTCCCGGATGCGGGCGGCGCACCGGAATATAACACCGCAGACGCGACGCTATGGTACTTTGAGGCAATTCGCGCTTACTACGACTGCACCGGCGACGATGAACTTTTGACCGAACTTTGGCCGACACTATGTGAGATTGTAGACTGGCACGTACAGGGAACTCGGTATAACATCCGCGTCGATCCTGACGACGGTTTAGTGTACGCGGGGGAAACTGGCGTGCAATTGACTTGGATGGATGCGAAAATCGGCGATTGGGTGGTCACGCCTAGGATTGGTAAGCCGATCGAACTCAGCGCGCTTTGGTACAATGCTGTACAAGCTATGGCAAGTTTTGCTCGAAAATTGGGCAAGTCTCACAATGAATATCAGCAGTTGGGCGATCGCACCGCCGCCGGATTCCCTCGCTTCTGGAACGACTCAACCAGTTACTGCTACGACGTTCTGGACGGCCCCGACGGACATGATAGCTCCCTGCGCCCCAATCAAATATTCGCCGTTTCCCTGCCCCTGGACTCGATTTATCCGCACTCCGCCAACTCCTTGTCAGCGGGGACGCGCCAGGAAACCCGCTATATACCGTTACTCACGCCCATCCAGCAGCGCGCAGTAGTGGACGGCTGCGCTGAGGGGCTTCTCACTTCCCACGGCCTCCGCAGTCTCTCGCCGCAACACCCGCAGTACCGCGCCACCTATGGAGGCGACCAATTGCAGCGCGACAGCGCCTATCACCAGGGCACAGCTTGGGGCTGGCTGATTGGCCCGTTTGTCTTGGCGCACTTGCACGTATACAAAGACCCAGCACAAGCTCGCGAATTCCTCGCACCGATGGCACATCATATAATGGCCAGCGGAGTTGGCAGTTTGGGCGAAATTTTTGAGGGCGACGCCCCGCACTCGCCACGGGGCTGCACGGCTCAAGCTTGGACTGTGGCTGAGGTGCTGCGGGCTTGGTTGGCAATTAATACTATGGGTGTTTAAATGGGGAATGCGATCTTTAATTCAATAAGAAGTTTATGGCATTATTATTAGCTGGTGACATTGGCGGAACTAAAACTATTTTGCGATTGGTAGAAAGGACTGCTGATGGTGAAATGAATGCTCTTTATGAGTGTCGCTATCCGAGCGGAGAATTTCCAGATTTAGTGCCGATAGTTCAGCAGTTTTTGGCGGAAGCTGCGATTAAGTTGAATTTGGCGCCGGCACCGGAAAAAGCTTGTTTTGCGATCGCCGGGCCGGTAGTCAACAACACCGCCAAACTGACTAATTTGCCTTGGGTGCTGGAAGCTCATCGTCTGAAACAAGAATTAGGCATATCCCGCGTCAGTTTGATTAATGATTTTGTGGCGGTTGGCTACGGTGTGTGTGGTTTGGAGGCTAAAGATTTGCACACTTTGCAAGTAGGAAAACCCCGCCAACACGATCCAATTGCTGTTATTGGTGCGGGTACTGGTTTGGGCAATTGTTTTGCAATTCCTGAAGCAAATGGTATCAGGGTTTTTTCTTCGGAAGGGGGACACGCTGACTTTGCTCCTCGCTCGCAGTTGGAGTTTGATTTGCTGAAATATTTGTTAGCAAAACATGACATTCAAAGAATATCGATCGAGCGTGTAGTTTCGGGACAGGGGATTGTTTCAATTTACCAGTTTTTGCGGGACAGAAAGTTTGCTCCTGAATCAGCCGAGGTGGGGGAAATGATTAGAAAATGGGAGTCCGAAATTGGTAAAAGCGAGAAAACTATCGATCCAGGGGCGACAATTGCGCAGGCTGCACTCCAAAAGTGCGATCGGCTTTCGGAACAAACAATGCAAATGTTTGTAGAAGCTTACGGTGCGGTGGCGGGAAATATGGCTGTGTCACTTCTACCTTATGGCGGTTTTTACATCGCCGGCGGCATCGCTGCAAAGATTTTGCCACTGATTCTAGAAGGGGGTTTTATGCGAGCTTTTACTCACAAAGGTCGGATGGATTCGCTGTTAGAAATGATGCCAGTTCAGGTAGTTTTGAATGACAATGTAGGGTTAATTGGAGCGGCCGTTTGCGCGGCCGGTCTTTAGTTAATAATTGTAGGGTGTGTCAGCTTGAATCTGCTCAATTTTTGATAAAATGGCGATCGGCTGACGCACCCGACTCAGCTATGATTATCTCACCTTCAAAATCTTCTGCGCCGCACTTTCAGATATCGGCATCACCGACAACCGATTACCTTTTCTCACAACCAAAATCTCATCAGCAGTAAATTTTGCTTTCAGTTCATCCAAAGATATTAACTTAGTAAATTCCTCAGCAAACTCAACTCTCACAGTTTGCCAGCGAGGAGCATCAATCTGCGATTTAGCATCATAATATTCGCTATTCATATCAAACTGAGTCGGATCAGCAATCCCAGTTTCCACGACGCGCGCTAACCCGACAATTCCCGGATTTTTAGTATTAGAATGGTAAAAAAATACTAAATCTCCCGGACTCATTTCCCGCATAAAATTGCGAGCTTGATAATTGCGAACGCCGTCCCAAATAGAGATTTTATCGCCCTTCAAATCCGCAATACTATAAACATCCGGTTCCGACTTCATCAGCCAATAATTCATAAAATATCTTTCCGCTTCTGCAACCACAGAGTCAACATCAAATAAACCAAAATATGCACGCACAAAATTCCCCAATTTAAACTCAAATTCTCCCACGTTGGATCGTAAACAGGAGTAGGCACAAACGGCTGAGGAAGTGTGCTTCCGTCCGGCAATGTAGTAGGTGCGGGAACCAGCGAATTCACATTAACTAAAGAGCCGTAAGCGCCCACAGACCAGCGGCTTAACATCAGCCAAGAAAATTTGCTCGCCACACCTTCCATCTTAAACAATACTCCAGAGAAAATAATCTGAGGTAGCAATATTAGAGGTAAAGCGCTGTTAGCTTGAGAGCCATTTTTGACGATCGCAGAAACCAGCAATCCGAGACTTATGCAGCTCATTAAGGTCAAAAATGTGGTAATAGCTGCTCCCACTGGCCAGGAAATTAAACTCGGTTCTGGGGATTTAAAAGCAATCAGAATAACTCCTACCATCAACAGCGTTTGCAAGACTGCTAAGCCGGAAAGTATGAAAAATTTTGAACCCAAATAAGCAAATAATCCTAAATTTACCAAACGTTCGCGCAAATAAATAGCAGATTCCTTGACAATTTCTTGTAGAGAAGTTGCCAGTCCGACCCAAATAGCCGCACAGGTAAATACAAACAAAACTCGCATCGCTAAAGGTGCTAAAGTTGCCTCCGGCGCGCCAATTAATGGGTCTTTATCTCTGACGGCAAGCCGCAGCAAACTAATCCCGATCGGAGCCGTTAAAAGAGCTAAACTCAAGTTAACTAAGTCGCGGGAAATAAGCTGAAAATAGCGCTGGGCGAGCAGAACGAGTTGTTTGATAAAAGATACAGAGTTTGGCTTGGGAGGTGCTTGTTTTTTTCCTGCGTTGCCGCTGCTGAAGTGGTTGACAATGTAGCGCTGATAGTATGGAGATTTATTGAACTTTTCTGCCCAGCTTTGAACATTGGTTTCTCCTGTTTCTAATTCGTTGTAAATGTCGGCAAAATCGTCGGTTTTGATATCGAAAAAATCTAGCGATTCTGTGGGTGGGCCGAAGTAACAAAGCCGTCCGCCACGCCCCATAAACACAATACGATCGCACATCGTGATATTTGCCGTCGCGTGAGTCACCAGAATCACCGTCCGGCCTTGACTCGCCAACTTGCGTAGCAGTTGCATCATCTTCTTGTCCAAACCCGGATCTAGCCCCGAAGTCGGTTCGTCCAAAAAGAAAAGTTTCGGATCTGCTAACAGTTCAACTCCGATGCTGACCCGTTTTCGCTGTCCCCCGCTAAGTTCTTTGACAAAAGCAGTGCGGCGGTGAGTCATTTCAATATCTTCTAAAGTTTTTGTGACTACTTGCTTAACATCTGTATCGGGAGGTAAGCGCAATTTAGCTGCATAACTCAAGACTTCTTCTACTGTCAAATCTGCGTGAATAATATCATCTTGAGGCACGTAACCAATTTGATTACGATAAATATTGAAGTTTTCGCGCAGATTATCACCATTGAGAAACACAGCGCCCTGAGTAGTTTTCTCGATACCTAAAAGCGTCCGCATTAAAGTAGATTTTCCCGCACCGCTACCGCCGACTAAAGCCACAAACTGCCCCGGTTCGATCGCCAAAGTGATACAATCCAAACGCTTGGGAATCACCAGACTGTCAGCATCCAAGCGAATTTGATTGCCTCGGTCTTGCACCTCTAACGTATTGCTGCGGTAAGTTAGAGTAAACGGGCCGATCCGAATCGCATCTCCCTCGGCCAACTGTACAGAATTTGTGATGCGCTGACCGTTGACAAAAACGCCGTTAACACTGTGATCGCGTAAAATATAATTGCCGCGACTGTCAGCATCGATTGTCGCGTGTCGTCTAGAAACCAGTGGCGCATCTAATTGCAGCGAAGCATTTGGATCGCGACCCAACAAAACCGATCGATTGCTGAGAGGAATTGACTGTTTGCTGGCGGGAAAGATTTGATTCGCCAGCGGATTAAAATAAGTCACCAAAACTTGATTTTTGGGATCGAGACCGATGTTAATTTCTGTACCGTTTTTCAGACAATAACCGTCGTTGGGAGTGATGCGAGTGCGATCGACAAATAAGCCATTAGTGCTCGGCCGCTGCCCGTCACCGTCGTAAATCCAGTAATTATCCCCAATTTGGCGCAACACAGCGTGAACGCCGGAAACTGCCCGCCACGGTTCGGGAAGCACTAAATCAGCACGAGTGCGATCGCGCCCCAATACGTGCTGCGACTGTTTTAACTCTAACTGTATGCTTTTATCTTGACACGTTAATACTAAATAAGGACGATCGCTGACAGCAGTCGGTTGTCCTATTTTACCTATCATATTTAAATTGCGTTTTTTACACTCACGTTTGTCAGCATATCAAAACTCAGGCAACAATTAACTTATTTATTTTAAAACTTCTGGAGTTTTTCTAAATATCTAGTGCCCATTGCGAACCTTAAACTTGTATTACCAATTATCAATTACCAATTACCGAATTTCCAATAGTTTAGCTGTGGCATTGACAACAATTTGAGCGGAACCGGCGAAAAAAGGTCGATCGATATTTGCGAGTGTATCCGTAGACTGGTGATAGTGGGGCGATCGCAAATTTGCAGTATCCGTCACCAACACAGCACCAACTCCTTTATACCAGAACGGCGCGTGATCGCTGCGCAAAACATCAGGAGTCAGCACCCCTTTCAGTGGCACCGGCAACGTCATCACAGGCGGTAAATCTGCTTTTGGCGACTCCGCAAAAGTACCCAACAACAGCGGATGTTCCGCATCCCCAATCACAGCGATAAACTCGCCCTTATCGGGAGAAGTCACCCCCGCTGCATCTAGAAAAGGTTGCGGTGTCAATCCTTCGGGATATTGCTGACACCCCGGCGTGTGGCAGGCATAACCGATCATATCCAGGACGATCGCACCCTGCAAATTTTTTAACCGTGCCGCGCTACCCGCGAATGCTAAACTACCTAAAAGCCCGATTTCTTCCCGGTCGAAAAATGCCACTTGCAATGTCCGAGAAGTCGCACGATCACCCAGCAATCTTGCGACTTCTAAAACTGCTGCAACTCCCGTCGCATTGTCGTCAGCGCCGGGGGACTTGGTTACAGTATCATAGTGTGCAGCAACGAGAATTGCCCCAGCCTTTGAGTCACTACCTTTTCTTTCGGCGAAAACGTTGATTCCGCGATCGAACGGCTGCAATTCTGGGGAAAATCCGAAAGTTTTCAGTTGTTGCGAAATGTAGTCTCTCGTGAAAGTGCGATCGCGTTCTGCCACCCGTTCTCCTGCTAAAATCTCGACGTGTTTCCACAACCGGGATGCGTCAACTTTTGGCAGATTGACTGTATTGTTTTCAGCCATCAGCGGCGAGGGAGACGGGTTTTGAGAAATGTTGATTTTGCGATCGATCCAAACTTCCGGTACAGCCGACAATCGCTGCCATGAGTCAGAACCCCAACCCACAGCCGCCACCGCAACCAGAATAAATAGCGCTATCCAAATCAATTGTTTCATCAGTAAGTCTATTTGAAATTTTAGACTGTTAGATTTTAGATTTTACCTTGACATCAGAGTTAAAAAAAATTAACTCAGAAACCCGGTTTCTTTTTATATTTCTTGTCACTCAACGTAAAACTGGTAGAAACCGGGTTTCTAGCCACCAATGCGCAAGCCATGAAACTGCCGAAGTGATCACCTAAAAAATTAGGTAAAAACCTTTATAGCGGTTCTCAAAAAAGTCAGGTATGCCCACGGAAGCCTATGCCCTATGCCGTTCGCGTACCTGATCTTTCTGAGAAAGGCTATAAATGTCGCCGTCGAAGGTGTCACACTTATTTGCCAACTCAACGGCGACATTCAACCCCACTGATTTACCTCCAAAATTCATCATTTACAACTATTTTTTATCCCACTCAATCTCCTTATTGGCCAATATCAACCCGCTGCTGCTACCCGCAGCATAAGGAATAGTTGTTGCAGAAAATTCAACAATTTGAGTTGGTTGTTGAAACCACTCGGAATAACTGGGATTGAGTTCGTCATACAAGGCTTTCAAAGCTTGGATCTCTGCTTCTAGTTGCGCTGCTGCTTGATTGATTCTGCGAGCTTGTGCTTGCAAGCGCTTTTCTCCGGTTTGAACGTGGTTTTCTACTTCTTGCCAGTGCTGTCCGGCCAGCAATTTGTCTAGTTCGTCTTGTTTGTAATTGAGTACCGCCTGTTTTGCTTGCAGTTGCTTTTCAATAATTTGAGTTTCTCGGTCAATTTCCTGGATTTGCTGCAACCACTGCTCCCCAAAGGCAGCATTTTGCTGGTGGAATTCGGCAAGTCCCTCAGGAGTATTATTCTTGGGAAAACTGACTGTCACTCGGCACTCTGAGCGCTGTACGCAAAGTTTTGCCCGCGACTCTTGCAGGGTGGCAACTTCTGCTTGTAGCGCGTGGACTTCTGTTTGGAGTTCTGGGATCGTCTGACTCATTGGTTCAATTCGTAGATCTCTGCATCGATTTTAAGCTAATTGTTTATTTTTCTAACAAATTTCCGCCACCTCTCGGCGGCGATTCTCTAATTTTAGCGCGATCCCAGCCGATGTCTAGGCATAATGGCGGATAATTTGTGGCACAATGGCTGATCACACATTTTAAATTAAGATTAAAATTATAATTAGTTACGAGCCTAAATTCTTATTTTTGAGATATTCAATTTACAAAGACCACATAAATTCCGGTGCTATTTTTCATATCATTCCTCAATATATGCTCAAAATCTTCATATTTATTGAGACATGAAGGCATCTATTTAAACTTAGAAACTGGAGCAAATAAAGATTACGTACTAATTGATTTTTGCATCTTTAAATGCTGCTATTTTTGGTGTTAAATATTGCATTAATTCAATAAAATTGCCTGCAAGTGCAGGGGATGATCGCTCAAATCTATCAGTGGCAGCGTCCAATCGCCCGCAGCAGCGACAACCTGTATCGGTTGCCCTTCCACAGCGGCAAACGCAGTTCTCAAAACCTCGTGCCGCTCGATAATTTTCTCAATACTTTGCCTGAGTATTTCTGCATTGAGCTGTCCTGTAATCCGAACTGCACCGCAGAGGTTATAAAGGGGGTTTCCAGGTTCCAATTGGTCAAAGAACCATAAGCGCTCTTCAGCAAAAGACAGGGAAAGATGGCGTGAGCGAGAAACTGGCCCAATGACGACTGCTTTGGTATTTCCTGTCAGTTGCTCTAGAATTTGCACTGCCAGTCGAGCAATGCTCCTATCCTCAAACAAATCGGCAACCGATACAGTAACGCCCAAGTCACTCTCTATTTAATTTTTTAACTCAAAAATTCTTAAAGAATCTAGTCCAAAGCTACTAAGCGGTTGATCAATAATATTTTGCGTTTTCCCCCTGGCACTGAAGTGGATTGAAGATTCATCTTCAGTCGCCTTTAGCCGACTTTGGCTATTAGCCGGGGAATGAATTCCCCGGCGATTTACCTGCTGCCAAAGGTAAGCCTCAAGAAGCGACTGCCGTTCTGCTAACTCGGCTGTTAGCAGATTTTCTCGCGTGAAGTGATTCTCTATTTCAACAAAATCAGATATCTCTAAAACGCTACTGGCGACAACTTCCAAATTGTCAGCTATAAAGTCAGCATAGGCGGCGCGACGTTAAATTTTACCGCTGGTCGTTTTCGGAATGCTTCCCGGCTTAATCAGCACTACTCCATAGGCTTGCACTTCATATTCTTGAGCAATGCTGGAGCGGATGCGCTGATAATTTCTTCAGCATCATTCGGCGCTTTGCGAGCTTCTAATTCTTGCACGATAATCAGTTGTTCTTCGCCATCAGCTTCTACCGAGAATGCCGCGATCGCCCCCTGCCGCAAACTGGGATGGCTGCGATCTGCCGTTCTTTCTATATCTTGGGGGTAAAAATTGCGACCTCGGATGATAATCAAATCTTTGAGTCGCCCTGTAACAAACAGTTCTCCGTCGCGTAAAAAGCCTAAATCTCCGGTTCGCAAAAATGGCCCTTCGCTGGTATCTGAAAGATATGCTTGAAAGGTTTTTTCTGTCTCTTCAGGGCGATTCCAATAGCCTCGCGCCACTGTTTCGCCAGCTACCCAAATTTCTCCGACTTCGTGCGGCTGGCATTGCGTTAGAGATTCGGGATTGACGATCGCACGCTTTGGCGTACAAACATCCAAAAAAGGCGGCGAGATAGTCCAATCCGGGCCCGAAAAGCAGTAAGACTCGTTCGCCGCCCAGGCCCAAGGCCTGAAGCCGCGCCGCGTGCGATCGGGCGATCGCATCTAACTCTCGATAAGTCAAACTGGCGGTTTCAGTTTTGCCGTCTAACAGAAATGTATATTTCTGCTCAGGTTGGTGTAACGCTCTGTTTTGTAGGAGTTCTACTAAATTGGTACAACTTTCGGTGAGTTGGTTTCCCTTAATGCTTTCGTCACTCATCGATTCTTTTTTACCTATAAATCTTGTTTGCAGTACGCCAACCAGTTCCGCCAAATTCTTTCCACATAGACGTTTTGTGAACAGTTTTCGGGCGTTACGAGTTTCCTATCAGCGCGTTTGAGTCTTCAATCCGGGTATTAGCGCTGCTTTTCACGTTTGGTTGTCGATCGGGCTATTCGGCAATGGCTCCGGGGCGATTTCAGTCCGAGCCAGCTTTGATATCAGCTTCAGGGGCTTTACGGCTATCGACTTTAAGCATAGTAGGCTAGATGATATTTATTGTCAAGAGTTCTTGAGATAATTTTTTGACTCCTATCGTTTCCTATATGACAATTTTTTTAACTCTTGCCATAGCATTTTAGGCGCTCGTTTGTCTACCCCTGACAATCAACCATAATAGTCAAGTGCTGCCTAACTAGATAGAGGGGTGACACCCCCTATCTTAAAATGCAATAAGTTTTCATTAGTTAACTCTTGACAGATGCAAGTGCTCTGTTATCTAATTAAGTGACTTTCTCATTAAGCATCCAGCGACTACTTCCTTTAACCGAGGAAAGTGCCAACCGTGGCAACTCGCCCAAAGGCTCAACCCGATTGAGTCACGCGCCCTCAAGCGCTTCCTGCCAGACAAAGGCCGATAGCGACCGGAGAATCAGATCGCACTGTGTCCGAAAACTGGGCCGGATCTGCCGCAGGTTAGTTTCACTCCGCCCCAGAAGAGCAGCAACCCTGCCAAAAATCCTGTTGTGCAAGCAACGCAAACCACATATCCGAAGTTCTATCAATTGTTGATTCAACAGTAATGAAAAGATCGCAGCTATTATTAAGCAGCCTTGGGCTGGCAGGAATCGTGTCGGCGTTAGTCGCTGGGCCGACGTGCGCTTCCAACATCGCGCAGGTGACAGCAGTTCGCCTCAACCCCACGTCAGAAGGCATTGAAATCATCCTAGACACTGAAGATGGAAGACCCCTGCAAGTCTTCAGCACGAGCTTTGGCGAAACTTTACAAGTTGATGTCATTACCGCTCAACTGCGACTATCGGGGGGAAATGAGTTTCGTCAAGACAAACCGGCTGCGGGAATTGCTTCTGTCACCGTTACTCCTTTAGATAACAACAGCATCCGAATCAAAGTCATTGGCGAGAGGGGTCAACCAGTGGCACGGGTGATTCCTAATGCTGCGGGTCTGATTCTGGGCTTAAAATCCACCTCGGAGATGACTTCTCGCCCGCCTGCATCGGCTCCTACAACACAGCGGCCGGGGATACCCGCAGAACCCGCAGCACCGACAGGACAGCAGGTAGAGATACCCGCAGAACCTTTCCCACCGACAGCGCAGCCACCAGGGATACCCGGAGAACCCTTACCGCCTACAGCGCAGCCGCCAGGAACGCCCGGAGAACCCGCAGCACCTACAGCGCAGCCACCAGGGACACCCGGAGAACCCGCAGCACCTACAGCGCAGCCACCAGGAACATCGACACAGCCACCCGCTATAACGCCACAGGTGGGGAGAGACGCGATTGAAATCGTCGTCACTGCAACGCGAACCGCAGAAAGAGTGACAAACGTGCCGCGCTCTATAACGGTCATAGACTCAGAAGAACTTCAGCAGCAGGTAGGGGCATCGAGAAATATCGGGGAAGCCCTGGCAAATCAAGTTCCTGGTTTCGCGCCCCCGACTCAACTTAGTAGCACTTATGGACAAACTTTGCGGGGTCGCGACGTTTCCGTTCTGATTGACGGCGTGCCACAAACGACGAATCTTCAATCTTTTGGCAGAGAATTTAGAAACATCGATCCCAGCGCGATCGAACGCATTGAAGTAGTGCGGGGGTCTACCGCAATCTACGGCGCTCAGGCTACAGGTGGCGTGATTAATATTATTACTCGTCGGCCAACGGAGGAAAGGCTAACTGCTGTTACTGAAGTGGGCGTCAATAGCGCTTTAACAAACACAGAAGATGGTCTAGGCTTTAACGCTCAGCAGACGATTTCTGGCCGAAGTGGCAATTTCGATTTCACCGGCACTGTCTCGATCGCCAGAAGTGGAGCTTTTTACGATGCCGGGGGCGATCGCATTCCCTTTTTTGAACTCGGCGGAGATAGCAGCACCCTCTTCAACGTGATGGGCAAAGTCGGGGTAGATTTGGATACCCAACAGCGGCTGCAACTAACAGTCAATCACTATCGGGAAACCCAAGACCCCAATGTGATCCAAGACTTTAGCGTTGACGACCAGGAAGGACGACAAAAAGCCCGCGCCATCCGAACCGGAAATTTGGATATCGACGGGGAAACAGCCGGAAATAAAAGTACACAGATCAACCTAAGTTACACCAACCAAAACCTTTTTGGCAGCAGCCTTCAAAGTCAAATTTACTATCGAACGAATTCCAATGTAGGTGTTCCTTCAGATTACCGCACGTCCGATTTCTTTGGCCCATTTCTCGGCGTTACTCGATCGCGAGCCGAGAACGAACAAATAGGAGGTAGATTGGCGATCACCACTCCTTTATCCCGCGCCGAAAATCTTCGATTAACTTGGGGCTCTGACTATGTTACTGAAGATAGCAGACAGCGTTTCGACTTGTACGACCCGGAGAGATTTGACACAAGTGGTGGCCGGGTTTACCGGAAAATCTCCGAGCGTCCTTTCGTGCCTGCTTACACTTACAACAGCCTTGGCCTTTTCGGTCAATTGGAATGGAATATTGACGATATCGTCATTTTAAGTGGCGGGCTACGTCACGAACGCATCGGGTTAAACGTCAATGATTATACCACTTTTAACGATCGCCAGATCCAAGGAGGCGATCGCAAATTTAACGCCACCCTATTTAATACAGGGGCTGTCTATAAAATTAATGACACCTTCAACGTATTTGGCAACTTTTCTCAAGGTTTCTCAGTTCCAGATTTCGGGCGCATCCTCCGCGAACCGCCCGACGATTTTGTCGGAATTGAATCTTCGTTAGAAGTAACTCAACCGCAAAAAGTCAACAACTACGAAATTGGCATTCGAGGAGGGTGGCAATCCGTGCAAATGTCGCTTGCCGCTTTCTACAATACCTCGGATCTAGGAGTGAATTTTCAACCAGTTGGCAACACAGGTCGCCTGGAACTAATCCGCGCCCCAGAACGCATTTACGGCTTAGAAGGGACGGTGGATTGGCAACCTGCACCAGCATGGTCGCTCGGCGGTACTGCTACTTATATTCAAGGCGAATATGAGGAGGAAAACCGTTACATCGCCCTCGATAGCAGCCGAATTCCACCGCTCAAGCTAACAGCTTATCTCCAAAACGAAACTTTGGAGGGATGGAACAATCGGTTACAATTCTTATATTCTGGAAATCGCGATATAGCCTTCAAAGACGGCTCCGATGGCGGCGCGATTAGCAGCTATCTCACAGTGGATTACATCAGCACAATTAAACTGGGAAAAGGGCAACTACAAGTCAAAGTTGAAAATTTATTGAATAATCAATATTTTCCCGTGCTGTCGCAATACTTAGCTGGATTTGGCGTGGACAGCTCTAATTATGCAGGCAGAGGTTTAAGTCTCAGTGTTAATTACCGCCTTAACTGGTAATTACAACAGATTGCAGGTTTATGAAGTAGATTCAATATCCCCTGTAGGGACACTCCAAGAACCCAAGGCGTGTTAATTTAAGCTGTTAGTCTGCCAGTCCTCGCACCAGCTAGTCCGCCGGGAGCATCTCAGTTTGGCAAAAAGCTTTTTTTTATTATAGTGCGAGCGTCCCCGAAGAGCGTATTTTAACAACTCGCTCTTCGAGGACGCTCGCACTATAAATGCCAAACTGAGATGCTCCCAGTCCGCCAGTCCGCCAGGGGTTGAAACCCCTGTCTAATAGCTAAAGTCCTCTCAAGAGGACTAATGAGTTGAAAAGTATTTTTCTCAGTCCTCATAGCGAGGACTTTAGCTTTGAGACAGGGAATTCATTCCCTGTCGGACTATCGGTTTTACTTTAATGAGAACAGTTAACGGCTTCGAGGAAAATTTTGAGATGAAGTTCCGCAAACTCGTATTCAAACTGCACTTGTATTTGGGGTTGGTGGTAGGAATATTTCTAGCAGTAATTGCTTTAACGGGCAGCTTACTGGTTTTTGGGTCCGAAATCGAGCGGTTCTTCAATCCCCAACTCCTGCAAGTTATTCCTCAAGCCGAACGGATACCGCTGGAAAATGTCCTGCAGATTGTTGAAAAAGCTTATCCGCAAAATCAAGCTCTTAGTATCTTGCTGCCGCGTTCAGCGAAGGAAGTTTGTCAAGTTTCGATGCTGTCAAAGAGTGAGGAAGTAGTGAGCGTTTATGTCAATCCTTACAGCGGCAAAATTAAGGGTGCGCGCCTTGACAAAGAAACTTTTACAGGTTTTATGTTTACGTTACACGCGGAATTAGCTGCAGGAGAATTTGGTCATCTTGTGGTAGGTATTTGCGGTCTAGTAATGCTAGGACTAACTTTTACTGGTTTGGTATTGTGGACTGGTTGGCGCAATTTGGCTCGCGGATTTTCTATTAATTGGCAAGCTCACTGGCAGCGGACTATATTTGATTTACATAATGTTTCTGGGATTATATCGGTCGCTTTTCTTATCATAATTTCTGCTACAGGAACAGCGATAATTTTTTACACTCCGTTTGAATCTGCTCTGTATTGGGTAACAAATGAAAAGCCACAGCCAGCATTGACTTCTCATCCCCAATCTAGCAGTTCGAGGCAAAACCTTGATGAAATATTACACCAAGTTAATACCGTTTGGACAGAAGCTAAAACCACTTTTATTTCTCTGCCTTTGACACCTGAAGCAACTTTTAAAGTCAGGAAAAAATTTCCCAATGACCCACACCCAAACGGGATTAGCACCATTTATCTCGACCAATACAGTGGCGAGATATTGCGGGCTGATAGTGTAAATTCAGCTTCTGTAGCAAATCGAATTCTCAACTCGCTTTATCCGCTACATATTGGCAGCTATGGCGGAATTTACTTGCGACTTGTACACGCGATCGCAGGATTAGCAGCGATTGTACTGTTTATGACGGGTGTACTGATGTGGTGGCAGCGACATTTGGCGAAATTTTACCGTAAGGATGCGAGGCAGCAATATGACAAATTCTATCCAATTAGTCAACAATGGCCTTGGTTTTAATGAGAGCGGCGTGCGGTTCTAGGCAAGTATCATTTTTCTGCTGAAAAGTGCCTACTCTCTGAATTCTCAATTCTATCATATCAAATCCGGTAACACCGGAATGATATAGAGGAGACGGCAGTGCCGTGTCCCTACCGTGATTAATCCTAGGGACACGGCCAAGCCGTCTCCTAATTTCGGATACTAATCATTCCGATGCTACCGGATTTGATATCAATCGCCTATCTTTAGAAAAAGAGTAAGCTGTTGTGCATTTAAATTGTATATTTCGACGATCGATCAAAAATCTTCTCCCCCTCTCCCCCTCAATTACCATACACAATTGGGATGCTCTCACAGCTTAGCGCGAAACAGGAAAAACAATTATTTTTGAAGTTGACCCTGTTGCCAATTACCTTCTAGCTTAGTTCCATCTGCATAAATGTAGGAACCTTGACCGTGTTTCTGCCCGTTGAGAAAGTCACCTTGATAACGATCGCCATTGGCGTAAGTACAGATACCTTTACCGTTAAACTGACCCTCGCTAAATTCGCCTTCGCAGCGATCGCCATTGGCAAAAACATAAACACCTTTCCCGCTCATCTTACCCTTGACAAAAATGCCTTTATAGCTATTGCCATTAGCAAACTCGCGGACACCCTCACCATTAAATTCTCCATTCTCGAACGGGCCTTGATAACGTCCCCCTTCTTTAAAAGTTAACAACCCCTGACCTTGAGGGTTGCCCTTGACAAACTCTCCTTCATAGCGGTTGCCGTTCGGATATTCGCGAACCCCTTTGCCATCAAATTGCCCCTCACTAAACTGCCCCTGATAACTACCTCCGACCGCAAAGGTATAGGTTCCCTGTCCGTGAGGCAAATTACTCAGCAACTCTCCTTCGTAGCGGTTCTTATTAGCATATTGACAGACTCCTTTACCGTTAACTTTTCCTTCTTTAATATCTCCTTCGCAACGAGTGCCATCACTGAATGTAAAAGCCCCCCGCCCGCTGGGAGAACCCTTGGCAAAAGAGCCTTCATAACGAATGCCGTTAGTGGAAGTAAAAGTACCCGTACCGTCGAATTCGCCGTCTTTAAAAGTTCCTTCGTAGCGGTTGCCGTTAGCAAACTCGCGGACACCTTGACCGTTGAATTCACCAGAGGCAAATTCTCCTTGATATCGACCTTCTGCTTTAAAAGAATAGACACCTTTACCGTGAGGTTGGCCATTGAGAAATTGCCCTTCATAGCGATCGCCATTGGCATATTCGCAGAGACCAGGCCCGCTGAGTTTACCCTCGCTCAATTCTCCCTCACAACGTCCGCCATCGGGTAAAGTAATCACTCCGGCCATTGCGCTGTGAGGGTTTACGAATAACTCAGCCATTCCCAAGTTGGAGCCAAGTAATAGAGCGAATCCAAATCGCTGAACTTTACTTAATGTTGCTGACGACATTCCAAAATTCATAATTTACACAAAATTCAATTTTTAACTTGGCAGTTGCTTTCTTGGTGCTATTGAATTCCCAGCAAAATTGCTAGGTTTCCAGAAAATCCCTACTCATTGAGCCGGAAGGTAATGGATGCTACTTTTCCTTGAATGCCGCTGTCTGATGAGGCAAATTTCCATCTTTCTACTGTTTTAATCGCAGCGCTATCGAAGTCGTCGTATTTGCTAGAAATCTCGATCGCGATGTTGAAGGCCTTACCGTTGGGGTCAATATCAAACTTGACTTTTACTTGACCCTGACGCCCTTCTTTTCTGGCGGCGCTGGGATATTCAGGTTTACCGCAGCTAATGCAAGTGCCTGGTGCAGGGCCCGAAGGACGGGAAGGACTCCCCCCTCCACCAGGGTTTTTCGGTTTTGGCACTGAGCCCGAACCACTGCCAAAGGGCTCTGAAGAACCCCCCCCACCAGTTCCACTCCCACCGGATGCTGAGTTCGAGGGACTTCCTCCTGGGTTTGTGGCATCGGCGATCGCACTTCCCGAATTGCGACCGCTTCCAGGCCTGGTAGTTTTGACTGGCGGCCCCGCTGCGGGCGATCGAGCTATGGGCCCAGAACCCGTTGCAAAGGGCTCTGAGGAAGAGCTTCCGCTTTCACTCTGGGGGCTTCCGCCTCCGGGGCCGCTTGTGGGGTTTGTGAGATCGGCGATCGCACTTTCCGAATTGCGGCTGCCTCCAGGCCTGGTAGTTGTGACTGGGAGGCCGGCTGCGGGCGATCGAGCTATGGGGCCAGAACCCGTTGCAAAGGGCTCTGAGGAAGAGCTTCCGCTTTCACTCTGGGGGCTTCCGCCTCCGGGGCCAGAGGAGGGGTTTGTGGCATCCGCGATCGCACTTCCCGAATTGCTGCCGCTTCCAGGCCTGGTAGTTGTGACTGGTGGGCCGGCTGCGGGCGATCGGGCTATGGGCCCAGAAGCAGGATTTAATGCCTCTGAGGATGGCGAGGGCGAGTTATTGTTTTCAGGACTATTCGAGGACTTGGGATTTCCAGCATCAGCAGTAAAATCTGCGGCACTCTCAGCGCCCTTGGGGCGAGATTGGGTAACGGGTGGTTCGCTTTTAGGAGGTTCCTCGCTGGCGATCGGGCGATCGTTTTTGGGAGGATCGGGCGATGGGGTTTTGGGTTCGTTGGCGATCGGGCTTGGAGGAGTTTCTGGGGGAATCAAATCCTGTTTAGGTGCGATCGCAGAAGGCTGCTCTGGAATCGGCGGTGGCGTTGCTGCTACCGGGGCTGCCTCTGGAATCGGTGGTGGCGTTACCGCTACCGGGGCTTCCTCTGGAATCGGCGGTGGTGCTACGGGTGGCTCTTCTGGAATCGGTGGTGGCGTTACCGCTACGGGAGGTTCCTCTGGAATCGGCGGTGGCGTTACCGCTACGGGTGGCTCTTCTGGGGGAGTTGGCTCTGGTGGCGGTTCTGGTTTGAATGTCTCAGGCGGGGGAGATACCTTTTCTGGAATAGCTGGATCTGGCTTGATTTCCTCTACTTTCGGTTCATCCAGCATGACAATTTCAATGGCATCGTCATTTGCAAATTCAGCCGGTTTGACCAACTTGAGGCTCAACGGCAGTACAACAGCGTGCAGTACGGTTGAGGCTAGCAGACCGATCGCCAGAATTTTTTTGAGAGCCTCTTCTTCTTGTTGTCTTTGCGTCGCCGAAACGTTTGAAAAACTCATTCCTGATGAATCTCCTTGATTAGATTATAATTATTGTCATTTATTGATTTTTTATATAGCGAGTTTATCCTATCATCTAGCATTCTGTTTGGCTGTCTGTGTTACTCAGGCGGGCGCTGTCTGCGGTCGAATTCGGGCAGAGAACATTCCCAAATTCCTTAACTGCAATACTCTAAGCCATACTGTACCAAAAAAAATCAGTATTCTCAAGCCTTTTAGGCTATAAATATTATTTATATTTAAAAAAAATACTATAATCTATTTGTATGTTATTTCAGACACGATCGCTTGACATTCCCTAAAAATCGTGAAATTCTAGTGGAGAATCTTTTAAATTATTGAAAACTATTATCAACTTCTAATGCAAAGATTTAGCAACAAAGCACTGACCGAAAAATCGGTAGGGATAACAGTAGGAGCATTTGGAGTACAGGCAAAGATACTCACATACAGGTAGTGCGTTTGTGCGATCGCGATCGCGCCAAGGAGTGAAACAATTCTCCGTCTCAATCACTTGTGCCGACTTGACGCAGAAACTCTACCAGCCTTCTGTCGCGGGGCGTTGCAGCATTAGACAGCCTGCGATCGATCAACAGAGCAAGCGAGACTACAAACCAATGGATACTTTCTAATGGATACTTTGATTTACATTTTTCGTGCTGCGGGCATTGTTGCTTGGCCCCTGTTTGCCTCGTCAATCGCAGCAGTCGCGTTGATTATAGAGCGTCTTGCCTTTTGGTTTCGGGTAAATCGGCGACAGCGGCGAGTCGTGCGAGAAGTTCTAAATCTCTACCGCGAAAACCCCGATTCCGCCCTCAAAAAATTACAAGTAAACGCCGATTTGCCCTTGGCCCGGATTTTTTTAGAAGCTTTAGAATTAGACTCGCCCAACATCGAAGAATTTCGTTTGGCCCTAGAAAGTGGCGCTCAGGCAGAAATCCCTATTCTGAAGCGATTTAATACAATATTTGATACCATTATCAGCCTTTCCCCATTATTTGGGTTGCTCGGCACTGTTTTGGGGTTAATTACCACTTTTGGCTCGCTCAAACTGGGAGAAGCCGGCAGCAGCAATGCAGCAGGCGTTACCGGTGGAATTAGCGAAGCTCTGGTATCTACGGCAACGGGGTTAGTGGTGGCAATTTTTACGCTCCTATTTGCCAATATGTTTCGCGGGTTTTACTTACAACAAATTGCTTTTATTCAGGAAGCTGGAGGGCAGTTAGAATTATTGTACCGTCACCGCTACGAAAAACTACCGAGAGAATCTAACTATGCGTCTACCCGATGAACCGGATAACATTGCTCAGATCAATATCGTGCCAATGATTGATGTGGTATTCGCTATATTGACGTTTTTAATCATTTCTTCTCTGTCTTTATCCAAATCTGAGGGTTTGCCGGTCAATTTACCAAAAGCATCAACTTCTCAGATTCAGGACTCGCCTGCTAAAATCACTATCACTATTGAGGAATCGGGAAAATTAATGGTTGATAAAAAGCCAGTCAATTTAGACCAGATTGAGAGTGCGGTGCGGCAGGTGATGGGTTCTAATCAGACTTCTTTAATTATTTTGAACGCGGATAAAAGTGTCAATCACGGAAGTGTTGTGGAAGTTATGGATCGATTGCGCCGAATTAAGGGAGCTAAGTTAGGGATTGCTACCATCAAGTAGGGAGTTATAGCGGTTGTCATGAACATGAGGTATGCCAAATTCTGGGATCTGGTTTTCGCACGGAAGCGTCTTTACCTCCAGAAACCTGACCGGTGCCTATAGGCACAAGCGATTACCAATTACTAATTACCAATTACTAATTACTAATTACCAATTACCGGACATACCTCATCTTTCAGAGAAAGGCTATATATAACGGTATTGTGGTGGGAGCACAGCAGAAATGTCTAGCCCATCTACGGCGACATTTTAGGAAAGTTCTTCTTCTTAGTCACGGTAACAATACAGTCGTCGCCTCTGCGTTCTTGGAATTAATTGATGAGGCATTTCGACATCGAATTCAGGGCGTGAGAACCCGCTCAGCACTCGATTATCACACTTGGGCGAGGGACTTTAAGGTCAGGCTGGCAGACTTATTAAATACTTGGCTTGGTCATGAATTTCGCATCACAAAGTGTTTGAGCTAGCGCAGTCTTCATGGAGTTCGTAATTAAGCATATAAAGCTAGTAAATATTGTGATACATTAGTAATTTTATTGGCACAGACATCAACAAATTATATCAAAAATAGTGATTAATTTTATCAAAGTAAGCACTTTGTTTAAATCCTAGACAAATTTAAGGTAGCAACAATTAATCCAGTTCAATATTTGGATTTTGCTGTTTATGCTGTTGGTTGTTTTGTCTATGACTTCGCTGCTCTCGCTCAATTAATTGTGTCCAGATATCATTCCAACTTGACTGTGGACTGACAACTTCTGCATTCGGCAGCAACGCGAGCGCATTTTGAGCGAGCTGAGAATCTTCTGCAAGTGCTATAAGAACGCTATCAAGTTCTTGTAAAAATTGTGTAGGCAGTTGTGAAGCTCGTTCAATTCCTATGTAAATTGTGGTGAGTTCTGTTGCAGAGTTATTCGGATTATTTTCTAGTTCAATCAGCAAAATTGAAAGGGCTTCTATTGGGTTACAGGTAATCACAGCTCTCTCAATTTCTCCGGTAGTGGCTACCCAGAAAGCAGCTTCAGATGGCAGGGGATACGTTGTAGTCCAGTTGCCTCTTTCATCGAGAATAAAAGCTTCCCAAGCTTCCCCGTCAAGCGTTCGTCCCGTAAAGACGGCCTTTTCTGAGCGATCGGCATACAGCCAAGAATAAGAGTGCAATTTGTCGAGCAATTCTAAAGGTAAACTGTACTCGGTGGCTAGATGCGATCTCACTTTCTGCCACTGATTTTCATTCTTTTCAGGCAGGATTGACAGTTGTAACTCTAACTCATTTGCTGTAGCAGGAGTTGCAGGTGCGGTTGCTGCTAGCTCAGATTGTGGCGACTCTAACTCATTTGCTGTAGCAGGAGTTGTAAGTGCAGTTTCTGTTAGCTCAGATTGTGACGGTTCTAACTCATTTGCTGTAGCAGGAGTTAGAGGTGTGGTTGCTGCTGGCTCAGATGGTGGTAACTCTAATTTAATTGCTGTAGCAGGAGTTAGAGGTGCGGTTGCTGCTGGCTCAGATAATGGCGACTCTAACTCATTTTCCTCAGCTTCGCCGGGGGCCATCGCTAAGTGTTGTGGCTGCATTAAAGCTTCAATTATGGCGCTATCTCGCCCTTTGTCATAACTAACTCCCCGATGCTTCTGCAATCCATAAAAAGTGTAGGCTTTACCCAACTGAGTGCCACTTAAAGCTACCCCATCTAAATTGTAAGAAATGCCTTTACTGAACCCATTTCGAGTCAGTCCGACTTGTACCTCTACACCTTGTTGCTGCAACCGTTCAACAAATTCGGGCATACTTGGGTTGTCTTGGGTGACTTCATCAATTATGTCTTGCAATTGCACCCGGACACTCTTGTCTCCCTTACTTTTTAATTGCCTGTGTTCTCCTGTAGTCGGAGCTCGCTTGTCTGTTTCCCAACTGGGTGTAACAGTTTCCAGATTGTAGTTTTGTTCCAACTGGCGAATAGCTTCTTGGCTTTTGTAATAGTCCCAGCTATCGTCAACAACACCTCCATCTAGGCGAATGCGACTGGCGACGATGTGAATGTGGTCGTGTTCTGTATCGCTGTGCTTGACAACTGCGTACTGGCTGTTGTCAAATCCCATCGCTTTCATGTAGTTGGCTGCGATCGCCAGCCAGCGTTGGTCATTTTTTTCAGAATTTTCGAGTTTTTCGGTGCTTGCGACAGATAAGGAGGCGTGAAAAACTACTACTTTCAGGCTTGGTCTTAGTTGTCGGGCGATCGCAAATTCAGTAGCGAGTTCTTCAGGAGTTTGTCCGCACATAGTACCGCCAATTAGAGCGGCGTCTTTTTTGCCCAGTACGTAGTTCAAACAGCCTTGAAAGCCTGTACCTTTGATTTGTTTGCCGATCATAACCGAAAAGGTGTCAGTTTACTGCATCGATTGCTCAGGCGGTAAAGCCCAGGCTGGTTAATAATTAGCGTACTGTAGATTGAGCGAGTGTTGCAACAATTGCTTTAATTGCAGTTTGGTGATCGCGAATCAGTTGCTGTACGTTTTCTAAGAGTTCTGTATTGACAACAACTGGCTCTCCCAATGCCACAACACTATTGCAAGATGAGGCAATCTGATTGAGGTTGTTTCCTGCAATCCTAAGTTGAGCATCAATCTTGCACAAAACTTGATAGGCTTTTAAGTCAAATGCAGCTAGAGGGCGTGGCATGGTTCTCTTCAAAGCTGTACGGCGCATGAAGTCGCTCATGCTCAAATTGACTAGCGAGGCTCTTGCTTTAATTTGATTGTAATCCGAGTCTGTTAGGCGAATGTGAATGTGGTTGGATAGCAGCTCTCTGGGTTGGACGGACGGTAAAGTTTTCATAGCTTTTAATCAGTAAAAACATCTTACCAAGATACAAGTTAACAACTGTAATTATCAACCGCTAATCAGGTGATTTTATACCCTCCAATTGGAGGGGGTTAAGTAGTTGTACAGAATTAATTATATAAAATCTTACCTAAAAGCCTGGTCAAGGTCAAAAGCCTTTGTGTAATCAACTTTGTCCGATTACTTACAACAGATTTCATGTTGAGGAAGTACACCCCTAAGCGATCCATCTCTGTAGCGAAACAGCACTGCCCTGTCCTCTATCTCTATGTACCTCACTGTATTAGAGGGTTTATCAGAGTAGAGCTTGACCGTTACCCAACTCTAACAGAATTTTCTTTATTTGTATGAAATAGTAGGTCTAGGTGCGATCGCTAAGAATAAGTGACGAGCTTGCCTACTAATTAGTCAGTCTGCTGATTTACTTTTGAAGCACCCCTTTCCTTTTAAATTTATCGTAAATCAATAATATTGATAAATCTGTAGTACATTTTATTACACTCTGTCATTAAAGCTTAAAAAAGTATTAAATCCTTTGTTGCGGTTGGGATTCCGCAAAAGGAGGGGCATTATTTTTCGTTCTGCACTTATTAGTCGGGGTTTGTGATCACAAAAGCATTGCTTGCTACCCACGAAGAACTGCAATAACCAGCCCCAACAGGCAAAAGTAGTTCTTGCATACAAAAGCAGTTATTTGACATGAAAAAGCAGGCATTTACAGTGGTTTGCAGTATAAAAACAGGTAGAGCGCATTTGCTGCAATTGCCTGTATTCTGACTGATATTGTACTGCAAATGACTGTTAATATGCAGCAAATGACTGATTTTAGCGGATACAAAAATTAGCTATTTTTTAGCGCTTTTCAACAAAACTGAATTGATTTAATAGTCAAGTTTTTGTAGGTAGGTTGACTATTAAATCAATTTTATGAAGTGTGAGAAAATTGGTAATACAGCAGCCTTTATGCCAGCCTTGACAGTTGGGTAAAATATTGTTGTCAGGCTTTTGCTTGGTAATCGGCTAAACTGTTGTTGTCAGATCGAGCTTGACACTTGGGTAAAATGTTGACAGATAAACCCAGACAGTCGGATAAAATATTGACAGATTAACCCTGACAGTCGGGTAAAGTATTGACATATAAACCCTGACAATTGGCTAAACTGTTGTTGTCTGATTAACCCTCACAGTCGGCTCAAGTGTTGTTATCAAATTAACCATGACAATCGGGTACTCTGTTGACAGAGTAAACATGACAATCGGCTAAACTGTTGTTGTCAAATTAACCCAGGCATTTGGCTCAACTATTGTTGTCAGATTTACCATGACAATCGGCTAAACTGTTGTCATATTAACCCTGACAATCTGCTAAACTGTTGTTTTCAGACAAACCCTGACAGTCGGGTAAAATATTGACAGATTAACTATGGCAATCGGCTAAACTGTTGTTGTCAGACTGCTAAAATGTTGTCAGACAAACCCAGACAATTGGCTAAACTAGACTTATTGCATAAATCTTTGATAGATATCGAAACCGCTCCTTCAAGTCAGATGCAATGCAGATAATTTAAAGATAGTTTGCGACTTTCAACTGCACTTTTGTCTACTGTTGTTGTCTGGCTATCCCTGGCTTTTCTGAGTTTGTGGTGCTCAACAAAACGTAGATGTTTGCGGACACTGCATCACAGGCTTGCAAAATGTTTTGTATGATATCGTCTACACTACAAACTCAGGAGAACCCTATCCTCTTGACAGTCGGGTAACAAATTATCCTTTAATCATTTGCCCCTCGGTTTTTTGAGAAGTGACGGCGATAGCCTGATGCACAGCAATATTGGCTTTTGACAACTGCAAAAATCCCTGTACTTTCGGGCATGGCTAACAAACCAATAGAACAAGACGATACGAAAGCATTAGTCCAAATGAAGAAGAAGCTACCGCTTATTTTCCATAAAAAAGGGATATCACTGCTCAATACGAAGGACAGTTTTAGATATAGTCGAGTCTCCGAAACCATTGCTGGCTATATGTTGGACTATTGTTTCAATGTTTAAGTTCAGCCCTAAGTTTCAGAAAATGCGTAAAAAAGGGCAGGGCTTAGTCCGTAAGGCTTACAGGGCAGTTAAAAAACTGTCCGAAGTATTGCTATCTGAGAAATGCTATTTAAACCGGATTTAGGTAAATTCGAGTGGAAGATATTACTAAAACAGTTCAGGATTGTTCCAATTCACAGAAATTGAATAACTAAACAGTCCTTAAAAAAAGGGCGATTTCTGGCTGTTTGCGAAAGCCATGTAGATTATTTCAATAAAATCCATGAAAAACATTGTTTATCGATATTCACTCTTGTTTACCCTAGGAGTTTTAACCTTTGTGCCACTAACGGGAATACTTTCGCCAGGTAGCAGTAGCAGCCAGCTTTCCCCATCAGTTGGTCAAAAGCAAATTTCACGTAAACCTGCTGCAAGTAAAAAGCGATACAATAATTCGACGTATGGTGTTACCTTTAGCTACCCCAGCAATTGGCAACCTACAAAGGGCTATAAAGAACGCTTCAGTGGGGCGGATGGATTCTTCCAAGTAATGGGGTTGTCGTCACCGCCACGGTCAACGATTCAGAATGTGTGTAAGGATACAATGAATCATAAACTAAAGCCATACGGTACTCGTCCCCAGGTGCAGAGGTTACAAATCCAGGGCCGCCCAGCGTGTTTAATTTTGCCTTCCTCTGACCAAAATCAGACAATGGAAAAAATGGCAACCCTGATTGTCCGCTATCCCACACCGATTCGCGTGAATGGGGCAAACTACAATCACCTTATGTTGTCTGCCGACAAGGAACACATTCGCCAGATTGTTAACGGGCTAAGATTTACAATGCCAAGGCAATAGTATAGCAACCGCCAAGGCTGTTAGGGCATAAAGTGTGAATAGCCGTGTTAATTTTAATTCCGAGGTCTTTTTATGCCAATCGAACTTTCAGATATAACCTTTACCGAGCAGGGTGATTCGATCGGCGTGTCTGGGGAGGAAGAAATACTTAATAATGGCTTCGCTAATACTCTCGCTAGCCAGGACTTAACCCTCGGTAACAGTGAGAACAGTATCAGCAGCACTCTCACAAGGATTAGCGGTTTCTACAACAGTGGCACCATAAATACTGGTGATAGTAACGACTTAATCATTGCTACAGTAGACTACGACGACTTAATCCCTGACACTGACGAGTACAGAATCAGCGGCATCCACAACACGGGCACGCTCAATACGGGTGAGGGTAACGACTTAATCCTTGGCCTGCGTTACACACAAGGAAAATTCAGGTACAGCGATCGTGATAGTAATGGCATTTTCAACGAAGGAGGCACCATTGATACGGGTGACGGTGACGACACAATCACGGGAATTGCTCAGGGTTTTTTGAGCATAGGGATCGAGCATAACTCTACTAACCCTAACTTGCAAAGCCCCAGCACCATAAATACTGGCAACGGTAACGACACGATCGCGGGTACTGGCGAATACACTGGCATACGTTTTGGCTCCATCAGCGGCTCCATCATCGATACTGGGAAAGGGGATGACATAATCACTGGCACTGGTGGCTATTACGGCATCTTTCTCTACTCCTCTTTTCTCACCACCGGTGAGGGTAACGACGCAATCACGGGCATTTCAACTCAGGGCGAGGCCATTTTTAATTCCTCCACCATCAATACCGGGGATGGCAACGATACAATCACTGGCACTAGCACCTACAGCATCGCCATCTCCAATACCGGCACCATCAATACCGGGGATGGCAACGATACAATCATTGGCATTAGGACTGATAATCGCCTTGGCCCGACTATCGCCAACAGCGGTACCATTAATACTGGTAAGGGCGTGGACTCCATCATTACTGATAGCGGCTTTTCTAACTTGGGCAACATATTTTTAGGAAAAGGTACAGACTATATCAGGGGTTTTGGTTATGGTACTTTGTATGGCGGGAAGGACGAAGACTCGCTGGAATTAACGTCAGGCAGCTATACGATTGAAATATCGGGGACAACGGTGAGTTTTACGAGTAGTAGTGGCACTGTAAAAACTTCCGAGTTTGAAAAACTAATAGCTGGTAGCACAACCTATGATTTCAGCAGTCTAGCCAACGGTCAAACAATTAGTGTCGCTTAGCAGTCTATTTGAGAAGTATGGGGCAGTTAGCTATAAGAAAAGTTTTGCTATCCTAAAAGACCCTTTATCGTATTGAGAATAATCGAGCCAACATTTCTTGTTCCTCACATGAGTGACACTCAAAGATGCGACTGGTCATGCGCCCATAGGATTGCTCAGAATGGGTTCAGGTACAAAAAAAATAACGAGGTTCAGAGTATGTGGGTATGGAAAAGTATTCTTAAATCAGGCGATGGGTTGGCAACAGCGCGACAAGATGTGCGGGAATTGCAAGTGCGGTTGATTGATTTATCCAAACAATCAAAGCGCCCCCACTGGCATCCCGGCAACCCAGATGGTAAATTCGGCATTAAAACTGAAACCGCCGTAAAAGCTTTTCAAAAAGACCAAAATCTTATAGCTGATGGTCAAGTTGGTTCCCTTACTGTAGAAGCGCTCTACAAAGATTATGCCCAACTGCGAGATTTCTTAGGCGCTAGGCAGTGGCAAAAAGCGGATGAAGAAACAGCCAAACTCATGCTCAAAAACGTTGGGCCAGGAGAATTTGCTGATTCCTTCGAGCCAGGGGAAATCGAGCAAATTCCCTGTTCCGACCTCCATGCCTTAGACAAACTATGGTTGGCATCTTCTGGCGGTCACTTCGGCTTCAGCGTTCAAAAGCGTATTTGGAAAAGTACCATTGCTACTAATCCAAACGTAGACGATGCGGGTCAACGTTTTGGGGAAGTTACCGGACAATTCGTGGATGGTGAATTGATAGAGTACAAGCGCGTTACCTTCAACCTGAGTGCTCTTGCGGGTCACTTACCTACTCTGTGGTGGCGGCGTAGCATGGTACTGGCTGGCTTTGGTCGTCCCGTCGCATCTTTGGTATCCCGCATGGATAGTTGCAAGCTACCTTGACGCTCCTCAATCAAACTTCAATCAAACTGATTGTACTTTTGAGCGATCGCCTCTCAACACCAAAACTTACCCAGCGCCATCACCGCAGGCAGTTTCAGGAGTTTCAGGATTTGCAGAGCGATCGCCTCCAAGCCCGCTGTAGCAACGCCACACTCCGCTATGCCACTCTCGTACACCTTGGCTTATTGTCCAATAGTACAGGCTCAAACTGATAAAAAGGCGCGTTATGCTTGAGTAACTGTGAGGAAATTAGGGTGCGATTCTACTCTTACCTTCGTTAATCCCCCGTCTATAAGCAGCAGTTGCAGGAACTCCAGCTTTTCTCGGAGTCAAACAAGTAGAGATTGCGGTAGTGGGCTGTTATTTTACCTCCATTAATCATTGCTGATAAATTTGCTATAAGTGAGTAAAAACTAAATAAACTTAAAGTTATGAAGAAAAACTTGTTTATATCCGTTATTATTTCATCTCTTTTTATCGTTGCCCTTCCTGCTAATGCGGTTGAAACTAGGTGCGGATGGTTGCAGAATCCTACACCGGCTAATTGGTATTTGACCGACAAAGATGGCACTTGGACTATTGGAGCGCAAGGTGGATATCAAGCCAAAGGGATAGAAAACATTCCCGATGCTGGCGACAAAGAAGTTGTGCTAACTAACGGTAATCACGGATATAATTGTGCTTGTTTGAATGTTACGGTTAATAGCAATTTAATGAGAATTATGGAAATCCGAGGCGGTGAAGCATTGCCACTGTCAACTTGTCGGGAAGATCCAAATGTACCCCCAATGCGTTAGTTTCAGTAAATCGGTAGCAACGCCGATCGCTTGGTAGAATCTGGACAACTTTAGAAACCAACTCCTAACTCCCACGCCATGACCGACAGCACCATCACCACCCAACTCTCTTCTGCTGCTCAGGGTTTGCTCTTCCTCAGTGAAACCGACGCGCCTTTTGAGATAGTTCATTGGTCGGCACAAGGAGAACTCACCCCGGCGAAGTTGCTGCAACTCACCGAACATCCACCCGACGCTCCAATACAAGTGGTGAGCGTTGAGGAGTTCTTTGCGATCGCCACCGCAGAAGAAGACTGGCACGACAAAGAGGAACGGGAAACAGTGCAGCGCTTTGAGAACTTGGTGAGCACCCTCAAGCATAACTTATCGCAGTTGCAGGTTTATCGAGTGGGCGATCGCAGCATCGATGCCTACATTGTTGGGGTGACGGACGGTGGTGAGTGGGCTGGGCTATCAACTCAGGTAGTGGAAACATAACAGCTTTTCAGTCTCAAGGTAGAGAAAAAAGCTGGAGCAAATAGTGAAACTTAAGGAGCTTTAATCAACCCAGAGGAATCTATGGCTCAATCTTATACAGTCAAAGAAGGCGACACCCTCTACGGTATTGCCGCACAATTCTACGGCGACGGCAACGAGTGGGAAAAGATTTATCAAGCCAACCTAGAAGTTATTGGATACAACCCGGATCTCATTGAACCCGGACAGCAATTAACAATTCCTGATTAGTTAATAGCTTTTACTACTGGCTGTCTACCTTGCTCTCAATGATTTGCTGAACCTGTGGCTGTACATTTGACAAGAAATTCAGCCCTGTTTCCCGTTCCACCTGACGCACGGAAACTCTAAAACTTTTCCATCCCCTACCCTTGACGCTGGCATCGTTGGGCATAGAAACAGCGATCGCTAAGAGTGTTTACCGTCACTGTAATCTTTTCCGGCGTTGCCGATACTTCCCTGACTCCCCACGGGCCCGGCAACGATGTAGAGCTCTTTGCCCTACTGCACCAGCGATCGACAATACTCTTCTAAGGATCGAAAATTTAATAACTTCAGCACATCCTACAGTCCTCTCTCCAGAAGCCGCGAGGTAAAGAGAGGCAGAGCCTCTGGATCTGCATTACCAGGCAGAGCCTGGTAACGAGTAATCGTTTAAGTTATTAAATTTTCATTCCTAAGTCTCTCCACACGCCCCGATTCAACTCTGGCGACTGTGGCATCATGTTCGTCACCTTTGAATGTAGCGCTGTTGTCCGCTTCGTTGTGAGCGCGTTGTCGGGGCGGAAATCGTTTTTGCGATCGGCTGTAATGATCCACGAACGATTCAACTGCCACGAAACCCAGTTAGCGGTGTGAGTTTTGCTATATAATTGTGCTTCAGCCAAGATTGTAGCCCAAGTTTTACGGCTGTGTCTTATGCAGCAGCCCGTGTAGAAACTTCTTCAAGAATAGAAAATAATTGATCTAACTGAGTCGAAGTAAATAATCCGTCTGGGCCCTGTGGTGTAATATCGGTAAATGGGGATTCATAGAGGATTGCTCCATCCATTGCGCCATATTCGGTTAGGTGATTCACAATCATATTCACAAATTCAATCTGATTTGAGTTAAGATTTTTACCAGATATAAACTTACCTAGTTCCTGCTTCGCTACTTCCCGATCAAGTCCTACTAAAGAACGGACGAATAAACCTAACCCATGCGCCTCTTCTTTTGCACGGTCTATATCCTCCTCTACGCCTAATTTGTTTTCTAGCAATATCTTCTCTAACTCAGATAGATCGGATGGAGTGAGTTGTTTGTTAGTTCGTAGCTTAAAAATGACCACATGATCTTGATGCGATCGCAAAAAAGCACGGGCTTTAGCTCGGAACTTCTCAAAGTTATCTAATGCTGTAAAACCAGGCAGCTCTACTATTATCTCATCCCCCATTACATCCTCAAAGTCGGTGTAAATAGGTTGTCGTTTTTGTTTCTCAATTAGCTTGATTAACCCCCGTAGGCGTTTGCGTAACACCTCCAGCATGGGTAATGTCACATCTTGCCACCACTCATCGGTTTGTACATTCTGAATCAGAGATAACTGTGTTTGTACGAAGGGAATCGCAGATTTCTCCTCTAACAACCCTGCAAGTGACTTTACCTGTGCTTGTAAACGCTTAAACGTAGACTCAGAGCGCAGGATTGCTAATTGTAACTTCAGCATCAGCACATCAAATCTTTTTATTTCTTCTGTTTCTGTTGCCAATTGGGAGGGTAAACCAGCTATTTCTTGACTAAGTTCCAGAAAATCATCGTTCGATAATGATGCCCATGCTGCGGAATTAGCATATTTCTCTACGAATCGGTGTTTTGGTCGCACTATGAAGTTTTCGGTATTCATGGCCGCAACTTCGGTATTTAGTAAATTGGCTAGTTCTTGGCGTAATTCTGCATCGGTAGTGGGTTCTTTTGAAGCAGCTTGATAGTCTTGAATTTTGCTCAATTGTGCTGGATTAGTTGGTTGATTTCCCGATTGTCTTTTATCTAGCTCTCCGATTAATTCTAATCGAGCGGTAAACAATTGCTGACCCAATGATTTAGTTATTGGTGCATTAACAGTTTCTGAGTTGTGTTGAAAAAACTCTAAATTTTGGCAATAATCAAACAGGTAAAAAAATTGTTTATCTTGCCCTAATCCAAAGAGATCGGGGCATAGCCTCGTACCTCGTCCTATCATTTGCCAGAACTTAGTTTTGGAGCGAACAATTTTGAACAGCACCAGATTAACTACTTCTGGTACGTCAATCCCAGTGTCGAGCATATCCACTGAGATTGCGATATGAGGTTCTTTATCTTTTTGGGAAAAGTTATCAATCAGGCTTTGAGCATAGGTGGTTTTGAAGGTAATGACGCGGGCAAATTCACCTTTAAAGTGTGGATAATTGGCATTGAATCGCTCTGCAATAAATTCTGCATGATCTTGATTTTTAGCGAAAATAATGGTTTTGCCAAGCCGATCGCCCCCAGCAACCTTTAAGCCCCTAGTCATCAGATGTTTTAGCACCTTGTCTACGGTATCCTGATTGAATAGCCACTTATTGACGGCTTCGGCTTCTACGCGCTCAGGGGCTTTACCTTCCTCACCCCATTCAAACGCATCCCATTTTTCTTTTTCCGATTCAGAAAGTTCGCCATAATTAATGCCTTCTCGCTGAAATTTAAGCGGCACTGATACGGCTTTCAGGGGGACTAGATAACCATCCTTGACGGCATCTTCTAGCGGGTAAGCATCGGTAGGTACGCCGTTTTCTAAGTCAAAGAGTCCGTAAGTGTTGCGGTCAATTTCATCCTTTGGTGTAGCGGTTAGCCCTAGTAAGATAGAATCAAAGTAGTTGAAAATGGTGCGGTATTTCTGGAAAACCGAGCGGTGAGCTTCATCAATAATTATTAGATCAAAATGCCCAACGCCAAAACGACGCTGACCGTCACGGGTATCATTAATTAATCCCATCATTGTGGGATAGGTGCAAGCAAATACTCGTCCTTCGGTATCTTTTTCGGTGACTAAGTTGACTGGGGCGGCATCGGGGAGATGTTTCTTAAATACATTGATTGTCTGATTTACCAAGGCTACACGATCGGCTAAAAATAGAACACGTTTAACCCAGTTACAACGCATCAACATATCCACTAAGGCGATCGCAGTTCTGGTTTTGCCTGCACCCGTTGCCATAACTATCAGGGCTTTGCGCTCTTTATCAGTCTCCAAGGCTTCGGTAATGTGACGGATGCCACGAGTTTGATAATAGCGTTCGGCAATGGTAGGGTTAATTGTGCCTGCTGCTAAAGATTTACGGATAGTTCGGCGCTGTATAAGTAATTGTAATTCAGTTTTTTTATAAAATCCTTGCACCTGTCGCGGTGGGTAATTAGTATCATCCCACAGCCAATGCTCGTAACCGTTAGAGTAGAAAATAACTGGACGCTGATTAAATTGGTTTTCTAGGCAATCGGCATATAGCTTAGCCTGTTGTTGCCCGGTGCGGGGGCCGTTTCGGGTACGCTTGGCTTCTACGACTGCCAGAGGTTTACCGTCATCGCCCCAGAGGACGTAATCAACAAAACCTTGATTTGATGAATTGGGCATCCCTGTAACCGGAAACTCCCGATCGCGTTTTTGATCTAAATTCCATCCTGCTTCTTTTAACAAAAGGTCGATAAAAATATCGCGGGTTTTTGCTTCAGAATAATCATGGGTATCGGGTTGGGTGACACTGGCTTTCTTGACTGCGGCTAATTCTGCCCGTAGTTGTTTTAGTTCTTCATCAAGGGCATTTTTGTCTGCTAGAAGTGTTGACAGCTTTTCATCGCGCTGGCCTAGTTGAGTTTCTAGTTTTTGCAGTTGTTCAATGGTTTGCTTAGGAACTGGTGCAGTTTTGGGCAATGCGTCAGAGTTGAAGGTAAGCCCCGCATTGGGTTTGCTACTGCGTCCATAGGTATATGCTAACCAGTATGCAACATGAAAAAACTCCTGTACAGCATTTATAGCATCATTCACTAAGATAGGTCTGGCGCTGTGTACTGCCTGATTTCCTAGTTTGATAATAACTCTTGTTTTGTTAAAGATTGCTTCACCTACTAAGGTTTTAAAAGTAGGTTCGTGAATCAAGCTACTTAGGTTATCTTGATAAGGCAGTTCTAGGGAATTATCGTATTTATATAACCAATTTACGGTTAATTCTAAGGCTCGACGGGCATAAAAGCAGGCTGTGCGAGGGTCTGGATGGACTGCATCAATAGCTTTGTTGGCGGATTCATAAATTGTAAGGAATTCGGATTGGAGGAAGGTAAACTGGCTCATATATTTATGTGGGTATTTGGTGATAGTTCTTTAAATCGCACTTTTGTGACTAGATAAAAATTTCACAATTCTCCTCTAAATGCTCGATGTTGCAGGGATGCAAAGAGGGCGTCGAGTTCTGACAGTGAGGCGCGGTGAGCGGTTTTGAGTTTTTCTACAGCTTCGACGCGGCGGGCAAATTC
Organism: Lyngbya sp. CCAP 1446/10; assembly: GCF_026130175.1. Lineage (GTDB taxonomy): Bacteria > Cyanobacteriota > Cyanobacteriia > Cyanobacteriales > Microcoleaceae > Microcoleus. The sequence goes on along the minus strand of NZ_JAIGNI010000014.1, from coordinate 67,927 downwards.
TTGTTGGAGATTGAGAGAGGGAACTATCAACTCCATTTGGCGAATTCTACTTAAGTTTAAATATTTTTGATTCGTACCAGCTTCAAAGCTTTTCATATATTGCTTATAGCTTGACTGAATCATTTGATAGACAATGAAATCTGCAATTAGAGGGGAGTTTATAGGGAGGCGAATACGAACAGTTCCTGAAGCTGATAATACAGAATCGCCTAAAAGATTTGGCATAACGCATACGTCGCCAATAGTTCCTTTAGTCGAAAGTAAAATATCACCAGTGCAAACATGACTTCGATATATTTCAGCAAATTTTTTTATTGTTATATAAACAAATTTTGAACCATCAAAAAAAGCATCATTAATGTTAAAGTTTCTGATAACTCTAACTCCAGCTTCTACGTAGGATTCAGGTTTTAGCGTTGATCCAAAAGGCCCGTCAACAATTAATCCTTTTTCAAGAGCTATTTCACCAAAATTTAGTATTTTCCAACCCTTCGGATTTCTAACAGGATCGCCGAACATCTCTAAGAAGATGGATTGGGTGAGGGTGTCGAGTTGTGCGATCGCCTCCCGACGTTTGGCCCTAAGTCCTTCCGCGCGATCGAGTATTTCTGCAATCCGTTTTTGTTCTTCTAAGGGGGGAAGTAAGACATGGCTGCGTTTAAGATACTTGAAATGCCGATCATATCCGCCATCAGGTAGGTTTAGCTGTCGCAGATAGTAAAAAAGATACTTAACATCTGCTTCAACTTTTGGTCGAAGCACTTTTACTCCATCTGCTCCCATACAAAATGGGAAGTCTACAAATTTAAAGCAGCGAGTGTGGTCTCCAAAAACAATAACGGGTAATGACGCTTTACAAAGACATGATTTGTTGTCAACGTAGCCGGAAACCAAATTTTTCCCTTGATCTACAACAGCAAAGTGTCCTGAGATAAGAAACTCTCTTTGCGGAGTTTTTATATTGCCCCCTGATTCGTCTAAAATCACATCAACAAAAGGAAGTTTTACCCATCCAGCTTTCATCCCAACATCTCCTCCGATTCTTTTATCATTGATTTGCTCCCTTCGATTTCGCTCAGGGAGCGTTTTTGTAATGAGTTTCATTTTGACACTCAGCTAACTGATGTAATAAACAACCCTTCCCTAGTCGTTCCCTGAGCGAGAAAGCCGTTCCCTGAGCGAGAAAGCCGTCCCATAAGCGAAGTCGAAGGGAACATCACCCTTGTAAAACCTCAGTTACAGTTAACTTAATATCAGCAAACAAAGGAGAACAAATCACCTGTTCACCCGTAAAAACCTGCTCATCATAAAAACCTTCCACCCATTCCAAAACAGTCACCTTTTTAGCAATTGGATCAACAATCCAATACTCAGCAATTCCCCGCGCTGCATACTCAGAACGCTTATAACGATAATCCCGATTTTCCTGACTCGGACTTACTACCTCAACCACCAACAACGGCGGCGGCATATCCATTAAAATTAGAGAACGTGTAGCCCCTTCCATCACCTTAGCCAACTCCTCAGAAAACATCACCAAATCAGGAACACGCACCCCCACCTGTCGGCTATTCACAGCCATTTCTGTTTTCATACTCAATCGGTAATAGGGAATACCTAATTGCAAAAAATAGGCAACTAAAAACATCGCTATGCGCCGATTTATCTCACTTTCTAAAGGCATAGTAATTAATTCTCCATTCTCCAATTCATATAAATTTTCCGTTCCATCGTCAAACTGAAGAAATTCTTCAAAAGTCATTTTTTTCGCAATTGCAACACTCATTGCTGTTTCTCCTATAAAAAGTGTGTTAGTTCCCCAACTTAAAAAAATCGGGGCTCTTTGTCTTTCTTGATCTTTGTACTATTTTAACAAAGACTCTAAATTCTCCATCCCCTGCTGAATTTCTACCTCTAACTTAGCCAAATTAGCCAGAATTTCCTGGGGTGGTAAATGCTCAATTTCCTCATGTACTACTTCCTTATAACGATTTAAACTTAAATCATAACCCTGAGCAGCAATATCAACCTTTGACACACAAAAACTCTGATCAGTGGGCGATCGCTCTCGTTCGGTAGTATTTCGCGATCGCCAACGACTCAACGCATCCGGTAGATTATTCTTAATATGTTCCTCTGCTGTTAACTCAGAAGTAGGCACTGCACCTAATTTATCATCAGAAAGCAAAGGCGTTCTTTTATCGTCCAAACTCCACCCATCAGCATTTAGATTGTAGAACCAAACAAAATCAGTTCCACCGGAGTTAGTTTTAGTAAATAACAAAATAGCAGTAGAAACACCCGCATAGGGCTTAAACACGCCACCAGGCAGAGATATCACAGCATCAAGCTTCTGCTCCTCCACCAACAAACGGCGCAATTCCTTATGAGCCTTAGAAGAGCCAAAAAGCACCCCATCCGGCACAATTACCGCCGCCCGTCCCCCTGGTTTCAGCAATCTTAAAAACAGAGCCAAGAATAACAACTCAGTTTTCTTAGTTTTGACAATCGCCTGCAAATCCTTAGCCGTGTTTTCATAGTCCAACGACCCAGCAAAAGGCGGATTAGCCAGGACAAGGGTATAAGATTCTTCATCACCAGAATGTTCCTGTGCTAGCGAATCTTTGTAACGCACATCGGGGTTTTCTACACCATGCAAAAGCATATTCATACTGCCAATTCGCAGCATGGTATTATCAAAATCGAACCCGTGAAACATCTGATGATGAAAATGTTGTTTCATCTTGGTATCGCTCAAAATTTCCGGGTAGTGCGATCGCAGATATTCATTAGCAGCCACCAAAAAGCCGCAAGTCCCACTAGCAGGATCACAAATTACATCGCCGGGGCTGGGTGCAGTCAGTTCCACCATCAACTGAATAACGTGGCGCGGTGTGCGAAACTGTCCGTTTTGTCCAGCCGAGGCAATTTTGCCCAACATATACTCATAAAGGTCGCCTTTGGTGTCCCTATCTTCCATCGGTACACCATCCAGCAAATCCACCACTTTAGAAAGCAAAGCCGGTGTGGGAATTGTGAAACGGGCATCTTTCATGTGGTGCGCGTAGGTCGAATCATCCCCCCCCAAAGTCCGCAGGAAAGGGAAAACATGATCGTTGACGACCTCAAACATCTCCTTCGGTGCAAAATTCTTGAACCTCGACCAACGCAAATCATCATAGGAGCGTTTTTTGATATCTTCCCCTTCTGGGAAAATCCGGCGTTCCATTGGGCGCTTGAGCCGATTTGCCTTGTTTTCTTCCAGTGTATGCAGGTCATCGAGGCGACGCAGAAACAGCAAATAAGTAATCTGTTCGATGACTTCGAGGGGATTGGAGATACCACCAGACCAGAAGGCGTCCCAGATTTTATCTATTTGACTTTTAATTTCCCCTGATATCATATCGCGCTTCTTTGTCCCATAGATAATTGTGAAAATTCCGGTAATTATCAGTTTACCTTGGATGGGGTTGTGCTGGAGATATGCAGCCCAAATCTATCTGCTGCTTGTAGTTGAATTCAATTTTGTGCGATCGAAGGCTTCTGAAGTCTATGCAATTAATATTTGCAGGGGACAATTCAGACTAAAACTGACCTCGGAATTGGCGATCGCCAGCCAGCACTTACCTCCTCAACACTCAACCGCATTAGACAAACTCTCAAACCACTATACGCTTGGTACGGACATGGGCGATCGTTTAACTTCAGCGATCGCCCATCCAAGTGCTGGGGAATTAGTAGGTTTAAAATTTCAAGAGTCAAATTTTTCGGCTGTAACGTAGATGCTGTAATGGTTTTACTCCTATTTTTCAGCAGCAATAAACCCCAGATTCCCTAGTAGGGATTGAAACTGTATTGTAAGCTTTCCTTATGAGCCGCGGGGACTGGACGCAAAAAGGTTGATATTATGCGACTGTTTAAAGAGGGGCTGTCTGATGTTGTGGGGTAATGGGAGATGATTTGCGAAGGGAATTATGCGAGTTTCAGCTAGTTTCGCAAGAGGTATAATGTATAATCTGACCCTCCGTTATGCCCTGATCGTCTGGTTTATAGCCGTTCACCCCTTAATTTTGGGTTGTATTTTGAGCGATCGGGGCTGATTGAATGGTGTTACCCTCCAAAGTGTTAGGGGCGATCGGGGCTTCAAGCCTCTATTTGTAATGACGAGTTAGTTGATTTTTAAGGAGATGAATATGACTCAAGTTATTTTGAAAAAGCTCAATCCCATAGTTATAGAAAGTTTATATTAATTTGTGTCGATCGCCCATGAGGTAACAAAAAATGATTGCTGTAAAAGACAAGTTTCCTAAGTTAACACCTGAAGAATATTTTATTTGGGAAGAACAACAACTGCTTCGCCATGAGTATCTTAATGGTGAAGTTTACGCCATGAGTGGGGGGACTCAAAATCATGGACGAATTGCTAGTAATATTATTTTCATTGTTAAAGGTCATTTACGGGGCGGTGGGTGTCAGGTTGGCAATTCCGATTGTCGGGTAAATGTTTTTGAAACGAAAAATTATATTTATCCTGATGTGAGCGTTACTTGCGATGATCGCGATCGTACTGCAATCCAAGCGATTCAATTTCCCTGTTTAATTGTTGAGGTTTTATCTCCAAGTACGGCCAGTTATGACCGAGGGGATAAATTTAGATTGTATCGTCGCAATCCTAGTTTGCAAGATTATGTTTTGGTTGATGCTGAGAAAATAGCCATCGATTTATACCGTAAAAACGATCGCGGTAATTGGGAGATTTTTAATTATCAGTCTGGGGATAATATCTATCTACAAAGTATTGATTTAAGCTTTCCCATTGAGTCGGTTTATGAGGATATTGTTTTTGAGGAATTAATATAAATCGCTAGTATTTCTAATTAGTTTTGGAATGAGTAAGCGATCGCGCAAACTTTATTTAAGCATTGGTTTATAGATTTCGAGTTGGGAGCATCCCACTTGGGCAATCAGTATAAATACTCAGACAATTGTCTGTCTAAGTTGATGGGATAATAGAAAGCAGATAAATTACCATAATCCAAGGAAAGCATGATCCCAGAAGAACAGCAGAAAATCAAAATAAATATCCAAGAAATAGCCGAGATCCTTTATAAGAATCCCCCAGTAGACAATCTAGAAAACTTTGAATCTGTCGAACTGAGCGAAGCGAGAACATTTAATCCCACCTTCCGCACTTCGGAATGTAATATGTAATTATTACACTCATTTGGTGGTTTTGCAAACACCAAAATAGAAAAAACTAAGTATTTGTACGCAAACAAAACGTCAAATAACTCAGAATTATCGTATTCCTTGGTATACTACAAATTGAAGTGCGGAATGTGGATCACAACACTTGAGCAATTACGAGAGCGCTTGAAACAAGTTATTGAAAAAATCACTCCTAAGCAAATTAGTTCGTTGTCATCTTACAAGTTTATTCTTGAAGCCCTATTATATGCAGCTTCATATTAAATTGGTATGAGGGGGTTGCCGTCGGTGGCACTCGTTCTATTGTTTAAGAACCGGAGATTGTCTCTCGTACTGTTACAACTTATTAATTATCGCACAAGGGCGATCGCTTTTTCCAAAACATTCAGGTATGCTGAGCAAACCAACAGTCATTAAAAACTGACAATAAAATTGTGTTAAGGTGTAAAGGTGTGAGGGCATGATTCCAGAATTTGATGAGAACGGCAATCTGCCACCGGGAGTGTATTGGTGTGAATGGGAGGAGTTTAAAGAGAGATTTGGTACTAATTCTACGAGGCAGCGAATGATAGATGGTTTGGAATTGGCACTCGCTCAATTAAAAGCAGCCGGCTGTAGAACTATTTATATTAACGGTAGTTTTGTTAGCAGTAAGCCCAAACCAGGTGATTTTGATGCGTGTTGGGAACCGGAAGATGTGGATTACGATTATCTGCGAAAAAATGCTCCGAAATTGCTAAATAATTTAGACCGCAGCGCGCAGAAATCTAAATATAAAGGTGAAATTTTTCGTTCGGATCAACCTGTAGGAGATAGCGGATTAACTTCTTTAGAATTCTTTCTGCGCGACAGAGAATTAAATCCCAAAGGGATTATAGCGATAGATTTAATAAGGTGGGAACCATGATTAAAAACGCAAAAGAGTACGAATCCAGCCAAGAGTGTGCCCGCAGATTTGAAGATTCTCTTAAGGTGTTAGAGCAAGATGAAGAACTGAAGAAAAAAGATCCAGATGGTTGGCAACTTTCTCGCGATGTCAAACAATCTCATTTAACGGCTTTACAAGCAGAAATTGCTGAATACGAAACACTAATTAACTGCTCGCGAAGTCAGCCGATTTTAATTAAAGTTGACAGCATAAATAAGCTGCCAGATGCTTTAATTAAAGCTCGAATAGCTGCCAAAATCAGCCAGCAAGAACTGGCTCAAATACTAGGAATTGAAGAACAACGGGTTAGGCAGTATGAAGATACAGATTATCAATGTGCTAGTTTTGTAGAAATCCTCGAAGTTAGTACGGTTTTAGGCGTAGAATTTGAAATTGCCGCGATTAGAGTGGATTTTGAGGAAATAGAAGCTGTTAAACAGAGTGCCAGGAAGTGGCGAAAGGAAAAAATCAACCTGACAGCTAAAGCATCATAAATGTTAGGCTGGAGTGGCTATTCCTGATATTAAGCTTCTCAAACAGCCTCACACAATATAAACTTATAAAAGGAAATACGGGAAGCGGAAAACTCAGAGACTTCAGTTCGCTCGATGTAAGCGAGGCGAGCGACTTCAGTCCCATTCAATCTTTCTTGTGAATCTATTCCTAAAACTACGGGAAATTTCAGCAATTGTGCTATACTGTAATAGTCAAGGTTAAACTCCTTTGCCCGAAGTGAAACAGAGACTAAGACACACTTTTAGGCATAAACTGAGGGACAAAGAGCGACGAAAACTCTATAAACAGTCGGGGACTAAATAAAACAGTCCTAAATCCAGTAAACAAAATAATTTCCTTTTTGTTAAGTAGGGTAGGGCATACCCAAACTCTAGGCTAATATCCTAGTACGCTTTTGGAGATAGACTCTCTGGGGTGGCTGCGAATCAGGCTCGTTAATTGGTAGGTTTCTACGGTTAAGAGGTCGGAGTATTGCCGAAAGGACGTAACGCTTAAAGGTCATTCGCTGAATTAAGAATCGAGCGTGGTTTTAACCCTGAGAGTGTCAATTCCTCTAGTTTTTTACGCGACAGTCGGCAACTGTTCAACATTTCCCCCCAAAAACCGCTGATTGACAATTTGTCTGTAAGCTGCTAAAAGCTTGTACAAATGTTGCAGTTTCTCCCCGGCATTGCTGAATCAAGGTATCCATACCTTGATTCAGCAATGCCATTTGCCATTCTAACTTAGCTTAAAAGCCGGAGTCAAAAGCTCGCCAACCGCCGAGATGAGAAATATCGATCGCACCTGCGACAGCATAAGATTCGCACAAAAAGCCCTGCACCGTGGAGCCATCCTCCAACACCAGCGTACCAATTCCCAGCGGCGACGGAATTTGAGCCACAAATCGGCCGAAAGCGGAGATCGACAACTCCCAAACTTCCACCTCGATCGCGCTACCGCCCTCTGACTGACGCACCAATCCCGGCTTGCCCAGAGCAGTACCCGTCAAAGCGTACAGCTTGTAAATCGGGCTGGTACGGCAGGCGCGAACCAAAATGCCTCCGAGTTCGATAAGTTGATAATTGAGCGGCTCACCGCTCAAATGAGCGCCAACCACGGCTATTTTGACTCGTTCTTCTGACAAAGATTTTGGTGCGATCGCGAATTCCGGGACTGTTGGCAGCGCCTGACTGGTTGCGCCCAAAGTTCCCCCCAAGCTAGCGTGGAAAGCAGATCCCAGGCGGCAGAGCGATAAATCGTGCCACGCCGGAGCCATCAGTGTCAATCCTGCGGGCAATCCGTTGCTTTGAAACCCGCTGGGAACTGCGATCGCGCACAAATCGAGTAAATTGGCAAAGTTCGTGTAGCGTCCGAGATTGGTGTTGAGGGCGATCGGCTCGGCTGCAACTTCTGCGACAGTATAAATCGTACCTGTCGTGGGAACCGCCAACACATCCATTGACTGCCACTGAATTTCTGCCTGTTGGCGGAGTTCGGCCAACCGATACGACGCGCGGTAAGCCGCGACGGCATCGTAGCGCTTGCCGCCGCTGATAATTTCGTAGACGATCGGATCGATCGCCTCTGGGTGCGCGTCGAGAAAATCGCCGATCGCCGCCAACCTTTCTGCTACCCAAGGGCCGCCGTAGAGCAGTTCGGCAGCATCCGCAAACGGTTTGAAATCAATATGTGCGATCGTGCAGCCCAATGATTGTAAGCGCCCGATCGCCTCTCGGTAGCGCTGTTCAGCTTCTGCATTCCCGAAAAATTCGAGTTCGCCGTCTCCGGGAACTCCCACCCGCAAGCGGGATAAATCCGGCAAAACTTTGGTTTCAGGGTGGCGAGAAAACGCATCCTCAGCGTCAAAACCGCTGGCTACTTGCAGCACGGAGGCCGCATCCGCACAGGTGAGAGCGAACACAGAAACGCAATCGAGCGATCGCACCGCCGGCAGCAGCCCGCGAGTGCTTATAGAGCCGCAACTTGGCTTCAGCCCGACAATGTTGGTAAAAGCAGCGGGAACCCGCCCCGAGCCTGCGGTATCGGTACCCAGAGCAAAACTCACCAATCCGGCCGAGACTGCTGCGGCGGAACCGGAACTCGATCCGCCGGGGATGTAGCGCCGATCGAACGGATTGCGGCAAACTCCATAAGGCGTGCGGGTTCCCACTAATCCTGTGGCAAACTGATCCATGTTTGTTTTGCCGATCGCGATCGCACCTGCCGCGCACAGGCGCTCTACGACTGCGGACGATCGCGCTGGGGTGCGAGCAAACTGCGGACATCCCGCCGTAGTGGGAACGCCCGCCCAATCGAGGTTATCTTTGATCGCAAACGGTATTCCGTAGAGTGGCAATTGTTGCGGGTCGAGGTTTTGCAAGGCTTTGGCGCGTTCGAGGGTTTCCGCCAGCGGTGCTAAATAAATCCATACGGCCGGATCTGCATAGCGTTCGATCCGATCGTAAACTTGAGCGATCGCATCTGCGGGCGTGATCGAGCCTGTGCGGTAGCGATCAAGCAGCGAATGAATGTCGAGATTGTTACTGTAGTTAACTTTTTCCATAATGCACCGTCTGTCGATTTTAGATTTTAGATTTTAGATTTTAGATTGAAGAGTTGACTTCACAGGCTGTGTTTGGCGATCGTTATTACTCACGCCCAGAGTACCATTCTCTCTTAACAGGCTTTCCGGCCTGTTCCACAAAGAGTGTATTTCTTTCTTCTTGTGGGGAGTAGGGGTTGGGCATCCTACCCGCCCATAAAAGGCTTATTGAGAATGGTGGAACATCTCAGTTATTACAAATAGGACGTTACTTTACCGCATTGGCGATCGCCTCCGCATCCAGTCTAGGGCGATCGAAGTATTTCTCGATAAATATTCAATCCTTGTCTTGCGAGTTTGGTCAGTGTGTGCAGGTCAACTTCGCGATGCACAATCGCCCGGTTTAATCTTCCAAAAATCTTAATTTGATAAATCCCAGAAAAAACGTTTTTTGTAACATTTTACACATTTTACTATCAAGTTAGCTGTTACCGTTTGAAACGTAGCAATCTAGTAAGATTGCAAGCTACAGTATGCTTACCTTTAAAAAAGCTAAGTGCATTGTTGTTACCGACAGTCTCGCATAACTCCTTGGGTTGCAAACAGGACTTATACAGACAAAAATCGAAAAAAAATAACAGCTTCTAGGGTTCCGATTTGAACGAGTTTCTAACTCAGCTTAGACAGTTCAAGTGCTGGTCCGAGAGAAGCAGACTGGTTGTCCCAATATTTTAATTTTTGGGAAACACTAGCCAGTTACACGGCGGGATAAAAGCCCGGGAGAAACGCGATCGATCTTGCAGGATCGGTTCGTTAGCTCTCGGGCTTTATCCTTGTATATCGGGGTTTTGCGGGAGCTAAGGAAACCAACGAAGGTGCAAAAGCTCGATCGACATATTCACCTCTAACCAGCAACCAGAATATGCTATGAATATCCGATATTGCTCCCCAAAAATAACGCGATCGCCCTTATCCTACTGCGCCATATTTTTCATCACCTTGTTTTTCGCTGTTGGCTGCGTCAACCCAGCAATTTATATCAAAACCACGACAGAAACAGAAGCAGCTTCTTCAGTAAGTGCTGACGCAGTTCGCCTCGGATTCAGCGCGTGGCCAGGCTGGTTTCCGTGGCAAATTGCCAAAGAACAAAAGATATTTGAAGCCAACAATGTTGCAGTAGACTTAAAATGGTTTGACGGCTACTTAGAATCGATCAGTACCCTCACAGCAGGACAGATAGATGCTAACAGCCAAACCCTCGGCGATACAGTAAACTCTATATCAGGTGGTGCCGATCAAGTAATTGTTTTAGTCAACGACAACTCGACGGGAAATGACAAAGTTATTGTCGCAGAAGGCATCAATTCCGTTGCCGACTTAAAAGGTAAAAAAGTTGCAGCAGAGGAAGGTACAGTCGATCACTTCCTCTTGCTTTTGGGGCTAAGAAAAGCAGGTTTATCAGTGCGCGACATTCAATTTGTACCGCTGGAAACCGGGAAAGCTGCGGCGGCTTTTGTGGGAGGTCAAGTCGATGCAGTGGCAGTATTTGCACCGTTCACCACGCAGGCATTAAAACGATCGAACAGCAAGGAATTGTTTAGTTCAAAAGATTTTCCTGGGGCAATTTCCGACCATTTGGTATTTACGCGAAAGTTTATCGACGAACACCCCGATCGAGTGCAAGCCCTGGTTAATTCATGGTTTGCAACCTTAGAATATATGAAAGCCAATAAAGAGAAATCTTACGAAATTCTCGCCAACCGCGCCGGAGTTAGCGTTGCGGAATACAAGGAATATGAAAACGGCACTCAAATATTTACCGTCGAGGAAAACTTGAAAGCCTTTCAACCGGGAAATGACATGACATCATTGCAGTTTGCGGCGGCGGAAATGACTAAATTTTTGGTAGATGTAGGTTTAGCAAAAACCCAACCAGATATTAGCAAGTTATTTGACGATCGCTTTATCAAAGCTTACGCCGAAGGTAAAAGCTAAAAGGCACAAAGTAAGCAAATCGCAAATAAATCAAAATTTCACAAATATTATTTCTGGGATTGCATAAATCACTCAAATTACTCGATTAACCGTTCTGCAACTAAATTATGCCACCAAATCCCGAACCCGGATCTATCCAATCCCACCTCAAGCAAAAAAGCCTAAATCCCACGGTTTTTTGGCGGATTGCGGAAGAGATACCAAAACCCCTCAATATTGGATTAACTGTCACATCGATCGCACTGCCGCTGCTGCTGTGGTGGCTAGTAACAACCTTCGCCAACGTAGACCCCAAATTTTTACCTTCACCCGGCAAAGTTTTAGAGGCATTTGGTCGGCTGTGGAACACTCGTGAACTTTTGAAAGACACAGTAGCGAGTTTGTGGCGGGTGGGAGTGGGCTTTCTGTTAGCCTTGGTTTTTTCCATACCAATTGGCGTGCTGATGGGCAGTTTTTCCAGTATTCGCGCCTTGCTGGAACCCATGTTCGGCTTGATGCGATATATGCCCGCACCAGCATTCATTCCCCTATTAATTCTCTACTTGGGAATCGGCGAAGAACCCAAAATAATGCTGATATTTATCGGCGTCTTTTTCTTCAATTCGCTGATGGTGATGGATACAGTCAAGTTTGTTCCCAAAGACTTGATCGAAGCTACTTATATGTTGGGCGGGAATCGCTGGGAAATCCTTACTCAAGTTATTTTTCCCCACGTTTTGCCGGGAATTCTTGATGCAAGCCGCATCAACCTAGCTGCGGCTTGGCAATTGGTAATTGTCTCGGAATTGATTGCGGCAACCGAAGGCTTAGGCCGCCGAATCAGTGTCGCAGGTCGATTTCTCCGAACCGATGAAATTTTTGTGGGGCTGATTGTTATTGGGGCGATCGGACTGACTTTTGACTTGCTTTTTCAATATCTGCTGCGGGTTTCTTGTAAATGGTCAAGCCAGAAACAGTAACCAGATGTTGAAGGAAGAAGGAAGAAGGAAGAAGGAAGAAGGAAGAAAGCAGTGGTCTAAAATAAAATTGAAACCCACGCTAGATATCGTTGCTAGTCCTAAAATTTACATATTTTGGGAATGAAAAAATCAATTTTTTACTTACAATACAGAGGATAAACTCATGTTTCTGCAAATCAACAATCTGCACAAAAACTTTGAAACGAAAAACGGTAAATTAGTGGTACTCAAGGACATCAATATGAGCATCAAGCAAGGCGAATTTATCTGCGCGGTAGGCGCATCCGGTTCTGGCAAATCTACTCTGTTGAGGCAGATTGCGGGATTGGACAAGCCGACAACAGGGGAAGTTAAAATTGATGGCAAGGAAGTTGTTTCGCCTGGGCCGGATCGAGGTATGGTATTTCAGCATTACACTCTTTATCCTTGGATGAACGTGCAGGAAAATGCCGAATTTGGCCTCAAACTTCAAGGCTTGTCCAAGCAAAAGCGGCGCGAACAAGCGAGTTATTATTTGAGTGTGGTAGGATTGACGGAGTTTGCGAAGTCGTTGCCGAAGGAATTGTCGGGCGGGATGAAACAGCGGGTGGCGATCGCCCGCGCCCTCGCTTCTGAACCTAAAGTGTTATTAATGGATGAACCTTTCGGCGCATTGGATATCCACACTAAAGAATCGATGCACGAATTCATGCTCGATTTGTGGCGCCGCACTCAGATTACAATCTTTATGATTACCCACGATGTCGAAGAAGCGGTGTTTCTTTCCAATCGGATTTATGCTTTGGGCGCTCGTCCCGGTACAGTGAGAAAGGAAATGTCGATTAATTTACCCGATCGCACTCCCAGCATTAAACGGCACGCCAAATTCCACGATTACCGCGACGAACTCATGGATTTGATGCGGAAACACGGACAGGAAGCAGTTGCAATGGCTGCTTAAATAGACATAGGTTTGCCGTTGCACGGCGTTTGCACCCGCGCAACGCCGTGCAACAGCAAACTTAAGTAAGGGAAAATAAATATTACTTTGGGAGAGGGCGGGTTTGATAGCGACAAGATACTATTGTTTTGTTTCGCTAAACTATCTCAATATATCAGGAGGAATTTATAGTGCAACTATCGATCGACAAAAACTCACAAATCGATTCAAGCCTCGTATTAATCGAAGAAACCGTACCGGGCGGCGCGTACTGGTCGGGAATCATCAAGCGGGGAAACACCCTGCGAATCACCGATCTAGAAGGCTCTCGCGGCGTTTCCCTGCTGTGCTACAATGCCGACAATGCGATCGAACGCTTCAACGCAGCAGACACCGCCAAAATTCAATTCAACGCCTTTCTCAAACAAGGCACAGTAATCTACACAGACATGGGACGCATCCTATTTTCCATCACCCAAGACACATCAGGCTGTCACGACTTGCTAGCCGGATGCAGCAACGCCATTAGCAATAGTAAAAAATACGGCCCTGGAGACTGGAAAAACTCCCGCGACAACTTCCTCAAAGCCCTAACTCGGTGGGGTTTAGGCAAAAAAGACATCATGCCAAACCTCAACTTATTTACTCGAATTGCCATCAAACCCGACGGCACGATGGAGTTTCGCGAAGGCAGCGAAAAACCAGGTAGTTTTATCGATTTACGAGCCGAAATGAACGTATTAACAATTATCTCAAACTGCCCCCATATCCTGCATTCAAACCCCATTTACGATCCAAAACCCATCCAAATTCAGATTTGGAAATCCCCCGCACCCGCAGCAGACGACTTGTGCCGCACCGCCAACCCGGAAGCTGTGCGCGGCTTCACCAACACCGATGCTTTGTTCCTGCAATAGACTGCACTGCATTTAATCGCCTCCAATTCCCGCAATCATCTGCGTTTATCAGTGTTGCATCTGCCTAACATCTGCGGTTAAAAGAGCAATCTAAAACTGATGCAAGACACCTAATCAACCAGATTTTCAAACTATATCTAATCCGCACTAATCAGCGGTAAAAAATGCTGTAAATCAATCAAAAGTGAACCATGACTGCAAATACTCAACAAATCCTCGATCCCAAAAAAGCCATTTACAACGAAGTTTTACCAGCCAGACATCCTTGGTCTCGCGTTATCAAAAAAGGACAGATTCTCCGCATAGTAGATTTAGGCGGAAATCAAGCAGTAGACTTTTTAGTTTACAATGCCGATGACCCTTCAGAACGCTATAGCGCCCCCGATACAATCGTCAATCAAGGCAACATCTTTGTCACTACAAACAGCAAACTCATTTCCAACGAAGGGCGAACCATGATGACCATAATTGCTGACTCCTGCGGGCGGCACGATACCTCCGGCGGCGCGTGTAGCTGCGAGAGCAATTCAGTGCGGTTTGGACTAGATAAAAAATACCAGCACGCCTGCGTTGAAAATTTCCTCGCCGCAATTCTTCCCTACGGTTTGGGCAAGCGAGATTTAGTCAGCAATATCAACTTTTTTATGAATGTGCCAGTTAGCAAAAATGGCACTTTAGAAATTGTTGACGGCATCTCAGATCCGGGAAGTACAGTTGATTTGCGAGCCGAAATGAACGCGCTAGTTGCAATTTCTAACTGCCCGCAAATGAACAATCCTTGCAATGCTTACAATCCTACGCCGATTCAGTTGATTGTTTGGGATGCTGTGTAAGCGGAAAATACCAGGTTTGTAGTGAGGACTTCAGTCCTTATTGATGAGTAATAAAGTCCTCACTACCAATTACCAATGCCCAATGCCCAATTCTCAATGCCCAATTCCCAATTCCCAATTCCCAATTCCCCCCATAATGTTTAACAAAGTTCTGATTGCCAATCGCGGCGAAATTGCCTGCAGAATTATCCGCACTCTCGATCGCCTCGGAATTGCTTCGGTAGCAGTATATTCAGAAGCAGACGCGCGCGCCCAGCACGTTTTCACCGCCAGCGAAGCCGTTTGTATCGGCGCAGCAGCCGCCGCCGAGAGTTATCTGCGGTTCGATCGCATTCTCGAAGTGGCGCGCCAAACAAAAGCTCAAGCTATTCATCCGGGTTACGGCTTTTTGAGCGAAAATGCGGAATTCGCCGAAGCTTGTATCAGCGAAAATATTGCATTTATTGGCCCGACTCCGGCTCAGTTGCGGTGTTTTGGATTGAAGCACACCGCGCGGGAAATAGCCGCTGCAAATCAAGTGCCGCTAACTCCCGGAAGCGAACTTTTAGCAAGTTTAGAGGATGCGGAAAGGGCTGCTGGGGCGATCGGCTATCCGGTGATGCTCAAAAGTACCGCAGGCGGCGGCGGTATCGGTTTGCAGGCTTGTTTTGGCGATCGAGATTTAGCAGAAGCATTTGAAAAAGTACAGCGTTTGAGCCAAAGCAACTTTAAACAAAGCGGCGTTTTTTTAGAGAAATACATTCAAACAGCCAGACACATTGAAGTCCAAATCTTTGGAGATGGCAAAGGCAATGTCATAGCCTTGGGCGAGCGAGATTGTTCGGTGCAGCGGCGCCATCAAAAAGTAATAGAAGAAACCCCCGCCCCTGCGATTACCGACGAACAGCGAAATCAGTTGTACGGTGCAGCAGTGCGGCTGGGAAAAGCGGTAAATTACCAATCAGCAGGTACCGTAGAATTTGTGTTTGATGTTGATGCGAAACAATTCTACTTTTTGGAAGTCAACACGCGCTTGCAAGTCGAACATGGCGTGACTGAAGCTGTCAACAACATCGACCTCGTTGAGTGGATGGTAAAACAGGCTTCCGGGGATTTATTTCCTATACAAAATTACCAATATCAGCCGCAAGGACACTCAATTGAGGTGCGGATTTATGCCGAAGATGCCGCCAAGAATTTTCATCCGAGTTCCGGGTTGCTAAATCTAGTTGCGTTTCCCGAAAACGTCCGCTGCGACAGTTGGATAGAAACCGGAACGGAGGTTACTCCTTTTTACGATCCGCTGCTAGCCAAAGTCATCGTTTGCGGGGAAAATCGAGCGCAGGCGATCGCCCAACTCAAAGCTGCTTTAGATGCCAGTAAAATAGCGGGAATTGAAACTAATTTAGATTACCTCCGCCAGATTTTGGACGATTCCCGATTCAACCGGGGCGAACTGAGCACGCGCTTTTTAAACTCTTTTGAATACGCCCCTTTAACGATCGATGTATTGGATGGTGGAACCTACAGCAGCATTCAAGATTATCCGGGGCGGATTGGCTATTGGGATGTTGGCGTGCCGCCTTCTGGCCCGATGGATCATCTTGCATTTCGATCGGCAAATCGTTTAGTAGGAAATCCCGAATCAACAGCAGGATTGGAGTTCACAGCCACAGGCCCAACTCTGCGATTTAATGCAGATACAGTTATTAGTTTGACTGGTGCAACTATGAAGGGAACGCTCAACGGAGAATCGGTGCAGTTTTGGCGGGCAATTCCTGTAAAAGCGGGCAGCATTCTCAAGTTAAAAGCCATTGAAGGCGGCGGCTATCGCACTTATTTAGCGGTGAAACACGGTTTTAATGTACCTGAATATTTGGGCAGCAAATCAACGTTTGTACTGGGAAAATTTGGCGGTCACGCTGGTCGCACCCTGCGCCCTGGAGATGTGCTGAAACTGCACCAAACGGCAACTCTGGAAGCGGAATTATCTTTGCCTTCCGAACTGATTCCAACTTACAGCAATAATTGGGAAATTGGTGTTTTGTACGGGCCCCACGGCGCGCCGGATTTCTTTACTGAGGAAGACATCGAAATGTTTTTCTCAACAGAATGGCGGGTGCATTACAACTCGACGCGGACGGGGATTCGGCTGATCGGCCCGAAACCTACCTGGGCGCGTCAAGACGGCGGAGAAGCGGGTTTGCACCCGTCTAACATTCATGATAACGCTTATGCGATCGGCACGATCGACTTTACGGGCGATATGCCTGTAATTCTCGGTCTGGACGGCCCGAGTTTGGGGGGTTTTGTCTGTCCTGCTACTATTGTGCAGTCCCAATTGTGGAAAATCGGACAACTGAAACCGGGGGACAGTATTCGCTTTTACTGTTTGAGTTTTGCTGAAGCTTTGCAGCAGGAATTAGAGCAAGAAAGGCAAATTTCTACTTTTTGTCTCCCGGTTTCTGATGAAAAATCTGAGGGTTTGTTTCAGCTTCTCGGTTCTCCTGTTTTGCACAAAATCTCTGAATCTTCGGGACAGGTTGCTGTTACTTACCGTCAAGCTGGCGATAAATATATTTTAGTTGAATACGGGCCGTTGGTGCTTGATTTAAATTTGCGTTTCCGGGCCCACTCCTTGATGGCATGGCTGACAGCAAATCCGTTGCCGGGAGTTATCGAATTAGTGCCGGGGATGCGATCGCTCCAAATTCACTTTGAGAGCCGCCAGATTTCGCAACAGCAGCTAATGCAGGCGCTGATTGCGGCGGAGACGGAACTTCCGGCGATCGAGAATATGGAAGTGCCGGCGCGGATTGTACACTTGCCTTTATCTTGGGAAGATGAATCGACGCTGTTGGCGATTGAAAAATATATGCAGTCTGTGCGATCGGATGCACCTTGGTGTCCCAGCAATATTGAGTTTATTCGTCGCATCAACGGGCTTGACAGCATCGAACAAGTCAGAGAAATTGTCTTTAATGCTAGCTATTTAGTGATGGGTTTGGGAGACGTTTATTTAGGCGCACCAGTCGCAACTCCCCTCGATCCGCGCCACCGCTTAGTTACTACTAAATACAATCCCGCCCGCACTTGGACTCCCGAAAATGCAGTTGGCATTGGCGGCGCGTATTTGTGCGTTTACGGAATGGAAGGCCCGGGAGGTTATCAATTTGTCGGCCGCACGGTACAAATGTGGAATCGGTTTAAACAAACGGCGGATTTCCAGTCTGGTAAACCTTGGCTGTTGCGCTTTTTTGACCAAATCCGATTTTATCCAGTTTCTCATGAGGAATTGCTGCGCTGTCGGGAAGAATTTATCGAAGGTAAGTTTCAATTAAAGGTTGAGGAAATCACTTTTAAGTTGAGAGAATACAATGAGTTTTTGCATTCTATTGCTAGCAGTGCGGCTGAGTTTAAAGCGAATCAGCAGGCCGCATTTAATGCAGAGCGCGATCGATGGGCTGCCGCCGGGGAATTTGATTCTGAATCTGTAGCAGAAGCGTCGGTGGATATGCTTGCTGAGGCAGCGGCGGATGTTGCTTTGCCTGCTGGTTGTGAGGCAGTTGTCGCTCACGTTTCGGCGAATGTGTGGCAGGTGTTGGTTAATATTGGAGATGCGGTTGCAGAGGGCGATCGCCTGTTAATTTTGGAAGCGATGAAAATGGAAATTGCTATTACTGCTGATGTGGCGGGTACTGTGGCAGAGTTGTTTTGCCAACAGGGACAAACCGTAACAGCCGGACAAATTCTAGCGGCAGTTCAACCCGATTAAGCAGTCTTGGATGCAGGCACTCTATCTGTAGGGTGCGCGCTGCACCGATTGGTATCAAATTAATCGTGACGACTCCCAGCCCTAACTCGCGGACGAGTATAGGGTGGGCTTCTGGGCTAATCCTGCGTCTGCATCGGAAACACGCTGAGCTTTATTGACTGTCCGCCCGACAGCCAAGTTCTTAACATTAATCGCGGCATTTACATCCCGATCCAATTCGCCTGCCGCAAACATGGCAACTATGCCACCTGTCGGCAATGGTTTTAGGGATGCGAGTACCACAATTAGAACAGTTTTGGGTAGTACCATTTGGATTCACAGCTATAGCTAATTTGCCAGCACTTTCGGCCTTACAAACCAGAATATCGAGGAATTCACTCCAACCAGCATCTAGGATCGATTTTGCCATCCTAGTTTTTGCCAAACCTTTGACATTCAAATCTTCAAAGCCAATCACATCATACTTGTCGAGTAATCGCTTTGCAGCTTTACAATGAAAATCTTTACGTTGCTTTGCAATATGCAGATGATGTTTAGCAAGACGCTTAACAGCCTTCCGTCTACGATTACTGCCTTTCTTTTTACGATAAACAGCCTTATTTCGGAGCTTTTTATCGCTCTGGGCAATTCTGGCAAACTGAGGAATAGGGACTGTCTCAGCATCACTGGTAATCAAGAAATCCTTCAGTCCCATATCAATACCAACAGCATTATCAAGATTGACATCGAGGCTCATTGTGGGCACTGTGACATCTTGCAATGTCAGCACAACATAATAGCCATCGCATTCTTGACAATTTGAGCAGTTTTGATTTTAAACCCATCAGGGATAGGACGATGCAGAATTATCTTCACATCACCGATTTTCGGTAAAGTAATGCGATTACCTTTGATGCAATCCTGTTTCATCTGGGTATAGGTAAAGCTGTGATATCTACCACGCCCCTTAAATCTAGGTTTCCCAGAGTGCTTGCCAGATTTATCAGCCTTGATATATCGGTCAAAAGCTTTTTTGACCCTCTCAATGCAATTCTGTAAAACCTGAGAATGAATCCAAAAAACAGTTCATCAATAATTAGATGGCTGGCGCTATTTACAACGGCTGTTCCGTTTGATTCGGCGACTCCTTGAGCAGCGGAATAAATTCTGTTTCTTGAGGAACCGGAGCAAATCGCCCCTCCACCCAATCGTGTTTAGCTTGCTCAATGCGCTCGTCTCGGCTCGAAACAAAATTCCACCATTTATGCCGCTTACCCACAGGTTCACCGCCAATCACAATACAGCGAGCGTTGCCATTGGCAGAAATGCTTACCGATGCGCCTGAAGTGAGAACCGCCAACCGATGTTGTTCCAAAGGCACTCCGTCGATCGCCAACCCCTCTGTTACACTATAAACCGCCTGTTCACTGTAACTGCCCGGTAAGGTAAATTGCTTGCCATCGGCAAGTTGCACGTCCAAATAAATCATGGGTGAAAATGTTTGAACAGGGGAAGTGCGATCGTATGCCTCACCCGCAATCAGGGTGAACGAAACTCCTGCATCCTCCCAAACAGGCAAATCAGTTGCCGGATGGTGTCTAAACCAGGGGTCAGTTTCTTCGTACTCATCGGGAAGTGCTACCCAGGTTTGGATGCCGTGCAGGATAGCTTCTTTGCTGCGATCGTCATCAGGTGTGCGTTCGGAGTGAACAATACCTCGCCCTGCCGTCATCCAATTCACTGCACCGGGACGGATTTCTTGAACGCTGCCGACACTATCGCGATGCAGCAAAACACCTTCAAACAGGTAGGTTACGGTTGCTAGGTTGATGTGCGGATGCGGTCTGACATCTACGCCCTGACCGGGTGCAAACACCGCAGGGCCGAGATGGTCGAAAAATATGAAAGGGCCTACCAACGTCACAACGTCTGAGGGAAGCAGGCGACGGGCTTGGAATCCACCCAAATCTTGAATGTGTGGCTCGATGAGATGCTGGATGCTATCTGTCATGATATTGATAAAGTTTAGCTTCTTTTAAAGTTGTCTTAAGGGAGACTGTCCGCTCTTTTCTAATTCTTGAGGTTTCAAAGGATTTCACTGATTTTTCAAAGATAAAAAAATTAGTGAAATCAGCGTAATCTCTCTTAATCCTTGTTTAGCAAGGGTTTCAGAAATGGGGCAATATAGCCTTTCTCTAAAAGGTGAGATACCAATTTTGCCATGAAAAGCTTGATCATGTAAGGGTTGCAGCATACCTCGCCATACATCATTTTTCTGAGAAAGGCTATATCTGTGGATTCTTGCCTTGACAAACTAGCGGTTAAATTATTAGCCAATGAGCTCAAAACCCTTCGCATCAGAGGAAACACCATTCTTGATCCGCGCCGCCACCACCATCAGTAGCAAGGCCAAACTGTCGTCAGAGAACCCATCAACCAATATCTGCATATCTAACAAAGACTCTAGTTGCTTTGGCACTGACATCTGGCTGCTGTTGCCAAATCCCTCTCCCCCCGTCAGCCGATTACAGAAGTAAACGCGGGCTCCCGGCTTAATCTCGTCCATTGCCTGAATTAATTTCCACAGCACCTCCGTAGAGATGCCAGTCTTCCCCCGCCGAAACTCAGAAATATGATTTTCGCTAACGCCTGAAAACTTGGATAACTGTTTTCCAGATATCCCGTAGCGTTCAATAGTCATCCTAAAAATTTCGGAAATCATTGTAAAGTTTTGTTACAAAAATGTATGATTACCCTTTAACGGTGGTAATGTCATTTAGTTATCGGTCAATAGCCCCTGTAACAGCCTACCAGCTTTAAGAACTCAATCAATTATAACTCTGCCCGCATAATGTAGCGTCGGCGCAGTCTTATTTTGCTCTGAGAACATTAGACACCAACCGAATTTAAGCTTCCAGCCTTAACGCAATAAGGCTTGCAGGCTCATTATCGGTGATGTCTAATGGCTACGGCTTGTTTTACGAAACGAAGTGAAAGATTTGAGTAGCAATGGCAGAGTATGGTGTCGAGTCATATTTCTCCGTCATTGAATTCAAAATAACATCCTGGTTTCGAGTGTGCTGTGACTAAAGTCACATTTTAGTGGCATCTATCTATAAATTTAGGATCTAAGAAGTGTCAAGAAACTTAACACAGCCGATTTCTCTAAAATTACCCAAATGGCCTGAGCCTAATTTGAGTAACGTAACTGTGGGGAACGGATCGCTGACTGTAGATGAAGTAGTCAACGTTGCCAGAAACTCCTCGCAAGTTTATTTAACGAATCGGGATGAAATTTTCGATGGTATAAAGGCATCCTGCGACTACATTATGGATGCTGTCGAGTCGGGAAAGCCGATTTACGGCGTGACAACAGGATTTGGAGGGATGGCCAATACTGTAATCTCTACTGAAGATGCGACTTCTCTACAAAATAATCTCGTCTGGTATCACAAGGCTGGGGCTGGTAAGCGGTTGCCGATCGCTGATGTCCGGGCCGCGATGATCCTGCGGATCAACTCGCATCTATACGGTGCCTCTGGCATCCGGTTGGAACTGGTGGAGCGCATGACAACCTTCCTCAACGAAGGAGTAACACCTCACGTTTACGAATTTGGCTCTATCGGCGCTAGCGGCGACCTTACACCCCTAGCTTACATTACTGGATCGCTGATTGGGTTGGACAAATCCTTTACCGTTGACTTTCAAGGTGAGGAGATGTCATGCGTACAAGCGCTTGAGAAGCTTGGCTTACCCCCCCTGACGTTGCGCCCCAAAGAAGGGTTAGCAATGATGAACGGTACCTCTGTTATGACTGGTATCGCGGCCCTGTGCCTCCGCGACGCGCAAGTCTTGCTTGCCCTAGCAATGGGCGTTCATGCCCTGATGATTCAAGGATTAGGGGGTACTAATCAATCGTTTCATCCTTTTATTCACGCGCTCAAACCTCATTCTGGTCAAATATGGGCAGCTTCCCAAATGGTCGAACTCCTTAAAGATTCGTGCTTGAGCCGAAACGAGTTAGATGGTGAGCACAACTACCGGGGTGCAGATCCAATTCAAGACCGCTATTCGCTTCGCTGCTTGCCTCAATATCTGGGGCCAATTGTTGATGGATTGGCAGAGATTGTTCAGCAAATTGAAGTAGAAATAAACTCGGTAACAGATAACCCTTTGATCGACGTTGAGAATCAAGCCAGCTATCACGGCGGCAATTTTCTGGGACAGTATGTTGGTGTGGGAATGGATCGTTTGCGGTATCTCTTAGGTCTGCTATCTAAGCACTTGGATGTGCAAATAGCGCTGTTGGTTGCACCGGAATTTAATAACGGGCTGTCACCGTCTTTAGTTGGTAACACGAGCCGTAAGGTCAACATGGGTCTAAAAGCTCTGCAAATAACTGGAAACTCGATTATGCCGCTGTTGACTTTTTATGGCAATTCGATAGCAGATCGCTTTCCCACTCACGCCGAACAATTCAATCAAAACATCAATAGCCAAGGATTCGCTTCAGCTAATTTAGCTCGTCGCTCAATTGAAATCTTCCAGCAATATATGGCAGTAGCTCTAATGTTTGCTGTCCAAGCTGTTGACTTGCGAACCCATCAAGTCGCCGGTCATTATGATGCACGGGAATGTTTGTCGCCACTTAGCTTGCCGCTATATGAGGCTGTGCGCGAAGTTGTGGGACAGCCGCCTAATGTTGAAAAATCTTACATTTGGAATGACAACGAGCAATCTTTGGATATACACATTGCCATGATTGCTGCTGACATTGCACAGGAAGGACGGATTGTGCAAGCTGTGAACCAGATTTTATCAAGTTTGAAGTAGGAAGAGGAAGGAGAAGGGTAAGAAGTTTTGAAAAAAACTCACATTATTTTTTCTCTTTTTTGCTCTTTATTCCCTGCGTAAAACAATCCATTTGTAGCTAATAATAGCCTGCAAAACGGTGTAAAAAATGAGTTGACAATTTAACTCTTTCAGCGCTGCTTGTCTGTTACAAAAGCATTCGCAATATTTCTGCTGCATAAGGATTGTTAAACGTTACACAAAGACACAAAAATGGTTACTCACAATATTTCAGCTAACATCTCTGAAACTGCTTTTCAGGTAGATATTTACCGAATTAAAAAAGCAGAGAGATTGTCAAATCAGCAACACTTTTTGACGGATACTGTTCGCCAGTGCGTCAAAATCTATCAACTTGAACCAAGTGATTGGCAACAATTTTATCAGGCAATTCATCCTGGTTGCGTAGGGGATGTTTTCTCAGAAAAAAAATATCGCTCAAAAGCTTTACGTAGTGGTTTTCTATTGGCTTTAGCGACAATGCACCAGTGCATCCAAATCATGAACACGAAGCCTATTGTTTGGCAGCATTTTTACCGAGGATGAAATAGGGATGAACATTGCAGAGCATATCGAGAGAGGAGGCAAGTTTTTCCCTCACAAACCCGCCTTAATTTTTGAAGGCAAATCTTTCACGTACAAGCAGCTTAACCAATTGGTAAATCGCGCTGCTAATGGTTTGCAAGGATTGGGAGTCAAGCGGGGCGATCGCGTCGCTCTTTTCCTTCCTAATATTCCTGAATTTGTCATATCTTATTTGGGCATTCTCAAAATTGGAGCGATCGCAGTTTCTATTAGTGCGATGCTCAAATGTGATGAAGTTCGATTTATCCTTAATGATTGTGAAGCTAAGGTGGTTATTACCACCGAATCATTGAGTAGACAAGTCCCAGATGCGGATTTAGCTTATCTCGAACACATTTTGATTGCTGAAAGTGAAGCGAACAAAGGAACCAGTCTGGAAGAAATGATGGCAAATGCTTCGCCGGAAGCACGGGCTATTAAAATGGGGCGACATGAGCCAGCAGCGATTCTCTATACATCGGGAACTACAGGTTTTCCCAAGGGAGCTACTTTGTCGCACGGCAATGTCATTTCCAATATTTATGCCAAAAACCGCTGCTGTAAAATGCAGCCAGAAGATCGGTTGCTGCTGTACTTACCGCTATTCCATTGTTTCGGTCAAAACGCTATTCTCAATAGCGCTTTTAATGCTTGTGCAACGATTGTTTTGCAGCGCCGTTTTGCTCCTGCGGAAATTCTGAAAGCGATCGCACGCGAACGGATCACGATGTTTTTTGGCGTGCCGGCAGTTTTCATCAAACTGTTAGAACTGCACCCATCTGAGTGCGAGTTAAGTTCAGTCCGTTACTACTTTACTGCATCTGCTCCTATGTCAGGGGAGATTGTTCAGCAGTGGCGATTGCTTCACAATTTGGTGATTCATGAAGGGTACGGCTTAACTGAAACTTCTCCTTTTGCCTGCTACAACCACGAATTGAAATATAAACCAGGTTCGATTGGAATGCCGATTGAAAATGTGGAAATGCAGGTCATCGATCGCGATGGTAAAGAAGTCGCGCCAGGGGTAGTGGGAGAACTTGTCATTCGCGGGCCGAATGTGATGCTGGGTTACTGGAATCGCCCTGCTGAAACGGCCAAAGTCTTGAAAGACGGTTGGTTTCATACAGGCGACCTCGGCTGGATGGATGATGATGGCTATTTTTACATTGTCGATCGCTTGAAAGACATGATCAATGTTTCTGGCTTTAAGGTGTATCCCAATGAAGTTGAGCGGGTGCTTACTACGCATCCAGCGGTGGCTGAAGTGGCGGTTTATGGGGTTCCCGATCCGGTTAAGGGTGAGATCGTCAAGGCAAATATTTTGCTGAAATCCGGTCAATTGCTGGCAGCCGAAGATGCGATCGCTTTTTGTTCGGAGCGGATCGCCGCTTACAAGGTGCCGTGCCTTGTCCAGTTTGTTGATTCCCTTCCGAAGAATGCGGCGGGTAAGGTGTTAAAACGAGTTTTACGGGAGTCCCATACCCAACCCAGCCAGCACCGAGTTCAGAAATTTGAGACTTTACCTGTTTTTGAAGCAGCGTCATTGCTGCAAGCGCCTTTGAGTGCTAGCGAGTAAAGCTGAGAACATTGATTTGCCAGTCAATTTTTTCCGAGTATAGTTGCACAAAAAGTTACACTGTAAAAAAGAGTTCATCATCATGTATCATCCTGTAGGAATTCGTTCACTTGCTGTCAGTTTTCCGAGTGTTATCCGCACCAATGATTATTTCCGAGAAAACTACCCTGATTTGATTGCCACAGCGGAAGAAAAAGGCTTAGCGAGAGCTTTTTCACCTGCTAAACCTATCTCTGAAAGCAAAGAAATTGACTTGTGGACACAAGAGATGATGCCGTACTTATCCGATCCCTTCCGGGGTGCTATTGAGCGACGGGTACTTGACTGTAATGAGTCTTCATTAACATTAGAATATCGTGCAGCCTATGATGCTCTCGACGCTGCAAAACTTTCTCCAGAAGAAGTTGATCTGATGATCGTTGCCTCCATGTTTCCCGAGCATATCGAACTTGGAAATGCTGCCTTTCTTGCTAGTCAACTAGGTTTACAAGGTGCTGCTTGGAATCTCGATTCACTATGTGCGAGTGCCATAGTTGCACTCCATAATGCTTGTGCCCTAGTGCGAAGTGGAGAGTACCGTAATGTACTTGTAGTTACTTCATGTACATACTCTCGTTTTTGGGATGAGAATGACACCCTCTCGTTTTTTGTAGGTGACGGTGCTGGAGCCTTTGTGGTCAGCTCACTTAAAGCAAACCAGGGCATCATTGGCAAGAAAATTATCAATACTAAAGAATCATGTGGTGTTTTCTATAATGAACTGACCACAGATGCCCAGGGGAATCCACGAATGATTATACGAGCAAATAAAAACGCCAGCAAACAGATGCCTCATTTGTTTTTGAAATACTTTCGTGAGTGTTATCAAGGTGCTCTTGATGCTGCCAATGTCACCCTCGATCAAATCGACTTTTTTGTTTTCTACACGGCTACTGCTTGGTATGGAAATTTCTGTGTCCGCGAACTAGGTATAGATCCAAAGCGGACAATTGACATCTATCCCCAGTATGGAAACATTTCCGCAGCATCTACTGTTGCCACTTTGTACCACGCCGCACAGTTGGATAAAATTCGCCCTAACGACTTAGTTCTTGTTTATAATCATGGCTTTGTAGCTAGCGCAGCCGCAGTAGTGATGCGCTGGGGCGATGTTGCGCTGGGACCTTTACCTGCTCCCTCAGCAAACTTAATACGCACACCTGTAGGGGTGCGGTAGATACTAAGCAGCCTAATAGATCATCGCTTTAACAGCTCACCTTTAGGAAAATGCGACAGGCATTTCGGGGGACTATCCATACTTAACAATAGTCCGGACAGTTTTATATGGCCCAATGGCTTATTCTCGCTTAGCTTTGAGCCACTGTGGATAATTAAATCAATGTCAGCTCCACCCCCTGACTTGCTTTTAATTCGACTCTATTTATGATCCTTGCCCTGTAAAGCTTGTAGTCTCGTTCCAAAAACTGTCCGGAGTATTGACTTAAGATTTAATTAATTAAATCTTAAGTTTTTGTTTTATATGAGAAGTAATCTTCGATACAAAGGTAAAATTTCAAAAACTGATAACATAATATATTAAGTAGTTGTTCAAAATTAATTACACAATCTTTCTACTGAAACCCTTGCCTAGCAAGGAGTCTTCATGTAATTAATTTTGTGTGGTTACTTAACTCATGGTTCATCAGTATTATGCTTTTTCACTACTGTACCCCTCTTAAAGAAATACAATGAGAACCCCTCTACCCGGATACCAACTGATCTCCACCATCCACGAAGGTACAAAAACCGTTATTTATCAAGGTCGCCACGAATTAGAACACACTCCTGTCATCATTAAAACTCTCAAAGCCGAGTATCCGACCCTAGAAGAAATCGCCCGAATCAGACACGAATATCAAATCCTCCACTCTTTAAACATCCCAGGCATTATCAAGCCCATCGAATTAAAACCTTACGAACACGGACTTGCCCTGATTCTCGAAGATTTTGGCGGCCAAACCCTCAAACAATATATTACCTCCCAAAAAACTTCCTTAATAAACTTTCTTCAAATCGCCAGTCAACTCGCCCAAATTCTCGGAGAACTGCATACAAATCAAATTATTCACAAAGACATTAAACCCCAGAATATCCTCATAAAACCAGAAACCAAAGAAATAAAACTCATCGACTTTAGCATCGCCACCCGCCTAGAAAAAGAAAATCCTACCATCAGTAACCCCAACCACATCGAAGGCTCTCTCGCGTATATGTCTCCCGAACAAACTGGGAGAATGAATCGGTCAATAGACTACCGCACAGACTTTTACTCCCTTGGCATTACCTTCTACGAAATGCTTGCGGGTCAGCTACCTTTTAATTCTAACGACCCAATGGAATTGGTGCATTGCCACATCGCCAAACAACCCGCACCGATAAATCAGCTAAATCCAGAAATTCCCAACGCGGTTGTTGACATCGTAATGAAATTATTAGCTAAAACTGCTGAAGACCGCTACCAAAGCGCTCGTGGACTTTTAGCCGATTTAGAAGAATGTCTTAAACAATTAGAAGAATCTGGACAAATTAAAGATTTCACAGCGGGTAAATTGGATCGATTCGGTCAATTTCTCATTCCTCAAAAACTATATGGACGAGAAACAGAAGTTGCAACCCTAATGACAGCCTTTGAACGAGTTGCCGTTGGCTCAACAGAAATGATGCTCGTCAGCGGTTATTCAGGCATTGGAAAAACCTGCGTTGTGCAAGAAATTCATAAACCCATAGTACGCCAGCGAGGTTATTTTATCGCCGGCAAATTCGACCAATTTAAAAAGAACATTCCCTATGCAGCCTTAATTCAAGCTTTCCAAGAATTAATCCGACAACTGTTAACAGAAAACTCGGAAAATATAGAAATTTGGAAAGAGCAACTTGTAGAAGCTTTGGGACAAAATGGACGGGTAATTATCGACGTAATTCCTGAAGTAGAAATGATTATGGGCGAACAGCCAGAAGTTCCCCAGCTAGGGCCAACAGAATCTCAAAATCGCTTCAACCGAGTTTATAAACAATTTATTCATGTATTCACTAAACTAGAACATCCGCTTGTTCTGTTCCTAGATGATTTACAGTGGGCAGATTCAGCCTCCCTTAAATTGCTCCAACTCTTGATAACAGACACCGATAGCGAATATCTGTTACTAATTGGAGCTTATCGAGATAACGAAGTCAGCCCAACTCATCCGACGATCCAAACCATTGAAGAGATTGAAAAAACAGGTGCGGTTGTGAATAATATCGTCCTCCAGGCTTTAGATATTAGCAACGTCCGTCAATTAGTCGCCGATACTCTTCAGGAAGATAACAATTCACTCAAATTAGCCGACTTACTTTTCAATAAAACTCAGGGAAATCCCTTCTTCTTAACACAACTTTTCAAAACTCTCCACTCTGAAGAACTGGTAAAATTTGATTTTATCAAAAGTTATTGGAAATGGGACATCAACCAGATTCAATCCCTGGGAATTGCTGATTATAACGTTGTCCAACTGGTAGCCAGAAATATCCAAAAACTGCCAGAAGCTACCCAAAAAATATTACAATTATCCGCTTGTATTGGCAACCGTTTTAACTTAGATGTATGCGCGATTATCAATGAAAAATCTCCGCTAGAGACAGCCGATGATTTGTGGTCAGCACTTCAATCAGGTCTCATTTTGCCCCTCAGTAACGACTACAAAATTCCTCTAGCTTTTCAGTCAGAAGAACAGAAACCGCTACTTTTTGATGAATCGAGAGTTGGCTACAGATTTTTACATGACCGGGTGCAACAAGCATCCTATTCAATGATTCCTGAAAATCAGAAAAAAGCAACTCACTTGAAAATTGGTAAGCTCTTATTGCATCAATACGCAGAAAACGCCCTAGAAGAGAATATATTTGATATTGTTAACCAGTTAAATATTGGCGTGGAATTCATCGCGCAGCAGTCAGAAAGAGATGAACTCGCCAACTTTAATTTAATTGCTGGACGAAAAGCAAAAGCAGCGACAGCTTATGAAGCTGCTGTCAGATATTTGAATGTAGGGTTAGAACTTCTGCCAGAATCTAGCTGGCAAAGTCAGTACGATTTGGCCAGGAATCTCCACTTAGAAACACTAGAATCCGAATACCTCAATACTAACTTTGAACGAGCACAACATTTATCGAAAATTATTCTGTTGCAAGCTAAAAGTCAGCTAGAAAAAGTCAAAGTTTATGAACTCAGAATCCCATTTTACTTACAGCAAAACCAGCCACAAGCAGCACTAGAGACAGCTTTGCAAGTCCTAATAATTCTGGGAGTATCTCTCCCTAGAAATCCAACAAAATTTAGTATTATGATGGGATTGATTCGCAACAAAATAGCAATAGGCGGTAAACAGATTGAGGATTTAGCTTTTCTCCCTTTAATGACTGACCCATATAAGCTTGCAGCCATGCGGATCTTAATCGCTATAATTCCGGCTGCTTTTATGGCAAACCCTATGCTTTTTCCGCTGATTGTATTTAAGATGGTCAATCTTTCTCTTCAATATGGTAATTCGCCCCTGTCTGCTTTTGGGTATGTGACTTATGGGATGCTGCTTTGTGGAGTGCTGTCTGACATTGATTCGGGATATCAATTTGGTAAACTGGCTGTCAAGCTGGTGGAACAATTTGCTGCTAAAGAACTCAAGGCTAAAATTGAGTTTCATTTTAATAGTTTCATTAGGCATTGGAAAGAGCATATCAAGGAAACAGTACAACCTTTTATAGAGGCATTTCAAAGTGGGTTAGAAACTGGAGATGTAGAATATGCTTGTTACTCAGGTTGGGGCTACGCTAACTATCCTTTTTGGAGTGGGGAGCATTTGGAATTAGTGGCTAAAAATCAGAAGCAATATATTGATGTGATGCTAAAATACAAACAATATATGGTGAGCGATCATGCTAAAATGTGGCATCAATTCGTGTTGAATTTTATGGATACAACTGCCGATAAATGTAGATTAGTTGGAGATCAATTTGATGAAGAAAAAATGATGCCTGTTTTTATAAAAAGTCATAATAACTTGGTAATTATTTATTATTACCTTTTTAAATTAATTTTATTTTACTTGTTTAAAAATAACCTTCAGGCTGTTAAAACGGCAGAATTAACAGAACAATACAAAGAAAATCTGGGTGCGCTCATGCACGCAGCAGAACACAATTTTTACTACTCTTTAGCCCTTCTCGCTCACTATCCCACCACCACCAAAACCGAACAAAAACAATACCTGAAAAAAGTAGCATTTTATCAAAAACAAATGAAAACCTGGGCGCACCACGCCCCCATGAACTTCCAACATAAATACGAACTCGTAGAAGCAGAAAAAGCACGAGTATTAGGACAAAACGAGACAGCAATAACCTACTACGAACGAGCCATCAACGGAGCCAAAGAACAAGGATTCATCCAAGAAGAAGCCCTTGCTAACGAACGCGCCGCCGAATTTTATCTAGCCCTCGGTAGAGAAAAAGTCGCCAAAACCTACATGACCGAAGCCTATTACTGCTACATTCGCTGGGGAGCGATCGCCAAAGTCAGAGACTTAGAAGAAACATATCCCCATCTCATCTCCCGCACCCAGCAGCCTGAAACTATCAGCCTCGACTCCACTAGCACAACCACCTCAAACTGGACAACAACCTCTACTTCCGGTCATTCAACATCACTTGACCTCGGTACAATTATGAAAGCAGCACAGGCGTTATCTGGGGAAATTGTTCTCAGCGAACTGCTAAATAAATTAATGACTATTGTCATAGAAAATGCTGGCGCTACTCGCGGCTCATTGCTCACCAAACCAACTTTTTCATCTAACCAAAGCGACAATCAGTGGGTGATTTCAGCTAACGGTATCGTGGAAGGTAACGACCTCACCGTATTGACCAATTCTCAACAACCAGAACAAGAAAATACTTCCGTTCCTCTACTAGGAAATGCAGTTCCAGTCGCGATTATTAACTACGTTGCCCGTACTAAAGAAACAGTCGTTTTAAACGATGCCAGCCACGAAGGAATCTTCAAAAAAGACCCTTACATCCAACAAAATCAGCCCAAATCAATCTTGTGTACGCCTCTACTCAATCAAGGTCAACTTACAGGAATTATCTATCTCGAAAATAATTTGACAACCGTTGCCTTTACCGCTGACAGACTCACAGTTTTACAAATGCTATCGGGACAAGCTGCGATCGCCATTACCAATGCCAAACTCTACGCAGAAGTCAATCAACTAAACCAAAATTTAGAACAAGCCAACCAACAACTTGCAGCACATTCGGAAAACCTAGAACAGAAAGTTGAAGAACGAACCGCCGAATTAAAAACAGCTCAAAAACAAATAGTAGCCTCAGAAAAACTCGCCTCCCTCGGAGCCCTCACCGCAGGTGTTGCCCACGAAATCCGCAACCCCCTCAACTTCGTCACTTCTCTGGCTACTCTCTCAGAAGAATTAACCTCTGAAATCGCAGAACAAATAGACCGCCAATTCCAAAATTTAGACTCAGAATCCCTGGAATTAATTAACGAAAACCTGACTTATCTTAAGCGCAACGTATCAGAAATTAACGAACAAGGGCAACGGGCAAACAGCATAATTCAAAGTATGCTCATGCACGCTCGCAGCGAGGGCAGTACCCGCCAAAAAACCGACATCAATGCCCTTGTCGCTCAAGCCCTACAATTAGCTTACCACAGCATTCGTGCCAAAGATAAAACCTTCAACCTTACCATTGAAACCGACTATGACCAATCAATTGGAGAACTAGATGTCGCCTTTTCTGACCTCAGCCGCGCCTTAATTAACATTATCGATAATGCTTGCTATGCCTCCCATATTAAACAATTTAAAGTGACCGCAGATTTCAATCCCACAGTTTCTATTACCACTAAAAATCTAGGCACTGCAATAGAAATTCGCATTCGTGACAACGGCATCGGCATTCCTCAAGAAAATCAACAAAAAATATTTCTCCCTTTCTTCACTACCAAGCCTCCCGGACAGGGAACGGGTTTAGGTTTATCCATCACTCATGATATCATTGTTGGGCAACACCGAGGTAATTTGGAAGTGCAAACTGAAACTGAAAACTACACCGAATTTATCATTACTTTGCCCAAAAGTTGAATAGTTTTGGCGCTAAAGTGCAACCATTGGTGTTAATTTAATGTTAAATATTTAGATTAAGAAGAGGTAGGGACACGGGAATACCCATTAGTGTCAACTTAAGGTGAAACCCGCCAGCAACTTAAATCCCTGTCTAATAGTTAAAGTCCTCTAAAGAGGACTAATGAATTATTTAGTCCTCTTTAGAGGACTTAAGCTTTGAGGCAGGGACTTAAGTCCCTTACGGATTAAGGGTTTGACGTTAAGTTGACACCAATCGGCATTGCCGTGTCCCTACTACGGGCATCGATACCGATCAATTAATTTAATTTTTCACAAAATTTAAACAACGCGGTATAGTAAGCTAATCACCCTAGTTATTTTTACCATAGGATACAGAATAGCTCCCCATGACAGCCAAAATCCTAGTCGTCGATGATGAACAACTCTTAGAATACGTCATTCAACAAAAATTCAGGCAAAAGATTCGGAGCAAAGAAATTGAATTTGTCTTTGCTCACAATGGCAGAGAAGCCTTAGAAAAAATTGCAGAATTTCCACCATTTGATTTAGTGCTAACAGATATTAATATGCCCGAAATGGACGGGTTAACTTTACTAGAAAAACTCTCAGAAATCGACAATACATTAAAAGCAGTCGTCATCTCCGCCTATGGAGATATGCAAAACATTAGAACTGCCATGAACCGGGGAGCTTTTGACTTTTTGACAAAACCCATTGATTTTCAGGACATGGAAATCACCATCCAAAGAGCCTTAGAAACTGTTAAACAAGTCAGACAAAATTTAACAGAACTTCAAGAGGTGCAAACTCAACTCATTCAAAACGAAAAAATGGCTTCCGTCGGCCAGTTAGTGGCCGGAGTTGCCCACGAAATTTACAATCCCATCAGCTTCATTATAGGAAACATTGAACACGCCGAAAGCTACTTTCAAGAATTGATGACTGCTCTCAATATTTATCAACAACACTGCTCCCTAAATAATCCAGAATTACAAAATCAAATTGAAGCTCTTGACCTCCCTTTTCTCTTAGAAGACTTGCCACAAATGCTCAGTTCTATGAGAGAAGGAACTGAGCGCATTCGGGGAATCAGCATTTCTCTGAGGACTTTTTCGCGGGCAGATACTAAATCCAAAGT
Source organism: Lyngbya sp. CCAP 1446/10 (assembly GCF_026130175.1). Classification (GTDB taxonomy): domain Bacteria; phylum Cyanobacteriota; class Cyanobacteriia; order Cyanobacteriales; family Microcoleaceae; genus Microcoleus. The sequence continues at coordinate 34,085 of NZ_JAIGNI010000014.1, read as the reverse complement.
TCGTTTCAATATCCATGAAGGAATTGATAGTAGCTTATTAATTTTGAGACATCGGCTCAAAGCGAATGAGGGTCAACCCGAAATTCAAGTGCTAAAAAACTACGGAGAATTACCCCCAGTAGAGTGTTATCCCGGACAGTTAAACCAGGTGTTTTTAAATATCATTGCTAATGCCATTGACGCATTGGAAGAGTGGAATGCAGGGCGGAGTCGCGATGAAATTAAGGCGAATCCTAATAAAATTACGATTCGCACTTTCCTTACCAATGATAGTGAAAAAAATATGAAAGACAATTCAACTTCTCATGTTATAATTTCTATTGCTGACAACGGGATGGGGATGACAGAAGAAGTGAAACAGCGGGTATTTAACCACTTATTTACTACAAAATCTGTGGGTAAAGGGACGGGATTGGGTTTATCAATTTCGCGGTCTATTGTTGAAGAAAAACACGAGGGATGGCTCAGTTGTAACTCTACACCAGGCGAGGGAACGGAATTTATTATTGAAATTCCCACTTAATGGTTGGGAACTGATAAAATCAACACTTACGCACGTCTAGGCTAGAAACCGGGTTTCTTCGTAGGTTTCTAGTGAGAATCTTCAATTTTGTAGATAAACCCGGTTTAGGAGCGTAAGTCCTGAAAATGATGAGTTTTCTGTAGGAGCAGTGCTTTCCTGCCTGCCCAAAACTTACTTACGGTGCAACCCAGAGGGGCAATCACAGGGGGATTGTCCTTACCAGAGAATTAAACTCCTGGTTACTTGCTAACAAGAGCAATTCCATGACAGCTAAAATCTTAGTAGTTGATGACGAACCACTTTTAGAATATCTAATCCTTCAGCTATTTCGGCGTCAAATCAGCACTCAAGAATTTGAGTTTTCTTTTGCAATTAATGGAGTCCAAGCTTTAGATAAACTGCAAGCTGATGGCTCCTTTAACTTAGTGCTAACTGATATTAGTATGCCCGAAATGGACGGTTTAACTTTGCTAGAGAATCTGCCAGCTATTGACCCGACGCTCAAAGCTGTAGTGGTTTCAGCTTATGGGGATATGCCAAATATTAGGACAGCTATGAATAGGGGTGCTTTTGATTTTTTAACGAAGCCGATTGATTTGCATGACTTAAAAATTACAATTAATAAAACTTTAGAGTTTGTGCGACTTGCTAGGGAAAAAGAGCAGCAACTTGCTACAGCGAATGCACAAATCCGCTACCAAGCATTTTACGACGAGCTGACAGGTTTACCTAACCGTAATTTGCTCTTAAAGGAGATGCGTAGTGGCAGGAATTCTATAATAGAAATGGGTCATTTAGAAGCTATTTTATTTCTGACTCTTAACCGTTATCAAATTGTTAAATATAGCTTAGGTCATTCTAGAGCAGAGCAGTTGCTAGTAGAAGTAGCACGGCGGTTAGAGGCTTGGGGTTTGAATATGAATCTTATAGCAAGAGTGGGAGAAGATGCGTTTGCGATTTGGCTGGAAAATATTACTAATTCTCAGTTAGCTTTAGATGCAGCAGAACACATTCGTCAAGCATTAGAAATACCGTCTAACTTAAATGGAACTGCGGTCTTTTCTAGCGTTAGTATTGGCATTGCTTTAGGTGCAATTGGCACAGAAGAGCCGGAAGATTTACTGCGAGCGGCTGACGCGGCTAGACATGAGGCTTTTGTTCGAGGTGCTAGTAGCACTGTGGTATTTGATGCTGGTATGCAGTCGAGAGCTTTAGAGCAACTCCAGTTAGAAAATGACTTGCAAAATGCAATTAATTTACAACAGTTTTACTTGAATTATCAGCCAATTGTATCTTTTGTAACTGGTAAAATAGTGGGGTTTGAAGCGTTGGCAAGATGGCGGCATCCGACGCGCGGGTTGGTTTCTCCGAGCGAGTTTATTCCAGTGGCGGAAAGAACGGGTTTGATTGTGGCACTAGGGGAGTGGGTACTGTCGGAAGCAGTGGCTTGTTTAAGTAAATGGCAATTGCAATTCCCTGACTATTTGCCTTTAAACATGAGTGTTAATTTATCGGGAATTCAGCTATTTGCTCCTAATTTGTTACCGCATTTAGACTCACTGCTGCGAGTGCATAATTTGAAGGGCGAATTTTTGAAGTTAGAGATTACCGAGAGTGTTTTAATGGAGAATGCTGAGGAGGCCGCTGGGGTGCTAGAGCTATTGAAAGCTCGACAGGTTAAGGTTTGTCTGGATGATTTTGGTACTGGTTATTCTAATTTATCTTACTTACAATTGCTGCCGATTGATACTCTCAAAATTGACCGCTCTTTTGTTTCCAGCCTGGAGAAAGGAGGGAAACATTTGACTTTGCTGGAGGCGATTCTAAATCTGGCGAGTTCTTTGGAATTAGAGACCATCGCAGAAGGGGTGGAGACGCAAGAGCAACTAATTATACTCCGTTCTTTGGGATGCAATTCCTATCAGGGGTACTTTTTCTCGCGACCTTTGGATGAGGAAGGGGCTGTTGCTCTGTTGAGTGCTGCAACGCTCTTGGGCGATGCTTAAACGGCGGATATTTCAAGGCTAACTAATACAGCCTATTCTTGGTTTATTAAGGTAACTGCTCACCGCAACTGCGTTGCGATATAGCCAATGATGGCTCATAGCTTGCGGGAGAGCAAGTGTGGTAAGAGTTTGAGCCAAATAGGTAAAAATAGAGTATAGTAGCTGTCATGCCCAATCCAACAGCGGTGACAAACCAACCAGTAGAGATAGCCATTGTAGTAGAGAAGATGGCCATTGCAGTGTTGTCTTTCGGAGAATGGCTACTCAAACAACAGCAGCAGCTAAAACAACAACAACGAAAACTGGCAGAAAAACAACACCACATCGAATAGCAGCAACAGGAGATTGAACAGTTATAGCCTTTCTCAAAAAGGTGAGGTACGACTGGGTATAGGCCTCCGTAGGCATAGGGCTATCCTCATCTTTCTGAGAACCGCTATAAAAGAAACTAAAAAACCGCACCTCATCAAACATCAAACAGTTCTACTCCCCTTGCAAGCCATCAATGTCTCTCAATAAGCTTCTCAGAAATTGTCGGCTTTCGTAACTAGGGTTTTCTCGGTAACTTTGCATCAGCAAGATTGCCTCATCCACTAACTGTTGTTGGTGTGTCCATTCTTCTCCGCTGAAGTGTTCGGGACAAGTCGCCTGATTCATCTGCTGCTGCACCCGTTGAGCAATGTAGAGCGCAAAGTTTTCGGCGGCGACTTCATTCATCAACGCACAGACTTTTGATACTCGTCAGCCTGGTTATCGGTATGGCAAATCGAGTTTTTTCAATTTCCTTAGTGGCTTGAATCCACTTTTTGATTTTATTGGCAGTAGCAAGCTGTTGCTTGTTTTGTTTCATGCTCAATGATATCGCAAAAGCTACCTGTGGGTGAATAGCACCAATGAGGTCGTGAATTCAAATTAAGGGGAGTATTTAAGCTTATTTGCAAATCCTGTTCGATGGTAGGAATATAACCGTACCAAGCTTCTGACATAGCCTCAAAATAAAAATGGTCGCCCCAAATGGCATCGCATTTTTGGCATCCAAACGACATATAAGAGCGCCTGACTGTCTTGCTGTACCGTTTCTTAATCTCTCCCATGCGGATTGTTTGACCACCCTCTGTTTTTAAATAGTTTTTGACTGCTTGAATAAGTTCGGGTCTAAACAGCCAAAAGTTGCTGTCGAAATCCCCAAAAGCTCCCTCATTTATTTTTATTCCGCATTCTGAATAATAACCAGGATTGGGGATGTAATAAAGGTAGTGCTGTTGTTGGCATCTCCAACAAAACACAGCAAAAAAAACTACCTTAACTTGCTGAGTTTGACGGACTCGGTAATGAGAAGCAAATTTAAAATGCCTTGACAGCAGCGCTGCCATAAATTCAGAAAGTGTCAGGGTTCTGCTAGGGGCATCAACCCTTAGAGCATCCTTTGATTCCAGCCACAACTTAAACATAGGTAAGTCTTGGCAACTAAAATCAGGAGATGTAGGAAGTTTACGAAACAGCCAGCAGCAACGGATGCCGTCCCGCTGATATTTGGCTTGCCTTGCAGCAGTTTCTTCTAAAGTTTGCGAACTCCACTGCACCTCAAAAGCTAGCTTGATTAACTGTCCCCGGTCTGTTTGGGTGGCTAGAACATCCGCTCTCCAATCAGAGCCTGAAACTTCTGTTTTGGCATCGTAGCCAAATTGCTGACAGACTCGAACAATTTCAGTATTGGCTAATAGATGCTGCCACGTTTCCGGTGCCCAATTACAAATCTTGTCCTTGCCATGAACAAAATGCTTGGTGCCGAGTTTAGATGTGCGTAAGTACCCAGTAGAGTCACAACAGCACAGTCTAACTTGTGGGCGCTGAGCTTTCAAATTGAGCCATTCTTCATCGGACATCACAGGGGCTAATAGCTCTCGGCCTGCAAAAAATGCTCTCAACGGCATCATTTCACCTCAAACGCAACACTTGTATCCTTAACCAAACATATCAAATCCCCGGAGCGATCGCCTTCCAAAACTTGACGACTTCTGAACCGCCTCGTTAAGAAATCCCTCGAACCGATGCAGCAATGCAACACTCTCAACTTTTCCAGCACGTCTGAAGTAGCTCACCGTATACCATTACAACCGGATGTTGTTTGACAATCGCTCCAATAACTCCATCGCAGTTTGCACTACCACTTCCTTTATCCCACGCAGAGTCAATCTAATGTATTTCCCACGCTTATGCTACCGTGCGCTTGAAAGGTTATTAATATAACTTGAGGACTTTGAATGCGATCGCACCAATCAGTACACAGAAACCTAGCGCTCTCCGAAAATAATTCACACCTTGAAATAATTCCTCCCACGCCCAAGTAAACAAAGAGCCAAAAGCTACCAAGTCTAACGCTGTATAGATTTCACCGGTTGTTAAAACAAGTTTAAGCAAACTCGCTGCTATCGTGACAATCAACGGTAGGTTTGGCGGCCGCAGCTCTCACAATTTCGCCGTTGCTATCCCGGAATATTTGATCGAATGCAGTATTTGTCATTATTTTAAAATACTTGGCTGACGCTTTTTACTTTATGCCAATAAGCCCAACATTCCCTCTACCTTTTTGTTGATTGAGCTAACGGTTCTTATGGCTGACACACTCAAACTAGCGTCACCACGCAAAGACAACGCTTAGCAACTCAGCTAATCTGTAGCGATCGCCCGCCACCACCGCATTAAGAAATCCCTCAGACTGATGCAGCAATGCAGTATTTGCGGCAAACTTTCTGGTGTCAGGTAGAGTACACAAAGCATGAAGATTGAGGGACACGGACAAGCAAAAATCCTTACTCAAGAGGAAATCGAACTGTTATTTAACGATGGTTTGCAGACTCATCGCGATCGTGCTGTGTTCGGTATTTGCCTCTACGCCGCCTGCCGAGTAGCGGAAGCGTGCAGCCTCAGAGTCATCGATGTTTTTACCCCGGCGGGTGTCGTGCGGTCTGAAATGGTCATTCGCAAGGGCAACACCAAAGGCAAGCTCGGCACTCGGACTATCCCGATTATTCAAGATTTGAAACTGCTGCTAGAAACCTATAAGCATCCCGATCACCCCTACCTGTTCCCCAGCCGCCACCTCAACCACCGCTGGAAGCACATGAATCCAGAGGCAGCCTCTGGCCTGGTGGCGGCCAGAACAAGTCAGAGGAGCGATCGCGGAACTTTCCATGATTTCTTACCGCGTTGGCAACGGTCTGCTAGTTTATTTGTGATATGACTGAAATATAAGAAGGAAGTAAGCTAACTCACTATGAGGTTATGAAGCAATGAATGTTAACAGCGCCGCTCAACTTCTGCAAACAGGCTTTCGCACAGCACTAGGGGCAAGCAGCGCGATCGCGGAACTGCTCCATAACCCGCAAAAATTAGCAGACATCCTCACCAACGGGCCGCAATCCTCACCAGAGCAACTGCTCCAAGACCTTGCTGCCAGAGGTGAAAGCATAGAACAAGAAGCACAAAAATTTGGTGAAACCTTTTTATCGGGCGGCAGTAATCATTCAAAACCTCCGCAATACATTGAACGAGCTAACGAACAGTGTTTTCTGCAACCCTACGACATCAAAGGCACAAACCTCTATGGATTTGTGTTAGAAAGTTCTTTGCACCAACTCCAGAATTTGTGCGACAAATACCTCAATAATTTAACCAGCCCACAAATCGAGTATCGACCAGCCACACACTATATCCTACTAACCTTTGGAACTATAGACTCCCTTGCTTCTAGAGACAAGCCAGATCGCGACAGAGGTTATATTGACGAGCAAGAAGTTGTGATTTGGGTCTTGACTATGGTCGGGAAACAATGTGGCCCAGTCTTTAAAATAGACCGCTTTGCTTGGTTCGTCCCCTACATATTTGTCAGCAACTCACCGGCTTTAGTTTCAGGTCGTGAGGTGTACGGCATCCCGAAGGAAATTGGCAGTTTCAAAATTCCCCCAATTAGTCAGTTCCAAGAACCCTTCAGTTTGCACACTTATACGTGGAAAACTTTAACGGCTCAAACAGAAGCCCAATGGGAGCAGCTCATCAGAATATCATCCAAAAATAAGGTAGAGAGCGAAAGCCAATTGCCTAAAACCTGGGCTAGTTATTCTGAAGCAGTAACTAACATCACGCACTTACTTTTCGAGAACGACGGCCTCATTGAAGTTCCCGGCTTGGGGCTGCCGCTCAATCTCTTGAATTACCTGCTCAATGCAGAAATTCCTGTAGTCATGCTCAAGCAGTTTCGCGATGAACAAAACGGCAAAAAAGCTTGCTATCAATCTATCGTAGAAATTCCCATGAAAGTGTCAAAATTTCATGCAGGATGCCTTTTGAGTTTTGATTCATTGGGTTCTCAGTTCGATGTGACATTCTACGATTTTGCCAGCCACCCTATTGTTAAGGAACTTGGACTATATAAAGGTAGTACACAACCAGAACAACCAGTAAACATACAGCCGAAGTTAGCTTTCTGGCTCAACTTTGATTTCACAGTCGAAAACGGTACTACTGTTTGGAAAGCGCATTCTTAGGTAATTTTTTCTGTGAGTAAAATTGTACAAAAGCGTACAATAACTTGCCATTTTGGCATGACACCATTGGCTGACCACCTCCATTTTCAATGGATGTACTTTTCCAAGTAGAGAATCTACTTAATAAACACATGACATCAGCACCACAACTCAAAAAGATTGCCATTTTGGGAGGGGGAGTAGCCTCCCTAACCACAGCTTTTGAACTCACCAGCAAACCTGGATGGAATGCCCTCTACGACATTACCGTGTACCAACAGGGCTGGCGTTTGGGAGGTAAGGGCGCATCAGGACGTAATGTGGAGGCGAACCCACCGTACCATGAACCAACCTACCGCATTGAAGAACATGGACTGCACATTTTCTTTGGATTCTACGAGAATGCTTTTCGAGTGATGAAGCAGTGCTACGATGAATTAGGAGAAGATGGCCCATTTTTGAGCATTGAAGATGCCTTTAAGCCTCACAGTCTGATAGTTCTTGAAGAATATATTAACGGTCGGTGGGTTCAATGGCCCTTCAACTTCCCCACGAATAAATTGCTTCCTTGGGAAGGAGGGGGCTATTTCTCGATGTGGGAGCATATCTGCTCCCTGATTAAATTAATGTATGATGGATTTGAAGGTTCAAATTCTTTAAAATCTCAGTGTTCAGTTAACAGATTATCCAGTAATCAGCAAATCCCAAACTGGTTAGAACTTCTTGCCAAACAGATAGATATTGGCACAGAAACTATTAAACTTACGTCAGAAATTGCACCGCTTCATCTTCCCGACCAACTGGTTCAGCTACTTCTCAATGAACCAGGTCGCTGGTGCTTATGGTTGGAAAATGCGATGAAACAGATAGGAACTACCTTAGACACGATTGATTTAACATCAGAAGGAACATTTCTCGATCTGGCTTACAAGTTAGCAAAATCAATGCCGGACGATACCCGCATTCACCGCCCCGAACACCACAGGATCATTCTTAAGCTTTTAGAGCGATTTATGCAGCGGTTGAAAAGCTTGATAGAATCAGAAATTGAGCAAGACGACGATACATTTCGGCTGTTAGTTTTGTTAGATTTAGCATTTGCCAATATTCGGGGACTCTTTTCAGAAGAAATAATTTATTCTGGTTCTTTAGACTCTTTAGACGAGTATGATTATAGAGAGTGGCTGCAAAAACACGGCGCGCTTGAAACCAGCATCAATTCAGCATTTATCCGCGTTTTGTACGACCTTGTTTATGCCTTCCCAAAGGGGAACGTTCAGCAACCCAGACTAGCAGCAGGAACGGCTATCCGCATCCTAACAACCGTAATTTTCCAGTACAACGGAGCGATTATGTGGAAAATGCAAGCTGGTATGGGAGATACGATTTTTGCTCCGCTTTATAAAGTGCTGAAACGTCGAGGTGTCAAGTTTGAGTTTTTCCATCGCGTGAAACAGTTGCACCTCGACGATTCGCAGCAGTCGATCGCTAGCATTTCTTTGGGACGCCAGGTGAATCTCAAAGAACCGGAAGGGGAATACGACCCGCTGATTAAAGTTAAGAGACTTCTCTGCTGGCCGAGCCAACCCCTCTACGAGCAAATTGTAGAAGGTGAAGAACTTCAGCAACAGCAGGTAAATTTGGAGTCTTTCTGGACTCCGTGGCAAGATAATGAAACCCCTGTCACTCTCAATGTTGGAGAAGATTTTGACTTGGTAATTCTCGGCATTTCTTTAGGAGCTTTACCCTTTATCTGTAACAACTTGATTAATGCTGAAAAAAATCCCGCTCATCAAAAATGGGCAAATATGGTGAATCAGATCGAAACAGTTCCCACTCAAGGCGGGCAGTTGTGGCTTAAATCTAATTTACAGCAGTTGGGATGGGCTGGGGGCAGTCCTGTGGTCGGTTCTTATGTAGAACCCCTCGATACTTATGCCGATATGAGCGATTTGATCCAGCGCGAAAATTGGTCTTCTGAACATTATCCCTACAATCTTGCTTATTTTACAGGCGTAATAGCAGACTCAGGAATTCCTCCCAGCAGCGAGCGCGATTTCCCAAAAAGGGAACAGGAGGAAGTAGAAAAACAGGCTATCAACTTCCTTGAAAACCACATTGGTCACCTGTGGCCTCAAGCCACCACTCCAGAAAATCCTCAAGGTTTAAATTGGGATTTGCTTGTCGATCTCAAAAACCAGCAGGGACAGAAACGCTTCTATTCCCAATACTGGCGAGTTAACATCGATCCTTCAGAGCGTTACGTGCTCTCGGTTCCCGGAAGTACCAAGTATCGGCTCAAAACTGATGAGTCTGGCTTCGATAACCTCTACTTGACTGGCGACTGGATCGACAACGGTTACAATTCCGGCTGTGTCGAAGCAACCGTTATGTCAGCGATGCAGGCTGCTCGTGCTATTTTGAAACAAATTTTTGGAATTGAGTATGCCAAAAAAATTATTGGCGAGAGGGATTCCTGGTTGTGAAAGCTGTATGAGGGATGCAAGCTCGCGAGCGCAAATAAACATTGCATCTCCAGAAGCAATCAAACTCTTGCGAGCCGTTGCACGCGAACCCATCCTAAATACGCAATTTTTTTAATGCAGTACAGCTTAGTAATGACGAATTACAGTAATATCTGCGAAAAAACAAGAAAGCTGAAGTCTAATCTGTATTGGCTTTCCGATGTCTAATACCATCAATAATTAAGTTCGCTAAAAACTTCACAAAATATGCTAAATCTGCCGGGTTACATAAATTTGAACAAAATCAATGAAGGAGTCAAAACAGTTGTTTATCGGGGGCTGAACGTTCAGAACCAACAACCTGTTATTATTAAGCTGCTCAACTCTGAGTATCCCCTTCCTATTGATGTTGCTAATTTAAAGTATCAATATGAAATTACCAAAAACTTGAAGCTATCAGGAGTGGTTGACTCCTTGAATCTGGAAAGATACCGGAATAGCTTTGCCTTAATTATGGAAGATTTTGGCGGTAAATCTTTAAATTACATCCTTCCTGCTCTCAAGAACAATATAATCGGTTTTTTGAGAATAGCAATTCAGTTAGCTGAAACTTTAGGTCAATTGCACAAACAGCAGATAGTTCATAAAGATATTAAACCGAAAAACATTATTATCAATACCGAGACTTGGTTAGTTAAACTTACAGATTTTAGCATTTCTTCCCGCCTGAGCAGAGAAGACCAAACAATTAACAATCCTAATGCTCTAGAAGGCACATTAGCCTATATATCCCCAGAGCAAACTGGTAGGATGAATCGGTCGATCGACTATCGCACTGACTTTTACTCCTTGGGTGTAACCTTTTATGAAATGCTGACAGGTTCCCTACCTTTTACAGCCACTGACCCAATGGAATTGGTTCACTGCCATTTAGCAAAACAACCAGTTCCGCCGATTCAGTTAAATCCCGAAATTCCCTCATCAGTTTCTGACATCGTACTCAAATTATTAGCCAAAACTGCCGAAGAGCGATATCAAACTGCTGACGGAATAAAAGCTGACTTAGAAACTTGCCTAACCCAGTTACAGGAAAGGGGCACAATTACCCATTTTACTATAGGAGCCAAAGATTTATCCAATCAACTGCTAATCCCGCAGAAACTCTACGGTAGGGAAGAAGAGGTAGCTGCATTAATGGAAGCCTTTGAGCGAACCAGCCTCGGTACAGCAGAAATAATGCTGGTTTGCGGTTATTCAGGAATAGGCAAATCTTGTTTAGTGAATGAAGTTCACAAACCGATTGTAGCCAAGCGCGGATATTTTATTGCTGGTAAATTTGACCAGTTTAAGCGCAATATTCCTTATGCTTCCCTGATTCAAGCTTTCCAGTCCCTGCTGCGCCAACTATTAACAGAAAATTCTGAAAAAATAGCTGTTTGGAGAGAAAAACTTTTAACGGCACTGGGTCAAAATGGCTCTCTGATTATTGATGTTATCCCAGAAGTAGAACTGATTATTGGCGATCAGCCAGAAGTGCCACAACTGAGTTCGTCTGAATCTCAGAACCGCTTCAATCGCGTTTTTCAACAGTTCCTCAGAGTTTTTTGTCAACCTTCTCACCCCCTGGTGCTCTTTTTAGACGACTTGCAGTGGGCTGATTCAGCATCACTAAAATTAATCCAAATGCTGATTGGCGACTGTGAGAGTCAATATCTGTTAATTATAGGAGCGTACCGAGATAACGAAGTCAGTTCAACTCATCCCTTAACTCAGACATTAGAAAAGATTCGATCAAGTAGGGCAACCCTCAATAATATTACTGTTAAAGCTTTACAGCTAAACCATGTCCAACAGCTAATTGCCGACACCTTTCATGAATCTCCACTCGCGGGCCGTATAAAATCTTTCTCAGAACTACTTTTCAACAAAACCCAAGGCAATCCCTTCTTTTTGACTCAACTACTGAAAGTCCTGTTTTCAGAACGACTGCTAGCTTACGACACTTTTAGCGGTATTTGGCACTGGGACATCGAACAAATTCAAAGCATTGGCATTGCCGATTACAATATCGTTGAACTGATCGCCAAAAATATTCAAGAATTACCAGACTCAACCCAAAAACTCTTAAAATTGGCGGCTTGTATTGGCAGCAATTTTAATTTAAGCATTTTAGCAATTGTCAATGAAGAATCAGAATTAAGGACGGCTTCTCAGTTGTGGCCGTCACTTCAGTCCGGTCTAATTTTACCTCTGACTGAAAACTACAAAATTCCCCTAATTTTAGGACAGGAAGAACTGGGCGAACTTATCCTTAGCGATTCTATAGTTGAGTATAAGTTTTTGCACGATCGCGTGCAGCAAGCCGCTTATTCTTTGATTCCAGAGCAGGATAAAAAATCGACTCACCTGAGCATTGGCAAACTACTGCTGCAAAAAACTAGCCCGGAAGATAGAAAAGAAAATATCTTTGCTTTGGTCAATCAACTAAATTTTGGCACTGACTTAATGATTGAGCAAATAGAAAAAGATGAATTAGCTTTCTTAAATCTAATTGCGGGTCAGAAAGCCAAGGCAGCGACCGCTTATGAATCTGCTGCCAAGTATCTGAATATTGGTCGAGAGCTCCTTACTGCTAATAGCTGGCATGATGAGTATGAATTGACTCTCAATATTTATGTAGAAGCAGTAGAAGCCGAGTTTTTAACCACTAATTTCGAGCGAGCGGAAATACTAGCCAACTCTGTTTTACAACAGGCAAAAAATCTCCTTGACAAAGTGAAAGTATACGAGCTAAAAATTCAATCTTATATTGCTCAAAACCAGCTCATCAAAGCTATTGATACGGGTTGGGAAGTTTTGGCAATGCTGGGCGTGTCTCCCAGGTTGCTAACAGACCCGAATGCCGCAGTGAAATTGCCTTCGCTGACCGACTTGCAAACGGCTCCCGAAATGACAGATCCTGATAAGCTGGCGGCGATGCGGTTGCTGATGACTATCTCGGCTCCCGCTTCGATTGCCAATCCAGAGATGGTTTTGCCGATCGTACTGACTCAAATTAATCTCTGCATTGAAAACGGTCATTCAGCGCTAGCAGCTTACGCCTACAGCATTTATGGCTTGCTGCTATGTGCAGCACTGGGAGAAACCGAAACAGGATATTATTCGGGTCAGATCGCTTTGAAGCTATTAGAGCAATTTAATGCTAAAGAACTCACAGCTAAAGTTTACACTCTGTTCAACGTTACTATCAGGCATTGGAAAGAACACGCTAGGGAAACAATAGATGCTTTGCAATTCGGGGTTCAAAGCGGTCTGGATACTGGAGATGTAGAATATGCTGGCTATTGTGCTTTGAACTCTTGCGCTCATATATTTTTAATTGGAAACTACCTAGACTCTGTAGAGTCGCGCCAAGCTTATTACCTCGATTTATTGCTGAAACTTAAACAAGAATTTGGCATCTACTACGTTAAGATATGGAGGCAGTTAGTTTTGAATCTATCGCGACCTACTGCTGACAAATGTTGTTTGATTGGCGAGAGCTTTGATGAAGAAGAAATGCTGCCGATATTAGAAACAGCAAATAATCAGTTATCCCTTTTTGCTACATATCTTGCTAAAGCAATTCTGTCTTACTTATTTAAAGAGTTTGCTGCTGCTATTGAAAATGCTTCAATCGCTGAGAAATACAAAGCCTCAGCACCTGGGCACATGACGGTTGCTGTCCACAATTTCTACTATTCGCTAGCTCTTCTGGCTCAGTATCCCAATGCCCAATCTCAGGCTGAATCTGGGAGTCAGTATGCCAATGCCCAATCTCAGGCTGAATTTGGCAGGGAGGGAAAGCGACAAGAAGCTTTGGCTATTGTGGAGTTGAATCAGGAAAAAATGAAGAACTGGGCCGATCGTGCTCCGGCTAATTATCAGCACAAATACGAGCTAGTGGAGGCAGAAATAGCGCGGGTGAAAGGGCAAAATTGGGAAGCGATGAAGTATTACGATCTCGCCATCGCAGGAGCTAGAAAACAGGGGTACATTCAGGAGGAAGCTTTAGCTTACGAGCGGGCGGCTGAATTTTATTTAGCAGCCAGAAGAGAAGAGATTGGTCAGACTTACATGGCATCAGCCTACTACGGCTACGCTCGGTGGGGAGCGAAGACTAAGGTGGTAGATTTGGAGTCAAGATATCCGCAACTTCTTTCTTTGATATCTGCTACTGGGAACACCAGCATTGAGGGAACCATCTCTACAACAACTACAACAGCTACAAATAGTAGCACAAGTAACTCTTTCCTCGATTTAGCAACAGTGATGAAGGCTTCGCAAGTTTTAGCGAGCGAAGTTGTTTTGAGCAAATTGCTAGAAAAATTGCTCAAAATTGTGATGGAGAACGCTGGCGCACAAAGCGGTATTTTGATTTTAGCAAAAGATGGCGATTTGCTCATAGAAGCATCTGGTTCGGTTGAGCTAGATGAGGTAATAGTGCAGCAGTCCCTCCCCATCGCTTTCAGCCCTGATTTGCCCCTATCTGTAATAAATTATGTAGCACGAACGAAAAAAGATGTTGTTTTAAATAATGCCGGGAAGGATGAATTATTTAAAAATGATATTTACATTGTCAAAAATAATCCCCAGTCTCTTTTATGTGTTCCTATCATTAATCGCGGCAGTTTAATCGCTCTGCTTTATTTGGAAAATAATCTGGTAACGGGTGCTTTTACAGAAGAACGGCAGGAAGTTTTAAAGCTTCTTTCTACTCAGGCTGCAATTTCTTTAGAAAATGCTTTTCTTTATAAAAGTTTGTCGGTAGCTAATGAAAACTTGCAGGAGTACAGCGAGACTTTAGAGGTGAAAGTGCAAGAGAGAACGCGGGAAGTTACAGAAAAAAATGCGCTCCTCAAGCAGGAAATTAGGGAGCGTATTTCTACTGAATCGGCTTTGAGGCAGTCAGAAGTGCAGTTAAAAGAACAAGCAGTTCAGCTAGAAATTGCTCTGATCGAATTGCAGCAGACTCAGGCTCAAATGATTCAAACTGAAAAAATGTCAAGTTTGGGACAGCTAGTTGCAGGAATTGCTCATGAAATTAATAATCCGATTAATTTCATTTATGGCAATCTTACTCACGCAACTGAATATATGCAATATTTGCTGCAAATAATCAATATTTATCAGCGAACCTACCCGAATCTTACTCCTGAATTGGCAGCAGTAACAGAGGAAATTGAACTTGATTTCCTCCAACAAGACTTGGTTAAAATTTTGAAGTCCATGAAGGTGGGAGTTGAGCGCATCCGCAATATTGTGATAGGTTTGCGGAATTTTTCGCGCCTTTCCGAGAGCGAGATGAAGCAGGTTGACATTCACGAAGGGATTGAGAGTACGCTGCTGATTTTGCAACACCGCTTGCATCCAACGGTACAGTTGGAAGATGGAGACGAGCGCGGTGAGGTTGTCGGCATTACGGATAGAGAAATTCAAGTTATTAAAGAATATGGGAACCTGCCTTTGGTCGAGTGTTATGCAGGTGAACTCAATCAGGTGTTTATGAATATTCTAGGCAATGCGATCGATGCGCTGGCACTGCTGGATAACCAACAGTGCCCAACACCTGCGATTCGGATTCGCACAGAGGTAAAAGGCACTAGCGCGATCGTCTCAATTGCGGACAATGGACTTGGAATGAATGAATCAGTCCGCCTGCGGGTATTTGACCCCTTCTTTACAACTAAGCCTGTAGGTTCGGGGACTGGTCTGGGCTTGTCTGTTTCGCACTCAATTATTGTACAAAAACACGGTGGCAAGCTAACGTGCATTTCAGCACCGAGGCGGGGAGCTGAGTTTGTTATGGAGATTCCGCTGTCACAGAGTATAGAATAGTTAGTTGATTTTCTGCACAAAACTAGCTTAAACTTTACATATCTATGCGGTGTAGATGATTAACGGCAAACGTTCAGCCGATCGTCGTCGGGCAAAGAAGAAGGCAGAATATGAAGCTAGTTGAACGAAAAATCATCTACATTGGGCTGAGATTGACGACCCCAGTTTCAAAGCAAAGAATCTCTACAAGACGAATCACCGTAGTCAAAAAGTAGCCGAATAATGGCTGACTGACTGCGAGAAAAACACTATGGTTCGCTTGTTTTTGGCTCATACTTAGTTTAATGAGCAAAGACAAAGGTCTTTGAGCCCTGATTTGTGAGAATTTCTAATCATTGAGTGGGTGCACCTACAAAAACCTGCTTTTAGGAGAATTCAAGAGCGATGTGGCTAAAATACGGTGTTGCTCCCAGCGGCGAGTTGGCGGGCATAGATGATGTTGCGCGCGGAAAAACTAACCTCGCGTGTCTCTACTGTGGCGGTTTCCTCACGGCAAAAAAAGGCTCTGTGAAAGAGCATCACTTTTCTCACACACAGGAAACTTGCAAACCGGTCACTCAGAGAATCAAGACCAAAACATTTCCCGCGCTGCCCCTCTATGACAACTTTCATGTGCAACTCAAGGGTGATGAACTCGAACAATTAAAAGTGCTGTGGAAAGAATACGGTGCACGGGATTACGCTATTCCCAAAGATTTAATCAGCTTTCGGTGGGAACTCAAAGGGTTGGTGGAGTCGGAGGGCGTTCGCACTTATCAGTTCACTCATCTCGGAAAAATCCCGGTGGGTGCGCTTCCCCTGGCGTTGTTCAATCGAGTTCAGGAACCTTTGCTGCTATCGGAGTTGACGAGATTGGAGAACTCTGTGGCGGTGGCGGTCGCGGCTAAACTTTCCTGTGCGGGCGAGAGATTGGCTGACTTACAGATTTATCGATCGCAGCTTCGACGGATTCTCATCAATTCGCTGTACTTTCTTGAGGTGAAAGCTGACGGTCAAACGTTCTACAAGATTGGTGTTACTACTCGTCAGATTGAGCAACGTATCGCCGAAGTGCAGCGGGATATGCGATCGCATTATTCGGATGTGGTGGTAAACCTGCTGGGATTGTGGAAACACCGGGGGAATGTGGAACTGTATTTTAAGCACCGATATCAGCCTTTTAATTATCGGATTGGGAAGCTGACCGAGTATTTTGTTTTTCCCAATGTCAAGCTCATTTTGAATGATTTGTATGAGATGGAACCCAAGGTGCTGAGTGATGTTGAGGTGGATGCGCTCGGTGGCTACTGATATCAAATCTAGTTATAATTATGAATAAGTTTCCTTTGTCTGCCACAACAATCGATAAAATAGCACATTTGAGCCGCACAAAAAACTGGCTCGTTCTCATTATTGCGGAACATAAGATATTAAAAAATATAATTTACACAATTGAACTTTCATGCAAAAATCTGACAAAATATCAAATAATACGTCTAAAAACCATGTGGATTTGGTAGAGGAAGCTAATCTTTTACTGTCCGAGGGTGATTTAGAGGGTGGCACTACTCTATTTGAACAAGCAAGCCAGCTAGCAGAAGAAGCTGGAGAGTTTATTCAGCAAAGTGCCATCCTTAACAATTTAGCTTTAGTGCAAGAGCGTTTTGGTTTTGGTATTGCTGTTCGACTAAAATGGACTTCAAGACTTCGTACACGGACTACTGTATAATTATGTGTTTTACGCTATGCAAAACGAGCTAGATGCCATCCTTAAACGTATCGAAAAAGAAGATTACAGTCAAGCCGATGTTGAAAAGCTCGCGCTTGCATATGAAGAAAGGGCAGTTGCGATTGCAGGCGATGCTAACAACTCCGTCATCATAACTGGCGATCACAACAAGATATCTTATATTTTACCTCCTGAAGTTATCGCTCAAGTTATCGATCACCTGAATAGGCCGAATAGGCCGAATAGGCCGAAAGAAAACAGATTTTACAAATTTACTTCATTCTTATTTCTGCTTATCGGTTGGGTATTTATAAGTATCTTAATTTCATTTCTTTATCGGAATATTACTTCTATTACAGCAAGTATTTTGGGGAATATAATTGTAAGATTTAATCAATTAATTATTATTTATTACCAATTCATTATTATCCTTATAGGGATTTGTATGATACTTCAATTTAATAGTAGACGATTGTGGTCAAAAACTCTTCTCTTGCCAATCTGGTTTATTATTTTTCTTTATTGCTATCAATTTTTGCTGGCAGTGATTTTTGAGTATCTGTACATAATTACATCTAAAAATAGTGTTTATGGCTTCGGAATAATTCTGTTTACTTATACAATTATAGGATCGTGCTACATTCAGTTGAAGAGCATAAAAATCATGGAAAATTTATTATTTTGCATAGTATGTCCTTTCTGGGCTGTTTTTCAAACTCATATCTATTTTATTCAGAAAATTATCAACTACTTTTTTAATAGTAGATAGCTATGAATAACCTATACAAAGACTTACATTCTATGAAGAATAGAAAAGTAATTAGAGCTGGCAGAATAATCGATCGCGTGCTAAGTGGTGAAAGGTTATTAGATCGCAAGATCGAAAGTAAAGTGCAAGGTAAACAGGTAGAAATTGACCGCCTTTTCTGTTATTGCGAGTGGCGATCGCTTTACTGCTACTGGCGGCAAAGTGAGCGGCATTATTAACGCTGGCAATAATAATCTAAACGTCATGTGTTAAAAGCAGTGCAGCAAAAATTGGCTATGATAAGAAAGTAGCGATCGCCAACAATTCCCAATCAGGTATGGTGACACAGACAAAAGTAAGGATAATGCTTAATTTTTGAACTAAGAGGCAAAATCTGTGATAGATATTAATGAACTCAGAGCAATCATAGAACGACTAGCGGCAAAGACTTGTACCAACGCTGACTACCAGATTTTATGCCAAGCTCTGGAAACCAGACAAATTATGTTAGCTACTGGGGAACGGGCTATAGCTGTAGATGGCAGTATCGCCGATTCTATCATCATCACTGGCAATAACAACGTGATTGGTAATAACAACGTGATTGGCGATAACAATCAAGTCGTCTATAAAGGTTCCGATGCTGAAGCCATCTACAAAATGGTTCAAGAGATTCTAAAATCCTTTAAGCCTTCCGCCTTACTCACCCACTCTGAATTTTCTAAATCGGCGGTAGCTGCTGCCGAAAAATTGGCTGGCTATTGGGAAGTTCCTGTAGGACGAGACGAACAGCTCGTTCAGATTAAATCCTTCCTAGCTGAGCCAACCGATGCGATCATACTGCATGGAGCAGGTGGGATTGGCAAAACTCGTTTGTTACTAGAGCTTCCCAAACTTATTCCTAGTGAAAAATCTCTGCGGTACGTTCGCATCCGCGCTGAGTCTGTACAGTACGACCTTGCTTCATTAGATCCCAATAGCCATCATGTAATCGTTGTAGACGATGCTCATCGATTTCAACTTTTATACCAATTAGGTGAAGTATTAGTTAATCCCGAATTAGCTAGCAAAATCACGCTTGTTCTTGCTACGCGCAGCGTTTTCAAAGATTCAGTCAAAGATAAATTAGGTCTACCTGCTGGCTATCAGCTCAAGGAAATCGAGGTTGAAGCTTTAAAAAACCTTGACATAGACCAACTCTTGCAAACCCCACCCTACGAAATTACTGACGAATATACCCGCCATGCCATAGTCAGTTTTGCTAAAGGGGAACCGCTTATTGCTGGTATTGCCGCTCGTTTAGTTCAGCGCGGCGAGTCGATAATAAAGATTAACCGCGACGATGTACTTACCCGCTACTTGAATGACATCATTCGCGATTTGGATGAATCTGAGTTTAGCGATCGCTATATCAGCTACCTAGAGGTTTTAGCGGCTTTAGGTACGCTTGACCTCAATAATCAGCAGTTACGAAAGAAAGTACAGTTAGTTGTCGGTATCTCACAACCTGATGAAGACCGTATTATTTGGCGATTGGTAGAAGCTGGTTTAATTGATCGCTACTGGATGACACTAAAGATTACTTCTGAAGTTCTGGCTGACCACATTTTAATTCACCACTTTTTCCAGACCAAACAAGCAGACTATGAAAAGAAAATTATTGAGCCATTTTTTCAACTAAAACCCAAACAGATTATGACAACTTTGGCACAAGCAGAAGTCAAAGGTGAACGTCAAGCGGGTCTGTTACTAGGGCCGAAATTGCGGGAACTGCACGATCTAGTAAATAATCGGGGAAACATTGCCAGACTATTAGTGCTGAAATGGTTACGAGACGTAGATTACTTGCGTTCTGATGATGTACTGTTGATTGTAGCAGATATTGTGGATGGGCAAGAATTACCCCCTGAATCTTATCAACTACTTTGGCAAAATTGCTTAGAAATAAAGCACGAAATGGTATTGCGTGAAGCAGTAGATGTTTTAAGCCATACCTACTGGAATAGCCTGAACGATTCTATAGACTATCTGCACAAACTTGCCGGATATCGGCTTGATGTCGCAGAGTATGCTCAAGTACGCGAACAAGCAAGTAAAGCGCTGGTTGAGATGGGTAAATTTAAATTAAATAAGCCGTATGCAATGCAACTAACCCTTCTCAAGAAGCTAGAGGTCTGGCTCGAAAATGATTTTACCAACAACTTAGAGCTTAGCCTTTCCTTGATTCGACCGATGCTCAATATGGAATTTGATGGTACTCGAATAGACCCGACTAAGCCCCGGCACATTCTTATACGACAATTTATGTTGGCACCCTCTGAACCTTTACGTCAAATTCGCGAACAAGCTTTAGAAATTCTCTACCAATCGTATAATAAATCCGATCAATTGTCACATAAGTTAAAGATTATTAAAGCTTTAAATGGTTCCGTGTTTTTGCCTGGTTCCATCAGTGCTGAAGACATCGCCACTGAAACTTGGGCGTGGCTACAATCAGACTGCCAAAAGACAGCTAAGTTTTTATTAGATCGGGTAATACCTCAAGCAGAATTACCTGTTTTGGATGCGGTAGCCGAGTGGATCTGGTATGCTCCTCGCTTCAGTCGCTACCAGTTAGATGAATTTGAACAATTGAAACAGCACTTACAAAATAATAAGCTGTATCAGCTATATCGGGTCTTGATTAGCAATCGCTTGCTGGGTGATTCAGACTACGATAATTCCGACTGGGAAGTAATTGAGAAACGCCAGCTAGAGGTAATTGAGCAGTATCTAGAAGGCATTTTGCCGGCTACAATGGAATCGGTTATCTGCGAGATAGAAAAAATAGTAGAACAGTGTCTACAGGCAGGCGAAAGTAATACACATTGGCTTAATTTATTGTTTTATAAGCTAGGAGAAAAATATCCCAATCTTGCACAGCAACTGGTAGAAAAAGCAATTACAGAAAATCTAAGTATCAAGCATCACCTTGGTCATGTTATTGGAGGGTTGTATCAATCAGATTTAGAAGTAGCTTGGTCTTATGTCAAGTCTTGGACTGATAGTGACGATCTAGTTCTCTGGTTTGCTGTTGCAAAAAGTTACCATTTTATGGATTGGAGTCGATTCCAAAATCAAGAATGGGAAGTTTTGCACTACCTGACAACCAAACACTCTTTATCTGTTGATTGCGAAATTCTTAAAATTATCTCACGATTTGCACCCCATAATCCCCCGGAAGCAATTAAGCTTATAAAATTATTTGCTGCTAGCTCTAATGAAAGTGTACTGCTGCGTGTAGCAGATGTTCTGTATTCATCCTTTGAATCTTGCGGAGATAATTGGGGACTAAAGTTTATAGAAAATGATGACTTTGTTGCTATTGTCCAAAAATTTGAACGCCTTTCTACATTCAACTATAATGTCGAAAACTGTCTAAATCGGCTAGGAAAGATTTCCCCAATCCAACTGCTAAACTTTATCGAACAGCGACTCATAAATAAAGCAAAAAATTCTGGCAGGACAGGGTATTATAATGCAATCCATTTTTCTTATTCCATTGCACCAAAAAGCATACGTTCTAGTTTTGAATATCCTGATATCCTGCGCCGTGTGCGGGACTGGATGCTGCGAGATGGTTTTTGGTTTTATGAGGCTCCTGACGTATTGAAGGAAA
Source organism: Lyngbya sp. CCAP 1446/10 (assembly GCF_026130175.1). Classification (GTDB taxonomy): domain Bacteria; phylum Cyanobacteriota; class Cyanobacteriia; order Cyanobacteriales; family Microcoleaceae; genus Microcoleus. The sequence continues at coordinate 12,574 of NZ_JAIGNI010000014.1, read as the reverse complement.
TTAATGGTAGCTTAGAAGAGCCTCTCTATAGTGTGTTAATGGAGTGGGTTGAATCAGGAGACATTCAAAAAGTCCATGCGGTAGCTAAAATTTTGCAGGAGTTTAAAAGTGGTCAACTTTTCTACAGCTTGTGTCGAGAAATAATTTGCCGTACTAATGATAAGGCTGTATTAGACTCCATTTCTTGTTCTATTAGCTCAACACCAGGGGCTATATTTGGTGGATTCTCTGCCTTCAACAGAAGGCGTTTAGAAGAGATAACTCCCTGGCTTCAAGATGAAAACTTTCGAGTTCGCAGTTTTGCAAAGCAAATGAAGGAATCATTAGAGCAAGACTTGGAACGTGAATTAGGACGTGAGGAATTTGAGGAACGCAACGGGTAGGAATACTCAGACGCGATAGCGATCGCCTCTACCTCGGTAGGTTTCCGAAAAAAAGATAAACTATCTAAAATGGCTGAGTTTAAACCCACAATATCTACCCTTTGTATGTCAGACACATTCACTCTTGGTTATGCCTTGCTCATCGGTGTTGGCGAATCCGCTCACCAAAAATACTCGCTTCCTGTTACAGTCAAAGACGTTCAGGCGCTCCGAAAGATCCTTATCGACCCCAACCTCTGTGCTTACCCCAATGATGACCAGCACATCCGCTTGCTACACGATGCTGGAGCAACGCGCACTGCCATCTTAGACGGTCTCGCTTGGCTTAAGAAACAAGTTGCTGCCCATCCAGAATCAACAGTTGTAATCTATTACTCCGGTCATGGTTGGTTAGACCAATCCACAGATTGCTATTATCTAATTCCACACGATATTGATTTTGACATCTCTGCCTCAGCCCTGTCTGCTGTTGACTTCACCAATGCACTGTCGGAGATACAGTCACAGCGTCTGCTAGTTATAATTGACTGTTGCCACGCTCAGGGAATGGCTGCCGCTAAGACTGGGGAGGCTGACCTAAAATTACCGCCGGGTTTTGTGCCAGCAGTTCCGGCCAAAGGGCGGCTTGATGAATTAGCTAAAGGCAAAGGTCGCGCCGTGTTTACATCCTGTGGGGGAAGCCAAAAATCCTGGATTCGTAAGGATGACTCTATGAGCATCTATACTTATCATCTAATTGAAGCGTTGGAGGGAGCTGCAAATCTGCCGGGAGAGACAAAGGTTGGTGTTGCGGATATTATGAAACATCTGGATAAGGCTGTACCGAAAAGTGCATCTCAGGAACATTCAGCAATCCAGCAACCTTGGTTTAGGGGTGAGACAACAAATTTTCCGATCGCCCTCCTACGTGGTGGCAAGGGACTTCCGGCAGAAGGTTGGGAGGCTGTCAAGCAATTACCAATAAATGTTGCTGGCAATAATATTGTTCATGCAGAAGGGCAAAGAAGCGTGGCAATCGGAGGAAGGGCTGACAACAGCACAATCCTTCCGGGCGATCGCAATGTGGTAGGCAGCGGTAATATTGTCCAACAAGGCAGAAACATTAATTCTGAAAAGTCAAAAGATTCAGAAATGGGTGGAAATGCCAAAAGTTTTGAGCCATTACCGGGACAGGCACAACCAATAGCTTCTACAAAATACGTTTGTCCCCATACAGATTGCGATATGTATTGGATTCGGCGCTCTGTTGGACAGACAATTCCTAAATGTTCAATTCATCGTGATGTTGAGTTAATACCAGTTCTCAAATCTTAAGGATTGCCATGCTACCGAAATTTTTGGAGAGTCTGGGTGACAACCTGGCTAAGGAATGGGTTGCTAAAGTCCTTACCCCAGCTTGTATTTTTTGGTTTGGAGGTTTGCTGGCATGGGGTTGGCGGTTTGGCTTCAAACAATTGGAACAGGTACTAACTCAAAAGTCGGCGGCTTTACCTATTGCTCAACTGATTGCAGGTTTGTTGGTAGTGGCTGTTTCTGCGATCGCACTTCGGCAGTTTGAATTACCTGTACTGCGGCTGCTGGAAGGCTACTGGCCCCGTTGGATGCAGCCCCTGCGACGCTGGTTCGTCAAAAGACAGGTAACTCTAAAAGATAGAGCAGAGAAACGATTTCAGGGATTGGCAGCCAAAGGGTTAGAACAGCTAACGCCTGATGAAACCGATGAATATGTTCGGTTGGATTGGCAACTGAAGCAAACTCCAACGCAGAGCGATCGCTTAATGCCTACTCGATTGGGAAATATCCTGCGTGCTGCGGAGCGCCGTCCGCTTGAAAAGTATGGGTTGGAAGCTGTAGTTTGTTTTCCGCGATTATGGCTACTGTTACCGAATGAAGTCAAGACAGAACTAACTGAGGCTCGAACTCAACTCAACACAATGGTTCGGGTTTGGATTTGGAGTGTATTATTTCTGGTGTGGGGCATCTGGGCGTGGTGGGCAATTCCAGTGGGAATCGTTTCAGCATGGTTTGCTCATTGTTGGATGCTAGATGCGGCTGTCATTTATGGAGACTTGCTGGAGTCAGTATTTGACCTGTATCGCACGGCTCTCTACAAGTCATTGCGGTGGAAGTTACCGACAAATCCAACGGAAGAACAACGAATGGGGCAAGCATTAACGGATTATCTTTGGCGAGGATTCACTGAACCAGAGCCAACTTTTGAGAATTTATAAAAATACAAATAAAGGAACAGGTGAGTTAAGGTATGTCAGACAATCTTCAAGAAATCGTTGAACGAGTAAAAGCAGGGAGTCGCAATGAAACAGATATTCAAGCGCTTGCGGCTGCAATTCAAACAGGGAAACTTGTTCTAGCTAGTGCCCCTGGAGCAGTGGGTGTGGGTGGAGATGTGACAAATTCGCAGATTGTACCAGGAAATAACAATGTGACTGGCGATGGCAACATTGTTATTTATGGATCTGATGCACAAATAATACAATCTCTTCTGTCTCACCGTTCAGGTTCAGGACAATCTGCAAGTTTTACTTCTTTGAGCCAGTTTCAGTCACTAATCCAAGACAAAACAGAAGGTTTCGTTGGGCGCGAGTACGTGTTTGATGCCATCCAAACCTTCATACAAGAAAACAAAAAGGGCTACTTCACTATTATTGGCGACCCCGGGCAGGGTAAAAGCGCAATCTTGGCAAAGTACGTGCAAGATACTGGGTGCATCGCCCATTTCAACGTGCAACTGCAAGGGCCCAATCGAGCAGACCAATTCTTGGAAAGTGTCAGCAAACAACTGATTGCCCGTTACCAACTTCCTTATGACCCTTTACCATCGAATGCAACACAAGATGGAGAATTTCTGGGGCATTTGTTGGACGAAGTAGCCCAAAGAAGGAATGGTCAACCTGTAGTAATAGCTATTGATGCTTTGGATGAAGTTGACTCAGGCAGTTACAGGGATGCAAATATCTTATACCTGCCACCTCACTTACCTGATGGGGTGTACTTCATAATGACCAGGCGACGGGGTGTAGAAGTGCCTTTTACAACCTACGCACCCGTGCAGATTATCAGTTTGCTGGACTATGAGATTGATAGCCAGCGTGATGTGCGTCTATACATTCAGAACCGAGTTGATGGCAGTGAGAATCTGCGGCAGCAGATTGATGAACGCCAAGAAACAATCATTGCATTTACTGATAACATAGCAAATAAAAGTGAAAACAATTTCATGTACTTGTGCTATGTTCTGCTAGACATTGAAAAAGGATTATATAAAGATTTAACTCTCGAAAGCTTTCCCCAAGGTCTGCAAGGTTACTATAGTTTTCACTGGCGACGCATGGGAATGACAGCTAATCCCTTGCCAGATGCAAAAATTAAAATTGTCTACATTCTAGGAGAGGTGAAGCAACCTGTTTCTCGCCAACAAATTTGTGATTTTTCGGGAGAGGATAGTCGTATAGTGCAACCTGTATTGAATGAGTGGGAACAGTTTTTGCACAATTTCATCAAAGAGCATCAAAAGCGCTATAGCGTTTACCACACCAGTTTTCGGGATTTTTTGCACCGTAAGGACATTTTAGAGGAAACAGGGCTGACAATCCCAGGGATAAATCAATTAATAGTCAATAGTTTAACAAAAGGATTGTTTGATAATGATGAAGATATTTGATTGGTTAGCCAGTTTATCTGATGACAATCGAAATTATGCCTTGAAAAACTTACCATTTCACATGGCACAAGCTGGTCATAACAATAAATTATTTCGCTTTTTGACTGATTTTGATTTCATTGAGGCTAAGGTTTATGATTTAACACCACAGGTATTAATTGAAGATTATGATTTAGCTTTAGCACCTGATATTCTGATATCTGATGAAAAAAAAGCTAGTCTGAAATTAATTAAAAGTGCAATTAACTTAGCGGCAAATGTTTTGGCTGATGATCCAGCACAACTACCAGGACAACTCTGGGGTCGTTTACTGTCCTTCAAACAGCCTGAACTTCAAGCAATGCTTGCTCAAACAAAGGAATTGGGATATCCCTGGTTGCGTCCTTTGACATCTAATCTGACACCACCAGAAGGAACATTAGTCCGCACCCTCACCGGACATCGTGACTGGGTGAAAGCAGTTGCTGTTACCCCTGATGGAAAAATAGCTGTTTCTGGTTCAGACGATCGCACTCTCAAAGTCTGGGATTTATACACTGGAGTTGAGTTGTATACCCTCACTGGGCACGCTGGTGAGATTAATGGGGTTGCGATCGCTCCTAATGGACAATTAGCGATTTCCGCTTCCAACGATCGTACTCTCAAAGTTTGGGATTTACATAATAGAAGTGAACTGCGTACCCTAACAGGGCATAAAAATGGGGTAAATGCAGTTGCTATTACTCTAGATGGTAAACTTATTATCTCTGCTTCACAAGATCATACTCTCAAAATTTGGGATTTGAATAGTGGAAACGAAGTACATACCCTCATCGGACATACGGAGTCGGTGAATGCAGTTGCCGTTACCCCTGATGGTAAACTAGCAGTCTCTAGCGCATGGGATAAAACTCTTAGAGTTTGGGATTTGCAGAGAGGAACCGAGTTGCGTATCCTCACTGGACATACTGGCGCAGTACGAGCAGTGGCTATTACTCCAGACGGGAAATGGGTGGTTTCGGCTGCTGATGATGATACTCTCAGAGTCTGGGACTTAAGTAGTGAAAATGAAGTATCTATTGTCATAGAAGAGGCTTATCGTTTCCACTCAGTAGCTATTACTCCAGATGGAAAACTAGCTATTTGTGGTTCAAATGCCAGTCCTATTAAAGTTTACGATTTGCAAACAAGGCAAGAACTCCGAATTCTTTCTGGACATAGCTTAATTGTGAATGCAATTGCTATTACCCATGATGGAAAATGGGCGGTTTCTGCTTCCTCAGATAATACCCTTAGAGTCTGGGATTTATCAGCAGAAGATATTGGTAAAATCGGGCATGAAGACTGGATAAATAGAGTCGTCATTAGTTCCGATGGACGACTTACTGTTTCCAGTTCCGAAGACCGTACTCTCAAAATATGGGATTTAGCAACTGGAACTGAAATACGTACTTTAACTGGACATAAAGACCATGTAAATGGAGTGGTGATTACTCCTGATTGCAAACACGTTATTTCCGCTTCTGACGATCGCACTATTAGAATATGGGATTTACATAGTGGGAATGAACTTCGTACTATAACTGGATACTATTTCGGAGAGGTACTTGCTATTACTCCTAATGGTCAACAGATTATTTCTGAATCTCCCAACAAAAGTCTTAGAGTCTGGGATTTTGATAGTGGAACAGAACTTCGTGTGATAAATGAACAGTCTGCATCAGCAGTTGTCATTACTCCTGATGGACGACTCGCTATTTCAGCTTTACGAAATAAAACCCTCAAGGTATGGGATATCAATAGTGGAACAGAACTGCATACTCTTACTGGACATACTGATTTAGTAAATGCAGTAGCCATTACTCCAGACGGAAAATTAGCAGTTTCAGCATCTAATGACAATACTCTTAAGGTCTGGGATATCAATAATGGAACAGAACTGAATACTTTGATTGGTCACTACTATTGGGTGAAGACAGTCGCGATTACACCGGATGGGCGATTTGTCGTTTCGGGTTCATGGGATAAAACCATAAAAGTTTGGGATTTAAATAGTGGTGAGGATCTTACAACCTTTGACTGTGAGGGAGAGGTAAACGCTTGTGCTATTTCTCCTGATGGAGTGACCATTGTTGCTGGTGGACGCTCAGATAGAATAAGTTTTTTACGGTTGGAAGGCATGGATGGATTCAAAGAGCGATCGCTGTCATGAATATTTTCCAGGTATCGCTCAAAACCGGTTGCTGAACTCATGTTTCCCAATTCCTGTAAAGTGCTTTCCACTATTACCTTCAACGGAGGCAAATTTTTTTGTACGATCGCCAAAACTGTAGCATCCTACGCGACGAGAGGCGAGGCAGAGTTTTTGAAACATCAGGCGAACGGACGGGCAATCGCTTGAGCTATGCAACGTCATAGTGCAGTAAACCGAACTAACTAGGTTCGGTAGTCCGCAAACTAAATTCTTTGCTCACAAGTATTATTGATTAATTAGTCAAACAGGGGCTAATCTCTAGCAATTACAATTTATTTGAACTAACAGATGACAGTTAAAGCTATTTCTGCCACCATCCTTTTAGGTGTAATTCCGCTGGTTGTTTACCAGCTCCCCGATGGCGGCTATAAAGTCGATGCGATTGGCGTTATGGGTGCTGTGGACAAGCAAAAACAATCGCTGACCCGCTTTATCAATGGCAAATCACCATTAGCTCTGCCTTTTAGCGGCTATAACTTTACCCAAGCTGAAAGCATTCCCGTAGAAGGTGACGCTCAATTAATCAAGCCTATTCCCATTGTATTAGCTACGGCATACTGGCTCAATCAAGCAAACAAAGGCAATCAGAAAGCCCAAGCTTTAGTCCAAGCTAGCATGGCAGAATCCATAGAACGGCGGGCTGATGTGGCATTTGAAATCAAGCGCACTCAGGTTCAATGGCACTGAAAAAGTGAGCAAAAAAAAATCTGTAAGGCAATATATATATAGATCATTGCCTTACAAACCAAAATATCTCTCTCCATTATGCCAAATCGTGCGTGCATTCTCAAACAACAATTTTTGCAGAGCGTTGCCTCACCTTGGGAGAAGCTACTGCCAGATGAGCTAGTCCATTCGCTTCTAGCGAATCAGAAAATCACCTACTACCAAAGCATCTACACACCGATAGTCACCTTGTGGGCGATGGTATCCCAGGTACTCGATCCCGACAAAAGCTTGAGTCAAGCCGTGAAGCGGATGAGTACATGGCTAAGTGCGGCCGGACTCAAGCCTCCTTCTTCTGACACCGGGGCATACAGTAAAGCTCGTAAGCGATTACCAGAAAAACTCGTTCAACAGTTAGTACCCATAGTCGCTCTTGCTTTAGAAGCGCAAGTTCCCATAGAACAACAATGGTGTGGACGACGAGTGCGGGTACTAGATGGAACAACAGTGTTGATGAGCGATACTCCTGAAAATCAAGCCGAGTATCCGCAACACAGCAATCAAAAACCAGGGTGTGGGTTTCCCATCGCTAAAATGGTGGTACTCTTTTCATTGGTGACAGGGGCTGTGGTATCTGCTGGCATAGCATCCTTGGCAAGCAGTGAGATTGTGATGAGCCGTTTAATTTATGCAAATTTAGTCCCCGACGATGTGATATTGGCGGATCAAGCTTATGGTAATTATGTCGATTTAGTCAAGCGTAAAAGAGCGAGGCGCCGATGCTGTTTTTCGGAAAAATCATCTCCGTAAAACTGACTTTAGACGGGGAAAGAAGTTGGGAATTGGCGACCATAAAGTCGTCTGGAATAAGCCCCGGCAGTGTCCCAACCATATGACTATTGAGGAATTCGAGGCATTACCTTCTAGTTTCATCGTCCGAGAAGTATGCCTGCGAATTAAACGCCGAGGCTTCCGAGCTGAGCGTATTATTATAGTGACCACATTGGTGGATGCCAAACGGTATACTGTTGAAAGGTTGACTTCTTTATATGGACTTCGTTGGTCGGCAGCAGAAGTAAATTTACGCTATGTCAAAACAACGCTGAAAATGGAGATGTTAACAGCTAAAACTCCGGTGATGGTGAGAAAAGAAATCTGGACACATTTATTAGCTTACACTTTGTTGCGTACCATTATGTGGCAGGCTGTATCTTCGTCAAAAAATACAGTTTTTCAACTCTCATTCCAATCAACCAGGCAGCAGTTTAATCTGTTATTGACGCTGTTGGCAACTACAGGAAAATGTCAACAGCGACAATGGCGTCAATTACTTTTGGAACAGGTGGCAACTAATTTACTCACGATTCGACCCGACCGTTCTGAACAAGCGAGTTTTGAAACGCAGACCGAAACCGTATCCTCGAATGCAGGAACCTCGCTCTGTCTTGAAAGCTAAACTGCGAACGTGATTAAGTCTTTTTCAGTGCCATTGCACTCAGGTTGAGTATAATCTGCGCTTTACTCAGACCTATCAGTCAGTGTTGTTTGAGAATCGACAAGAAGTTATCGAGCGACGGCTTCCGGGGGATGATTTGTACTTTCCCAAAGGGATTAACTGATTTTGTTGTATCAAATTAGAGTTTGTCGTACATTGTGTAGTACACTGAAATCAAACTCCCGAAAAAATCTATATGAGTTCTGCTAATTCGGTTTCGAGCAATCATCTCCCTCAGCCCACACTTTATTTAGGGCACTATCCCAATCAGCCGATACAACTGTACCAAGGTTTTGCTGAGTTGATTAAAGATGAACAGGTCATTGAAGGTCAAGCAACCGCAACCTTTGGGTGGTTCCCATCTCCATGCGTTAAGTTTGAGTTTATTCATTTCACCGAGACGCGGATTGATGGGAATGATATTACCCTAATACTGACAGAGATTGGCAGCAGCGTAAAAGTTCGCATTTCACAAAGGACAATATATTCTGGAGACAATAGGTCTGTAATATCAGGCTATTCTTGCGAAACAATTGTAAAAAGCAAGGGTCAGGAATTAACATTCTTAGTGTTTCACTTACCTAACTTTCTGTTCTTCAACATTTTCAACACATTGGGAATGAATGAAGAAGATGAAGATGAAGAAGAAGAACGAAAAGGTTGGTTGCAATGGAGGTTTGACGGGCAGTTGGCCTTTAAGACTGGAGATTGGCGGATAGTATTAGCAACTCTTCCCGACAGTTGGGATATTTACGAGTTGCTTCAGTCTCAAGGTGGCTATAGTCTAACCCATATCTGTCAACTGGAGCGGTTAGATCGAACCCCCTTCTCAATGAACGATGCTCGCGACCTGTTAGAAGCATTTTCCTATTACCTTTCATTTGCCAGAGGACTGTGGCTGGCTCCCATGCTGATTGCTGGTTTTGATGCCGAAGGGACGCAGGTTTTTGAGGAATGGTCAGCTTGTCGGGCTGACTCGTGGCAAAACACTGATACGTGGTTTGATACAGATTCAACCGAGCTAGTTGAAGCCTTTCCCGGTTTTATGCGCCGATGGCAGGATAAAAACTGGCGGGAGTTGGTGCAAGACTCTATTCACTGGTATGTGGAGAGTAAAAAGCAAGCTGGAGGAGTAAATGGTGCGATTGTTTTACAGCAAACAGCATTAGAACGACTGGCATGGGTCTTATTGGTACAAGATAAACGCAGCCTCAGTCAAAATGGGTTTCAAAAGCTCCCAGCCGCCGATCAAGTGAGACTCTTGCTGTCATCTTTGGGGATAGACTTAAAACTACCCACTGACTTAATTAATTTGACTAAGTTAGCGAATCAACTAAATTGGGTAGATGGCCCGCAGGCGATTACTGAAATACGGAACGCCATCGTTCATTACAACCCGAAAAATCACCATAATAAAGGATGCGGATCTTCGCAAGAAATCGGAACGGAAGCATGGAGTCTCGGTCTGCGCTACCTAGAGATTGTCCTGCTAAAGCTGTTTGATTACCCCTATATTTAGCTCTCTCGTGCTTGATGCCGACTGGCTTGCTCTGAGGGAACGAGCGTACTGCGGGTATCAGAAACAGATAAGCAACCCAAGTTTGGAAAGAAGGATAAAGAATGTGGTCAAACAGAAAAACAAACCTTGGGATGAAAAATGGGAAATTGTCAGGTCTATTGGGGGTGGCGGGCAGGGAGATACTTTTCTTGTCAAACCTAAAGATTCTGCAACTTTGTCTCAGAGTTTTGTCTTAAAAATACTCAAAAATCAGAAAGCTCCTGAAAGACGTAGGAGAATGTACAGAGAGGTTGCTGCGTTGAGAACCCTCGATTCCCCAGGCATTCCGCGCTTGATTGAATCGAATTTCGAGCAATTTGATTGTCTTGATGTTCCGCTTTATATGGTTGGTGAGTTCATTGAAGGAAAAACACTTTCACAATTCCTAGACTCCGCTCAACCTGTGGAGATTGCGGATGCTGTTAATCTTGTTCTGAAACTTCTAAAGACTGTACAATACTGTCACAATGCTGGCATAGTCCACCGAGATATCAAGCCGGATAACATTATCATCCGCAACGATGACCTTAGCGAGCCAGTTGTGATAGATTTTGGCATATCATTTAATGAATCTGATGCTGACAAAACTATTTTGACCCCCGCTGGGCAGCAACTGGGAAACAGATTTTTAGCACTTCCCGAACTTCAGGTAAATAGCAGTATGCAGCGTGACCCCAGGGCTGATATTACGCAATGCTGCGGGATATTATTTTTTACCATCGCCGGCTCGCATCCTGTCACTTTGCTCGACCACGAAGGAAGAATGCCTCATCAAAGACCGGAAAGTCAAAGGGCTTTGTCGAAACACCCTAACGATTTGCTGGCTAAAGTGAAGGGAATCTTTGACCGAGCTTTTGCAACTCATATCGACTACCGCTGGCAATCTATACCTGAGCTACAACAAGCCTTGATAGCTTGCCTTGACACAAATCAGAACATTCACAATGCCGAACAATATATTGCTCAAATCCAAAATAAAGTATCAACTTCATCTGATTATGCCCAACGCCAGTCTTTTAAAGAACTTGCCAAACAGCTTAATCGGGAACTTTATAACATGAGTCGAACTGTTGCAGGCGAACTTGGAAAAGGCTTTGGTACAGTTCACACTAAAGTATACTTAAAAAGCCGTGATTTCGATAGGATTGACATTGATTGGACTCAGCTAAGTTTCTCAGAAAACCACGGGATCACCAACGGATTTTTACCAGATAGTTTTTTTCCTAAATTTAGAGGATATGCAACAGGTAATGAACTTGTTTTGTTGGCAGAAGTAAATGGAGAAAAAGTGGAACTTTTAAGAACTCCTTTACATGGCGAACCTGACTTAACTGCTTTTAACGAACGTCTCAGACTTTTCTATATTGAAGGAGCAAAAAAACTAATAGGAGTCTGAGCTACACAACGCCAGCGATCGTCCTCCATCTCAGATTTTGAGCCAAACTCAACCAACCCCCAACACCCAACCGCTGCGCCATGCCCAAACTTCCCCAGTGCGATCGCTGTCTCCTCTATGCCCGCAACCCCCACTTAATCTGTGCCGTCCATCCCACGGGCCCGACAGCCGACACTTGCTTGGACTTCCGTGAAGATCCGAACACGGCACCCGATGAACTGTGGGAACCAGAAGGGGTGAGTTACTACAACGGCGAACTCATCCCGCAACCGAGGCTGCGGTGGACGGCAGCGGAACAATTAGAACTACTGGACGCGCACCCTTTGTTTACCGGCCGGTGTCCCCAGTGCTCGCATCCGTTCCCCAAGTACGAAATACCCCGGTGCATTGGGATTGTTCGGAGTGCGGATGGATGGACGATTCGGTGTGAGGCGATCGCAAGTGAAGCAGTATCCTTAAATTATCAGCTACGCCAAAACGTTCGATCGACACCCCACTTGACCGTACAGCCGACCAATCCCCCAGCAAACACCACAAACGCGCATTGAGGAAATATAGTTAACAAAACCAACTTGTGCGGCCACCACTGCCACGCACCAAACAGCATGGCTGTGTAAAAACCGAGTTCGGTTATTTTGCCAGTGGTTGCTTCACCGATCGTCCAGCCCCGACGAATTCCCCGGCAACAGGCGTCCATCATTTGAACGAACAGCACCAAATTCAATAAAATAGCGATGCTGCTGAAGATGTTGCTGTTGATATTTTGCAAGAAAGTGATGAAATTCATAAGGTTGATTTTTTAAACTACTCCCAATTTAGCAAGCTTAACAGTGGTTGTGTGGCGGTGGCTTCTCAAGTTTTCGAGTCCGCGACGGTCAGCCCTGGAGTCACAAACTCAAAAAACCAGGGGGCGGTGGCTGGAGGTGTTAGTTTTTATCGCCGGTTTTCCTAGAGCCAATGTTCTGTGCTTTCCAAGTTCTGGATGGCGATCACTGGCATGAGCGTGAAATGATGGTAAGGGAAGCGTTGAGTAACTGGAGTTTAGACTAAAAAACGATCGCATCTAAAAGTAGCTGCCTTGGAAGATCCGGCAAGCTGTTGCTCAAAAACTCAAGAGAGAGAAGGTTAAATAGCCAATCTTGAAGACTTTTTGCGTCGAGA
>NZ_JAIGNI010000146.1 GCF_026130175.1 Lyngbya sp. CCAP 1446/10 | reverse complement strand
AGAAGTTTAAAAAAAGATAACTGCTTTGAATTATCGGAACTTGATTCCTTTATTAAGTGTCACCCCACTGTTAATTGTGACTGTTCCAAAAAGACTGTAATATCCTTGACTTCATGATTGATAATACATTATTTTAATCAAGATTTAGCAGCCAGCAAATGCGAGATTTTTGTATCTGAATTAAGATATTTGTACAATTAAATTAAAATTCTACAATTCCGAAAAATTAATGCTTACCGCAACTTATTGAGCGGATACGTTTATTCCCCCAAACAAGAAAACAATCACGGTCGCTCAGAAATCCGACATCACTTAATGTTAAGTAGACCTCTTGCAAAATAATTTTATGATATAATGGAAAGTTTTGCTTTACTGGATTGAATCCAAAGTCTTAACTTATTTTTACTCTTGCCTTGCTAGAAACAGGGGTAGTAATAAATATGTAGTGAAATTTAATTACAGTAATTGAATACATAGGATAATTTTATAACTCACACAATCAAGTTTTGTGATT
>NZ_JAIGNI010000145.1 GCF_026130175.1 Lyngbya sp. CCAP 1446/10 | reverse complement strand
CGGTGGCGAAGATATTTGGCGGGTCACTGCCTGAGAAAATAGCTCGATGCCTGGTTAATTTTAATTAAATAAAGCCCCCCGCTGATATTCAGACGGGGGCTTTGTTTTTTGTGGTACGATTAGGATGAAAAACGGGCAAGCACATCCCTTTTAGCTCACCACCGATATTATGCTCGGACAAACAATTTTTGGGGACTACGAAATCACGGAACACCTGAAAGATACTAATTATTGTCATATTTATTTCGCTAAAGATAGGAGAAACTTAAGAAGGATTTGCGCGTGGTTAAACGCCTCAAGCAGCCACCGTCCCCTCCCTTGACTTTTGAGCAGGCACAAGATGGCTTGAAGGCGGAAGCTCACATTCTAGACGACTTAAAACCCACATTCCGCAGATGTGATTCATGTTACTGGTATTTTTGAAAAATCACAGCCATCAAACTTTTTTAGTCTAACTTTTTTAACTTTAGTGTCAACTTTTTGTGAAAATTAGTAGACAATATCTCAAGTTGAATCCCAGCTTTTTTTCGTAATAATAACTTGCTCAAGTTATTAGACAATACACTCCAATAAATCCATCGGTTTTTCGACCAATATAATAATTATATTGGCTAACAATTTATTTTTCTCAACAAGTATCTCAATTTGAATACGTCAAATCCTCCTGATTAAATAATCAGATAATATTGACGACAGACTGTCCCTAAACAAGAGAGAATTTTTCGATGTTCTACCGTTAAATTGCTCACTTGCTTGTGTCCATTGACCGTGATCAAATGTACTGCCTGAAATACCTGAAATATCCAGCGCATGGTCGGTTTATTTGTTAATTTCTTCACCTGATTCTTGACCCAAACTCCTGATGATTCCAATTCTTGTCTGAGCTTTCTTTGTGCTAGGGTATAGACCAACAAACACAGTGGCGTTGCTGAGTTAGAGTATGAATAGGAGGAATAATTTATGCAACGCAAGCGAATGTAAATCAACCCATATCCGTAAAAATGGCAAGAAAAAAGGAAAACAGAACCACATTTGCGTGCAATGCG
>NZ_JAIGNI010000144.1 GCF_026130175.1 Lyngbya sp. CCAP 1446/10 | reverse complement strand
TCAAAATTTAGCGGTCAAGCAGTAAATGCGTGATTTTTGTGGCTGAATTAAGATATTTGTAGAATCAAATAAGTTATACACTGTCGAAAAATTAAGATTTACCGCAACTTATTGAGCGGATACATTAAATTACTAGATGTCATTGCCTTGAATGTTGACATTCCTGAATACAACCTGTGGCGCGGACAAGTAGGCACTGTGGTTGAACTGTTGACTGATGGTGCGGCGTTTGAGGTTGAATTTAGCGATCGCAACGGATGTACTTATGAGTCTGTCGGGCTGCAAAGAGAGCAAATCATGGTGTTGTACTTTGAGCCAGCATCACCCGATCGCAAACCCGAAATGGTTACAGCATAAACGGAACAACTTGCGGGCTTTTTCGCTTACTTTTGCGGTTAGACAGGGTGCGATCGCACTTCCAGAAGCAAACTAATATCAACTCCGAAAAAATCGGCGAGTTTTCTGGCTTGATCTATGGCGATCGCCCTTAGGAATGAAAATTTAATAACCTCAGCGGTGTATAATAAATAAATGAGTGAATATGAATAGGTTCATGTTTCGGTATTGATGTCAAATATTATACCTACTTGGTTCTTCTTATGTCGCCCATGAT
>NZ_JAIGNI010000143.1 GCF_026130175.1 Lyngbya sp. CCAP 1446/10 | reverse complement strand
TATAAGTTTCTAGTATTTTATCCTGTTTCTAGCAAGGCAAGAGTAAAAATAAGTTAAGACTTTGGATTCAATCCAGTAAAGCAAAACTTTCCATTATATCATAAAATTATTTTGCAAGAGGTCTAATAAGTAATTGCTCAACTAGGGAAAAAAAGGGAGCCATCAATAGAGAGAGCTTGTTGAATAGATTGATAAGCAGTTAAACCCTGAGGTTTGCCAGTATTGACAACCGAACGAACGGCAGCAAACAAATCTCTGCCCCATTCCGAACGGAAGCCATTAGTCACACGGCGAAATATTACACTCATCCGAATCGCCTGTTCGCTCGAATTATTCGTGGGTGGAATCCCCGCATCTTCCAGAAATAGAAATAAATTGTCAATTAGCCCACCATAGCGTTTTCGTAACCGGATACCATCCAGATGATGTGGCGCTAAATTCAAAATTCTAGTTAATCTTTCCTGTAAATTTTTTTGATATCGATTGAGTCTAGTATCGTCGATTCTTTCTCGTCGTCGATGGATGATAAAAGCTCTTAATAATAACCTCTTCATCGCTGGGGCGAAAATCCTGTCTCCAGCATCAATCGCATATTGACAGTCCCGCAATTGATGAGCCAAA
>NZ_JAIGNI010000142.1 GCF_026130175.1 Lyngbya sp. CCAP 1446/10 | reverse complement strand
GAAAGACTCGCCCATTTTTTTGGATAATAATATTTTGAGGTTTAATATCTCGGTGGATCGCAGCAGGTAACAGCGATTGCAGATAAGCTAGAATTTCTAGCAATTGATAGGCGATATGACGAACTTGAGCTTCATTGGGTTTCCAGCCATTTTCTATCAACTGTGCGAGAGATTTTCCCGGTGCGAGTTGTTGGGCGATATAAAAACAACGATCTTGGGAAGTATCCACTTGAAAGTAGTCAATGTAGCGAGGAATTCCCGGATGATTCAATCCCGATAAAGTTTTTGCTTCTCGTTCAAATAACTCGATTTTCTTCCATTCAGTTGTCAGACGCAGGGATAAAGCTTTGAGTGCAACTTTTTGATTTCTTTTTAAATCTACAGCAGCATAGGTGATTCCAACTCCACCCTGTCCTAATTTACCGATAATGCGATATCTTTCAGCAATGATTTTTTCCGATTGTTGCATAATTTCCATATTTTTGTGCCTGGGTTGATTTTGGATGATTAGTGGGTTGCGCCGCGAGATCGCTACCACACCGAATGCGATCTAACCACCTTCAGTATCAAATAATTTACTTTAGTTTAC
>NZ_JAIGNI010000141.1 GCF_026130175.1 Lyngbya sp. CCAP 1446/10 | reverse complement strand
AAACGATCACGTTCCGTTTTGGAGAGCAGTGGAGGAGGCGACTCCTTCACTGACTTTAATTATAAAAGTCGCGGGTGGATTGTCCGAGACTAAAAACGGACGTGGAGGACGGAGTAAGACCGCATCTAATGTGGCATCTTCCAGCGAAGCGTCAACCCACCAATTCCCTAAACAACTTTCTTTGTTTGGGTAGATTGGAATCCCCCTGATTCATCAGTGGGGAGGATGTGTGCGATTCGTTGCAGATGAATCACGGTCAAGTCCGTAAATAACTCTGCCAGCCAAGACTCCCAAGTCTAGCTGAACTCCAGACATGATGTGAGTGCAAGTCTCACCCGTCAGACTCAGACGTGACTCCCTATCTGCCCACGATGACCCGACTCGGAATTCGGGAGGTCGAAGCTGGGAACAGGACGCAAACAGACCTCCGATACGGGATGACACTGGCGTTAATGGGGAGTTCCTACGATGAAACAGAACCTAAAAAAGCAACCCCCCCCAAGGCAGGGCGTATTACCAAAACCCTGACCTCACTGGAGTTCAAAACCCGCAGCATATATATCCAATAGCTGTAAGAGTCCTGGGTTTTCAGTGGTTGAAGTGGCT
>NZ_JAIGNI010000140.1 GCF_026130175.1 Lyngbya sp. CCAP 1446/10 | reverse complement strand
TATCCATCATTACAACTATGTTTTGAGCCAATGAATATCTAATCACTACATATTTATCACTACCATTGACGGTTATACAAACTTGTCGCCATCAAGGACGTTCTGTCATTGAGTTTTTTGACCAAGCTATAAAAGCAATGGTTGACTCGGCTGTGCAGACCCCTTCTTTAATTCCTATAATTGAGACCTGAATCCTTACCATCTGACAACAGTTTTCCGAGTTGTTTTACCCAATTTATTATCGTGGTATGATCAACTCCCTTAACTCGTTCTATCGCCCGCTTTCGCCATACCATTGACATAAATTTTTAGGCAATCACGTTTGATGCTCTCGCGCTTAACCTCGCCTTTGCTCATACTCATTGATGAATTGACGACCAAATTGGACACAAATGTGGTTCTGTTTTCCTTTTTTCGGGCCGTTATTACGGATCTGGGTTAATTTACATTCGCCGGCATTGAATAAATTATTCCTCCTATTCATACTCTAACTCAGCAACGCCACCAATCTTTCAGCCTTAAGTAGGGCTTGCTGAAAAAGTCAGAAAACGGCATTTAGAAAGATGAGTGAATTTGCGTTCACCTTGATCAGATAAATTTTGCTCATATTGTTTGGAAGAAATATAATTTTTGCTGATTGTTAAAAGCCG